>CAIYUN010000058.1 GCA_903929355.1 uncultured Opitutaceae bacterium
CTCCGTCCTCCGTGTCCTCGGCCCGGTTCTCTGTGAACTCCGTGTCCCCACTCCGATTCAATCCCATCCGTGTCCATCCGTGTTTATCCGTGGTTACAACCCTCCGTTCCTTCCGTCCCTGATTTCCTGATTTCCATATTCAATTCCGAATCAGGAACTCAGGCCAGACCAGTCTCTGGGCCTTGGTCTTCTCTCACTCTGCTCCTCCGTGTGCTCCGCGTCCTCCGTGTTACAACTTCTGCTCCGACACCATCCCATCCGTGACGATCCGTGGTCAAAAACTCCGTCCTCCGTGTCCTCGGCCCGGTTCTCTGTGAACTCCGTGTCCCCACTCCGATTCAATCCCATCCGTGTCCATCCGTGTTTATCCGTGGTTACAACCCTCCGTTCCTTCCGTCCCTGATTTCCTGATTTCCACATTCAATTCCGAATCTGGAACTCAGGAACTCAGGCCGGACCAACCTCGTGGCCTTGGTCCTCTCCACGTCACCATCCCCCTCTGGGTCCCCGGATTGTTCCCTCCGTGCGCTCCGTGTCCTCCGTGTTAAAATTCGGATTCATGGCTTCTGAACGGATCCGTGTGGATCCGTGTAATCCGTGGTTGCCTTCGGCCCTCCTGCCCGCGGGTAAAAATTCGCGTGTGTTTCATGGGTTTCGCAGTTTCAACTTCCGGGTGGATTTGACGCCCTACCGCACCTTCCTCGCCGAGCTGGCCGCCGCCAGCGGTGATTTTATCCATCCGTTTTTCGGCGTGCCCGGTCTCGCGGTTGACCTCAAGGCCGACCAGTCGCCGGTGACTGCGGCCGACCGGGGCGCGGAGGAGCTGCTGCGCGCGCTGATTGCGAAGAAATTTCCCTCCCACGGGGTCATCGGCGAGGAGCTGGGCGAGGACCGCCCCTCCGCCGAGTGGGTGTGGGTGCTCGATCCGATCGACGGCACGAAGTCCTTCATCAGCGGGGTGCCGCTGTTCGGCACCCTCATCGCGCTCCTGCACTGCGGCGAGCCGGTGCTCGGTGCGATCAACCTGCCCGCGCTCGGCCAGCTCATGCTCGGCGACGGCACCACCACCGTCCTCAACGGCCGCCCGGTGCGGTTGCGCACCTGTTCCCGGCTGGCCGAAGCGACGCTCCTGACCAGCGACCCCCTCAACCCCACCCGGTTCCAAAACGGCCCCGCCTTTGCGGACCTGGCCGGGCGGGTCGGCCTGGTGCGCACCTGGGGTGACGCTTACGGTTATTTCCTGCTGGCGGGCGGCTGGGCCGATGTCATGTGCGACCCGGTCATGAACCCGTGGGACATCGCCGCGCTCGTCCCGGTCGTGCGGGGTGCCGGCGGTTTGATCACCGACTGGCAGGGCGGCGACCCCATGCGGGGGAACTCGATCGTTGCGGCCGGCCCCGGCCTGCACGCCCAAGTAATTGCGGCCCTGAATCCTGTGAGGTGAGTTGGGATGAAAGATTGCGGGACAAGCGCCTTTGGATCAGACTCAGGCTGTGATGAAATTCCCCGTGATCGTCCTGCTCGGGATGCTGGTGGCCGCGTCCGGGTGGGCGCAGGAGGTCGCGCGCACCTGGACTGACCTGCAGGGCCGCAGCCTCACCGGGGTCTTCGTCGAGGCCAACGCGCAGGAAATTACGGTCCAACGCGAGGACGGCCCGGTGGTGCATATCGCCCGCACCTTGCTTTCGCCCGACGATCTCGCGTATGCGGACAAGGCGCAGGCGGCAAAGCCCATCACCCTCACCATCGGCGCCAGTCGCGCCCGGTTTGGCTCCAAGCGGTCCGAGACTCCGGGGGAGGTCGTCACCGTGGAGGACTGGGGTTACAGCTTCACGCTCACCAACGCCAGCGGGTTGACGGGGCAGAACCTCCGCGCCGATTACCGGTTGTTCTACCGCCGCACCAGGGAGGCGGGGGTCGGCGACCCGGCCACGCAGCCGCTGGTCCACCAGGTCGGCACCGAGGCGATCGCCAAACTGGACCCCAAGGGCTCGCAGACCTTCCGCACTTCGGCGGTCGGCGTGACTGCGACCCAGCTGGTGGAAGGCACCTGGGTCGCCACCGGCACGAACACCTTCGTCAACACCAAGTTTGAGGGGGTCTGGCTGCGCGTCTATCAGAGCGACAAGCTGATCGGTGAGTATCTTTCGTCCGAGGAGCTGCGCAAGGACGGCTGGCCCGTCGCGACGCCCGCCGCCAAGGCCGGCAGGAAAAAGCCGGCGGCGGCTGCCCCCGCCCCCTGAGGCACGCTGCTGGCGCGCGGCCTATTTCCCGGCGGTCCGTCCGGCGGAAAAATCCCGCGCCATCTGCTGCACCTTGGGCAGGGCCGCCAGCAGGTGCGGTGTCATCACCGCCATCAGGCGTTGGGAGATTTCCGCTTGTTTGCCCACCAGAGCCTGGCCGGTCGGCGAGGTGTAGAAACTGGCCAGCCCCGCCAGCTCCTCCTTGGTGAAAACCTCGCTATAGGCGCGGGCGACGTCGCCGCGCATCGCGGCGGGGGTCAGCTCCGCAAACATCGCGTCCAGCAGGCGGCCTTGAAAGGCTTGGTCCGCCGCCGACGTCCCGGCCGCCCCGGCCTGGGCCGCCATCTGCCGCACCAGGCTGGTCGCGGCCTTTTTCTGCTGCTCCAGCATGAGGCCCATCATCTGGTCAAAGCGCATCTTGTCCAAAACGTCCTCGGCTTCCGCCGGGGTGGCCTTGGTGGCACTGCGGTTCGGGGCCGGGGTGGTCGCGGCGCCCCCTGCGGTCGCGGACGTCGTGATGACGCTGTTGGAGAGCCGCACGATCGCCTCGGCCCCGGCCTTGTTCAGCGCCAGGCTGTCAGTCGTTGGGTTGTAGTCGGTCACCTTCCATCCCTCGAAGGTTTCCCCGATCCCCACCCACGCCGTCTGGGCGCCACCCGGCAGCGCGAGGGCAAAACGAAGGTCGTTGCCCGCCGTGATCTCCCCGCGGAGCTCCGGCGCCGGGCCGGGGTCGGCCGCCCGCGCCAGGCCAACGAGGAGAAGGAAGAGGACCGGGAGGGCACGGGGTGGTTTCATGGTGGCAGCGTGTTCCCCTTGTTGACGGGCCGCAAGCGCCGGGGTTACGCGGCCCCGCCTCCGTTCGGTTTGATCTTTCGCCGCCGGGCCGGCCAGGAGGCCTGGGCTACTTTTTCCGCCGTCCCGGCTGCCACTCCGCGGTGATCCGCGAGGTGAAGCCGCCGCGGGCCTTCCAGTCCGCGACCACGGTCAGGCTGCGGGGCCGCAGGGCGGAGCCGAGTTCATCGCAAATCTGGTTCGTCGCCGCCTCAAAGAAGACCCCCTCGTTGCGAAAGGCGTGAAAGTAGAGCTTGAGCGACTTCAGCTCGACGCAGGTTTTGTCGGGAACATACCGCACCGTGATGATCGCAAAATCCGGATGGCCGGTGAGCGGGCACAACGAGGTGAACTCATGATGCGTGTGCTCGATCACATAGTCCCGGCGCGGCGCGGGGTTCGGGAAGGTCTCGAGAATTTTCGGGTCGGACATGAGGGGGGGAGGGGACGGAGATTTCTTATTGGTCAATGGCTATTTCCAATTGGGTGATTTTGCGGATTTCCAAACCAACGACAACCGTGAACCAAGAAGCAACCGCCCGCTTTGGAAAGCTTACAGGATAATTCCGGGGCCGATGCCGAAATGACCCAATAAGCGATAAGCCATAACCCATGACAAATTTCCTCTTTCACGTCGCCGTCTCGGTGAACCGGCTTTCGCGGATGACCGTGATCTTGATCGTGCTCGGGTATTGCAGCTCCTCCTCGATCTTGTGTCGCAGGGTGCGGGTGAGCTCGCGGGCCTGCTCGTCGGTCACGCTCTGCGGGTTGACCACCACGCGCACCTCGCGCCCGGCCTGGATCGCGTAGGCCTGCTGCACGCCCTCCAGGGTCATCGCCAGCTTCTCGAGCCGGTCGAGCCGCTGGATGTAGCTCATCATCCCCTCCGCCCGCGCCCCGGGCCGGACGGCGGACACCGTGTCAGCCAGGATCACGAGACCCGCATACACGGTCTCGGGCTTCACCTCCTCGTGGTGCGCCGCGATGGCGTTGACGACGATGTCCGTCTCCCCGTGACGGCGCACAAAATCCGCGCCGATGGTGGCGTGGCTGCCTTCGTAGTCCCCCTCGATGCCCTTGCCCACATCGTGCAGCAACCCGGCGCGTTTCGCGACCGCGGGGTCGAGCCCGAGCTCGCTCGCGAGCATGGAGCACAGGAACCCCACCTCGACCGAGTGGTCGAGGACGTTTTGCGTGTGGGAAAAGCGGTATTTCAAGCGGCCGAGCAGCCGGATGACCTCCGGGTGCAGCCCGTTGATGCTGAGCCGTTGGACGGCGTCCTCGCCCGCCTGCTGCACATGGAGGTCGATCTCCGCGCGCGCGCGGGTGACGAACTCCTCAATGGTTGCCGGGTGGATGCGCCCGTCCTTCACCAGCGCCTCGAGGGCCACGCGGGCGACCTCGCGGCGCACCGGGTCGAAGGACGACACGAGCACGACCTGCGGCGACTCGTCGATGAGCAGCGTGACCCCGGTCGCCGCCTCGAACGCCTTGATGTTGCGGCCCTCGCGGCCGATGATGCGGCCCTTCATCTCCTCGGTGGGCAGCGTCACGAGTGTGACCATCAGGTCGTTGTTCGGCTTGGTCGCCAGCCGTTGCATGGCGGCGATCAGGATGCGCTTCGCCTCGTTCTGGCAGTCCTGCTCGGAGCGCTCCAGGGTCGCGCGCCGCAGGGCGCGAAGCTCGTCCTGGCACTCGACCTGCACCTCCTCGCGCAGCGCCTGCCGGATGGCGCCGGCGTCCATGTGCGCCACCCCCTCGAGCCGCTGGCGCACGGATTTGGAGAGGGCCCGGATGGCGTCGCGGGCCTGCCGGATGGCGGCCGATTCGCGGGCCTGTCGCTCGCTCTTCTGCTCCAGCTGGTGGTCGAGCAGGGCCAGCGACTCCTCGTGCGAGCGGATTTCGCGCAGCCGCAGCTCGCACTCGATCTCCCGCCGGTCAAACTCCCGGTTCGACTCCGCGCGCCGCGCGGCGATCTCCTCCTCGGCCTGCTGCCGCGCCGCCTGTGCCGCGACCGCCGCCTCGCGCCCCGCGACCTCGGCCAGTTGGGCGGCCCGGTCCCGCGCCTGGCGGCGGGCCTGCCGGGTGGCCGCCCACACCGCCAAAACCGCCGCCGCCACCCCCAGGGCGAACGCCGCCGCCAGCGGCCCGGGCGCGACGTCGCCCGCGGCCAGCGGTAAAATTATGGTGTTGGAAAAGGCGGGAGCCAAGACCACCAGCATGCCCGCGCGCCGGTTTAACTCAACCCTTGTTTCCGCCGCTCAGTTCGTCGTGACCGACGGGGCGGCGGTCACCGGCTTCATCCGCACGGCGAAAGGGATCAGCGCGGCGGTGTTGGGTGCGATGCTGGAGCGTCCGCCGGCGGTGAAGGCTTGCGCCGTGGTCGTCGTGTTCCAGCCGTCCAGCACCACCAGCGGCTGGTCGCTCCCGAGTTCCTTGGCCGCCGCCTCGATCGTGAGGGTCCGACTCTCGCCGGGGAGCAGCGAGACGTAGTTGTCGGTATAAAAGACCGGCAGCACGCGTTGGTTCGTGCGTTGGTTGCGCAACTGCACATGGGCCATGACCGCGACGTGGGCGGTCGGGTTCGTCAGCGTCACGTCGAGGAGGACTTTGCCGCCCGCATCGTGGCGGACGAGGGTGGAGCCGAGCGTCACGTCGGGGAGGCCGTCGAGTGCGGTCAGGTTGTTCGCCACCGTCTCCCGCCAGTAGAAGTTGTCCGACACCACTTGGCCGGCCGCGTTGAGCAGCGCCAGCTTCACGAAGTGAACCGGCGAGAGGCCCTTGGGCGTGGGCACAGCGGCGAGCCGGGTCGCGGCGGTTGGGGCGGCGTCCGGCACCGGCGCGGTTTCGTCATATTGCTTCGTCCCGTCGAGGTTGTAGATCTGCACCCGGGCCTTGAAGCCCGTGAGCGGCTGCACCGTGTTGTTGATCACGGTGACATCGTTGGCGGTGTCCTGCGTCATCAGGATGTGGACGGGCTCGCAGGCCTTTTGCACACCGAAGAACGAGCTGAACGGCTCCAGCGAGTAGTCATACACCTGCCACACAAAACACGGCTGCGCGGGGTTGCTCATCCAAGTGATGATGGCGGTGCAGGGCGCGAACATCCGCGCCTCGCGCGACTCATACATCGCGCGGAAATCCTCGTAGTTGGCCAGCTGCGCCTTGCGGACAAACTCGGGCAGGTTGTGGTAGGCCCCGTAGCGGGTGGTGATCATGCCCTGAAACTGGTTCGGGCCGGCCACGTTGCCCGCACCGGTCACCAGATCATGCTCGGCCCAGTCGTCGTTGGGAAAGTTGGGGCCGAACCAGTCCTTCTCCGGCAGCCAGGACTGGATGGACTCCAGGTTCGGGATGGAGGCCGTGCCGCACTCGGTGTTGAACGCGAAGTTGGCGTTGGCGTAAAACGTGGACGGGGGGCGCCAGCTGTAACCGCCGCCGTTGGAGGAGGCCCCGTTGCCCTGGGACGAGTTCGGCTGGTAGAACCGTGCCGGGTCCAGTTCCGTGATGATCTGCCGGTAGCCCGCGTCTATGGCGGCCGGGGGATTCGTCTCATTCCGCCCACACCACACCGCGATCGCGGGATGGTTGCGGTAGGCCAGCACGGAGTCCCGCACGTTGGTCAGGAAAAAGGCGGGATCGGCCGGGTTCAGGCCGTTCGAGCCGTTGGCGAGATAGAAGTCGTTCCAGACCATGATGCCATATCGGTCACAGGCGGCATAAAAATCCTCGCTCGTGGCCTGCCCGACCCAGTTGCGGATAATGTTGTAGTTGGCGGACTGGTGCAGCCGGACCTGGGCGTCGAGACGCTCGGCGGGGATGCGTTTGAGCGCCTCGTCCATGCCCCAGTTGCCGCCCTTGGCAAAGACCGGCACGCCGTTGACGACCAGCACGAGGTTGGTCGGCGTGGCCATCGTTGGCAGCGTGTAGGTGATGGTGCGGAGACCGACCTTGAGATCCTGGGTGTCGGAGGGTGCGCCGTTGAGATCGAAGCTAAGGTGCAGCGGGTAGAGGTGCGGCTCGCCCAGCCCGTTGGGCCACCATAGCTGCGGGTTCGCGAGACGGAGTTGCGGCGTGTTGGCGGGGTTGAGCTTGACCACCTGCGAGCTCTTCGCGGGCAGGGTGACCGGCGCCGACTGGAACGCGACCTCGCCCAGCCGGCCGGTGAGCACGCCGGTCTGTGGGGTGTCGGAGGTGTTCTGCAACGTGGTTTCGATGGACACATCGGCCGAGTCGGTCTTGGGCAGCGGGAGCGCCGTGGTGACATACGGATTCTGCACGAGCACAGGCCCGCTGGCCGTCAGCGTGACCTTTTGCCAGATGCCCATCTGGCGGTCGCGGATGCCCGGCACCCAGTCCCAGCCGATGGAGGCGACAAACGTCGGCCCGTCCTGGCCAAGCGCGCCGTTGGCACCGCCCCCGTTGGGACCGCGCTCGTTGGCGACGGTTTTTTCCCAGGGGTCGCCGGGGTGGGGCGGGGGATGGATCAGGACCGCCAGCGCGCCGGTTTCACCCGGCCGGACCAGCGCCGTCACGTTGAAGCGGCCGCGCATGAATGCACCGCGGATCGTGCCGACCTGCGTGCCGTTGACCCACACATCGGCGATGTAATTGATGCCCGCAAAATTCAGCCAGACCTGCCGGCCGGCAAAAGCCGCCGGCACGGTGAACGGCGTGCGATACCAGTAGGAAGTCTGGCTCAGGCTCTCCGGGATGATGTTGGGCCGGTTGTTTTCGCCGTAGAGCGGCTCCGGATACACTTGGTTGTCGACCAGGGTGGTCAGTACGGTGCCCGGCACGGTGGCGCGATACCAATGAGCGGACGTGGGTCCGGGTGCCTGCACCCACGCGGAGGAGAAGCTTGGGCGGTTGGCCTCGGGGTTGAACGGCCAGCCCTCCGCCATCGCCGCCGGCGTGGCCGCTGGGGCTGCCGGAGCGGGGGCGGGAGCGGGGGCGGGAGCGGCGACCGCCGCCGCTCCCCCCCGGCGTCCGCCGCGCCCGCCGGCCCGCGCGGCGTTGCGGAGCGAGTCGGGGATCGTGGTCGCGGTCGGGGCATTCTCCCGGGCGCTCGGCGGGGGCGCGTAAGGGATTGGTGAATACTGCGGGACGTCAAACCCGGTGGTGGAGATCACGTCGCCGGTGGCTTTCACCTGGGCCGCATCCTGCATCAGCCAGCCCGATGAAAGCGTGACCGGTTCCGGCAGTCCCGGGCCCGCCGCCGCGAGGCCGGCGGGGACCAGCCCAAGCGCGGCGGCCCAGACGGCCAGCGCGCGGCGACCCGCGCCACGGACGGCTGCGGCCTGAGGCTGAAAGGTGGGGCGCGACCGCTGGACGCGCCGTTCGGGGTTGGTATTCATGAATGGGGTTGGAGGGATTGCTTGTTGCCCACGGTCCGAAAGAACGAGCTTCAGGCCTGGGGCAGGGTTGGAGGGGAGGGGCGCGGTCTGGCTGCGCCCTGGTTCCGTTCTGGGCGCCGCAGACCACCCCGAACTCACCCCGATTTCCCGGCCAATGTCCAGCCTCGTGACGCGTTGGTAGTGGCTCAGTTTGGCTTTGCCGAGGCAGGTGGCGCGCTTGTCGCGCCCCGTTGCGAGGCAAGCTCGCAACCTACAATATAGGCAATCTGAGCCATTGCCGACGGGTGGGCACGGGATAAGTTTGTTCCCGGTTTCGCGCCGGAGCGCTCCGGGGACGTCGCGCTCCACCCATGACCCCAAATTTAGCTGACGGCGGCGGCGATCACCGCATGCTCGGCTTCCTTTCCCCATGAATATCTTTCGCGTCAGCGTCGTCCCGGGCTGGTGGTTTGGCCCTCATTCGGTTCGGTCCGCGCTGCTGGTCATGCTGGCTGCGGTCGCCGCCCTTCCGGCGCTCGCCCAGTCCGGCCCCCGCGCTTCCCGCGACCAGGTGGCGGCGGCGCTGGTGGACACACCCAAGATCCCCGCCGGGCCGTTTGCCCCCACCTGGGATTCGATCAAGGCCAGCTACCAGACCCCCGAATGGTTCCTCGATGCCAAGTTCGGCATCTTCATGCATTTTGGGCTCTACTCGGTCGGGGCCCACCAAAGCGAATGGTATGAGAAATACATTTACGGGGGCAACGCCGCGATCGAACAGTTTCACGTCGATAAGTTCGGCCCGCTCGACACCTTCGGTTACATCAAGCTCGCCGACCAGTATGCGACGAAATTCGATCCCGACGTGTGGGCGGCGCTGTTCAAGAAATCCGGGGCCAAATACATCGTGCCCACCGCCCAGCACCACGACGGCTTCGCCAACTGGGACAGCGCCTACACCCGGTTCAACTCGAAAAACTTCGGGCCCAAGCGCGACCTCATCGGCGACCTTGGCGCCGCCGTTCGCAAACAGGGGCTCAAGTTCGGGGTCTCCAACCACGGCATGGAGCATTTCACCTTCATCGTCACGCCCAAGGCGGACCTGAAAACCGATCTCTACGATCCGGCCTACGCCGATTTCTACCTGGTGGCCGACCGCAGCCCGGAGGCGTTGGTGAAATTTCTGTCCACCTGGGTGAAGGAGAACGACGAGTTGATCGACAAATACCAGCCCGATCTCCTGTGGTTCGACAACGGGGTCAACGGCCGGGTCTTCGACCCGCTCAAGCTCGCGGTCGCCGCCTACTATTATAACCGGGCCGTCACCTGGGGCAAGCAGGTCACCCTCAGCACCAAGAGCGACGCCTACCTCGCCGGCAGCGTGCTCGACTACGAGCGCCAGGGCCGCGCGCCCAAGCCGCTGGTCCCGACCGCCAACGTCTGGGAGGTGGACGACCCCATCGGCGAGAAATTCGGCTATGTCGAGGGCATGAAGCTCACCACCTCGGCCGGGGTCGTGCGCACCCTCATCGAGGACACCTGCCGCGGCGGCGCGCTCATGCTCAACATCTCGCCCAAGGGCGACGGCACAATCCCGGAGGAACAGCAGCAGATCCTCCTGGGGGTGGGCCGGTGGCTCGGGGTGAACGGCGACGCCATCTACGGCACCCGCACCTGGACGACCGCCGGCGAGGGTGACATCCGCTACACCAAGAAAGGCGACACACTTTACGCGATCGTGGAGAAGCCGGTCGCCGGCCACGAGGTGGTACTCCCCGCGCTCGCCGCCGGCAAGGCGCCCGCCGGTAAAATCGACCAGGTCGAGTGGCTCGGCTCGTCGGAGCCGGTGACTTTCACACAGGATGCATCCGGCCTGAAGGTGAATCTCCCCGCCAGCCTGCCGAGTGAGTTTGCCTCCGCGCTCAAGATCACCGGCCTGACCTTGAAATAACGCTCCGCTGCCATGCCCAGGTCCTTCGCACTTCAGCTGGCCCCGCTCGTGCTGGCGCTCGCCGCACCAGCCCCCGCCGCTGACCTCACCCTGCGCTACGACCAGCCGGCGGCGCGCTGGATGGAGGCGTTGCCGATCGGCAACGGCCGCATCGGCGCCATGGTGTTTGGTGGCCTCGCGCAGGAGCAGCTCCAGTTCAACGACATCACGCTGTGGACCGGCACCGAGACGGTCCGCGGTACCTACCAGGCGTTCGGCGACCTTTTGCTCAACCTGCCCGGCCACGACGTCGGGTCGACGAACTACACGCGTGACCTCGACCTCGAGCACGGCACCGCCCATGTGGCCTACACGAAGGGTGGGGTGACCTTTCAACGCGAGATTTTTGCCAGCCACCCCGCGCAGGTGATGGTGCTTCATTTCACGGCAAGCAAACCCGGCTCCTACACCGGCAGCATTGAGCTCACAGACATGCACGGGGCCACGATCACGGCCGCCGTTGACCGTATCATGGCCGCCGGGAGCCTGGCCGGGTCGGCGCGGGTGGGGGCACCGCCGGCCGCGCCTGCCGGTGGACGCGGTGGCCGTCGCGGCGCAGGGTTGGCGGCCAACCCGACCACCTATGAGAGTCAGCTCAAGCTCCTCCCGGAAGGCGGCACCTTGGGAGTGGAGGGCAACAAGCTCACCTTCACCGGCTGCGACGCGCTCACCATCCTCCTCGGCGCCGGAACGAGCTACGCCTTCGACTATGCCACGCACTATCAGGGTGAGAATCCGCACGCGCGCCTCACCGCGCAGCTTGACACCGCCGCAAAAAAGCCCGCCGCGACGCTGCTGGCGGAGCACGAGCAGGATTACCGCGCGTTGTTCGGCCGGGTCGACCTGAACCTCGGCGAGACCGCGCCTGCAACCCTCACGCTCCCCACCGACCGGCGCCTCGCCGCCTACAAGGCCAACGGCAACGATCCGGGCCTCGAGGCGCTATTCTTCCAGTTTGGCCGCTACCTGCTCATGTCGTCCTCGCGCGACAGCCTCCCGGCCAACCTGCAGGGCCTGTGGAACGCGAGCAACAGCCCTTCCTGGGGTTCCGACTACCACACCAACATCAACATCGAGATGAACTACTGGCCCGCCGAGCCGACCAACCTTGGCGAATGCACCCTGCCGCTGTTCAACTTTGTCGAGGCGATGATCCCCTCCTACCGCATCATTGTCGCGCGCACGGCCGCCCAGGCCCTGGCGGGTAATTCGCCGCGCCCGCCCCGGGCCGGCGATCCTGTCGAGTCGTTTCTCTCGGCCGAGGGCCAGCCCGTGCGCGGCTGGGCGGTGGCCACGCAGTCCACCCCATGGGGCCAGACCGACTACACTTGGAACAAGAGCGCCAACGCCTGGTATGCCCAGCATTTCTACGAGCACTACCTGTTCACGCAGGACAAAAAGTTTCTCGCCGAAACTGCGTATCCGTTGATGAAGGAGGTCTGCCAGTTTTGGGAGGACGACATGAAAAAGCTGCCCGACGGCACCTACGTCGCACCCAATGGCTGGTCGCCCGAGCACGGCCCGCATGAGGACGGGGTCACCTATGACCAGGAGCTGCTGTGGGACCTGTTTGACAACAGCGTCCACGCGGCGGACGTGCTGGGCAACGACCGGGCGTTTCGCGACGAGATCGCCAACCTGCGCGACCACCTCGCCCTGCCCAAGGTTGGCACCTGGGGCCAGTTGATGGAATGGATGACGGAAAAGACGGGCCAGGCGTCGGATGTCGGCCAGCTCGACACCCCGACCGACCATCACCGCCACATCTCGCAGCTGTTCGGCCTCTATCCCGGGCACCAGATCACGCCGCAGACGCCAGCCTGGTTTGCCGCGTCCAAGGTCACCATCAACGCGCGCGGCGACAACGGCGCGACCGAGTGGTCGTTTGCCTGGCGCACCGCCATGTGGGCGCGTCTGCTCGACGGGGAAAACGCCTACGCGCGCCTGCGGCACGAGCTGGCCTACTCGCCCAACGACCGGACCGCTGGCACCTCCGCCAACCTGTTTGAAAACTACCCGCCCTTTCAGATCGACGGCAACCTGGGGGGCACGGCTGCGATCTGCGAGATGCTGCTGCAAAGCCAGACGCCCGAGATCACCCTGCTGCCGGCGCTCCCCAAGGCCTGGGCGACCGGGGCGTTCCATGGCCTGCGCGCCCGCGGCGGCTTCGCGGTGGATGCCGCCTGGAAGGACGGAAAGCTGACCTCGGCCACCATCACGAGTGTCACCGGCACCGGCGGAAAAGTCCGCTACGGGGAAAAGATCGTGGACCTGAACCTAAGTCCGGGCCAGTCGAAGACCCTCGGCCCGGCGCTCTGAGCCCACCCATGCCGTTTTGTAGGGGCGCAGACTCTTGTCGGGCCGTAGCCAAAAGGCGAAGGCCGATGCTGCGCCCGGCACGGACCCAAGGGGGCGCATCCCAGTTTCTTGCAGGCTGTGGTTGAGGGCTGGCCTCCGTCCGGTTGCAGGCAAAATTCGGATTAAGCGCAAAGACGCCAAGCGGCAAAGACGCGGAGGGGCGGAGTTTGGCCACGAAAAGGCGCAAAAAGCTTTTCCTGGGGCGAGGCGCCCCATCGGCCGATAGGCGCGTGGAGACCGCGCGGCGTAACGTGAATGAATCTTCGGGCCTCTTGGGGACAAAATCCGGGTTCCCTTCCGCACTTTCATCCCTCCGCGTTTCCACGATCTGGCCTTGGCGGCTTCGCGGCTTTGCGCTTAATCCGAAAGCCAAATCGAGCGGCTCCTGAGTTGTCTTGCAATAAAGTGAGAAGCGCCCGGCCCAAAGCCGCCTTGCGGCTTGCGCGGGCGCGACGAACCGGATGAAACTAGGGCGTGAAAATCATCCGTTACCTCGACCGCGCCGGGCAGGCGCATTATGCCAGCGAGCAGCCCGACGGCTCCGCCCTCGCCATTGAGGGCGACATCTTTGGCGCGCACCAGGTCACCTCCCGCCGGGCCGAGGTCGCCAAGCTCCTGGCGCCGGTCGTGCCGGTGCAGATGATCTGCATCGGCCTCAATTACCGGCGCCATGCCGAGGAGACCAAGGCGAAGATTCCCGAATTCCCCGTGGTGTTCTTCAAGAACCTTGGGGCGCTCCAAAACCCCGGCGACCCGATCCAGCTCCCCACCCATCTGGCCAGCCACGAGGTGGACTATGAGTGCGAGCTCGTGGTCGTCATCGGGAAAACCTGCAAAAACGTGCCCCGCGCCCGCGCGCTCGACTTCGTGCTCGGCTACACCTGCGGCAACGACGTGTCGGCCCGCGACTGGCAGAAGCAGTTTGGCGGCAGCCAGTGGTGCCGTGGCAAATCCTTCGACACCTTCGCGCCGCTCGGTCCGCGTCTCCTCACCCGCGACGAGATCCCCAACCCCAACGCCCTGACCATCGCCACGATCCTCAACGGTGAACGGGTGCAGGATTGGAACACCAACGACATGATCTTTGACGTGCCGACCCTCATCGAGTTCCTCAGCGGCAGCACCACCCTCCCCGCCGGCACGGTGATTTTCACCGGCACCCCCCACGGCGTCGGCATGGCCAGCACCCCGCCTCGCTGGCTGAAACCCGGTGACACCATGACGGTCGCGATTGAAAAGATCGGCGAGCTCACCAACCCCGTCGTGCTTGAAGGCGCATGAACCTCGCCGACCGAATCCGCCCCGATGCCGGCCGCCGGGTGCAGCTCATGGCGACCTGCCTGTGCGACGCGTTTTACGACGACGCGGCCCGCGCGACCGTCGAGGTGCTCGAGCACCTGGGCTGCACCGTGGAGTTTCCCGCGGCGCAGACCTGCTGCGGCCAGCCGGCCTTCAACGGCGGCGACTGGCCGGCCTCCCGCAAGGTCGTGCGCCACACCGTGGAGACTTTCGCCGGCGACTGCCCGGTCGTCGTGCCGAGCGGATCGTGTGCGGCCATGATGTTTCACGGCGCGCTGCTGGAGTTTGAGAGGGAGGCCGACCTGCCCGCCGTCGCGGCGCTCGGCCGGCGCACCTGGGAACTGGCCGACTTCATTGTCCACGGCCTGGGGGTCACGACCTGGCCGGGGCGCTACGACGCACGCATCGCCTTTCATCGTTCCTGTCACGGTCGCGGCACGCCGAGCAGCGCGGCGGCCGAGCAGTTGCTCGGCTCCGTCGCGGGTCTCACCCTCGCCCCCTTCGGCGAGGGGGAGCAGTGTTGCGGCTTCGGCGGGACCTTTTCGGTCAGTTTCCCGAACATCTCCGCCGGCATGGGCGAGCTGAAGCTGGACCACCTGCGCGCGGCGAAACCCGACGTCCTGGTGTCCGGCGACATGAGCTGCCTGATGCACCTCGGCGGCCTGGCCGAGAAGGACGGCCGTCCGGTCAAAACCCAGCACCTCGCCCAAGTTCTCCGCGACGCCCTGAAAAACGGAGGGCTGATTTGATGGCCACAAAGAGGCACAAAATGGCGCTCACCCGCAGGGGACCGTCCCAGCGCGCCTATCGGCGCGACGCCCGCCCGCGTCCGAGCGCTCCGTATAAGTGACAATCAGTGTTCATCGGTGGTTAACGCTCCAGGTTTGTCCCCCTTCTCCCTCACTTCGTTTCCTTCGTGCCCTTCTGTTCAAATCCATCTCCGTCATCCGTGCCGACCGTGTCCTCCAAAGCCTTGTCGAAGGAGGATCCGCGTCATCCGCGGGGAGAATCCTTCCTCTGTTTCCTCCTGTAAAATCCCTTCATGAAATTCCAGCAGATCGACCAGTTTGCCGCCCACCTGCGCCCGTCCACGCGCGCGGCGGTCTATGATGGCTCGAAAAAGGGGCACGAGAAGCGCACGCAGGTCCTCTTCGATCATTACCCCGATCCCGACCGGCTCCGCCAGCTCGCCGGCGAGATCAAACAGCACGTCATCGAGAACCTCGACACCTACCTCCCGGCCATCGAGGCGAAGCTGAAGGCCAACGGCGTCATCGTCCACTGGGCCGCCACGGCCGAAGCGGCCAATGAAGCGGTGCTCGCCATCATGCGCGCCCGGAACGCGACCAGGATGGTCAAGGCCAAGACCATGGTTTCGGAGGAGACCGAGCTCGCGCATTTTTTGGAGAAAAACGGGGTCGAGTGCATGGAGACCGACCTGGGCGAGTTCATCGTGCAGATTGATCACGACCACCCCTCGCACATCGTCAAGCCGATCATCCACAAGAACCGCCGCGACATCGCCACTTCGTTCGAGAAAAACGGCCTCGGGGCCTACAACGACGACCCGCAGACCATCACCCGCCGCGCCCGGGACTTTCTCCGCAAGAAATACCTCGTGGCCGATGTTGCGCTGACCGGGGCCAATTTCCTCGTGGCCGAGAGCGGCCGGCTTGTGCTGGTGACCAACGAGGGCAACTCCCGCTTCTGCCTCGCCGCGACCCGCTGCCACATCGCGATGGTGGGGATCGAGAAGATCCTCCCGCGCGACCGGGACCTCGGCCTGCTGCTCAACCTCCTCGGCCGCAGCGGCACCGGCCAGCAGCTCACCGTCTATACCGAGTTCATCACGGGCCCCCGCGCGCCCGCCCAGCCCGACGGCCCCGACGAGATGCACGTGATCCTCGTGGACAACGGCCGCACCGACGTGCTCGCCAGCGACTGCCGCGACATCCTCCGTTGTATCCGCTGCGGGGCCTGCCTCAACGTCTGCCCCGTGTACCGCCAGGCGAGCGGGCACGCCTACCGCAGTGTCTATCCCGGCCCGGTCGGCGCGGTGCTGTCACCGCTGCTGATGGGAAAGGATTTTCCGGAAAAAGCCGACCTGCCCAAGGCGTCGTCGCTGTGCGGGGCGTGCAACGAAGTCTGCCCCGTGGACATCCCCATCCCCGACCTGCTCCTGCGCCTGCGGGAGAAAGGCAAGCGCGAGCACTCCGCCGCCGCGGCCGCCGGGACTCCCCCGATGGGGGCCTGGTCGTTGCTCGCCTCGCAGCCCACTGCGTGGAAAGCCGCGCTCCTGGGCGGCAGGATCATCAATTATCTCCCCACGAAAATGTTGCCCATCCCCGCGCTGCGCGCCTGGGAGGGCAAACGCTCGCTCCCCGCCTGGCGCGGCGGCGAGTTCCGCCACTGGTTGAAGGGTAGGGCGCGATCGCCGGGCGCGCCGCCACCGACCTCCGGTGGTCAATCCCCCCGCCCTTCCTGACCAAGCCATGGCCACAAAAAGCACAAAAATCCGTTTCTTCGGCCAGCCACGTCACAGCGCGCCTATCGGCGCGACGCAGGTGCTTGCCACCGGACATGCCCCTTGTGCCTCTTTGTGGCCAATCTCCGCATGAGCAACGACCGCGAAACCATCCTCACCCGCGTGCGTGACGCGCTCGCTCCGCTCAAGGAGCGCGCGCCGCTCCCCGACTGGGATACCGAGCTGGCCATCATGCGCCGGCTCGTGCCGGCGCATGAGCCGTGGGTCCTCTTTTGCGAGCGTCTGGTGGCGGTCAACGGACTCCCGCTCGATTCCGCCGCGGCGCTGGCCGCCTGGTTGCGCGAGCACCAGCACCTCCACGGCTACTGCGACCCCGCGCTCTGGCCGCGGCTGGCGGCGCATTTCGGCGAGGGTTTCACGGTTGAGACGGAGTATGACCGCGCGCGGGTGGATGACTACCAGTTTGGCATCACGGCGGCGGCGGGCGCGGTCGCCGAGACCGGCACGCTCATCCTCGACGACCGCGCCACGACGCGCCGGCTGGCCGCGCTCACCCCGTGGGTGCACATTGCCGTGCTGTCCCGGGCTGCCATCTTTGCGGACCTCCAGCAGGCGGTGGCGGCGATGGGCGATGACCCCAACATCATCTGGTGCACCGGCCCGTCCAAGACAGCCGACGTCGAGGGCATCCTGATTGAGGGCGTTCACGGCCCCGGCATCCAGATCGCCCTGCTGCTGGGCTGAACCCTGAAAAGCGCAGAAGGGTTTCACCGAGAACACAGAGCCCAGCCACAGAGTTCACGGAGCAAACCACCGAAATAATCCAGAGTGGCGGCAAACCTCCCACCCGGTGGGTGACGGCAAAATTTTCTCACCTTCCGATGCATTTCTCTATGAACTCGGGTTTTATCTCTGTGCCCTCCGTGACCAAGTTCTGCTTCTGCCGAGGCGCGCTCGTCCTCCCCGGACTGATCCGGGCGAAACTTACGGCCCCGGGGCCGGGGGCGCCGGCGCCGCCGGCGGTGGCGTCGGCGCGGGACCCTGAACATTGACCGTCCCTTGGACGACTTGGCCACCTGGGCCGCCAGGGCCATTGGGCCCACCCGGGCCGGTGCTGACCACTGGCCCGTTTGGCCCCATTGTGACCGTCGTGGTTGTCACCATCCCGTTCTGGCCGTTGTTGAAGATTTGGCCTGCCGACGGGGCCGAGAGGATTTGGGAGGACTTGATGAGAATCGGCATCTCCACCTTGGTGACAGCGTTGGTCAGAATCACGGTCGGATTTTGGATGGACTGCCCGCTCGACGTGACCGCGAGCACATTGCATGAGGTGACAATATAGTTGTCGAATTTGCCCCCGACGGTGACCCACTTGGCCGAGCCGGTGTTGGGATTGAGCAGTGAGACCTGAATCTTGCTCCCCTCGACGACGACCCCGTTGAATTCAATGGGTAGGGCCGCCGCAAAGGCGGCGGCGGGCAGGAGCAGGAGGGCGGGCAGGAGGCGTGAAATCATGGCGTGGGGAGAGAGGAGGTGGGCTTCGGGGCAGGCTAGACCGAATGAGGCTCGCGGCAAGCCTCTTTCCCCATGACGCTACAGGGGTGGGTTTGGTTTCGGGCTAGAAGTCGGCCGCAACCTCATGTTGGCGGCCGGGCTCAAGGGTGACCGGTCCCAGTACGGTGCATTCCTGCTGGTCGTTCTTGAAGAGCTTGACCGTGAGGGGCAAGGTGGCGTCGGGGGTCTCCCAACGCCATTTGCCAATCGACACAAACTGGAGTGGCACACCTTTGTCCCAACTAAGGCCAGGTCCGTCCCCCCGCAGGAACAGCTTGTTCCCGATCCCGATGTAGGCGGTGGCCACCAGACGCGTAAAGCCGTCGGAGGAGATCGAACTATCCATCTGGGTGGCCACCTGCGGGGAACGGGTCGCGCCCGGGTCGCCGAAGGGTGGCTGGGTCGGAAAGTTCTCGAACCCCGCTGCGGGCGAGAGCGCTGTGTCATCACCCAGACTGAGCTCAAGCATGGGCGAGTTTGAGTTGTCCTCGTCGGCCGCCGGGACCGGGAGGGGGTCTGGGACCGGGAGGGCCGCAGCTTCTGGCTTGGAGGACGCTGGACTGGGGGCGACAGCGGCGGGTGGCGTTGAACCGGCCTGCTCCGGCGCGGCGACTTCCTTCGATGCGACCTCGAGAGCCGCGACCGGGGTGACCTCGGGAGCCTTGGCGGCTGGGTCGGCATTCTCGGCCGGCTTGGTGCGTTTGCGCCGGGGGGCGGGCTCCTTCGTTTCGACGGCCGGCGCGGAGACCTTCGGGGCGGGGGGTGAAACGGGCCGGGGTGCGAACGGCGGCATGGTGAGCAAGACCTCCTCCTTGGTGAAGACCTTGAGCATCTCATCCGCATGGGCCTCCGCGTGGGCGGCGATCGCGGCGGCGGCGGCGACGGCTTCCGGCGACAGGGGCTCGATGACCGGGACCACGGGTTCAACCGGGACTGGCGCGGGCTCATGGGTTGGCTCCCCTTCCTTCGTCGCCACCACGGCAATCTTGGGTCGTGCGACCTCGACCTGGGCGGGTTTGAAGGCCGATGCGGGCGGCGGTGGCAGTGCAACCGGCACCTTGACGGGGGTGGGGGCCGGTGCCAGCGCCTTGGCAGTGGCCTGCGCCCGGAAGGCCATTTCGAGCTGGGTGAAATCAGTGGCCGCGCGGGTGATTTTTTCTATCGCGACCTCCAGCCTGCCGGCCTCGACGCCGCGGAGGGTCCTGAGCTCCTTGCGGAGCGTCTCGTTCTCGGCGGCGGCCGTCTCGACGAGGCGCTGGTTCACCGCGGCGATCCTTTCCTGAAGTTGCTGCGGAAGCTGTCCGAGGGACTCCAGGTTTTTTCGGGAGTGTTCGGCCATGGTGTGCAGGCCGGCGGCGGCGATGCTGATCTGCTCGGCGGCATCGGCCGTGGTGCGCGCGAGGGCCTCCAAGGCCCGCTGGCGCTCCGTGTTCGCCAAGTCCTGCTGGCGGGCGTAATCCGCGAGGAAGGGGATGGCCGCCAGCACCGCGCCGAGCGCGACGCAGACCACGATGGCCAGCAGGGGGGCGGAGCGAAAGGGCGTCTCGCTGTGGCTGGCGATGACCCAGGCGGTGATCAGCAGCACACCGTCGCCAATCAGAAATGGCGGTTTGGGCAGCCGGGGGGAATCGTCGGGGAGTTGCATGATGTCGGGCGCGACAACCGTTTTACTGGTGCAATCGCCCGGTTTTCTCAAGGCGAATCCGCAGGTTCCGTGCCGGCGGTTTTCATCCGCCGCCCAATTGCCCGACGATGGCGGCCTGCAGCCGCTCCCACTCCACCGGATTGAGGTCGTCCTTGCGGCCGGGCGCGACCTGCCGGTGGTCGGTCATGCGGGCGGGCGTCCAGCCATGCCGCGCCCAGCGCGGCGCGAGCCAGTCCAGGGCCGAGGTGATCTGCGCGGTGGTGAGCGGCGCGGCATAGGTGTCGCCGGCGAAGGCGAGACCGAGCAGAAAATCGTTGCAGCGCGTGCGCCCGAGAAATTCCGACGCGCCCGCGTGCCACGCGATGTGCTCGTCCGCGACCAGCGTGCAGCGCGTGCCGTCGGGTGCAATGAGCGCGTGGTAGCTCACCTGACTCTCCGGCCGTAACATGAGTGCAAGGGTCGCGTCAAACGCCAGCGCGCTGTGGTGGAAACACACCCCGAGCCGTTCGTGCGCGGGCGTCGCGGCGAAATTCGGCGATCGGCGGGTGATTTCGGGATACATCGGGGAAGGGTGGAAACAATCCTGAAAACCGCGGATTTAACCACGGATTGCACGGATGGACACGGATCAATTCAGAAGCCAAGAAGCCATGAACCGGAGTTTTAACACGGAGGGCACGGAGCACACGGAGGAAAGGCAGGCTCGGTCTCTGTGTCCTCCGTGCTCTCCGTGTCAAAACTTTTATTCCCAGAACCGGCCGCGCCATTCCTTGCGCGGGAGCGGGCAGGTGGCGTCCCACCTGCCCCAGATGCGGTAACGGGTGTGGGCGACGCAGCGGTAGCCGGCGTCGCGCAGCCTGCGGGGGATGATCCGCATCCAGGCGAGCACCTTGGCTGCGGGGTGGTCGCACGCGCGCAGCGCTCCCACCACGCCGTCGGTGCGGAGCAGGTATTCCCGCCGGTCGTGCCGGGCCCAGTCGGGCACGAACACGAGCGTCTCAAAATCACCCGCCGGCAGGCCGTGCGTGCGCAGGTAGGCCTGCGCCGTCGGCCCCTGGAGCGGGGCAAACCGCAGCACCCCCCGCCGGTCGAGCGCGAGCAGCAGACGGACCGTCCGGTTGCACAACCCGCACTCGCCGTCATAAAACAGCACCGGCACGGCGGCGGGGGTTGGGACTTGGGGGCGGGTGCTCACGATGAAAGTAAAACCCAACCGTCCTCCCGCCGCAAGCCGGGTGGAGGTTGGGTTCGAATCTAGCCGGGGTCGCCGACTCCGGTCGGTTGGCGGCCAGGCAGGTGGATGTTCTATGGCCGCTCAGCCCACCACAATCTTCCGCGGCTTCACGGCCTCCGCCTTGGGCAGCGTGACGGTCAGCACGCCGTTCTCATAGGCAGCGCCGATCTTGTCGGCCTGCACCGTCTCGGGCACGGTGATGGCGCGGCTCAGCGGGAACGTCTCCTCACGGTCGCCGGTCTGCTGCTTGCGCGTGGCGGTGATGGTCAGGGTGCCGTCCGCCAGCTCGACGTTGATGTCCTCCCGGCGCACGCCCGGCAGCTCGGCGCGCACGTAGGCGTTGGTTTGGTCCTCGCGGACCTCGACCGGGATGCGGCCGGTCTCCGCGCCGCCGCAGGTGGAGGCGCCGAGCAGCCGGTTGATTTCGTCCTCCAGACCGCCCCATGGCGAACGAACGAAGCCGGCGGGCGCGAGGGCGCGATAGTTGGGATAGGTGTATTGCACGAGTCTCATGGTGATTTTCTCCTTGGTGAGGGTTGGTTGGTTTGAACTTTGAACAGGGGCCATGGTTGCACAGGCGATGCCGGACAGCCGTTTTGTGTAACCCGCGCTGCCCGCGCGGCTTGGTTTTTCGGGACGTGTGCCAAGGCGGGTAATAGTTGCGCGGCCCGAGTCACTCGGTGGGAAGAATTAGCGCATGGGCGTGGCGCAGGCTTCCAGCCTATCTCTGCCTGTTCGAGGTGGAGCGCATTGACCCAACGCGCTGATTCGGTGCCCGCTTCCAGCCATCACTCTGATGCAGGCAGGGATGACTGGCTCCCTGACCCCCACCCGCTGAAAAAA
This sequence comes from uncultured Opitutaceae bacterium, assembly GCA_903929355.1. Taxonomy (GTDB): domain Bacteria; phylum Verrucomicrobiota; class Verrucomicrobiia; order Opitutales; family Opitutaceae; genus CAIYUN01. The sequence goes on from CAIYUN010000058.1 coordinate 21,819, forward strand.
AATCCGTGCTCCGCGTGGCAAAGCGTGGTTGGCTCGGAGACCTTTGAGCATGAACTTTGATTTTGACACGCCGCCCGACCGCCGGGGGACCGACTCTCAGAAATGGCAGAAATATGCCGGCCGCGACGTGCTGCCGCTGTGGGTGGCCGACATGGACTTTCGCTCGCCGCCCGCGCTGCTCGCCGCGCTCCACCAGCGCGTCGACCATGGCATCTTTGGCTACGCCCGGCCCACCGCGGCGACGACGGAGGCCTTTGTGACCGCCTGTGCCCAACGGTATGGCTGGGCGGTGGACCCGGCTTGGCTGGTGTGGCTGCCGGGGCTCGTGGTCGGCCTCAATGTCGTCACCCAGGCGTTGACGACGGCCGGCGAGGAGGTGCTCACGCTCGCGCCCGTCTATCCGCCTTTTCTCACCACCCCGCGGAACAGCGGCCGCGTCTCCACCGCCGTGCCGTGGGCACTCGTCGCCGGCCGTTGGGAGATTGACTGGGAGGCGCTGGAGCGTGCCGTAACACCGCAGACGAAGATCTTCCTGCTCTGCAACCCGCACAACCCGCTCGCCCGCGTGTGGCGGCGCGACGAGCTCGTCCACCTGGCGGACTTCTGTCTGCGCCACGGTCTGGTGCTCTGTTCCGACGAGATCCACTGCGACCTCATCCTCGACCCTGCGCTGAACCACTTCCCCACCGCGACCCTCGGGCCGGAAATCGCGGCGCGCACCGTCACCCTCATGGCGCCAAGCAAGACCTACAACGTCCCCGGCCTTGGCACCTCGCTCGCCATCATCCCCGACCCCGCGCTGCGCGCGAAGTTTGTCCGTGCGACGGCCGGCATCGTCGCCGAGGTGACCTGCCTCGGCTATACCGCCTGCGAGGCGGCCTACCGCGACTGCGAGCCCTGGCGCCAGGAGCTGCTGGCCTATCTGCGCGGCAACCGCGATTACCTCACGGACTTTGTCGCGCGGGAGCTGCCCGGGGTGAAGATTGAGGCGCCCATCGAGGCGACGTATCTGGCCTGGCTCAACGTGGAGGCCCTCGGTCTCGCCGACCCGGTGGCGCGTTTTGAGCAGCACGGGGCGGGGCTGAGTGACGGCTTCCATTTCGGCGAGCCCCGCGGCCGCCACGTGCGCCTGAACTTCGGCTGCCCCCGCGCCACCCTCGCGGAAGCTCTCCACCGGCTGAGGGCGGCCCTGAAATGAATGCAGAAGCCAGGAAGCCCGGAGACCGGCCCCAGCCTTGGTGGCCCGTTGAAACCACGGATAACACGGATAAGACCACCCAAAACCAGAACCGGAGTTGGGACACAGAGCACACAGAGAATCCAATCCGAGGGCACAGAGGCAACCTAAGTGTCCCATTCCGATCATCCGTGTCCATCCGTGTTATCCGTGGTTAATTCCGGATGCCGATTTCTGGTGCCGCAATTTCTGGCTTCCTGGTTTCTGAATTAAAATATTTTCCATGCGTCTTGGCCCGCACGAGCTTTCGTCGAATTTGTTTCTCTCGCCGCTGGCGGGCTACACCAACCTGCCCATGCGGCTCACGGTGCGCGAGCTCGGCGGCCTGGGCTGGGCCACGACCGACCTCGTCAACGCCCGCTCGCTGCTGGAGAACAGCCCTGGGGCGCTGCGGCTCGTCGCCACCTGCGCGGAGGACCGGCCGTTCGCCATCCAGCTTTTCGGCAGCGTCCCGGAGGAGATGCGCGACGCCGCGGTGAAATGCGAGGCGCTCGGCGTCCAGGCGGTGGACATCAACATGGGCTGCCCGGTTAAAAAAGTCGTCAGCATCGGCGGCGGCTCCGCGATGATGACCGCTCTGGACAGGACCGCCGCGCTGGTGCGCGGGATGGTCGCCGCAGTGAAAATCCCCGTGACCGCCAAAATGCGTCTCGGCTGGGACGACGCCAACCTCACCGCGCCAGACCTGGCGCGCGTGCTGGAGGACGCGGGTGTCGCGGCGGTGTTTGTTCACGGGCGCACCCGCGCGCAGGGTTTTTCCGGCCGGGTCAACCTCGCCGGCATCCGCGCCGTGGTGGCGGCGGTGAAAAGCATCCCGGTCATCGGCAACGGCGACATCACCACGCCGGAGGCCGCGAAACACATGCTGGACGAAACGGGTTGCGCGGGCGTGAGCATCGGGCGCGGGGCGTTTTATGACCCATGGATTTTCCGGCGGACGGAAAACTATCTCCGCACCGGCATACTGCTGCCCGAGCCTGATTTTGCGGAACGCGTGCGGGTGCTGCGGCGGCATTTCGACCGTTACGTGGAGTTTTACGGGGAGGCCAACGGCGCGCGGCAGTTCCGCCGGGTCGCGCCGTGGTATGCGAAGCGGTTCGGGCCCGCGCGCCCGTTCAAGCGGAGCATGGTCGCGATCAATTCGCGGGCGGATTTCGAAGCGGCGATCGCGGAGTATCTCGTCTGGCGTGCGCAGTTTTGCGATGACCAAGGAGTGCTGTTGGAGAAGTTCCAGCCGGAAAAAATGGAGGCTTCGTTCATGCGCGAGGATGACGCTGGGGGGGCGGCGGAGCGGAACGCCATCCCGGTGCCCAAGGGCCCCGTCGAGGTCTGGTAGATGACGGGCAACGTACACGGATCTACACGGATGGGGTGCCTTTCCCCCAGTTGACCCTAATCGCCGGCAACCCGCGATATCCGAAGACTATGGGCACGATTGGCGAACATGGAGGGGAACGTCGATTTGATTCTTGGCCGGTCGCGGCGGCAGGATATCCGGATCGGCGGGGAAACGGCCGAAGTGGGGGAACTTGGCCCTCGTGAGGTCATCCGGCCTGCTGGGTGTTGCCGACCACAGATCCGGCGCGGCATCCGCGTCCCATGCGGGCGAACCTTCCGCCGGATTATGGGGGCGGCAATCGATTACAGAACAGGTTTTTCCGTGTTTCATCTTGCATCATTCATCGTTCATAATTTCCCCTTCCGTCCGGCATTGGCCCTGCTCATCCCCCCCATCAATTCCGCTGCTCGCAGCTTTTTCACGCAAATGCCGCTTGCCCGGCACCTCCCGCGCTTGGTAGCCTGCTCCTGATTTTCCATGGTCACCGCCAACACCGAGTTCACCTACAACAGCAAGATCGAGGGCGAAGTCGTCGTTTCGCGCGCCGACGCGGTCATCAACTGGATCCGCAGCAACTCCCTCTGGCCGATGCCGATGGGCCTGGCCTGCTGCGCCATCGAGCTCATGGCCGTGGGGGCCAGCCGCTTCGACATTGCCCGCTTCGGCGCCGAGGTCATGCGTTTCTCCCCCCGGCAGGCCGACGTGATGATCGTCGCCGGGACCGTGACCTACAAGATGGCCCCCCACCTGCGCCGCATCTACGACCAGATGGCTGCGCCCAAGTGGGTCATCGCCATGGGTGCCTGCGCCAGCTCGGGCGGCATGTATCGCAGCTACTCGGTCCTCCAGGGCGTGGATCGCATTGTCCCCGTGGATGTTTACGTGAGCGGATGCCCGCCCCGCCCCGAGGCCCTGCTCGACGCCCTCATCAAGCTCCAGGACAAGATCAAACGCGAGCCCTCCTCCGGCCGGCTGCTCAGCACAGGCTAAACCGGTGCATCGCTTATTGGATATTGCTTATCGCTTATCTGGATATTTTCAGAACTCCGGCAATGACCCAATAAGCGTTAACCAATAACCAATAAGCAATCTCCCCCTTCACCCTTCTCCATGCTCGCGCCAGACGCCCTCCTCGCCGCCCTTCGGGAAAAATTCCCCGAGGCTGCGCCGCGCCCGAGCACCGACCTGCCGGCGGTTGACGTGCCCGCCACCGCCGCCGTCGCCGCGCTCCAGTTTCTGCGGGACGAGCACGCCTACGATTTCCTCGTGGACCTGACTGCGGTGGACTGGGGGGTGGACGTGACCCCGCGTTTCACGGTCGTCTGGCATCTGTTTTCCACCACCCATCACGGCTATGTGCGGGTGGCCGCGCCTTGTATCGGAACCGGGGTCAGCGACCCCGGCTATAATCAAGCCACGGCGGGCGACCCTGCCATGCCGAGTGTGACGGGGCTCTGGCCGGGAGCGGACTGGCATGAGCGCGAGTGCTTCGATATGTTTGGGATCACCTTCACCGGCCATCCTGACTTGCGCCGCATCCTGATGTGGGACGGCTACCCGCACCACCCGCTGCGCAAGGATTTCCCGCTGGCCGGCCACGAGGGCGTGCTGTCCGACCCCGAGATCAGCGCGGAGACACACACCAAGGTCATCCCCGCGCCGATGATGGGGGGCCCGTTTGTGGCCGCGCCGGGCGAGATGAACCTCACCGACGCCGAGCCCCGCGCCAAGGACGAGAGCTGGAACGAGGCCAGCGAAAAACCGGAATGAAATTTTAACCACTGATTTCCACTTATTTTCACTGATGAAATTCCCCCCATACCTCTCTGCTCCGAATCAGTGCCCATCAGTGTGCATCAGTGGTTTCCAACTCCGATCCGAACAGAATTTTTAACCACTAATCTGCACTAAATTTCACTAATGTTTCAGGTGCCCCAATTCTCCTCCGAATTAGTGTCCATTAGTGTCCATTAGTGGTTTCCCACCTCCGACCCGATGCCCACCGAGTTCACCTTCCCCGACACCGCCGCGAAAAACGCCGCGGGCGAGTTCGAGACCGAGAAAATGTCGCTCTCGATGGGGCCGTCTCATCCCTCCACCCACGGCGTGCTGCGGTTGCAGCTCGAGCTCGACGGCGAGATCGTGACCAAGTGCGACCCGGTGCTGGGCTACCTGCACCGCGGCGATGAGAAGATCGCGGAGAACATGACCTACAACCAGTTCGTGCCCTACACGGACCGGCTCGACTACCTCGCCCCGCTCGCCAACAACGTCGCCTACGCCATCGCCGTCGAGCGCCTGGCGAAGCTGGAGGTGCCCGCGCGCTGCCAGGCCATCCGGGTGATCGTGTGCGAGATGGCGCGCATTTCCGCGCACCTGCTGGGCCTCGGCGCGTACGGCATCGATGTCGGGGCGTGGACCATCTTCCTCTACACCTTCACCGAGCGGGAAAAGCTCTACAAGCTGTTCGAGGAGCTCACCGGCGCGCGTTTCACCACGAGCTATACCCGTATCGGCGGTGTCGCCCGCGACGTGCCCGAGGGCTGGAACGACCGCGTCAACGCCTTCTGCGACCAGTTTCTCCCGATCCTCGACGAGATCCTGAGCCTGCTCACGCGGAACAAGATCTTCATGGACCGCACGGTGGATGTCGGCGTCATTTCCAAGGCCGACGCCATCGCCTACGGTCTCACCGGCCCCAACCTCCGCGGTTCCGGCGTGCCGCTCGATTTGCGCAAGGACAAGCCCTACAGCGGCTACGAGCAGTATGAGTTCGACGTGCCGGTCGGCACCAAGGGCGACTGCTACGACCGCTACCTCTGCCGCGGCGAGGAGATGAAACAGTCCGTCCGCATCATCAAGCAGGCGATCGCGAAGTTCCCCGCCGGCGACTGGTATGCGAAGGACGCGCGGAAGATCTTCGCCCCGCCCAAGGACAAGATCCTCACTTCGATGGAGGAGCTCATCCAGAACTTCATGCTGGTGACCGAGGGGCCGCAGATGCCGGCCGGGGAGGTCTACTTCGAGGCGGAAAACCCGAAGGGCGCGCTGGGCTTCTACATCGTGAGCAAGGGCGGCGGGGTGCCGTGGCGCCTCAAGATCCGCAGCCCCTCGTTCTGCAACCTCTCCATCCTGCCCAAGATCTGCGTCGGCGACCTCGTGTCCGACGTGGTCTCCATCCTCGGCTCCCTCGACTTCGTCATGGGCGAAGCGGATCGGTAAACGGAAAGAGGTCAGAGGTCAGAATCCAAACCACCCAACTAATCACCAGCATCCAGAAATACCACCAAGCCGAACGGACGGTTTAACCACTAATCCACACTAATTTCCACTAATGAAAGCCTCTGATTTCATCTCCTCCGAATTAGTGTCCATTAGTGTCCATTAGTGGTTTCCAACTCCGATCTGATGCTGCTCCTACCTATTTTCCGCGCTACCTCCTTCCCTTCGTGACCCTTTCCCCCGCCACCCTCCAAAAGATCGCCGAGGTCATTCCGCACTACCCGGCGGAGCAGGCCCGCAGCGCCACGCTGCCGCTGCTGCATCTGATCCAGGAGGATCTCGGCCACATCCCTGACGCGGCCATCGAGTTTGTCGCGGCCAAGCTGGGGATTCAGCCGGTCAACGTGTATGAGGTGGTGACGTTCTACCCGATGTTCCGCCGCCAGCCGATCGGTCGGCGGCACATCAAGGTCTGCCGGACCCTGTCCTGCGCGCTGGTGGGCGGCTACAAAACCTGCGCCGCCTTTGAGGCTGAGTTCAACACGCACCGCGGCGAGATCTCGCCCGACGGCGAAGTGACGGTGGATTTTGTCGAGTGCCTCGCGAGCTGCGGCACCGCCCCCGTGGTGCTGATCGACGACACCCTGCATGAAAACGTGGACTGCGCCAAGGCGAAGGCGCTGAGCAACCAGATCAAAGCCGAGGCCGCCACCCGCAAATAAACCAGAATCTCACCGCCCTGCCGTGAAAAAGCGTCTCACCCACATCGCTCCCGTCAAACTCGGCCTCATCACGGCCCTGTGCTTCGGGACGTTTGGCCTGTTGATTCTGCTGCTTGATCTGTTGATGGGGGCGGTTCCTTCCTCTTACGAATCCGACTACAGCTACAACCAGATTTCTCTGACGGGTGCTCCGGGCTCATCCCCTCCGGGCAACCCGGGAGTCCATGCCATCCAACTCTCCAATGGCGTGGTGCCGGAAGCACCGACGGCGACCAAATCAGGTCCCACCGCCACCTCGCCGGGTGGTTCCTACAGCCCGTTGAAACCCGCCGCCGGCACGGATTTTCCACTCACCGTCAATGGTTACTCACGCAGTTTCGCCCTGCCGGTTTTCTTCTCCCTTGGTCTGCCGCTGGTCATGGGGTTCCTCTTCGGGTGGATCGGCGCCCTGCTCTTCAATCTCCTCGCCAAGTGGACGGGTGGCATCGCCATCACCGTCGAGGACATCACCTGACCGACGCTGATCGCCAATCCAAATTCGAAAATCCAAATTCCAAAATTCTTCTCCCCATGATCACACGCGACATGATCCTCACCTTCGCCCGGGCGACACCCTATCGACCGTTTTCCATCCACCTGTCCGATGGCCGGGAGGTCAAGGCCGCACATCCGGACAGCATGTTCGTCTCGCGCGGTGGCACCCTGTTTCACGAGTCCGATGACGGCGAGATCACGATTTTCGACCTCGATCACATCACTTCCATCAATCTCAAACCACGCCGCCGCGCCGCTTGAGCATTCCGCACTCCGCAATCGCCACTCCGCACTTCCCCAAATGCCCGCCCCCGCCGAACGCCGTCTCATCTTCGCCCACATTGGCGAACCCGGCTACACCAACGACCTCCCCTGCTACCTGAAGCACGGCGGCTACGAGGTGCTGAAGAAGGCGGTCGCGCGTCCGCCGGCGGAGCTGATGGACGAGGTCAAGAAGTCCGGCCTGCGCGGCCGCGGCGGCGCGGGCTTTTCCTGCGGCCTCAAGTGGTCGTTGGTGGACCGCAAGAGCGGCAAACCCATCTACCTCGTCGTCAATGCCGATGAGTCCGAACCGGGCACCTTCAAGGACCGCTACATCATTCACCAGGACCCGCATCAGCTGATCGAGGGGATCATGGTCACCTGTTTCGCGAACAACGTGAAGCAGGCCTACATTTACATCCGCGGCGAGTTTCCCGAGGGCGCGCGCATCCTGGAGCGGGCCATCGCCGAGGCCCGCGCGGCGAATTTCTGCGGGCCCAACGTCGTGGGCACCGGCTACAGCTGCGAGATCTTCGTCCATCGCGGCGCCGGGGCGTACATCTGCGGGGAGGAGACCGGGCTGATCGAGTCGCTTGAGGGCAAGCGCCCCTATCCGCGCATCAAGCCGCCGTATTTCCCGGCCGTGCTCGGCCTCTGGCAGTGCCCCACCATCGTCAACAACGTCGAGACCCTCTGCCATGTGAAGCACATCGTGGACATGGGCGGCGACAACTACGCGAAGATCGGCACGCCCAACAACACGGGCACCCGTCTCCTCTGCGTCAGCGGCCATGTGAAAAAGCCCGGCTATTACGAGTTTGAGGTCGGCAAGGTCACCCTCGGCGAACTGCTGAACGAGGTGTGCGGCGGCCCGCTGCCCGGGCGGAAGTTCAAGGCGGTCATCCCCGGCGGTTCGTCGGCCAAGGTGCTGAAGTTTGGCGAGACCTTCACCCTGAAAAACAAGGACGGCACCACCCGCACCCTCGCGGTCGAGGACATCCCGATGGATTTCGACACGCTCGGCGCGTGCGGCACGATGGGCGGCTCCGGCGGGGTGATCGTGATGGACGACTCGACCGACATCGTGGCCGCGCTGGCCAACATCAACGAGTTTTACGCGCACGAGAGCTGCGGCCAGTGCACCCCCTGCCGCGAGGGCTCGCTCTGGATGAAAAAGATCACCGGCCGCATGGTCCACGCCGGTGCGCGCGCCGAGGACGGCGCCCTGCTCAAGAGCGTGGCCGACCAGATCGCCGGCCGCACCATCTGCGCCTTCGGCGAGGCCTGCGCGTGGCCCACCCAGAGCTTCATCGCCAAGTTCGGCGACGAGTTCAAGGGCTACGCCGAGACCAAGAAAACCAAGCCCGCCGAGGCCATTGAATTAGTTTAACGCAAAGCCGCCAAGCCGCAAAGCCCTGAACCAACCTTTCACTCTAGCCCAACTCTTATCCGCCCTTTGCGTCTTAGCGCCTTTGCGTTTAATCCGAATCCTTTCCCGCCGCCCGCAAATAAATCAGAATTTCAACGCCAAGACGCCAAGACGCCAAGCACCTCATGTTTTCCGCATTACAATCCGCCCCTTGCGCCTTTGCTGCTTAGCGCCTTCGCGTTGAAAAACCTTCCGCCATGATCGCACCCGCCAAACCCGACCTCGTCACCGTCAACATCGACGGCCGCGACATCGCCGTGCCGAAGGGCACGAATGTCATCGAGGCCGCGCGCCTGCTGGGCGTGGACATCCCCCATTACTGCTACCACCCGAAGCTCACCGTGGTCGGCAACTGCCGGATGTGCCTGATCGAGATGGGCATGCCGGCGGTGGATCCCGCGACCAAGGCCCCGGTGATGGACCCGGCGACCGGGAAGCAGCGGATCAACTGGATCCCGCGCCCGCAGATCGGCTGCGCGACCAACGCCTCGCCCGGCCTGCACATCCGCACGCAGACCCCGCAGGTGAAGGACTGCCGCGAGGGCGTGATGGAGTTCCTCCTCATCAACCACCCGCTCGACTGCCCCATCTGCGACCAGGCCGGCGAGTGCAAGCTGCAGGAACAGGCGACGGGTTACGGCCGCGGCTATTCGCGCTTCATCGAGCAGAAGAACGTCAAGCCCAAGCGCACGCTCCTCGGCCCGCGCGTCATGCTCGACGACGAGCGCTGCATCCTCTGCTCGCGCTGCATCCGCTTCTCGAAGGAGATCGCGCACGACGACGTGCTCGGATTCATCGACCGCGGCAGCCATTCCACCCTCACCTGCTACCCGGGCAAGAAACTGGAGCACAACTACTCGCTCAACACGGTGGACATCTGCCCCGTGGGCGCGCTCACCAGCACGGATTTCCGCTTCAAGATGCGGGTCTGGTTCCTCAAGCAGACCAACAGCCTCGATGCCGAGTCCAGCGTCGGCGCCAACACCGTCGTCTGGTCGCGCGAGGGCGCCATCTACCGGATCACCCCGCGTCGGAACGACGGGGTCAACGACACCTGGATGGCCGACAGCGGCCGCGAGCTCTACAAACAGGTGCGCGCCCCCGACCGCCTCACCGCCATCAAGGTCAACGGGGCCGACAGCGGCCTGCCCATGGCGGTGCATACGGCCGCCGAGCTGTTCAAGGTGGGGCGTGTTGACCCCAACGCGCCGTCCGCGATCTCCGTGGTCGGCTCCGGCCGCAGCACGGTCGAGGAGCAGTTCCTCACCAAAAAACTCGCCGCCGCGCTGGGCGCCCCGGTGCATCTGGTCAGCCGGGTTGGCGCAGGCGACGGCATCCTCGTCTCCGCCGACCGCAACCCGAACGTCCGCGGCGCGCTGGTCACCGGTCTCATCACCGCGCTCCCCTCGCCACGGCTCGCAGCGCTCGCGTCCGACATCGATGCCGGCAGGATCAAGGTCGTCGTGGCGGTCAACGAGGATCTCACCGCCGCCGGCCTCACCGCCGCGCAGCTCGCCAAGGTCGCGGTCATCTATCTCGGCACCCATGCCAACGCCACCAGCGCCGCGGCCCAGGTCGTGCTGCCGACGCTCACCGTCTTTGAGAAAAACGGCACGTTCGTGAACCAGCAGTTCCGCCTCCAGAAATTCCACCAGGCCGTCCCGCCGCCAGCCGGCCCCGCCGTCGACCCGACCCCGGCCGGCCTCGTCCCCCATCTCGCGCTGACCGGCGGTCCCGCCAACGACCTCGTGGTGCTGGCCAAGCTGATCGCGGCTGGCGGCGGCCTGACGCTGCCCTCCGACCTTCCGGCCCTCTGGTCCCTCATCGCCGCCGAGGTGCCCGCGCTGGGCACGATGACCTTCGCCAACCTGCCCGAGACTGGCCTGCTCCTCGACCCCACGCCCTGGACTGCGCTCCCTTTTGTGGAGGGCGAGACCCTGCATTTCAAACCCGCCGTCCCGGCCGCCGCCACCTGACCCGACGCGCCCGCCATGTTCGATTTCTACTTCCACCTTCCCCTCTGGATCCGGATGCCCGCCCAAGGCCTCGCGGTCATCCTCGTGCTCTTCCCGCTGGCGGCAGCCTGCTCGATGGCGGAGCGGAAAATCTGCGCGTGGATCCAGGGCCGGCCCGGCCCCAACCGCACCATCCCGCCCTGGATCGCCTGGGTGCCGGTCATCGCGCCCATCCTGCAGCACCTCGGCGTTTTCCAGCTCGCGGCCGACGGCGGCAAATTCGTCTTCAAGGAGGACCCGGTGCCCGGGCACGTGAACAAGTTCTATTTCATCCTCTCGCCGATCCTCGCGATGATCCCGGCCCTCACGACCGTGGCCATCGTGCCGTTTGGGGCGTATCTCTCCGAGGGCCGGCTCGTGCCCATCATGCTGGCGAATGTGGACATCGGCCTTCTGGCGGTGTTCGCCGTGTCGTCGCTCGGCGTCTATTCCGTGATCCTGGCCGGCTGGGCCTCCAACTCCAAATACCCTTTCCTCGGCAGCGTGCGCGCCTCGGCCCAGCTCATTTCCTACGAGCTTTCCATGACGCTGTCCGTACTGCCGGTGTTTCTCTGGGTCAACGCCCCCGGCGGCCACGGCACGCTGAGCCTGTTCGACGTGGTGCAGTCGCAGAGCCAGCCCGGGTTCCTCGGCGGGCTCTGGTTTATCGTCTTCATGCCGCTCTCGGCCTTCATTTTCCTGGTCGCGTTGTTCGCCGAGACCAACCGCCAGCCGTTCGACATGCCCGAGTCGGAGGCCGACCTCGTCGGCGGCTTCCACACGGAGTATGGCGCGTTCAAGTGGTCCCTCTTCTTTGTCGCGGAGTATTGCCACATGATCGTGGGCTCGGGGGTGTTTGTCCTCCTGTTTCTCGGCGGCTGGAACCCGCTGCCGTGGCTGCCGCTCGCGACCGTGGCGGACTGGCTGGGCCTGGCCGGCATCCCGCTGGCCATGGGCGTGCTCGGCATCGTCATCTTCCTCGGGAAGGTGGCGGCGTTCATCTTCTTCTTCATGTGGGTGCGCTGGACGCTGCCGCGCTTCCGCTACGACCAGGTGATGAAGATCGGCTGGCAGCGCCTCCTGCCGCTCGCGATCGCCAACCTCATTTTCTACGCCCTGGCCATCGCGGTCATCCAAAAATGAAAACCTTTCAACGCCAAGACGCCAAGGCGCAAAGGCGCCAAGCCTCGAACCAGCCTTTCATCCTATCACCACTCCTCTCCGCCCTTGGCGTCTTCGCGCCTTCGCGCCTTTGCGTTTAATCCGCACTCCGCACTCTCCAATCCGCAATTCCCATGGCCGTCGTCCCCGTCCCCCGCAAGCCGCTCACCTTTGCCGAGCGCACCTACCTCCCGCAAATCGCGGGGGGCCTGTGGACCACGCTCAAACACTTCGTCGGGCCCAAGGACACGATGGAATACCCCGAGCAGCGCCCGGCCATCCCGCCCAACTACCGCGGGGTGCCGACGCTGGTCTTCGATCCGCACGGCCGCGAGAAATGCGTGTCCTGCCAGCTCTGCGAGTTTGTCTGCCCGCCCAAGGCCATCCGCATCACGCCGGGGGAGATCACCTCCGACGACCCGGCGGCGCACGTCGAGAAACGCCCGCAGGAGTTCGAGATCGACATGCTCCGCTGCATTTACTGCGGCCTCTGCCAGGAGGTCTGCCCCGAGGAGGCGATTTTCCTGCAAAACCAATACTCCATGACCGGCCTCTCCCGCGCCGAGATGGTGAACGACAAGCAGCGTCTCTACGAGCTCGGTGGCACGCTGCCCGACGCCCACTTCAAGTGGGACAAGAAAAAGGCCGCCGAGGAGCACTCCCACTCGCACTGATGAACATGATTTTTCAACGCAAACTCGCAAAGGCGCTAAGCCGCCAAGCCTCGAACCAACCTTTCACTCAAACAAATCTCCTCTCCGATCTTTGCGTCTCCGCGCCTTCGCGCCTTGGCGTTTAATCCGAATCCATGTCCGCCCTCCTTTTCAACTTCCTCGCGGTTTTCATCGTGGCCTGCGCCGCGGGCGTGGTGCTCAACCGCAACGCGGTCGCCTCCGCGCTGTGCCTGCTGCTGAGCCTGGTGGGGGTGGCCGGACTGTTCGTGCAGCTCGATGCCTTCCTGCTGGCCGCGCTGCTGGTGTTTGTCTACGCCGGCGCGGTCGTCGCCCTCTTCCTTTTCATCATCATGCTGCTCGACATGCAGGGGGGGGACCGGAAGCCCTTCACCGGCCTCACGCTCGCGGCCGGCACGCTGGCCTTCCTCCTGCTGGCCGGCGGGGTGTTTTCCTTCGCCGCCCACGCGCGGCTGCCCGCCACCCCCGCACCCGCCCAGGCGGCCGGGGCCTCGCTCCAGAACTACGCCGAGTTGCTCTTCACGACCTACCTGCTCCCGGTCGAGGTCGTCGGCTTCCTGCTCCTCATCGCCATGCTCGGCGTGATCGTGCTGAGCAAGAAGTTTGAACCGGAACTGGAGCCAGGAGCCGGAAGCCAGAAGCCAGATGTCAGAAGTCAGATGTCAGATGCCGGAAATCGGAAACCGGAAGGATCGCAGGAAATCCCGAACCACCCATGACGCCCGACCTCAACCATTACATCGTGCTCAGCGCGGTGTTGTTCGCCCTCGGCTTCCTCGGGGTGCTTGTGCGCAAGAACACCCTCGTGATCTACATGTGCCTCGAGCTCATGCTCGTCGCCTCGACCCTGGCGCTGGTGGCCTTCTCGCGCTTCAACGACACGATGGACGGCAACGTCTTCGTGTTCTTCATCCTCACCGTCGCCGCGGCCGAGGTCGCGGTCGGCCTCGCCATCATCGTGGCGCTCTTCCGCAAACGCCAGACCGTCCAGGTCGGGGAGCTCAACCAGCTGCGGGACTGAACCAATCCTTTGAACCACTAATTCACACTAATTTTCACTAATGGAATATTCCGATCCAAATCCTTCAGGATTAGTGCCCATTAGTGCCCATTAGTGGTTCCACGCCTTTTTCCGATGACTCCGGTCCAAATCGCCCTCGCCGTCCTCCTCGCGCCGCTCGCCTCGGCCGCGGTGATCGCACTGTTCCTGCGCAAGCAGGGCACGCTGGCTGCGGCCGTCTCGGTCGCCGCCGCCACCGTGATCACCCTGGGCGCGCTCAGCCTGGCGCTGCATGGGGTGCGGTTTGACTACTCCACCGAGTGGCTCCGTCTCGGCAACCTCACGATTTCGCTCGGGATCAAATACGACGACCTGGCCGCGCTCATGCTCTGCATCGTCGGCGTCGTCGGTCTCTGCGTCCATGTCTTCTCGCTGGGCTACATGCACGACGACGCGGCGCGCGCCCGCTACTTTGGCGGCCTGTCCATCTTCATGTTCTCGATGATCGGCATCGTGTTCGCCGACAATCTGTTCATGATCTTCATCTTCTGGGAGCTGGTGGGCTTCAGCTCCTGGCTGCTGATCAATCACTGGTGCGCCAAAACGTCCGCCAGCGACGCCGCCAAGAAGGCCTTCATCGTCAACCGGGTCGGCGACTTCGGCTTTCTGCTGGGCATCATCATGTGCTACTGGTGGAACGGCACGGTCAATCTTACCGCGCTCGGCGGCCATCACATTTCCAGCCCGCTGATCCCCCTGCTGTTGTTCTGCGGCGCGATCGGCAAGTCAGCCCAGTTGCCGCTGCAGGTCTGGCTCCCCGATGCGATGGAGGGCCCGACGCCGGTCTCGGCCCTGATCCATGCCGCCACCATGGTGGCGGCCGGCATCTACATGCTTTGCCGGATTGAGCCGCTCATGGTGCCAGAGGCGCTCACGTTCATCATGTGGGTGGGCACTGCCACCGCGCTTTATGCGGCGCTCTGCGCCATCGTGCAGCGCGACATCAAGAAGGTGCTCGCCTACTCCACGCTCTCGCAGCTCGGCTACATGGTCGCGGCCTTCGGCCTCGGCAGCTCCGGGGCGGCGATGTTCCACCTCACGACGCATGCCTTCTTCAAGGCGCTGCTCTTCCTCGGTTCCGGCTCGGTCATTTACGGCTGCCACCATGAGCAGGACATCTTCAAGATGGGCGGCCTGTCCAAAAAGATGCCGCTCACCTTCGCCACCTTCACGATCGGGGTGCTGGCGATCATCGGGCTGCCGGGGCTGGCGGGCTTTTTCTCCAAGGACGCGATCCTGCACCTCGCCATGGAGAAAAACACCCTGGTCTTCGGGTTGCTCGCGCTCACCGCCGTGCTGACGGCGTTTTACATGGTGCGGATGTGGAAGCTGGTCTTCCTGGGCGCGCCGCGCAGCGACGCGGCGGGGCACGCCCACGAGGGCGGCCTCGTGCTGACCGCGCCGCTGGTGCTGCTGGCCGTGCTTTCGGTGCTCGGTGGCTATGATTTTCTCTATGGCGGCCATTTCAACGGCATCATGTCCCTCGTGCCCCATGCCGAGGGCTCCGCCATCCTCGTGGTCAGCCTCGTGGTGATGATCCTCGGCGCGGGCTCCGCGCTCGCGCTCTACCAGTGCGGGCCGACCGACTCGTTCGCGGCGAAATTTCCGCTCACGTTCGTGGGATTGGCGGCGCTCAAGGAGTCGTTTGACGGCCTCTACAACTGGTATGTGGCCAAGGTCCAGCAGCGGTTCGCCCTGCTGGTGTCCACCCTCGACGACCTGCTCATCGGCGGCCTGGCCGTGCGCGGGCTGGCGGGCGTGACCGGACTGGTCGGCCTGGGGGCGCGGGCGCTCCATGTCGGCAATCTCCACGCCTATGTGTGGTGGTTCTTCGCCGGGGCGGTGGTGCTCTGGGGCTATGCCGCCGGCTGGTTCAACTGACGCGACTTCGTGATGAACTTCCTCACCGACCATCTGCTCCTGTTGTCCGTCGCCGTGCCGCTGCTCGCGGCCCTGGCGGTTGCGCTCGCGCCCCGGGAGGTGGCCAAGCCGCTCGCCCTGCTCGGCTTTGGGGCCCCGCTGCTGCTGGCGTTGCACGCCTGGCGGTTCTTCCCCGACCACGCCGGCGCGGACTACGCCTTTGTCGCCAACTACGACACCGGCCTGACCGGCCTCGGCATCTCGCTGCGGCTGGGGCTCAACGGCCTCGCGCTGCCGCTCTATGTGATGGCGGCGGTGGTCGGCCTCGCGGCCGGGCTCTACGCGATGCAGTCCGGCGCGGAGCGGCTCAAGGGCTACCTCGCCCTCCTGCTGGTGATGCATGCCGGCCTGATGGGGGTGTTTGCCAGCGTGGACATCTTCTTCTTCTACTTCTTCCACGAGCTGGCGCTGATCCCGACGTTCATCATGGTGGGGGTGTGGGGCGGGCGGGAGCGGCGGTATGCGGCGATGAAAATGACCATCTACCTGACGCTGGGCGCGATGCTGTCGCTGCTCGGCCTCATCGCCCTCTACGTCAAGAGCGGCGCGCACAGCTTCAACCTCATCGAGCTGCGCCTGGCGCTCGCCGCCACGCCCCTGACCCAGCCCTGGCAGCACCGCATCTTCGGGCTGCTGCTGTTTGGGTTCGGCACGCTGGTCTCGCTCTGGCCGTTTCACACCTGGGCGCCGCTCGGCTACGGCGCCGCGCCCAGCTCGACGGCGATGCTGCATGCGGGGGTGCTGAAAAAGTTCGGCCTCTACGGCCTGCTCCAGATCGCGCTGCCGCTCCTGCCGCTCGGCGCCCACGAATGGGCGGGCCGGCTCGCCTGGCTCGCGGTTGCCGGGAATGTGCTGGTCATCGGCTTCGCCACGGTGGCGCAGCGCGACCTCAAGCAGCTGGTCGGCTACAGCTCGGTGATGCACATGGGCTACGCCTTCCTCGGCGTCGCCTGTTTCACCGCCGCCGGCACGGGCGGTGTGGTGCTGCTCATGGTCGCGCACGGGCTCTCGGTCGCGCTGCTGTTTCTGCTCGCCACCAGCATCCACCACCGCACCCGGACCTTCGACCTGGGCGAGATGGGCGGCCTCGCGCAATCGGCCCCGGTCCTGGCCGCGTTTTTCGTCGCCGCGACCTTCGCCAGCATCGGGCTGCCGGGCTTCGCCAACTTCTGGGGCGAGCTGGCGATCTTTGTCGCCGCGTGGCAGTTCTCCCCGCTCCTCACCGCGCTCGCGGTTGCGGGCGTGGTCTTATCGGCCGTCTACGGCCTGCGCGCCGCCGCCGCGGTCTTCTTCGGCCCGCCGACCGAGGCGTTCGCCGCCGTGACCGTCGCGCATCCGCCGGCGGACCTCCGCTGGGGTGAGAAACTCCCCGCCCTGCTCCTCCTGGTCGCGCTGCTTGGACTCGGCTTCTGGCCCAAGGCGGTCTCCGAGCCGCTCAACGAGGCCGTGACCGCCCTCTATCCCGCCCAGCCCGCCCGGGCCGCGCCAGCCGCCCCTGCGGCACCGGCTGCTCCAGCCGCCCCTGCCGCCCCGGCTGCCCCTGCCGCCCCGGCTGCCCCGGCTGCCCCGGCTGCTCCGGCTGCTCCAGCCGCCCCTGCGGCACCCTCCGCCCCAGCTGCGCCAGCTGCCCCGAGCCCGTAAATTTTCGTCCGATGGATCCAACCACCCTCCAAGGCATCGCCGCCACCAACCAATGGTCCGCCATCGGGCCCGAGCTTGTGCTCGGCTGCCTGGCGCTGGCGCTGCTCGGCCTCGAGCTCGTGCTGCCCAAACGGCAGCACGACCTCATCCCCGCGTTTGCCATCCTCGGTCTGGCGGGAGTCCTGCTCGCCGTGCTGGCCGGCTTTCACACGGTCGCGGACGCGGCGGAGCCGCCGGTCCTCTTTGGGGGGCTGCTCCAGCCCGACCGCTTCGGGCAGATCATGCGCGTGTTTTTCCTGCTCACCGGCATCCTGGTGAGCGTGCTCGGGGTGGTCGCGCTGGCGAAACAGCGGGTGCCTCGGACGGAGTTTTTC
The DNA here is from genome assembly GCA_903929355.1 of uncultured Opitutaceae bacterium. Lineage (GTDB taxonomy): Bacteria > Verrucomicrobiota > Verrucomicrobiia > Opitutales > Opitutaceae > CAIYUN01. The sequence continues at coordinate 39,405 of CAIYUN010000058.1, forward strand.
CACCTCGTGCTGGTCATCACGGCCGCCCTCATGCTGCTCGTGCAGAGCCACCATTTCGTGATGCTGTTCGTCGCCCTGGAGACGGTGACCGTGGGCTTTTACATCCTGGTCAGCTACACCCGGACCAACGCCCGTTCGCTGGAGGCGGGCCTGAAGTACCTCATCATGGGCTCGCTCAGCTCGGGCCTGCTGCTGTTTGGCATCGTGCTGCTCTACGGCGCGGCCGGCAGCCCCGCGCTGCCCGCGCACTCGGCCACCCCGATGGGCTTCGACGAGCTCCACGCCTTCCTCGCGGCCAACCCGGGCAATTTCCTCTCCGCCGTGGGCATCGTGCTCGTGCTCGCCGGCGTGGCCTTCAAGATCGGCGCGGTGCCGTTTCAGATCTGGATCCCCGATGTGTACCAGGGCGCGCCCACGCCCGTGACGGCGTTCCTCGCGGTCGGCTCCAAGGCCGCCGGGTTCGCCCTCCTGCTCAAGCTGGCCGCGGTGTTCGCGCCCTATGCGCCCCTCGTCACCGCAGTGCTCGGCGTCATGGCGGCGGCCACCATCCTGTTCGGCAACCTCGCCGCGCTCGGGCAGACCAACGTCAAGCGCCTCATCGGCCTGTCGGGTGTGTCCCATGCCGGTTACCTGCTCATCGGCGTGATTGCGGCCCTTCACGGGCAGCCTTTTGCGCCTGGCGCGGTGGTCTTTTATCTGTTCGGCTACCTGCTGGCATCGTTCGCGGTGTTCGGGGTGATGACCCATGTCGCCGGTCCCGACGACGCCGACCAGCCGCTCTCCGCCTACACGGGCCTCGGCCGGAGCCACCCCTTTCTCGCCACGGTCCTGGCGGTCGGCCTCGGCTCGCTCGCGGGCATCCCGCCGCTCGCGGGCTTCATGGGCAAGCTGCTCATCTTTGTCGCCGCGTTCCAGGCCCGGCTTTACGGCCTGCTGGCGGTCGCGGTCGTGGGGGTGGTGATTTCGATCTACTATTATTTCGGCTGGATCCAGGCGGCGTTTTTCCAGGATCCGCTGTGCCCGGCCACGGACGAAGGCCGGCCCGCGCGCACGCCGGTCGGCCTGGTGGCGGGGATCGTGCTGGGATTCCTTGTCGCGGGTTCGCTGTTGCTGGGCTTCTACCCGGGACCCGCCCTCGCGGATCTCCTTGGACTGCGATAGGGAGGCGGAGGGCGGAGGGCGGATTTCTTATTGGTTATTGGTTATCGCTTATCTGGCCAATTTGGGTCGACCTACTCTGGCGATAACCCAATAAGCGATAACCATTAAGAAATAAGAAATTGCTTCATCCTCCCGGCTTGTGCTCCGGGGCGGCGGCGGGCGGCAAAAGCGTGGGTTCGACCGCGACTTGGGTCGACTCAACCGGCGCGGGGTGAACCGCCGGCTCTGCGGCTTCCGCTGGCACGGGATCCACCGGCAACGGGTGTTCCATGATCCGGTGTCCGGGCGTCGGGTCGACCGGCGCCGGCGACACGGGGTTTTCCACAGTGGTCGGAGGCGGCAGGTTCACCGACCGGGGCGGGACATAGGGCGTGGTCGGGTGTTCGTCCATCGCCTTCTTGATCTCCGCCTCAATGCCGGAAGAGGCCTTCTTAAACTCCCGCATGATCTTGCCGAGGCCGCGCGCGAACTCCGGCAGCTTGTCCCCGCCGAAAAAAATCAGCACGAGCAGGAAGATGAGCACCATCTCCCCGCTGCCAAAGAGCTCGGCCAGCGGCATTGGAACTGGAAAATGAGGGGACATGGTTGGCTTGGGGAGGGCAAAGGGAGCGGGAATCCGCGCAAAAGGCAACCCCGCGGTGTGCGCGTTTGCGGTCGGCCTTTTCGGTAGGGATGGCTCTCCGAGCCATCCGCGGACGCCTCGGAGAGGCGCCCCTACCGCGGACCAAATCCAGGTTGCAGGGGTCAAAATGCCACCCACCCCGGGCTCACTGCACGGCGACTTCCACGGCAAAGGTCCCCGCCTTGCCCGGTGCCACCCATTGCAGGCCGGTTTTGGTCTCCGGGGCGTTGGGCGGGCCCATCCATGGCTCCACGCAGTAGAAGGGCGAGTCGGGCCTCTCCGTCCAGGTCACAAAGGTCGTGTCCGCCGGCGGCACCGGCTCGGTGCCCAGCTTCACGGCGATGTCGCCCGGCCGGCCCCGCTCGCCAAAGACCACCGTGTTGCCGGTCAGCGCGGTGTGAAAGGTGTCCACCAGCCCCGGGTTGGCCAGGGTTTCCTCGGGTTGGAGCGGCGGGCCGGCCACGAGCTGCCCGGCGGCGTCCTGCCGCAGCCGGCGCCGGGCGGGGATCCGAATCGGATAATCCGCGCGCGTCAGACCCGGGCTCCAGGGCAGCGTGAAATAGAAATGGTGTCCCGCGCACCACGGCAGCGGCTCCTTGCCAAAGTTCTCCAGCCGGAATTCGCACGCCAGCCCGAGCGGCGCGAAGCGGTAGGCGACCGTGAACGCGTAGTTGTACGGATAGGCCGCCCGCGCTTCGTCGCCCGGCACGAACTGCGCCGAGAAGCCCCGCGCGTCCAGCCGCGTGAGCTTGAACGCGCCCTGCCGCGCCAGCCCGTGCGTGGGCATCGGTCGCCGCACCCCGTCGGCCGCGCGCCACGCGTTCTGCTCGCCCCGGTCAAACGTGCGCGCGCAGAAAGGAAAGAGGATCGGGTTGCCCCCGCGGACCTTGGCGAAGCCCTCCAGGGTGGTGTTCTCCGGCCAATGAAGCACGTCGCGCACCGTCCCGTCACCCAGCGTGAGGTGCCAGTTCATGAGCCGCGCCCCGCGCTCCGGCAGGGCCAGGAACGTGGACGCCCCGACGCGCCAGCGCCGGAGGGTCGCACCGAGATAGGGGACATCTTCCACCATGGCCCCCGTGTTTATGTTCCCTCTCGCGCCACGCAAAGCGAAACTGAACCAAAGATTTTGGAATTTCGATTTTGGATTAAAAGTCCACGCTGTCGTCAACGTCACTTCGGGTGACGCCCCCCTCGCCGGGACGTCGCGTGCCGCCCGAGGTCGCCGTGGAATCTCCGCCCCGCTTTCCACCCCGTTCCTGCTTGTGCCTCGGGTGAAAGCCTGCGAGCCTCTGCCGTCCGCCCCTCTCCCGCCATGGAATCCATCCTTCTCCTTTTCGTCCTCGGTATCGTCCTCCTGGTGTTGGATCTCTTCACGCCGGGCATCATCCTCGCCCTCGGCGGGGTGTTCGCGTTTCTCGCCGCCACCCGGCAGGCTTTCCTCGACTATGGCACCGGCGGCGGGCTGTTCGCGTTTCTCGTTGGCACGGTGCTCCTGGTGATCGCCCTCTACATCGAATACGTCATCCTGCCCAAGACGCGCGTCGGCAAGCGGTTCTTCCTCCACACGCCCCAGCACGGCGCCAGCGCGGCCGCGACCGCGACCGCCACTCTCGCCGGCAAGGAGGGCGTCGCCCTCACCACCCTCAAGCCCACCGGCCAGATCGAGATCGAGGGCAAGCGCCACGAGGCCCGCTCCCTCGACGGCCAGATCGAGCGCGGCACCCGCGTCCGGGTCGCCGGCGCCGAAAACTTTTCCCTCACCGTCACCAAACTCCCATGACCGTCTCCCAAATCATTTTCCTCATCCTCGGCGTCGGCGTCCTTGTGGTCGCCGCCATCGTGTTCTCCTTCTTCAGCGTCTGGCTGCGCGCGTCGCTCGCCGGCGCGCCCGTCGGCATGCTCAACCTGCTCGCGATGAAGCTGCGGCAGGTGCCGTTCAGCCTCATCGTCGACGCCCGCGTCACCGCCCGCAAGGCCGGCATCGACATCCCCACCGACGACATCGAGGCCCACTACCTCGCCGGCGGCAATGTCGTGCCCACCGTCCAGGCCCTCATCGCCGCCCAGAAGGCCAACCTCTCCCTCGACTGGCGCCAGGCGTGCGCGATCGATCTCGCCACCAAGGGCTCCGGCAAGTCCGTCGTCGAGGCCGTCCGCACCTCCGTGGACCCCAAGGTCATTGACTGCCCCAACCCCGCCAGCGGTCGCACCACCATCGATGGCGTGGCCAAGGACGGCATCCAGGTGAAGGTCAAGGCCCGCGTCACCGTCCGCACCCACCTCGAGCGTTTCGTCGGCGGCGCCAAGGAGGAGACCATCATCGCCCGCGTCGGCGAGGGCATCGTCTCCACCATCGGCTCCTCCGAGAGCTACAAGGTCGTCCTCGAGTCCCCCGACAGCATCTCCAAGACCGTCCTCGCCCGCGGTCTCGATGTCGGCACCGCCTTTGAGATTCTCTCCATCGACATCGCCGACGTGGACGTGGGCGAGAATGTCGGCGCCAAGCTGCAGGAGGCCCAGGCCGAGGCCAACAAGAGCATCGCCCAGGCCCAGGCCGAGATCCGCCGCGCCGCCGCCGTCGCCGTCGAGCAGGAGATGAAGGCCCGCGTCCAGGAGATGCAGGCCAAGGTCGTCGAGGCCCAGGCCCAGGTGCCCCTCGCCATGGCCGAGGCCTTCCGCAGCGGCCGCCTTGGCGTCATGGATTACTACAAGATGGAAAACATCCAGGCCGACACCGGCATGAGGAAATCCATCTCGGCGCCGGAGGAGAAGAAGTAGGAAAAGAATGAATGATGAATCACGAATTTCGAGTCACGAGTCACGAGCGATGAAAGTCGGAACCCAATCTTCGACCCAGAGGGCAGAGGGCAATCCACGGAGGCAATCCAGAGCTGCGACGGGCGCGGTGACCAACACTTGATTCCAGAATGAACGGGCTCATCATCCTGATCATCATCATCGTCGTCGGCCAGATGATGGCCATGGCGACGAAGGCCGCCGCAGAACAGCGCCCGGCCGCCCCGCCGGACGATTTGGAGCAGGCCGCGCGCACCCGGCGCATCCAGGAGGAAATCCGCCGCAAGATCGCCGAGCGCCGCGGCGGCCTGATTCCGCCGCCGGCCGACCTGTCCTACCCGGTGGAGGAGGAAACCCCGCCCACCCCCCCGGCCTTTCCGCGTCCGATCATGGGGCCGCCACCGCTGGATCCCTTTGGTGGTCCCACGAGGGGGCCGCTCACGCGCACGGCCCGCTCCGTGTTCGAAGGGCGTGCGCCGGCGCCGCCGCCCTTGCCGGCCCGGTCGTCCCCCGAGCTGGCGCGCCAGGAGGAAATCGCCACCCAAATGGCGGCGCTGCAGGAGGCGCGGGACGCCGCCCAGACGACCGCCGCCGCCCGCGCGACCGAAGCCAGTTGGACCGAGTCCACCCGCACCGCCTCCGGACCCTCCGCCTGGCGGAACGATCTGCGCAGCCCCGCCGACCTGCGCCGTGCGATTGTGCTCCGCGAGCTGCTCGGTCCGCCCGTGGCCCTGCGATAAGGCCCGGGGGACACGACCGCCCCGGTTGGCGCACATCTAAAATCGGCAGTTGGTCACAGAGACCACAGGGATAAAATCCGAGTTCACAGAGGAATACATCGGTCGGATCAATGATTATTGTGTCGGTCGCCGAGTGGGATCTCACACCCGAGTAATGTTTGCGTAAGTATTTTCTCTGTGAACTCTGGGTCTGCTCTCCGTGATTCTGAGGATCGGATCAGAGAAAATTAGTGTGCATTAGTGGTTACAGGTTTTTGTTTGGGTGGGTCATGGGCGAAGGCCCCGTCCTTGTGGTCTCCCCATCCCTTTCTTCGTGAATCAGCCGTGGCCCCTCACCCCAGTGCCAGGTCCGTCCGCCTGACCTCTTTCACCGGCCATTTCGTGACGGTGAGGCCCTTGGCGTTGCGGCTGCTCAGGGGCACTGCGGTCAGGTCAAAGTCGAGCTCGCGCACCCGCGCCCCGCTGCGGCCGTCGAGCGAGACGTGGACCGTCTTGGGCATCGACTTTTCAGTTTTACTCACCTCGAGGAACACCACCCGCGAGCCCTCGGATTTCGCCAGGGGGTAGAGCTTGTCGCGAGACAGGCCGCCGATCTGGAAGCGCTTGGCAAAGGCCTTTCCGGACTCCTTGTCCTGGTAGATCATGGTGTAGAAGCTGGGGTCGCCGTCCGTCGACCACACCGCGACGTGGATGATCTCGCGGCCCATGAACACCTTCTCGCCGACCTTGGCCACCTTGAGCGAGCCGTCCCGCATGATGGTGAGCGCGCTGTCGAGGATGGTGCACTCGGTGACGAACTCGTGCTGCCGCCAGTTCAGGCCGATGAAGCCGTCCTCGCGGTTGACGTAGAGCCGCTGGTTGGCCGACACGACCTCGGACGCGTTGATCTGCCCGATCTCGTCGTAGCTGGTCCGGCGTTTGAGCCCCTTGCCGTATTTCTCCTGCAGGAGCTCAAACCACGCGATGGCATGTCCGGTGAGATTCCGCAGGCTCGCCTTGGTCTCCTTCATGCCCTCCTCGATCTTGCGGACGGTCTCGTCGGCCTGGAACCGGTTGTAGGCCGAGATGCGCTTGATGCGGATCTCGGTGAGGCGGGCGACATCGTCGTCGGTCACGTCGCGCCGGAGCTGTTTTAGAAACGGCTGCAACCCCTCGCGGATCTCGGCGAGCACGCTCTCCCAGGTCTTGGACTTCTCGATGCGACGGTAGACCCGCTCCTCGATGAAGATCCGTTCGAGCGAGTCCCAGTGCCATTGCTGCTCCAGCTCGCCCAGCTTGATCTCCAGCTCGCGCCGGAGCAGCACCTTGGTCGCGTCCACACTGCGTTTCAGCAGCTCGCGCACGCCAAGAAACTGCGGTTTGTCGTCGCCGGTCGTACCGTCGCGGACGATGACGCACGCGGCCGGCGAGACGGCCGTCTGGCAGGCGGTGAACACATAGAGCTGCTGGACGATTTGCTCGGGATCGGCGCCCTGCGGCAGATGGATCAGGATCTCCACCCGGTCGGACGTGTTGTCATCGACATGCTTGATCTTGATCTTCCCTTTGGCGTTGGCGGCGAGGATGGACTCGATGAGCGACTCGGTCGTCGTGCCGTAGGGAAGCTCGGTGATGGCCAGCAGGTGCTTGGCGCGCACCTCGATCTTGGCGCGCACCTTCACCTTGCCGCCACGCTCGCCGTCGTTGTATTCCGCAAAGTCGGCGATGCCCCCCGAGGGGAAATCGGGAACAATGCGGAAGGTTTTTCCCTGGAGGTGGTTGATGGCGGCGCGGCAGAGGTCGTTGAAATTGTGCGGCAGGATCTTGGTGGCGAGCCCGACGGCGATGCCCTCCGCGCCCTCCAGGAGCACGATGGGGAACTTGGCCGGCAGGGTGACCGGCTCCTTCGCGCGGCCGTCGTAGCTGAGCTGCCAGGTGGTCGTTTTGGGGTTGAAGAGCACCTCGCGGGCAAACGGGGTGAGCCGCGCCTCGATGTAGCGCGGCGCGGCGGCATCGTCGCCGGTGAACACGTTGCCGAAGTTGCCCTGGGGCTCGATGAGCCAGCCGCGCTGCGCGATGCCCACGAGCGCTGCGCCGATGGAGGCGTCGCCGTGCGGGTGCAGCTTCATCGTGGCGCCGACGACATTGGCGACCTTGTGAAAGCGGCCGTCGTCCATGTCCCACAACGTGTGGAGCACCCGGCGCTGGACGGGCTTGAGCCCGTCGTCCAGATGGGGGACGGCGCGGTCGAGGATGACGTAGCTGGCGTAGTCGAGAAACCAGTTGCGGTAGAGACGGGCCAGCGGGGCGTCGGGCGGGTTGCCGCCCCCGGGGCCGGCCGGCCGTCGCGGCCCTTCCGGGGGCGGGATGGGCAGCCCCGGCGGGGCCGCCGGTCCGGGGTCGGCGGCACCGGCCGCAGGCATGGGGTCGGCGGCTGGCGGGCCGGAGAGCGGGAGCTCGGGCTGGTTGTCCTTGGGGGTTTTGCGTTTTGCCATCGGGCAACTCCAACCCGAGAACCGCCCCCCGCGTCGAGCCCTTTCTTTCAGGCCTGCCAGAGTTCCTGAGTTCCAGATTCGAATTGAATATGGAAATCAGGAAATCAGGGACGGAAGGGACGGAGTTTTAACCACGGATCCTCCGTCGCCGATCCTTCGCCAAGGCTATGGACCGCAGGCAAGGCTTCCTCCTTCGCTAAAGCTTCGGAGGACAAGCCGGAGGACGCGGCGGACACTGATCCTAAAAAGCGCAGAAGGGTAACACGGAGAACACAGAGCCCAGACACAGAGTTCACAGAGCAAAATCCAGAGTGGCTGCAAGCATCGCTCCCGGTGGGTGACTCCCAGGCCTTCCCGCGGTTCGATGCATTTCTCTGTGAACTCGGGTTTTATCTCTGTGTGCGCTGTGACCAACTGCCGAATTTTGGTTTAAGGGTTCAGGCCAGCAGCTCCGGGTGCGGGCCGGCGTGGGCGTGGCGTTCTTCCACCTGCAGCCAGGCGTGTGCCCGCTCGAGCGCCGCCATGAGGTCGTCAATGCGCATGGGCTTGCTGAGGAAGTCGTGCATGCCCGCCGCAATGCAGGCATGATAATCCTCCTTGCGCGCGTTGGCGGTGAGCGCGAGGACGTAGGGGGCCGCAGTGGCGGGAACGTGGGTCCGCAGCCGCCGGGTGGCCTCCAACCCGTCAAGCTCGGGCATCTGCATGTCCATCACGACCAGATCGTAGGGCTGGCGCGCGAGACCTTCGAGCGCCTCGATCCCGTTGGCCACGGGATCGGCGCGGTAGCCGAGCTTGCCGAGCATTAGCAGGAGGACCTTGCGGTTGATGGCGTTGTCCTCCGCCACGAGGATCCGCAGGGGCCGGCGGCGGGCGAAATCGCGGTCGAAGACCGAGGCGAACTTGGTTGGATCCGCCTGCGGCACATGGCGGAAACGCAGCACCTGCCCGAGCACGGTCTGCAGCTCGCGCGGCTTCACCGGCTTGGTCATGCGCGCCGCCACCGGGGCGCCCGCCAGCTCGCGCAGGCCGCCCCGCGAGGTGAGCATGACGACGGGCGGGGCGGCGGCACCCAGTCGGATCCTGATGTCGGCACAGACCTCGAGGCCGTCCATCCCGGGCATGTTGAAATCGAGCAGCACCAAGTCAAATTGCTCCCCGGCGGCCAGCCGCGCGAGCGCGGCCGGGCCGTCGGCGTGGCATTCGACCGCCATGCCTCAGCTTTGGAGCTGCTGCTCGAGGATGCGGCGGTTGACCTCGTTGTCATCCACGACGAGCACCCGGTGGCCGGCGAGCTCGACGGCGGCCGGAGGTTCGGCGCCGTCCTCGGCGACCGGGGGGGTGGCGGAGCCCGCGTTGATGGTAAAGCGGAAGCTCGAGCCCAGCCCGGGCGCGCTGGTGACCTGGATCTGCCCCCCCATCAGCTCGACGAGTTTCTGGCTGATGGCCAGGCCGAGCCCGGAGCCGCCATAGCGGCGCGTGGTGGAGGAATCCACCTGGGAGAACGATTTGAAGAGCCGGTCCATCCGGTCCGCCGGGATGCCGATGCCGGTGTCCTCGACGACGAATGTCAGCTGCCAGCCCGTCTCGGCCGGGCAGGTGGTGACCGAGACGGTGATGCCCCCCTGGGCCGTGAACTTCACCGCATTGCCAACCAGGTTGACGAGCACCTGCCGCAACCGCGTGCTGTCGGCGACAACCAGGTCGGGCAGGCCGGCGGCGAGGTAGAGGCCGAGCTCGATGTTTTTCTCGGCGCAGGGCGAGGCAAACAGGTCCAGCACCTGTTCGAGCGCGACCCGGAGGTCGAAGGGGTGGGCCTCGAGCTCGAGGCGTCCGGCCTCGATCTTGGAGAAGTCGAGGATGTCGTTGATGATCTCGAGCAGCGCGTCGGCGCTGTTGCGGATGGTCTCGACGTATTCCCGCTGCTCGGGCTCGAGGCTGAGGTCGAGCAGGAGGCTGCCCATACCGATGATGGCGTTCATCGGCGTGCGGATCTCGTGGCTTATGTTGGCCAGGAACTCGCTTTTGGCCCGGTTGGCCGCCTCGGCGGTGGCGGTGGCCTGGAGCATGGCCACCTCGGCCTCCCGGCGGCGGGCGATCAGATCCTCCAGCAGGTGGGCGACCGTCAGCAGATCATCCTCGGCGCGCGCCGTGCCCGCGAGATCCGCCGGCCGCAGGGCGGCGACCGAGCTGCGCAACCGGTTCAGCACCTCCAGGTTCCGGGTGTATTGTTCCTCGAGTTTCCGGCCCGCCGCCACGAGTTCGTCGGAACTCAGCTGCATGGCGCGCTCGGCCAGCTTGCGGTCGCTGTCGAACTGCAGGTACGCCTCATCCACCGCCTGCAGCAGCGGAGCCCACGATTCGGGAATGACCGCGTCGGGGCCGAGATGCTTGCGGATCTGCCGCAGGAGCAGGCGGTGTTGCAACATCATGCCTCGCTCAAGGTTGTGATTGTCATGGTCTGGTTGTGCAACTGGCACGCTCCCGACCCGCCGCTGGGGGCCAGTTCGCCGTAGGAGTAAAAGCCGGTGACCGCCGCGGCGGTCCCGAGGGTGTCGCGCACGATCTCCGTCTCCTCCTCGGTGCGCTGGCCCAGCACGATGCGCCGCCCCACGCAGCTCACGCAGATCACCAGCTCGGGTTCGGCGCCGTTGGCCGTCTGGCCCGCGGCGGCGGCGGCGCCGTCGATCAAATCCTCGTAGGACGCCCGCATGAACCGCACCCGCGCGCCCGTCGGGATGTCGCCGGCAAAGGTCATGCTCTCGGCCTGGTCGTCGATCGAGAGGATGGTGCGCACGACCGGCTGGCCGCCGCCCGCCGGCGTGACGCTGAGGGGGAAGCGCAGGGCGGAGCCTGGGAGGGCTGCGGCCTGGTCGCCCAGGTAATTTTTGTAGAGGCCGAGCGCGGACTGCCCGTCCAGCTCGGTGAGGACGTTGCCGGCGGATTTCGTCACGACCCGCTCGGGTCCAAACGGCGACCAGCCGCCGGCGGAGCCGATGCCGACCCGCAGGTGACCGCCGTAAAAACCGATTGCGACCACCCGGCCCGAAACGGGCGGCTCGTCGAGGCCGACCAGGGTTTGCTCAAACCGGGCGCCATCGCCCGCGAGGCCGCCGGTCAGCGCGACGCCGGCCGGCAGACTTTCGTTGAAGCCGCGCGCCAGCTCGGTCCCGTTCACCAGCGCCCCGTCGGAGACGACGAACACATGGGCGAGCCCGGGGCCGAGGAGTTGGGTGGCCAGCGCGCGGCCGGCGGCGAAGCTGCCGGCGGCGCCGGCCACCGTGGTGGCGGCGCAGGCCACACGGGTTTTGGCCAGCGCGACCGCCGTGACCGTGAGCTGGTCCTCGGTGACCTCGGTGCCGGTGATCTCGCCGGAAGTCGAGGCGGCGATCACCCGGGCGCCCGGATAAACGCGGCGCACCTCGTCGAGGGCGACGGGGTTGGCGAGCAGGTGCCGGCCGCCGAAGGCCAGGACAAACTGCGGGGCCAGCCCCGCGAGACCACCCGAGCGGACTTTCCAGCCCGACGCGGGGTTGAAGCTGCGTTGCTCGGTTTTCATCGTGGGTCAAGGTGGGCCGGGAGGATGGAGGTGTCGATGCGAATCCGGGGCTGGGGAATTTGGAATTTCGATTTTGGAATTTCGATTTTGGATTGAAGATCCACGTGGTCCTCACCCTTACGTCACTTCGAGCCAGCGGGTTGAGGTCCCATGGCCGGAGATTTTAAGGGCGAAGCCAGGAAACCAGGAATTCGGATTTCCGCATGCGTGACCCACGGGAGGATTTTCGATTTTGGATGAGAGGGCCGCGCTGTCCTCCGCCCAACGTCACTTCAAGCCAGCGCGTTGGGGTCAACGCGCTCCACCCGCAATCCCGGCGCGGCGGCTTGGGGCTTGAGACAGAGCCCCCGGCTCAGACCGCGACGAGATCCTTCTCCACCCGGAGGTGCCGGATGATGAAGTCCTGCCGGTCCGGGGTGTTCTTGCCCATGTAGAAGCCCAGCAGCCCGTCGCTGTCATGCAGGTGCGCGAGGGTGACCGGCTCCAACCGGATGTCCTCGCCGATGAAGTCCTTGAACTCGCCGGCCGAGATCTCGCCCAGGCCCTTGAAGCGCGTGATCTCGTGCCCGGCGCCGAGCGCGGCGACCGCCGCCTGCTTCTCCTCCTCGGAGTAACAGTAGCGGGTCACCTTTTTGTTGCGAACCCGGAACAGTGGCGTCTCGAGGATGAAGAGGTGGTTGTTGCGGATCACGTCGGGGAAAAACTGGAGAAAAAAGGAAAGCAGGAGCAGCCGGATGTGCATCCCGTCCACGTCGGCGTCGGTGGCGACGACGACGCGGTTGTAGCGCAGGCCATCGAGCCCGTCCTCGAGGTTGAGCGCGGACTGGAGGAGGTGGAACTCCTCGTTCTCATAGATGACCTTCTTGGAGAGTCCGTGGGTGTTGAGCGGCTTGCCCTTGAGGGCAAAGACGGCCTGGGTCTGCACATCGCGGCAGGCCGTGAGCGAGCCGGCGGCGCTGTCGCCCTCGACGATGAAGATCGTGCTGGCCTCGGCGCGTTCGTGTTTGTCGCCGAGGTGCAGGCGGCAGTCGCGGAGCTTGCGGTTGTGGAGCGTGGCCTTCTTGGCGCGCTCCCGGGCGAGGCCGCGGATGCCGGCGAGTTCCTTGCGCTCGTGCTCGCTGGCCTCGATCTTGGCCCGGATGATGTCCGCGGTCTCACGATGCTTGTGCAGCCAGGTGTCGAGCGCCTGCTGCATGAATTTGCCGATGAACTCACGGATGGTCGGCCCGCCCGGGCCGAGGCTGGCGGAGCCGAGCTTGGTCTTGGTCTGCGACTCGAACACCGGCTCCTGCACCCGCACCGCCACGGCGGCGGCGATGGACTGCCGGATGTCGGCGGCGTCGTATTCCTTTTTGAAATGGTTGCGCACCGTCTCCACCAGCGCCTCGCGGAAGGCCGCAAGGTGGGTGCCGCCCATGGTGGTGTGCTGGCCGTTGACGAATGAGAAGTACTCCTCGCCGTAATGCGCCCCGTGGGTGAACGCCACCTCGATGTCCTCGCCCTCGAGATGGATGATCGGGTAGAGCGGCTCGCCGCTGAGCTCCTTGGCGAGCAGGTCCTGGAGTCCGTTTTCCGAGCGGAACGGCTGGCCGTTGAGGGTGAGGGTGAGACCGCGGTTCAGATAGGCGTATTTCCACAGCATGTCCTCGATGAACTCGGGGCGGAACCGGAAATCCTTCCCGAAGAGCGCCTCGTCGGGCGTGAACTCGATGATCGTGCCGTTGCGCTCGCCGGTCTTGGCCACGCGGTGGTCCTTTTTCAATTTGCCCTGGGCGAACTCGACGACCTTGGTCTCGCCCTCGCGCACCGCCTGGGCGCGAAACTCCGCCGAGAGCGCGTTGACGGCCTTCTGGCCGACGCCGTTGAGGCCGACGGTCTTCTGGAAGGTCTCGCTGTCATATTTCGCCCCGGTGTTGATGACGGAGACGCACTCCAGCACCTTGCCGAGCGGGATGCCGCGCCCGTAGTCTCGCACCCGCAGGGTGCGCTCGCGCAGTTCGACCTCGATCTTCTTACCGTGGCCCATCGCGAACTCGTCCACGGCGTTGTCGATGGTCTCCTTGAGGAGGACGTAGATGCCGTCCTCCGCGTGGGCGCCGTCGCCGAGGCGGCCGATATACATGCCCGGACGGAGCCGGATGTGCTCGGTGGAACTGAGGGTTTTGATGCTGGCCTCGGTGTAGTTGGTCGCCATGGATGGGGCTGAGGTTGAAAATTGGCCGGCGGCACGCAAGCCCGCGGAAAAGGGGGAGGAGAATTAAGCGCAAAGGCGCCAAGGGGCAAAGGGTGGAGCCCATTGACCCCAATGGGCTGGTTTGGGTCGCGGGAGGGGGCCGGCGTCTTCGGCATGGGAAAGCGCCTTGGGGTCAAGTCGCTCCACCAGGATGGGGCCGGAATCTGATCGACATTTCTGCTCTTCCATCATCCTGTCCCGCCCATGAAAAAAATCCTGCTCTGGTCGCTCGGCGGCCTCTTCGTGTTCGGCGTGGTTGGCGTGCTCGTGCTCACGTATTTCCTCGGCGGCATCGTCAAGGCCGGGGTCAACAGCTTCGGCCCCAAGCTCACCCAGACCAAGGTGGTGCTCGAGGGCGCGAGTCTTTCGCCGATCAGCGGGAGCGGCACGCTTACCGGCCTCACCGTCAGCAACCCGCCCGGCTGGAAGAACGACCAGGCGTTTTCCCTCGGCACCATCCGCCTGACCGTCGCGCCGTTTTCACTCTTCGGCGACCATATCATCATCAATGAGCTGACCATCGACCAGCCCGTGTTCGACTACGAGACCAAGTTCACCGAGAACAATGTGTCCCAACTGCTCGGCAACGTCCAAAAGTTTGCCGGTTCCGGCTCGGCCACCCCCACCACCTCGAGCGGCAAGCCGGTAAAGTTTGAAATCAAAAAATTCCGCCTGACCAACGCCAAGGTTTCCGTCGGCGTGGCCGGCCTGGCGGCCGTCACCGTGCCCATGCCGGACATCTCGCTCGACAACGTCGGGTCCGACCAGGGCGGCATCACCCCCGACCAGCTCGCGGGGGTCGTGATGAAGAACGTTTCCGCCAGCGTCATCGTCGCCGGCAAGGATGCCGTGCTCAAGGCCGGGACCGCCGTCCTGAGCGGCGCGACCGATGTGGGCAAAGGCGCCACCGATGCCGCCAAAAATGCCGCTTCCGGCCTCAAGAGCCTGTTTGGCGGCAGTGGCAGCAAGTGAAGGGGGCTGGCAGATTTCTTATTGGGCCATTTCGGAAACATTTCCCGGGTGAGGTCAGTCCCGGTTCCTGCTGAAATTACCCAATTAGCGATATCCAATAACCCATGAGCAATCGCACCGTCACCGTCACCTACTATCTCGACATCATGTCTTCGTGGTGCCTGCTGGCGGAGCCGGCTTGGGAGCAGCTCAAGAAGCTGTATGCCGGCAAGGTGGATTTCCAGTGGCGGATCGCGCTCATGAACCCCGGCGACTTTCCCGCGTCGCGGGAGCAGTGCGACTGGTTCTACCGCCGCAGCGGCCCGATGATGCGTTCGCCGGTGATGTTCAACTCTGGCTGGCTCGAGCCGGCGCGCGCGGGCGATTACCAAGCGCCCAACCATATCGCCGAGGCCGCGCGCGACCTCGGGGTGGCCGACGACACCGTGCGCCTCGCCCTCGCCCGTGCCGCCCTGCACGACGGCAAAAAGATTGGCAGTCTCGCGGTGGCCACCGCTGTCGCCGCCAAGGCCGGCCGGCTCGACGCCCGGAAGCTCTGCGCCCGGGCCGAGTCCGCCGCCGTGCGGGCGCGGATTGCCGCGAGCACGGCCGAGTTTCACGCGCACCAGATCACGCAGCGTCCGGCGTTCATCGTGACGGACGTGATCGGCGACAAGGCGGTGTTTTCCGGGCTCGCGGTCGCCGCAGAGCTGGCGGCGATAACTGCCATGCTCGCCGACTGCGCCGCCTACGCGAGCCACGCCGCCCACCACGGCCCGCCGCCCACCACGGCCCGCCGCCGGTCAAGTAGCGCAGGCAGGGGTCAACCTTCGCTGTAGCTACGGCTCGACAAGTGTCTGCGCTGCCTGATCACAAATTCGCGAGCTGGCGGTCAGCGTCGCCGAAGTGGTTGATCTTCACGTCCATCTTGTTCATGATGCCCAAGTAGAAGCTGCAGAGCTTGCGGTTGTCGTCGCCGGCGTCCAGATAATCGAGCGTCCGCCCGGTCTTCAGCGCGCCGCCCAGACCGCCGGCGGTCACGATCGGCACCTTGCTGTTGTCGTGCTTGGAGCCCGACAGCATATTTGACATGAACATGATGCAGGAATGGTCGAGCACCGTGCCGTCGCCTTCCGGCATCGCATCGAGCTTCTGCGCGAGATAGGCCAGCTGGCCGAGGTGGAAGCGGGCGATGGCCTCGTAGCCGTCGGAGGTGTCGTTGTGCGAGGCCCCGTGGTGCGCCTCCTTCACGTTGAGGAACGGATAATAGAGGGAGGAGAGATCGCGGGCGAGGATCAGCGAGGCCACGCGGGTCTTGTCCGTCTGGAACCCCAGCGCGATGAGGTCGCACATCAGGCGGGCGTGCTCGCGCAGATCCTCTGGCAGCCCGTTGTCCGGCCGCTTCATCGTCACCAAGGGCTGGCTCTTGCCCTTGGCGTTGTCCTCGGCCTTCGCCTTGTCGGCGCGCATCCGTTCGATGCTCTGCTCGACATCGCGCACGCTCCCCAGGTATTCGTCCAGCTTGGCCTTGTCGGTCGAGCTGATCTTCCGGCTCAGCGCCGCGGCGCGGTCCTTCACCCGGTCCAACACGCTGATGTTGCGCTGGCTGCCGCTGTTCTCGAACAGGCTGTCGTAGGCGAGCGAGGGGTACATCTCGTTCGGCACGGGCGAGTCCGCGTTCTGCCATGAAATGTGCGAGCTGTAGGCGTTGGAGAAATTGGTCTCATGGTAGCCGGTCATGGGCTGCTCGCAGGCGAGCACCATGCTGGCCTGCAGTGTGTCCTGGCCGACATGGTTGGCGATCACCTGGTCCATGCTGATGCCGCTGTGGATGATGGCACCCTTCTGGATCGGCACACCCGAAAACAGGCCGCCCGTCATCGCCGGATGGATGCCCTGTTTGGTGGAGCTTTTGTTGAAGAGGCCGTGGATGACATTGATCTTGCCCTTGACGGACTCCAGCGGGGACAGGGTCTTGCCCAGCACCATGTCCGCGCCATTGCCGGTCGCCGACCAGTGGTTGGGGTTGACGCCGCAGCCCATGAACATCACCGCAAAACGCTTGGGGAACGCCGGGGCCGCCTGCGGGTCGTCGGAGGCGGCGAGCATCGTGCTGGCCCCCGGCAGCGACTCGAGCCACGGCAAGGCCATCGTGCAGCCGACGCCGCGGAGAAACGTCCGGCGCGACAGGGGGGGGGTGAGCGAACGGCGGGAACCCTGGGGGTGGTTATTCATGGGCGTAACTTAGTTTTCCGCGAGGCCGTCGCGACCCCGCTTGTTGAGAAACTGTGGGCTGGTGACGATGCTGTCAACCACGTCATCGATATGGTAACTGTCTTTGGCCAGCCGGGTTTGGATGCTCTGGAGGAGGGGGTCGTCGGACAGCATCAGGGTCCGGCCCAGCGCATAGGCCAGCAGCTTGTTGCAGAAGTTGTCGACAAAATCGCCCTGGCGGTGGGCCTGGATATACTGCCGCAGCCCCGGAACACCGGAGCCGTCGCCCCCGTTGCTGGGAAATGAGGCGCTGGCATCGACCGCCCGCCCGGCCAAGTCCTTGGTGCGTTTCTCCCCGGCCGGGCCGAAGCCCTCAAACACCAGCCCGAGGGCGTCGAAGCGCGCGTGGCACGCGGCACAGGTGGGGTTTTCCCGGTGGCGGGCCAGCATGTCGCGCAGCGGCAGGTCCATCTTGGCCTCGTCGTGCGGAAGCTCCGGCACGACCGGTGGCGGGGGGGGGATTTTTTCGCCCAGGATGTTTTTCACGACCCAGTTGCCGCGCTTCACCGGGCTGGTGCGAAGGCCCGGGGCGTTCTTGGTCAGGAACACCGCCATCGGGAGGAGACCGCCGCGGTCATAGTGGTCGGCGTCGGGCATCCTAACCCAGGTGTCGGCCGAACCGGCCGGGGCCGGCATCCCGTAATGCTTTGCCAAAACGGGGTTCACAAACGTGTCATGGGCGTAGAGCAGATCGAGGACCGGTCGGTTGGCCTGGAAGGCATCCTGCAGGAAACGGACCGGCTCCTCCAGCATCGCGTCGCGCAGCGCCGGCGTGAAGCTGGGATACCGCGTGAGATCCACCGTGTTGATCTCTGCAAAATGGCGGAAATCCAGCCAGTTGCCGCCAAACTCCAGCGCCAGCGCCCGGGCGTGTGGATCCTTCAGCATGCGTTTGGCCTGGGCCGAAACGACCGCGGGTTGATGCAGATCGCCGGCCGCCGCATGCGCCAGCAGCTCGGCGTCCGGGGAGCTTGACCACAGGAAATAACTCAGCCGGCTCGCCAGATCATAGTCCGACAGCGGGTGCGTCCCCGGCTCGGCGCTGCCCAGGTCGATGCGGTAGCAGAAGTCGGGCGCCATCAGGATGCCCACGATCGATTCGCGCATGGCCTCCTCATGGGGCAGCCCATCCTTGGTGCGCAGCGAGTGGTAATAGACCAGCAAATCGTCCTTTTCGGACTGCTCCAGCGGCCGCCGGAAGGCTTTGGCCGCAAACTGCTGCAACGCCTGCAGCTGCCCGGGCTCGGCCGCCAGCTTGGTTTTTTCCACCCAGCGAACCGTGGTGTTCACAAATTCGAAATAGTCTTTGACCGCCTTGAGCCCGACATCGTTGGCCCCCTTGGCGAGGTCCAGATAGGACTTCTCCAATTGGCGGATTTTCACCTCGGAGGTGTATTCCGAGTCCTCGGGCACGGGGGCCGCAGGCTCGTCACCGTCGGCCGTGGTGGTCACGTTGCCACGCGCCTCGCCAAACGTGCTGAACTGGCCGTACATCCGGGCGGTGGTCGAGGCCACAAAGTCCATCTCATGCCACATCTCGTCCAGTTGCTGCTGCCCTTTTTCGTCCAAGATCAGCTCATAGAGCGCCTCGTCGTCGCGGAAATAGCCCATGACATTGTGGAAGCCCGCGCTCAGATAGCGCCCCTGGTCCCCCTTGGTGTCGAAGTAGTTACGTCCGCGCGCCTCCTTGTAAAACATGTCGGGGAACACGCTGCAAAACCGGCCAAAGGCCGCCTCGTAGATCGGGCGCTGGCCCGCCGGCACGGTCAGGTCCGGGTCGCCGGGCTTGTTCACCACCAGCACGGTCTTGCCCGGGCCAAACTGGTTACCCGTCTCCGGTTCCACCGGCGGCGGTGGGGGTGGCGGCTCACCCGCGACCTGGAGCTGGGCCGGGTCAAAGGTCCGGCGGTGGGTCGCATACTGGACATCCTTCCAGATCAGCAGTGGCTGGCGGGATGCGGTCACTTTGCCGGCCACGATGTTGATGAAACGCGGCTCGACCTTCTTGCGGACCTGGACGACGTAGTTGCGCATCCCCTCGCAGCCCGCCCGCGCGTTGTCGGGCAGGCCCAGGCCCGGTCCTGGCAGGGCGCGCCATAGCGCCTGCAATTTCACCATCGGACCGACTTGTTCGGAGCCACCCTCGAGGGCCGTCCAGACGGTGTTGAGGTATTTCGCGCTGAGCTTGGCGCCGGCCGCGAAATCCGCCAGCGTCGCGTTGGGCACTCCGAGGAAGACCCGGTGCTTGAACCGCCAGGCCGCCTGGAAGTAGTCGGCATAGTCGATATCCTGCTGGTGGTAGAAATTGATGATCTGCTGCACGCAGTACTTGTCGCGGTCCGTCTCCACCATCATCGGATAAGGGGAGAAGGCGAAGCCCTCGGGCTTCAGGAACATGTGGCTGGCGACCTCACGCGCGGCCTGCAGGTATTTGTTCAGGAGCGACGGCGACATGGCGAGGGACTCGCCCGAGTTGTCGAAGCCCGCCATGTTGGACGGGTCGGCCGGAAACTCGCGCGTTGGCTGGATGTCGAAGCCGGTGAGGTCGCGGATGGAGTAGTTGTATTCCGCGTTGTTGAGGCGGCGGGCGAGGACGAGGCCGGGGTCGCCGGCATTTTTCTGGATCTCGTAGTCGCGGACGGCCTGGAACCAGGCCACCGCCTGACTGCGCTCTGCAGCCGAGGGAAACACGGCGGCGTCCTTGGGCGGCGGCATCTCGGCCGACTTGATCCGGGAGAGCACCAGGTTCCAGCGCCGTCCGTCGTTCACCACGGCTGAGAGCGAGGAATACGAGTTCAAGTCGAGGCCGGCCTCGGGTTTGTCCCCGCCATGGCAAGTCACGCAATAGTCCTTGAGGAACGGTTTGACCGTGGTGCCAAACTGTGAGTCGAGCCGCGCGAGAGTGGCGTCGGCGGCCCGGGCCGGGCCGGCCGAAGCGGCCAAGGCCAGCAGCAGCAAGGCACCGGCAACAGGCCGGCGCAGCGAGGGAAAAGTGGGGCGGGAGTCACCTCCGTGAAATGAGGGGGGCGGGGTCATTTTACCGGAGAATACCGGAGAGCCCGCCAGAGGCAAACCGTTTTTATGTGGGGGAGGGGGCATCCCAGTTCATTGCAAAATGCACAGGAGACAGAAGGGAGGTGCCTTACTTTTCGGCCGCGCTGATCCTGTCGCCCACTGCCTGAAACCAGGCCGTGAGCAGCGTCTTCTCGTCCGGGCCCAGCCGGGCGTCGCCGTGGAGGAGCTGGTAGGAACCCGGGGGCATCTCGCCGTGGTTGACGGCGTCGACACATTGGTCGAGACGGTGCACCGCCTCCCGGGCGGGGAGCGCGCCGAGAGTGGAAAAATTCAACGCGGCCCGGCCGTCGCGCACATGGCCCGCCAGCCACCATCCGACCGGCTCGATCTCCGCATACCACGGATGATGGGTCTGGTCCGAATGGCAGTCATCGCACGCGCCGGCGAGCAGGCGCCGCACCGCCTCGGGCGCGGGATGGTGCGCGAGCAGGTCGTTCGGTCCGGTCGTCGTGACCACCTTTTCCGCCGGACGCACCAGTTGGAGGGCGAGGAAAACCGCGGCGACGCCGACAAGGATGATTTTCTGGAGCTTCATGGCGAAACGACCGCACTCCACCCCACCAGCCCCGGTCTGCCGAGTCAAAGCCGAAGCCGCCTGTGCGCGGATTTTCCCGGAGGGATCCGTCTCCTTGTTCACCTCTGCCCCATCCAGGTTGATCCGTGTCGGCCGTGGTTGAAAAACTCTGCCCTCCGTGCCCTCGGATTGGTTCGCGGTGCGCTTCGTGGCCCAATTCCGATTCCGTCATCCGTGACCACCGTGGGCGAAGCAGGATCTGCGTTGTCCGCGGGAAAATCCCCTTCCCGCCCGCGGTGCTCAGGTCCGCCAGCAAATCCACGCTTTGAACTTGCCCTGCTCAAGGTCGAGGATGCGCCGGGAGTTTTTCAGCAGCCCTTTGGCCGCCGCCTCGTCAATCGCCTGACCGGCGTCATGCTTCAGCTCCGACCCGGCGGCCTCACGCTTGCGTCCGAAATGGGCCGCCTCGGCCGCCATCAGCGCCAGCTTTTGCTCGGCGGTGATCTCCAACTGGCTGGCATGGGACCAGGCGACAATCTCCTCGACCGCCACCGGCGCGCCGGTGCCTTTTTCCTTTTCACCGCTCACCTTGACCAAAAAATACTGGGGCATAAAAAAATCTTATTGCCGCCATTCGGACCCCGCAAGCCTTAAATTTGGATCCCCGGCGGCTCTTCCGATTCAGGACTATCCAAGTGGAGCGCGTCGTCGTGACGCGCTCCGAACGCGCCGGGACGTGCGTTCCACCTCCGAGTAGAGCCTGCGGACGCCACGGAGTGACGGCCCGGGGGACCGTCGGTTTGACTTTTCCCCTCCGCCCCCGGCAACCTGCCCCATGGCTGTCAGCGTCCCTTCCCCTCCCACGCCCCTACCGGCCCGTGCGCCGGCTTGGTGGCGGCGCGACGGACTCTTCGGCCTGATCCTGGTGCTGGCCGCCCTCGCGGTCTATCAGCCGGTGTGGCGGGCGGGCTTCATCTGGGACGACAACGACAACGTCACCGCCAACCCCACGCTCCGCTCCCTTGACGGGCTGCGCCGCATCTGGACCGAGCCGGGCGCCACCCAGCAGTATTATCCGCTTACGCACACAAGCTTCTGGGCCGAGTATCACCTCTGGGGCCTGAACCCGTTGGGCTACCATCTCGACAACGTCTTGCTGCATGCGATCAGCGCGATCCTGCTGTGGCTCGGGCTGCGGCGGCTCGGCGTGCCCGGGGCACGGCTCGCGGCCGCGCTTTTCCTGCTGCATCCGGTCTGCGTCGAGTCCGTGGCGTGGATCACCGAGCGCAAGAACGCGCTGTCGGGCGTGTTTTACCTCGGCTCGCTGCTCGCGGCGATGCGCTTCTGGCGGCTGGAGGGGACCGGAGGCGGCCCAACCGCCGGAAAGTACCCGCGTTCCGCCCCCCGGGAGGCCGGGCCGCACGGCGCGGTGAAATTCTACTGGCTCGCCTTCGCGCTCTACCTTTGCGCTCTCGGCGGCAAGACCGCCGCAGTGCCGCTGCCGGCGGTCATTGTACTGCTGGTCTGGTGGCGGCACGGCCGGCTCGCCTGGCGCGAGCTCTGGCCGGTCCTGCCCCTGGTCGCCGTCGGCACCGCCCTGGGGCTCGTCACCATGTGGGTGGAAAAATACCACCTCGGCACCATGGGTGCGGAGTGGGCGTTTTCGCCGGCGCAGCGCGTCCTCATCGCCGGACAGGCGCTGTGGTTCTATCTGGGCAAGCTGGCGTGGCCGCACCCGCTGATCTTTGTCTATCCGCGCTGGCGGTTGGACACGGCCAGCCCGCTGCAATGGCTCGCGGCTCTCACCGCCGTCGGCGGGCTGTTGGCCCTGTGGTGCGCGCGCCGTGGCCGATGGCGGCCGGTGTTTGTGGCCGCGGTTTATTTTGGGCTGCTGCTCTGCCCCGTGCTGGGGTTCTTCAACGTCTATTATTTTCACTACGCGTTCGTCAGCGATCATTTTCAGTATCTCGCCAGCATCGGCCCGCTGACGCTCGCCGCCGCCGGGATCACCTCCGCGCTCGACCGTCTTGGCCCAAACGCGCTGGCGCTGAAAACCGCCTCCAGCGGTGCGCTGCTGCTCGCGCTCGCGACGCTGACCTGGCGGCAGCTCCCGATGTATGCCGACATTGAGTCGCTCTATCGTTCCACCATCGCGCTCAACCCCGCGTGCTGGCTCGCCTACACCAACCAGGGCAACCTGCTCATGGACCGCGGCGACGTGGACGCCGCCATCGCCTCCTACCAGCAGGCGCTCACCTACGACCCCGACTACGCCTACGCCCACAACGACCTGGCCACCGCGCTCCTCGCCAAGGGCCGCACCGAGGAGGCCATCCTCAACCTCCAGCGCGCGCTTGAGCTCCAGCCGGATTACCCCGAGGCCAACTGCAACCTCGGCAACGCGCTCCTCGCCAAGGGCCGCGTGGACGCCGCCATCGCCCAATACGAAAAAGCCCTCGCCCTCCGGCCCGCCATGGCCGACGCACACAACAACCTCGGCAACGCGCTTGTCCGCCTGGGCCGCGTGGCCGACGCCGTCCCGCATTACCAGCAGGCGGTCGCGGCCCGGCCCGGCAACGCCGTCACCCGCTACGCGCTCGGCAGCGCCCTCCTCCAGCTCGGCCGGACCGACGAGGCGGTCGCCCAATACGAGGCGACGCTCGCCCTCCGCCCCGACTACGAGGACGCCCTCTACAGCCTCGGCGGTGCGCTCCTCCAGCAAGGCCGCACGGCCGAGGCCCTCGGGCGGCTCCAGCGCGCGCTGGAGCTGCAACCGACCGACGCCAGCGCCCACGCGAGTCTGGGCGACGCGCTCTATCTCGCAGGCCGGACACCCGACGCTCTCGCGCACTGGGGGCAGGCCCTGGCGCTCAATCCCCGGCACCTGCTGGCGGAGAATAACCTCGCCTGGGTGCTGGCCACCGACCCTTCGGCCGCACTGCGCGACGGAGCCCGGGCGCTGACGCTGGCGGAAAATTCCGTCAAACTCGGCGGGGGCGGCAGCCCGCTGATCCTGCGCACCCTCGCCGCCGCACAGGCGGAAACGGGCCGCTTTCCCGAGGCGGTGGCGACGGCCCGGCAGGCGGTGCAACTGGCGCTCCAGCAAGGCAACCCGGCGCTGGCCTCAGCCCTGCAGGCGCAGCTCCAGTTTTACCAGACCAACCGCCCCTTCCGCGATCCGGGCCCGGCGGGGTTGAAACCGTGAGACGGAAAGAATGAAGGATGATTACCGCCCCCTCACCGCAGCTTGGCGACGAAGGCGGCGAAACCGGCGGCCTGGGCGTGGAGGCGCTTGACCGAGTCCGCGTTGGTCAGGCGGCCCTCGGGCGAGAGCTGGCCGTGGATCCCCGGCAGGAAGACGCGCGCCGGGAACAGGTGCGCATTGCGGTAGCTGAAGATCGCCGCCAGCTGCTCCACCGGCCGCAACCCGCCCCACATCCCCGCTGCCACGCCGGTGAACGCCACCGGCCGGTGCTCAAACGCTTCGGGAAACTCGAGCATGTCGATGAAGTATTTCAGTACGCCCGGCGGGCCGCCGTTGTATTCGGGGGTGACGAGATGAACGCCATCGCTCGCCAGGATCGCGTCGTTAAAGTGGGCAAAGGCCGCCGGCTTGGCCGCGTAGGAAGAGGGATGAAAGATCTCCGCCGGGAGATCGGCCAGGTCGAGGACGTCAGTCGGATGCCCGAGCGCGGCGTAGACCTCCGCGAGATGGGCGACGACCTTGCGGGTGTTGCTGCCGGGGCGGTTGGTGCCGGAGAGGAGGGTGAGTTTCATGGCGAAAAGGATGGGGAGGAAGGAGGAATTATGAAGGAGGAAAAGTTGAGGGGCGACGGAGGGCGTCCTCGCCGCAGGTTCGATTCCCGCGCGCATTCGTCCAGCAGCCAAGGGCGTTTGGTCTTAAACCCCGCCCCTTTTTTGTGTCCCTTTGCGATTCTTTGTGGCCAAACCATCCGTCTTCCGACCCCGGTTTCCTGGCTTCTGAATTCTCCCCTCCGTTCTCGGTTTCCTCTGTTCCGGTAAAAATTCCTGGTCAGTATTTCGCCGGGGCCAGCGCGCCGGTGCGGTCGCGAAAGATGATCGACTGGCTTTTCACGTCCACATGGTCGAACACAATGCCTTGCGAGGCGTCGATCATGTCCCCGGGTTTGGCGGGGTGGCCGTTGATGATGGCGATGGTCATGGTTGGGCTCACGTTGACCGCGTTGATTTTGACCCCATCCACCCAGGCGCGGAAGGCCACCGAGGCGGACAAGGCGACCGGCGCGGGCGGAGCAGTCGGGGCGGAGGCGGCGGTACCGGTGGCCGGAGCATGGACGTCCGGATCCTTGCCATCGAGGATGTTGTCCACCTGGGACTGTTCGCGCGTCAGGGCCGAGCCGGCGTTGGCCACGGCCTGAAAGTTTTTGCCCGCCAGATTCTGCACCGCCTGCAAAGCTCCGGCCCCCGGAGTGGTGGTGGCGGTGGTGGCGGTCGCCGGCGCCGTGGTGGAGGGAGTGGCGGGGGCTGACGCCGGATTGGACGCGACCACGGGGGTCGGGGCCGGCGCCGGAGCCGGAGCCTTGGCGACCACGGGTTTGACCGGCGCGGGAGGAGGCGGTGGCGGCGGTGGTGGAAACACGTAGGGCCAGGCGAAGAAACCGCCGGCACCCAGCACCAACACGGCGGCGGCGGCGCCTAGGATGATTTTGAGCGGTGGCCGGCCCCTGGTTTTGGCGGGTTTTGCAGCCGCAGCCGCCTTGGCCCCCTTGGCCGCGGTCACGGGGAAAGGGGCGGCGGTGGGCGGCTTGGCGCCGGCCGCCGCGACCAACGGCGGTTTGGTCATGCCCGGCGGGGGCGGCACGGGCGGTTTGCCCGGGGCCGGTACCGGTGGTTTGCCCATCATGGGGGGTGCCGTGGGGGTGGCTCCCGCAGCGGCCGTTGGCGAGGCGATTTTTAGCTTAAAGGCGGGCGTGGTGCCGCCGGCCGCCGGCGCAATGGGGGCGCCTAGCGGCGGCGCTCCGGCGGGCGGGGCGATGACAACGGGAGGAACGGTGGGCGCACCCGGCGCGGCGGGTGTCGCCGGAGCGGTGCCCGGCGGCCGTTCCTGGGGGCTGGGCACGCCAATCTTGGCCTTTAATTTGAAACCACCCATGGTCGATTCGGCTGGGCCGGCGGGTGGGGCTGGAGCCGGGTCGCTTTCGACCACACCAGCCGGCGGCGGAACGGTTGGTGGCGGGGCGGCCGGGGGTGCGAACAAGGCCGCAGGCGCGGTGGCGGGAGCGCTCCCGGCCCCGGGCTCGGCCATGAGCCGGGGCTTCACCCGGATCTTCACGGCCGGTTCCCCCGCGGGGGCGGCCGGGGAGGCCTCGCCCGCTGTTGGCGTGGCCGGTGCGGACTCGACCGGCGGGGGCGCGGGTGGCGGGGGCGCGTCGGTGGCCGGGGCGGAGTCGGGCCGGTTGCGCGGCTTCAACCGCAGCGGTGGCGGGTCGGACTCATTGCTCATCGCCGGACACCGTGGAGAAGTTTCCGCGTGCGGGCGAACCTAAAAATGGGGGAGCTTCGGGCTGACACTTCTGATTCACGAAGGGAAGGGAGTGGGCGACCACAAGGACGGGGCCTTCGCCCATGACTTACCCAAACAAAAACCTGTAACCACTAATGCACACTAATTTGCACTAATCAGATCCTCGGAATTAGTGGTCATCAGTGTCCATTAGTGGTTCGATTCCGACCGCTCGAATTTTTTTATCCTGGGTTTCAAAAAGTTGCTTTGCCTATCAACATCATTGGTTTATGTTTCTGACTAATCGGTGCTGGGAACTGAAGGGACACTGGGGCGAGAGATTCTCGTCAAAGAGCAACTTCATGGGGCACAACGTTCAGGCGGCGGTCACGGTCGGCGGCGAACGCGAAGCACGCCTGAAGGTCGTCGGCGGTGAGGTCGGGGAAATCGCCCAAGATTTCTGGGATGGACATGCCGCCTCCGAGATAATCGAACACATCGGCCACCGTGATGCGTGTGCCACGGATGCAGGGTTTCCCACTGCGGACCTGTGGATCAATGGTGATGCGCTCGCGGTAATCCATGGAGGGCAGGATGGGTTTTGGACCTTGCGAGCCAAGGGGGCGAAGTGGTGCGACAGGTTGACAAAAGCCATTCAACCCCCCGGGCAGGCAGGGATGCCTGCGCTACTTTTCCGGCCGCGCCACCGCCGGATGCGCGGCGACGAGCGCGAGCGCGCGGTGCAGCAGGGTTTTGCCGGGCTCCATGCGGTGCCAGGGCGACGCCCCGGAGGGGTGGGGGAGGGGGATGCAGTCGGCCCCATGGCCGGCGCGCGTGACCCGGAAACCTTTTCCGATCATGTCGGCGAGCGGCGCAGGAGGGAGAAACTGCGCGATGGCCAGCTTGCCCACGGGGAGCACGAGCGCCGGGCGCAGCAGCACAAACTCGCGGTCGAGCCAGGCGGCGCAGTTCGCGATCTCGTCGGGCGCGGGCACGCGGTCGCCCCCCGTCGGGTTCTTGCCGGGGAAACAGCGGCACACGGCCGCGAAATAAACCCGGTCGCGCGTCTCGTCCTCGGTCCAGCCGAGCGCGCCGTGAAACCATTTGAACAGCGTCTTGCCTGCGGTCCACGCGAACGGCCGGCCGAGCTTCGGCTCCTTGTCGCCGGGCGCCTGGCCGACCAGGAGGATGCGGCTGGCAACCGCGCGCCCCACCACCACGGGCTTGTGCATCCGCGCGCAGCGGTCGCAGGCGCGGAGCGCCGCGAGATGGGTTTCGACAGTGGAGGGATTGACGACGGAAGGGCTAATCACGGATGAACACGGATGCAGGATTGGCCGCAAAAAGGCACAAAAATCCGCGTGCGGGCGAGCCTTTGCAGGCGCCCATTAGCGCGTGGTCACCGGTGTGAGACAAAAAAGACGGAACGCACAAGGCGTCCCGTCCTTGAAAAGAATCTCGACCCAATATTCTGACCTCTGACCTCTGACTTCTGACGTCTGACATCTGGCTTCCGGCCTCCGGCCTCCGGCTTGCGCCTGGGCGCAATCAGTAGCCGCCGCCGCGCTCGCCGTCGCCGCCGCCACCGCGTTCGCCACGATAGCCGCCGGCGCGTTCACCGCGATAGCCCCCGCCGCCGCCGCCTCCCCGGTAGCCACCTCCGCCCCCTCCACCGCCGCCGCCGCCGCGATAGCCGCCACCCCCGCCGAAGCCGCCGCCGGAACGCTCCTCCTTGGGCCGGGCCTCGTTGACCGTGAGGAGCCGGCCGCCCAGATCGGTGCCGTTCAGTTTTTCCGCCGCCATTTTGGCCTCGTCGGCCGTGCCCATCGTGATGAAGGCGAAGCCGCGCGGGCGGCCGGTCATTTTGTCAAAGGCGACGTAAACGTCCGCCACGCTGCCGAACTGGCCGAAGGCGGCGCGAAGGTCGTCCTCGGTCGTCTTGAAGGACATGTTTCCAACATAGAGTTTGGAATTACTCATGGTGTCTGCTGCTCGTCGCGATCCCCGTCCGCTGCCAGTCCTGTTCCCGACCATCGGGTTTCAAATCATCCCGGGTGCGACCCCGCTGACGACCCACCAGTTTCTGTCACCTAACGTTGCTCTGACGATGGGACGGCGAATTGAGCCGATGGCGGGGGTGAGGCAAGAAAAAAACGGCCCGGTTGGCGGCCGAGGATTGCTGTTGTCGCCCGCCCTGTGGTGTGGCAGACATGCCGGCCCATGTCGGCCCCCGCCTCCCTCGTCGCCCTGCTCCACGGCCCCGACCAGCCGGGGTTGGTCGCGCGCGTGGCGGGGTGGATCTTTGAGCGCGGGGGCAACATCCTCCACGCGGACCAGCACCGCGACATGGACGCCGGGATTTTTTTCCAGCGGGTGGAGTGGGTGCCCGCCTTCGCCCCGGCGGGGCTGCGGCGCGACGAGCCCGCCAATGGGCCGGCGGACGAGGTCGCGGCATTCCTGGCGTTTGCCGGTGCGCTGGGCATGGCGGCGCGGGTGGCCTCGTCCACGGCGCGTCCACGGGTTGCCCTCTTTGTCTCCAAGGCGGACCATTGCTTCCACGACCTCGTGCTGCGCTGGAAGGCCGGTGAGTTTGCCTGCGACCTTGCGGCGGTGGTGTCGAACCACCCCGACCTGGCCGGGGCGGCGCAGGGCTACGGGTTGGCGTTTCACCACCGGCCGGTCGCGGCCGCGACCAAGCCCGCCGACGAGGCGCGCCAGCTCGCCCTGCTGCAAACGCTCGGCGTCGAGCTCGTGGTGCTCGCCCGCTACATGCAGGTGCTGTCGGCGGATTTTCTGGGCAAGCTCGGCTGCCCGGTGATCAACATCCACCATTCGTTCCTGCCCGCGTTTGCCGGGGGCAAGCCCTACCACCAGGCGGCCGCCCGCGGGGTGAAGCTGATCGGGGCCACGGCGCATTATGCGACGGCGGTCCTCGACGACGGCCCCATCATCCAGCAGGATGTGGCCCGCGTGACCCACCGGCACGGCGTCGAGGATCTCGTGCGCAAGGGCCGCGACCTGGAGAAGACCGTCCTGGCGCAGGCCGTGCGGTGGCATCTCGAGCACCGGGTCCTGGTTTACGGCCACAAAACCGTGGTCTTTGACTGAGGCCGGGGCGCTGCTCAGTTTATTGCAAAATGGCACAGGAGACTGAATCAACCGAACCGGACCGGAAGTTTTTACAGGAGGACACAGGGAAAACGGAGGCCGGAAAAGGCAGAGTTTAACCACTGATGGACACTGATGAACACTGATTCTGAGGATCGGATTAGTGTAAATATCTGGGCATAAGATGTTAGAGGTTTTATCTGGAGAGGTCATAGACGAACGCCATGCCTTTGTGGCCTAGATATTATTCCATTGGTGAATCAGCAGGGTGAGTCCGGGGGGGCGCAATTTCCGGCATGGACACTGCCGGGATAGTTTGCTCCACTTGGCGGTTCCACAGTCCAAA
Organism: uncultured Opitutaceae bacterium; assembly: GCA_903929355.1. Taxonomy (GTDB): domain Bacteria; phylum Verrucomicrobiota; class Verrucomicrobiia; order Opitutales; family Opitutaceae; genus CAIYUN01. The sequence goes on from CAIYUN010000058.1 coordinate 68,740, forward strand.
ACCCTCGCATCCGACCATGCCCGCCATCCCGCCCAAACCCAAACCTGCCGGCGACAACCGCAATCTCGTCACCGTCGACGAGAGCTACGTCGCGCCCGGTCTGGAGGACCACCTGCGCCTGTTCTGGGAAAAGAACGCCCGCCTCATTCTGACCATCATCCTGGCGGTGGCCATCGTGATCGTGGGCCGCGGCTTTTACCGGGTGATGCTCGAGCGGCAGGCCGAGGCGGTCCAGGCCGCCTACGCGGCCGCGACGACCGAGACCCAGCTCCGCGATTTCATCACCGCCAACGCCACCGACCCGCTGGCCGGCATCGCCCAACTGCGCCTCGCCGACGGCGCCTACACCGCGGGCAATTTCACCGAGTCACACACCGCCTACGTCAAGGCCCTGCCCCTGCTCGCGGGCACGCCCCTGGCCCCCCGCGCGCAGCTGGGCGCGGCCGTTACCCTGCTGCAATCCGGCGATACCACCGCGGCCTCGACCGCGCTCACCCAGATCGCCGACGCCGCCAGCCTGCCCAAGGCCACCCGGGCGGAGGCCGCCTACGACCTGGCCGTGCTCGCCGCCGCGGCCGGACAAAGCGACCAGGTTATGCGTCTCACCGTGCAAATTGCGACCATCGACCCCACCGGCCAGTTTGCCCAGCGGGCGAGTGAGCTGAGCTCCCGTCCGTCGGCCCCCACGGCCGGACCGGTGTCCGGTACTCCCGGCACCCCGGCCGCAACTCTCGCGCCCCCGCCCGCCGCGAAGAGTGACGGGCCGCCGGCGGTCGTGTTTCCGCTGCCGGCCAACCGTTGAGCCGCCACCAGCCAGCGGGAGCCCTCGCGCCCGCCCGCCCCATCGTGCAGGCCGGTCCCAGTGCCCCCCGTTTTTTCCGGTCAAAGGATGGCCGCGCCATCCGTGGCTCGCATGGCGAGCGAAGGATGGTCGGGGCGGCGAGATTCGAACTCGCGACCTCCTGGTCCCAAACCAGGCGCTCTACCAGGCTAAGCTACGCCCCGCGACCCCCGCAGCCTCACGGCCTCCGCCCGGCTGTCAACGCCTTCCTGCCCCTCCGCGGGGCATTGTGAAAAACTCGTGTCAATCTCTGCTTGCATCGGCGGGGCGGCCCGCCAGTGTGCCGGTCCTAACCTTTAATCTACATGGACAACATTTCTCGTGAAAGTAACAGCAGCTACCTGCCCGTGGCAGGTGTCATTGCGGGCGTCATCGCCCTCCTGCTTTCCGTCGGGGCATTCATCAAGGCCGCCTCGACCAAGACCGATCTGACCGCCCAGATCTCGACCGTCAGCGACAAAGTTGACGCCGCCGACGCCACCTCGCGTGCGGCCCAGGCCGCGGCGGACAAGAACAACAGCAACATCAACGCCTTGGCTGGCCAGATGCAGACCGCCTTTACGAACGTGGGCACCGAGCTCGGCACCATCCACGCCGACATCAAAGGGCTGCAGGAGTCCAAGACCAAGCCCGCCGCCGGTGCTAAGGGCAGCACCGGTCCGGTCGTCGCAGGCAAGGATGAATACATCGTCAAGTCGGGCGACACCGGCACCAAGATCGCCACCGCGACCGGCGCCTCGATCAAAGCGCTGGAGGCCGTGAACCCCAGCGTCGACTGGACCAAGCTCAAGATCGGCCAGAAGCTCAAGCTGCCGGCCAAGTAATTTTCCGCGTCACCTGATTTTCCCCCGCCTCCTCGCCTTCCGGTCAGGAGGCGTTTTCTTTGGCCCATGAAGCAACCGCCGCCCCCCGGCCCGCCTGCGAGGTGGGAAAAGCTGGGCGACCGCGCGCTCACTCACACCGCCGTCTTCGACGTGCGGGCCGTGCGGCTGCGCCACCCGGTGCGGGGCACCGAGCGCGAGTTTGTCGTGATCGACGCGGCCGACTGGTGCAATGTCGTGGCGGTGACGCCCGACGGGCGGATTGTGCTGGTGCGGCAATTTCGCTATGGCAGCGACGACTTCTCGCTGGAGGTGCCCGGCGGGGTGATGGAGCGCGGCGAGGATCCCATCACCGCCGCGGTGCGGGAGCTGCGGGAGGAAACCGGCTTCACCGGGACCCCGGGCCGGCTGCTCTGCTGGGTGCATCCCAACCCGGCGATCCAGTCCAACCGCTGCCATTTGGTGCTGGTGGAGTCCGCCGCGCGCACGGCGGATCAGGAGTGGGACCAGGATGAGGAGATGGAGGTCACGACGGCGCCGGTGGCCGACGTGCTCGCCTGGGCGCGCACCGGGCGCATCACCCACGCGCTCACCCTCAACGCCCTGTTCCTGTTCGAGCCGGTCTGGGCCGCGACGGGGTCAAAAACCAGCCCTTGACATGGGGGGCGGCATCGGGCACTTCAGTCGACTCTTAAACGCGTCCCCATCATGCAACCCACCTTCCGCCCGCATCGCAAAAAGCGCGCCCGTAAAATCGGCTTCCGCGCCCGCAAGTCCACCCGCGGTGGCCGCAAGGCCCTCTCCGCCCGCCGCCGCAAGGGCCGCAAGCGGCTGACGGTCGTCTGACGCCCGGCCCGCCGCCGGCGCCGCCGCCCGTTCTTCCGCCATGCGTTTTCGCGCCCAGCAACACCTGCGGCGCCAGCTGGATTTCCAGCGCGTGCGCGCGCAGGGGCGGCGCTTTGACTGCGGCGCGTTCACTCTCTGGCACGTCGCCCGGCCGGCGGGGGAGCCGGGACTCGCCCGCCTGGGGGTCGTGGCCTCGCGGGCCGCGGTGGGCGGCGCGGTGCAGCGCAACCGCGCCAAGCGCCGCCTGCGCGAGGCCTTCCGCCATCATCAGGAGCTGGCCCCGCCCGGCCACGATCTGCTGCTCGTCGCCCGCGCGGCGATCAATCGGCTTGAGTCCGGGGAAATCGAACAGAGGCTGACCGCCGCCTGCCGCAAAATCTTCCCGCCTGCCTGATGCCCGCCACTGTCCAGATTCTCCCCACCAACGCCTCCAGCTGGAGCGCGGCGGGCACGGCACGCCCAAAGCGTCTTGAGGTCAAGCCGCTCCACCTGGGGGTGGAACGGAGCGACTGCGCTACGCCCGCGCGCCCAGGCCTGCCGGCCCGCGCGCTGCTCGGCGGCGTGTGGGTTTACCAGCGGACGCTCTCCCCCCTGCTCCCGGCCCTGTTCGGATCCGCGGCTTGCGGCTGCCGGTTTTACCCGACCTGCTCGCATTACGCGGCCGGAGCCGTGCGGACGCACGGCGCGATGGCCGGCACCTGGCTGACCGCGCGGCGGCTGTTGAAATGCACGCCGCTGCACCCCGGCGGCAACGATCCTGTGCCGCCGCGGCGCGGGGCCGCTCCCGCCCTGGACCTGGGCGGGTGAACGATCCGCAACTTCTCCCGGTTCCCCCCTCTTTCCCTTTCCCGCATGGACAAAAACAAAACGATTGGAGTGCTGCTGCTCCTCACCGCGGTGGCCTTTTTCATTTTCGCGCCGCAGCCACCACCGCCCCCCCCACCGGCCGCCGACCAGACCGCCACGCTCCCGCCGGCCGCCATTGCCACCACCCCGGCCGGCGGCCTCACCCCCCCGGGCCCGACCGCGGCCGGGGCCCCGGCGGCCGTCGCGCCGCCGGCCCTCATCGCGGCGGTCGCCCAGGACCACACCGACGCCACCATCACCACGCTGTCCAACAACTATGTCACCGTGCGCCTGGCGGATTTTGGCGGCGCGGTGCTGGATGTCGCGTTCACGCACCAGGTGGACGGCCAGCTCCAATACCCGGCCGTCCAAGGCGAGCCGGCCCCGTATGTCTTCAACGACAAGCACGCCGCGCCCATCCTGGCCTTCACCGACTACCCGGGCCTGGACCAGAATGCGCACTACACGTTGGTGAGCGCCTCGCCGACCCAGGTGGTGTATCGCGCCGTCGTCGAGAACCGCCTCGAGGTCACGCGCACCTACACCCTGCCCGCGGGGGATGGCGATGCCACGCACGACCCCTACCGGCTTCGTCATGAGACGACCATCCGCAATCTGCTCGGCGATCACGGCACCCCGCCGGTGCTCACCGCGTTGAGCCTCGGCACGGCCGCGCCGGTGGGCGTGCGCGACTTTGGGCTCTACCTCAATGTCGCGCGTTACGATGGCGACAATGCCAGCCGCACCGACCGGACCGCGCTGGCGGGCGGCGGCTTTCTGGCCGGGCTCGGCCTCGTGAGCAACCCGCCCAAGAGCGAGGCGGCCGACGACGGCAAGACCGTGTGGGCAGCGGTCAAGAACCAGTTTTTCGCCAGCATCTACACCCCCGACCAGCCCGGCCTGGGCGTGCTCACCCGCCGGGTCGAGCTGACGCCTTTTCCCGGCAGCAGCACGCCCAACACCGGCATCACCGGCGCGTTGCGCCTCAATCTGCCCGGGCTGGCGCCCGCCGGCACCACCACCCTCGGCGGCGACCTCTATGTCGGCCCCAAGGAGTATCTGCGCCTCGCCAAGTTTGCCCAGCGCGAGGACAAGGTCATGCAGTTCGACGGCAGTCTCTACTACCGCATCTTCCTCACCGGCTATGTTGCGCCGTTCATGAACTGGATGATGAATGTCATGCACCGCGTGGTCGGCAACTGGGGCTTTGCCATCATCCTGATGACGCTGCTGTTCAAGACCGTGAGCCTCCCGCTCACCCTCAAGGCCGCGCGCTCGGGCAAGCGGATGCAGAAGCTCCAGCCGCTGATGAAGGTCCTCCGCGAGAAATACAAGGACAACCCCCAGAAGCTGAACCAGGCCACCATGGACCTGTTCAAGGAGCACAAGGTCAACCCCGTCGGCGGCTGCCTGCCGGTGCTGCTCACGATGCCACTCTTTGTCGGGTTCTTCAACATGCTCCAGGGCACGGCCGAGCTGCGTTTCCAGGGCTTCCTGTGGGCGCACGACCTGTCGGCCCCCGACACGGTCGGGCACATCGCCGGCTTCCCGATCAACATCTTCCCCCTGCTCATGGGCGCGACGATGTTCTTCCAGATGCAGCTGACGCCGCAGCCCACCATGGACTCGTCGCAGTCGCCCCAGATGATGATGAAGATCATGCCGTTTTTCATCACCGCCATCTGCTACAACTTCTCCTGCGCCCTCGCGGTCTATTCCACGGTCAACGGCCTCTTCACCATCGTGCAGCAGACCCTGGTCAACAAATACGCCAAGGTGGACGACCCCGCGCTCACCAACGGCCCCGGCGGCCGCCCGCTGAAAAATGTGACGCCGGGTCGGAAGAAATGAAGAGGTCAGAGGCCAGATGTCAGAGGTCAGAGACCAGAAGCTGGCACGGCTCCCTTTGTCCAAGGCTGACTTTTGTCCTCTGGCTTCTGACGTCTGATATCTGACATCTGTTTCCCAGACATGGCCAAGCACAACAAATGGTCGAAGGTGAAACGGCTCAAGGCTGTGACGGATGGGCGCAAGGGCAAAGTGTTCTCCCGGCTCTCGCGGGAGATCACCATCGCGGCCAAGGCCGGTGGCGGCGACCCCGGGGGCAACGCCCGCCTCCGCACCCTCGTCCTCAAGGCCCGCGAGGCCAACATGCCCGCCGACAACGTGGACCGCGCGATCAAGAAAGGCACGGGCGAGCTCCCTGGCATCACCTATGAGGAGATCACGTACGAGGGCTACGGCCCCGGCGGGGTGGCGTTCATGGTGGCGGTCACGACCGACAACAAACAGCGGACCGCGCAGGAGATCCGGTCCGCCTTCACGCGGCACGGCGGCAGCCTCGCGGGCAGCGGGGCGGTGGCGTTTCAGTTTTTGCACGCGGGTCAGTTTCTGATCCCGCGGGAGCAGATCGCCGAGGACGCGCTGCTGGAGCTCGCGCTCGAGGCCGGCGCGGACGACGTGCTCACCACCGACGACGGTCACGAGGTGCTCTGCAACGTCCACGCCTTCGATCGGATCGCGCACGCCCTGGAGGGGCGGGGCCTCAAACCCGCCAGCGCCGAGCTGGCCCGCATCCCGATCACCACCGTGCCCGTGACCGACCCCGCGACCCTTGAGACCCTGCAGGAGCTGCACGACGTCCTCGACGAGATCGACGACGTGCAGGCCGTGTTCTCCAACGAGGAGACCGGGTGAGGGCGGCGGATTTTTAACAGGAGGAAACGGACCCGCCGTCGCTGAAGCTATGGCGCGGCGAGGGAAACGGAGGTGGAACCACTAATCTTCACTAATCCACACTAATGGCGGGGGAGGGGGGCAGGAACTGAGGCAGGGACGAGCCGAGGGCACAGAGAAAGAAAATTCTACCACGGATTACACGGATGCACACGGATGACGGCGTTGAACAGAAGGCAACGAGGGGAACCATGTGGTGGCTGCGGCCGGACGGGTCTCGGCGGGTCCGGCCATAGGCGGGACCGGACTGGAAAATATTAGTGTTCATTAGTGTCCATTAGTGGTTTCTCCTAGGTCCGACCATGAACGACGCCGAGGACGATCCGATTGCCGCCGCCGCGCCCGCCGCCCCGGGTGAGGTCGGGCTGGTCGAGTCGCGCGACTACGTCAGCGCGGAACCGTTCGTCTGCGAGAACGGGCAGACCCTGCCCGGTTTCACCCTGCGCTATGAGACCTACGGCCGGCTGAACGCCGCGCGGGACAACGGGGTGCTCATCAGCCACGCGCTCAGCGGCGACCATCATTGCGCGGGCATCCACGCCCTCACCGACCGCAAGCCCGGCTGGTGGAACAACCTCATCGGCCCCGGCAAGGCGCTGGACACCAACCGATATTTTGTCCTCTGCGCCAACGTCCTCGGCGGCTGCCAGGGCTCGACCGGGCCCACCTCCCCCAACCCCGCGACCGGTCGGCCCTATGGGGTGTCGTTTCCCGCCGTCACCATCGGCGACATGGTGCGGGCGCAGAAACGCTGGCTCGACGCGCTCGGCCTGCCGCGGCTCCATGCGGTCATCGGCGGCTCGTTTGGCGGCATGCAGGCGTTGCAATGGGGCATCGAGTACCCGGGCTATTGCGCCAAGCTCATCCCGATGGCCGCGACCACCCGCGAGAGCGCCCAGGCCATCGCGTTCAACGAGGTCGGCCGCCAGGCCATCATGCAGGACCCCGCCTGGCAGCACGGCGACTATCCCAATGGCGGCGGTCCCCGCACGGGCCTCGCGATCGCGCGCATGATGGCGCACATCACCTACCTCAGCGACGTCTCGATGGACCGGAAGTTTGGCCGCAAGGTGATCCAGTCCCGTCCGTCCGCGGCTCCCGTGGCGGTGGGGGACGGCTATGACGCGCAGTCGTCCATGCTCGGCCTCCCGACCGCCACCGTGGCCACGGACGCCTTTGCGGCGCAGTTCGAGGTCGAGGGCTATCTGCGGCACCAGGGCGAGGCGTTCATCAACCGGTTTGACGCCAACTCCTACCTCTACATCACCCGCGCGCTCGACCGCTTCGACCTGGCGGCCACCTACGGCTCGCTGGAGCAGGCTTTTGCCAAGGTCACCGCCGAGACGCTGGTCATCGGCTTTACCAGCGACTGGCTGTTCCCGCCCGAGCAAAACCGTGCGATCGCCCGGGCGTTGCTGCGCGCCGGCCGGCGGGCCAGCTATGCCGAGCTGTCCACCGACCTCGGCCACGACTCGTTTTTGCTTGAGTCACCCCAGCTCTATGAGCTCGTGCGGGGATTTTTGGGCTGACGGCGCCACCCGCATTCAACCCCCCGGAGAATCCCCCGATGCCATCCCCACGCCCACGCCGCCCCGCCCCGGCCACCCCGCCCCGTCCCGTCGGCGACTGGCAGCCCAGCCCGCGTTACCCCGACCCGCTGGTCCGGGCCGTGGACCCCAGCTTCGCCCCCTGCATGCTCGCCCTCGCCAAGGTTGAGCGCCTCGCCACCGGCTGCCGCTGGGCCGAGGGCCCGGTGTGGTTTGGCGACGGCCGTTATCTCCTCTGGAGCGACATCCCCAACAACCGCATCATGCGGTGGGACGAGGCTACCGGTGGCGTCAGTGTTTTCCGCTCGCCCTCCCACCACGCCAACGGCCACACCCGCGACCGGCAGGGCCGGCTCCTCAGCTGCGAGCACGACGCGCGCCGCGTCACGCGCACCGAATACGATGGCGCGATCACCGTCCTCGCCGACTCCTTTGACGGCAAACCCCTCAACTCGCCCAACGACCTCGTCTGCAAGTCCGACGGCTCGGTCTGGTTCACCGACCCGCCGTTTGGCATTCTCAGCTTCTACGAGGGCCACAAGGCTGCGGTCGAGCTGCCGACCAACGTGTATCGCTGGGACCCGGTGACCGGGCGGGTGGCGGTCGTGGCGGGCGACATCAACCGGCCCAACGGACTCGCGTTTTCGCCTGACGAGTCCAAGCTCTACATCGTTGAGTGCGGACCCAAGCCCCGCCTGATCCGCGCCTACGACGTGACGGCCGGCGGCACGCGGCTCGCCAAACCCCGGGTGCTCATCACCGCCGACGACGGTGGCACCCCCGACGGCTTCCGCGTGGATGTGGACGGCAACCTGTGGTGTGGCTGGGGCATGGGCGCCGCGGGCCTGGACGGCGTGAGCGTTTTCAACCCCCGGGGAAAGCTCATCGGCCGCATCGACCTCCCCGAACGTTGCGCCAACCTCTGCTTCGGCGGCCGGCACCGCAACCGCCTGTTCATGGCCGCGAGCACCTCGGTCTATTCGCTCTACGTCAACACCCAGGGCGTTGCGGGGGGGTGAAGCGCCCGCGGATTTACTTGTAGGCGGGGTGCACCCACCCCGCGCTCGCCTTTTCTCTCACTCCCCGAATCGTCGCAGTGTTTCATGGTTGATGGCCGCAAGTTCTTCGGCGCGCTTCGCCGCCGCCTTGGCCAGCTCGCGCCGGGCATTCTCGTTCGGGGCCGCCATCATGGCTGCAACGTAGGCGCGAATCGCCGATTCCTGCTCATGTTTCAGGTAATAAACTTGGAAGTAGTAGGGAAACTCACTCGCGGCGGCCGACATTGAACCATCCTCAAATCTGGCTCCAAGCAGCGTGTAGCTGTCGCGGTCTTGTTGGTGAAAACCTTCCTGCACGACCACTTGGTGGGCCTCACACCAAAGCCGGAGCGGGCTGGGTGAAGTGTGCCAATAAGGGATGACGACAAGCCAGCGAACGGAACGACGGAATGAACCCGTCACTTCGCTCCTTTGGTTGCTCGTCACCGCATAAGGCACGAACAGAAACACCCCGACGAGGGCGATCCCGACCACAAATCCGTTGATCTTCATGGCTTCCCCTCCCCCCAAGCCCGCCGCCTTGCCTGCTCGGCCAGCTTGCCCCGGGTGGCATCATCAGGCGCGGCCATCATTGCGGCAACGTAGGCACGGATGCCGGCTTCACTTTCCGCCTCCGTGTAGCCGGGTGGCAGCATGTAGCGGTGCGCCCAAAACCCATCGGCAAAATCACTGCTCATGACTGAGAACGTGTCCCGGGCCAGAAACTGGTCCTTTTCCTGGATGGGAATGTTGTGCTTCCGACACCACTGCCGCAACTCGCTGTCCTCGGCTTTCCGGGTCTTGAACAACAAGTACCAACGGTGGACCGTGGTCACGGACCCCGTCACATCGCTCACGTAAATCGTTTCTTCCTCATAGGGAACAAAGGTCCCGGCCAGAATGACGGCGATCGCGATCAACGACCACCTCAAATTTGGCGTGATTGAAATCGTTCTCATTTGAGGCGCGGCTTCGTTTCGGATGCGGGTTTCTTCCAGTGCAGATGTGTGGCCCTGCCATTTTTGGGTCAATCATTCTCCCCGTCCGGGCCTCAAATCCGAATCGGCTCCGCCCATCAGTGTCCATTAGTGAGTATCAGTGGTTAAAACGTTTTTCTCGGTTCCCTCCGAATCTTCCAGTTCATTACCGTCCCATCCGTGTGAATCCGGGTTGATCCGTGGTTAAAAACTCCGTCCTCCGTGTACTCGGCTTGGTTCTCTGTGCGCTCCGTGTCCCAATTCCGATTCCGTCCTCACTGTGATCAGCTTCCCCCTTACTTCCCCAGCGCCTCCAGCACGATCCCCGGCGTCAGCACCGCGGGCAGCGGCTTCGGCTCCGACTCGCCGGGCAGCCACACGAGGTTGAACGGCACCGCCGCCCGGCCCCACCTGGCCAGCTCGGCGGCGATCTTGGGATCCTGGTTGGTCCAGTCCGCCTCGAGTGTGGCAACGTTGCGGTCGTGAAACGCGCGCCGCACCTCGGTCGACCCGAACACCAGTTTTTTGTTGGCCTGGCAGGTCGCGCACCAGCGCGCGGTGAAATCGAGGTAGATCGTACGGCCCCCGGCATGCAGTTGCGCCACGCGCTCCGTGCTCCACGGTTCCCACGTGATGGCGTCGGGTGCCGCCGCCCGCGGCCAGCCCAGCCACCCGCCGAATGCGAGCAGGGCCAACCCGGTCACGACGCCGAACCGCGCACGTCCCGGCCGGCTCCCCGGAGCGGCCAGCCGCCCGTAAGCCCATGCCGCCATCGCCACCGCCGTGAGACCGAAGATCGCGTTCAGCAGCCCGTCCGCGCCCATCTGCCCCCCGAGCACCCACACCAGGTAGCCGGTCGTCGCGTAAAGCGGGAAGGCCATGAGCTGCTTGAAGGTCTCCATCCACGCGCCCGGTCGCGGCAGCCACTTCACCGCGCCCGGAAAGGCTGACAGCACCAGGTAGGGCGTGCTCAGCCCGAGCCCCATGACGGTGAACACCAGCAACGACTGACCCTCCGGCAGCGCGAGTGCCGCCCCCAGTGCGGTTCCGACCAGCGGCGCGCTGCACGGCGTGGCCACGACCGTCGCGAGCACCCCGGTGAAAAACGAGCCCACCAAACCCTGCCTGGCCGACAGGCCGCCGCCCGCCGCCGTCGCGCCGAGGCCGAGCTCAAACACCCCGCTCAGGTTGAGCGCAAACCCCAGCATCACCACCGCGAGCCCAAACACAAACACCGGCGATTGGAGCTGAAACCCCCAGCCCAGTTGCGCCCCACCCTGGCGCAACGCCGCCAGCGCGCCCGCCAACGCCCAGAACGAGAGCAGCACCCCCGCCGTGAAAGCCAGCCCGTGTCCCACCACCTTGCGGCGATCGGCCCCGGCTTGGTGGACAAAGCCGAGGATCTTGATCCCCAGCACCGGAAACACGCACGGCATGAGGTTGAGGATCAGCCCGCCGAAAAACGCCAGCACCAGTGTGCCCGCCAGCCCGCCGACCGGAACCGCCACCGCGCTTTCCGCCGTGGCGGAGTTGACGATGCTCACGCTCAACCCCGATCCCTCGGCGAGGGGCGTGTCGATCAGCAGGCCTGTCAGCGGCGTGCCACCTGTGGCCGCCCAGCTGCCCTCGGTGCGCAGCACGCCGGTCAGGCGTTTGGTCCCGGCGTCGGCAAAGGGTGAGAGCGGCAGCGCGAACGCATAGACCCCCGGTCCCTCCTCGCGGAAAACCTGCGGCTTGTCGAATTGCACGAATTCCTGGTCCGGAAAAAACCAGGGCCTGACCGGCGCGGGCAGGTTCGCCCCCGGCGGGGCGGTGAGGCGGAGCACCACCATCTTGCCCGCCCGCTCCGCCTGCACCTGCCAGCCGCCCGGGTCGCGCGGCAGGGCGGCGAGCGTGGCGGTGATGGCGGCCCCGTGTGCCGGGTCGGGCGCCGGCGGCTCGGCGAGGACGGGCCGGGTGAGCGCGACCTGGGCCTCGCCCGGGTCGCATTGGTCGGGCAGACACATCAGCCACTCGGCCTTGGCCTTGAGCGTGACCGTGTCGCCCGCTTTGAGGTCGGCGGGGGGCGTGAGGATGACCGGCAGATAAAGGACTCCCTCGTAGCCGTTGCCCGTGATGACCCCCTGGGCATCCACGAGTTTGTTTGGGGTGGGCCATTGGATGGGGCCGGCGGTCCAGCCCGGCGGCAGGTCCCACGTCAGCTTGGTCGGATAGCCCGTGCCGGCGTATTTCCAATAAGTGTGCCAGGGCGTCTGGTGGTCGAGACGCAGCGCGACCGTGAACGCGCGCCCGGGCTGCACCGAAGCCTCGGCGGCCACCAGCTCCGCCTTGACCGGTGACGGCGGGGGCTTGAGCTCAAACAACGCCGCCCGCACCGCCCCCGGCCCGGCCAGCACGAGGGCCAGCAGGGCGGAGGGGAGCAAACGGGGAAACAAGGAGCGGAACATAGCGGCGACAACGTGAGAGGCAAACGTGCGCCCTTTGTTCCCGCGTGGCGAGCGCGGAGAGCGGAACAGAAGTTGAACCACGGCTGATTCACGAAGGAAGGGATGGGGAGACCACAAGGACGGGCCCTTCGCCTATGACCTACCCAAACAAAAACCTGCAACCACTTATGCACACTCATTTGCACTGATCCAATCCTCAGAATCAGTGTTCATCAGTGTCCATCAGTGGTTGAAATCCGACCGTTGGAAAAGTTCTCATCCAAGTTTTCCCAGAGTTGTGGGGTTATTCATGATCATTGGGTTGGAGTCATCCATGTATCGGCACTGAGTTTGAACAGAAGGTAACGAAGGAAACTAAGCGGCCAAGGTGGACGAGCGGTTCAGGATTCGGCGTCGGGATTGAGCACGGTCAAATCCAATAACAGGCTTGCCAATCGGCGCCCTTCGGCAGAAATGGAGCTGCGCCCGCCGGCGTGTTTTCGACCCACCCGATCAATGGACACCGAGACTATCACCAAGATTTTTTTCATTGGCCTGATGCTGTTCTCCGCGGCGCTCTGGTTGTTTGCCCTGGTCTCCGCCTTGAAGCATGAGCGCTTGGATTCAACCATGAAGTTGGTGTGGGTGGTGGTCATCATCTTCGTGCCCGGGCTGGGTTCGATCATCTATTTACTCGTCGCCCCCAACCGGCCGGGCCGGATGGAGCGCGCCATGGCTGAGCTGCACTATCGCAAGCGCCAGTTCGCCCAGCAGGCGGGTCTGCGGCCGGGCCGCCCCGAAAACTCTTAGTCCCGCCGTCAGGAGTGCCGCTCGTCAAAGCGCGGCCACTGCGAGAGCCTGCTCGCAGGTGATCCGATCCCCGCCTCCCGTCCTCCGGGTTAAACCTCCGTCCCCTTTTGTGTCCCATCGTGCCTCTTTGCTTGCCGCGCCGAAGTCTCGGCGAAGGCGGCTGGCCAAACCTTCCGTCCTTGGCTTCCTGGCTTCTGAAATCCCCCTTCCTTCCTCCGTTGCCTCCTGTAAAATCCTGGTGCGATGTTTGCCCCCATTGGCGCAGATCAGCGCAGATTAGCGGTTAAAGCCCTTCCTTCCTTTTGTTTGTTCGGCTTCGTCCTCCGTGCCCTCCGGTTTGCCTCTGTGTGCTCCGTGTCGAAATCCGGGTCTGGCTCAGCCATTCCGTCCTTCATAATTCATCATTCATCCTTCATAAGTTCACCATGCACACCCGCACTTTTGGCCTCACCGGCCGCGCCGTCGGCGAAATCGGTCTCGGCACCTGGCAGCTCGGCGCCGACTGGGGCGACGTCTCCGAGGACGCCGCCCTCGCCACCCTGCGCGCCGCCCATGACGGCGGCGTCACCTTCTTCGACACGGCCGACGTGTATGGTGCGGGGCGCAGCGAGACGATCATCGGCCGCTTCCTGCGCGAGACCCCCGGCGCGCGCGGCCAGGTCTTCGTCGCGACCAAGCTCGGCCGCAACAACTGGCCCAACGGCTTCACCCGCGACCAGGTCCGCGGCTTCACCGAGGCATCGCTGCGCCGGCTCGGGGTGGATGCGCTCGACCTCACCCAGACCCACTGCATCCCGTTCGACGTGATGCGACGCGGGGAGGTCTTCGGCTGGCTCGACGAGCTCAAGCGCGAGGGCAAGCTGCGGGCCTGGGGTGCGAGCGTCGAGACGACGGACGAGGCCCGCTTTTGCGTGGAGCATGGCGGCGCGGTGTCGCTCCAGGTCATTTTCAACATTTTCCGCCAGAAACCCGTCCACGAGCTCTTTGCCGCCGCGCGCGCAAAAAACGTCGCGCTCATCGTCCGCCTGCCGCTCGCCAGCGGCCTGCTCGGCGGGAAGATGACGCGCTCGACCACCTTTGCCGCCAGCGACCACCGCACCTACAACCGCGACGGGCAGAAATTCAACGCGGGCGAGACCTTTGCCGGCCTGCCGTTTGAAAAGGGCGTGGCGCTGGCCGACGCGCTCCGCCCGCTGGTGCCCGCCGGCTGGACCATGGCCGACCTCGCGCTCCGCTGGTGCCTGGATTTTGACGCGGTGACCGTGTTGATCCCCGGGGCCAAGAACCCGGAACAGGCGCGCGCCAATCTGCGCGCCGCCTCACTGCCCCCGCTCGGCGCGGAGCTGCACGTCAGGCTGGCGGCATTCTACGAGCGCGCCGTCGCCGCCCACATCCGCGGGGCGTATTGAGGCCGCCCCATGCCCAAACATGTCCTTTCCGCGTTGCGCGGATTCGTCAAGCGCCCCGGCCGGAACGCCGAGCCGCGCGAGCTGTGCATCGAGGTGCAGTGGCAGGCCGAGCACAGTGAGGATGGCGGCTTTGTTTTCAAGGAGCGGGCGGCGGAGTTTCACCTGCAGGGTGGCCAATACGCCGGCATCATCGTGTGCATCAGGAACGCGACGGGCCGGGCCGAGGCCGGCCCGCTGGAGGAAAATTCCGTGACGCTGACCGTGGCGCAGGCCGAGCAGCTCGCGGCGCACCTCATCGCCGAGGTGGCGACGATCAAAAAACTGGCGAAGATGAGCCCGTGACGGAAGTGCCAGCCTGCTGACGGCTCCACCCTTGCCCGGGTTCGGGTTATGAATGCGGTCACCCGCCCAATCGGGAAAGGAAGGTCTTTTGCTTGCGCGCGCTCGGCTGCTGTCCGAACGGCGCGACTATGTTTATTTGGCGCCCGGCCGGCCTTGGGACCGGCGGAGACGGAATCGGGCTGGCGGGCGGCGTTGCACCGAAAAAACCGGCGGCGCGGTGAACAGGTTGCGGCGCTTGCAGGCGGGCGGAGTGTCGCGCAAGGCCAGCAGACGCGCCCGGGCACCCTCGTCTGCGAACCAGGGCCCGGGCGCAATGCAGTACGGGGAGCGCGCCAACCCGGGGAGCCGCCCGCTGGCGGGCCCGGGCCGTGCATGCCTTGATGTACGCCTTTTTCCGCGGCATCGTGGCGCTGCCCGCCCGGCGACTGACGTCACCCGACGACCTGTTGCGCGCCCAAGGCTTCACGCCCATGAGAAAACAGGAATTCGAGTGGGGACTGCTGCACGCGGAACTGTGGGGCCGCAGTTAATCAGCCCCCTTCAAACTCACGGGAAGGTCCAGACCACCCCAGGTCCGATCCACTTCCCACGGTTCAATGAAGCCTCGAACATTGGCCCCTCGGAGGAGACCCCTAACCGTGCCCGTCGGGATGCGCTGGGCATGGCTGGCTCAGACTCATGGATCTCATTCGCCGGCCATCCGGGCCAATCAGGTGCCCCCCGGCTCGAAGGACTGGGTGGGGAAGTCATCATTCATGGCGCCGGAAAACACCCCATATTCCTCCATCGGCCTTCAGTTTAGGCTACGCTGATGACCGGCCTGAAATTCTTGGTGAAAGCATTATTAGGGGAATTGACCGGGGGCACGAACGGCTCCCGTGGCGCGGAGTGCGGGGCAGGGATTCGGGTGCTCCCTAACCCGCCGGCCCGGTGCGGGCATCGGTGCCATGAGGGAATCCCATGACCAACCCGGAACCAAACCCGGAGGGGGAACCGCTGCGCGTTGGCCTGGCCGCCGATCACGGCGGGTTTGCCTTGAAGCAATTCATCGAGATGAGGCTGCGCGAAGCCGGTTATCGGGTGAACGACTATGGCGACCACCGGTTGCATCCTGAGGACGATTATCCGGACTTTGTCGTCCCGGTGGCACGGGCGGTCGCGGGGGGCGAGGTGGATCGGGGTATCGCCGTCTGCGGCAGCGGGGTCGGCGCGTGCGTGGCCGCCAACAAGGTGGCCGGTGTCCGCGCCTGCCTGATCCACGAAACTTTTTCAGCGCACCAAGGCGTGGAGGATGACGATCTCAATGTGATCTGTCTGGGCGGCCAGGTCGTGGGCCAGGCCCTCGCCTGGGAATTGGTCCGGACCTTTCTCGCCGCCCGCTTCAGCGGGGCGGAGCGGCATCGCCGTCGGCTGGCCAAAGTGGCGGAGCTCGAAATCGTATCGGTCAGGGAATCGTTGTGAAAACCAGCCCGCTCGCCGGCCAGCCGGCCCCGCCCGAAATCCTCGTCAATGTACCGCGGCTCATCGCCGCCTATTATGCGGAGAAACCCGACCCGGCGGTGCCGGCGCAGCGCGTGGCGTTCGGCACGTCCGGGCATCGCGGCTCGTCGTTCCACCGGGCGTTCAACGAGAACCACATCCTCGCGATCACCCAGGCGATCTGCCTGTACCGCTCGCAACAAAAAATCATCGGCCCGCTCTTTCTCGGTCTCGACCCACACGCGCTGTCGGCCCCGGCCGGCGCGACCGCGCTGGAGGTGCTTGCGGCCAACGGCGTCGAGGTCATGCTCGCCGACGGTGACGAATACACGCCGACCCCGGTGATCTCCCATGCGATTCTGACTTACAATCGCGGGCGGACCACCGGCCTCGCCGACGGCATTGTCATCACCCCCTCACACAATCCGCCGCAGGACGGCGGCTTCAAATACAACCCGCCCAATGGGGGCCCAGCGGACACCGTCGTCACCGGCTGGATCGAGCAAAAGGCGAACGCTCTCCTCGAAGCCCGCCTCGCCGGCGTGAAACGGATTCCCCACGCGCAGGCGCTGCACGCCACAACGACGCACCGGCACGATTTTCTCAACGCCTACGTCAACGACCTCGGCAACGTGATCGACCTTGAGGTCGTTCGCGGCGCGAAACTCCGCCTCGGAGTCGATCCGCTGGGCGGGGCCGGCATCCATTACTGGCCCCGAATCGCGGAACGCCATGGCCTGAACCTCACTGTCGTGAACGACGTGGTGGATCCCACCTTCCGATTCATGACGGTGGACGGGGACGGCCAGATTCGCATGGACCCATCGTCGCCTTATGCGATGGCGCGGCTGATCGGGATGAAGGACAAGTTCGATCTCTCGTTCGCCTGCGACCCCGACCACGACCGGCACGGAATCGTCACCAAAAGCGCCGGGCTGCTGCCGCCGAATCATTTTCTCGCCGTGGCGATTTCGCAGCTCTTTCAAAACCGTCCGTCATGGCGCGCGGCGGCGGCGGTCGGAAAAACCGTGGTGAGCAGCGCGCTGATCGACCGCGTCACGGCGAAGCTCGGGCGGGAACTTTATGAGGTGCCGGTCGGCTTCAAATGGTTTGTGGACGGCCTGCTCGACGGCTCGTTGGGCTTTGGGGGCGAGGAGAGCGCGGGCGCGTCCTTCGTCCGACGCGACGGCCGCGTCTGGACGACGGACAAGGACGGTTTCATTCCGTGCCTGCTCGCGGCCGAAATCACCGCGCGGACGGGCCACGATCCGGGCGAGCTTTACCGCGACCTCGCGCGCGAGTTCGGCGAGCCGGCTTATGACCGCGTCGAGGCGCCCGCCACTCCGGCGGAAAAGGCCGTGCTGGCGAAACTTTCGCCGGAGCAGGTCGGTCCTTCGGAGCTCGGGGGCGAAAAAATCCAGGCCATCATCACCCGTGCGCCCGGCAACGACGCGCCGCTTGGCGGCCTGAAAGTGATCACGGCCAGCGGCTGGTTCGCCGCACGTCCGTCCGGCACCGAGGACATCTGCAAAATTTACGCGGAGAGTTTCCGCGGCGACGCCCATTTGCGCCGGATTCTGGCGGAGGCGCAAACGATGGTCAGCGCGACGCTGGCGGCAGCGACCGGAACGCAAGCCGGCCCGGTGGCGTCGACCGCGCGGGAGTCCGCAGAAGACGAGGCGGTCGAAGCGTGGGAAAATGAGGGCGATCCGAACTGAGTTTTTTACGTTAAACTTGTCCCCATGAGCAACCTCACCCCGACCGGCCCTGCGCCGCCCACTCCGCCGCAGGGTCTCGACGCGCTCACCGAGCTGGCGATGGACCTGCGCTGGACCTGGAACCACAGCGGGGACGAGCTGTGGCGGCGGCTCGACCCCGAACTCTGGGCCCGGACCCAGCATCCCAGCGTCGTGCTCCAGTCTGTCGCACGCGAAAAGATCACCCGTGCGCTGGCCGATCAGGACTTTAGCGGCTTGCTCGGGCGCCTCGTGCAGGCCCAGCGGCAGGCCTCGGCGACTCCCCGGTGGTTTCAGCGGGAACACCCCGGGGCCGGGCTTGCCTGTGTCGCGTATTTTTGCATGGAATTCATGCTCAGCGAGGCGCTCCCGATCTATTCGGGCGGCCTGGGCAACGTGGCCGGCGACCAGCTCAAGGCCGCCAACGACCTGGGGGTGCCGGTGGTCGGCGTCGGGCTGCTCTACCAGCATGGTTATTTCCGGCAGGTGATCGACGCGCACGGCGCGCAGCAGGCGCTCTATCCCTGCAACGATCCCGGCCAACTGCCGGTCACGCCGGTGCGCCGGCCGGACGGCGAGTGGCTGCGCGTGGAGATCGCGCTGCCCGGCGGCTCCGTCTGGGTGCGGGCGTGGCAGGTGCAGGTCGGCCGGATCAGGCTCTATCTGCTCGACACGAACGACGCGGCCAACTTTCCCGAGCAGCGCGGTATCACCGGCGAGCTGTATGGCGGCGGTCCGGAACTCCGCCTCAAACAGGAGATTGTGCTCGGGATTGGCGGCTGGCGGCTGCTCGCCGCGCTCGGCCTCAAGCCGGACGTCTGCCATCTCAACGAGGGCCACGCGGCGTTCGCGTTGCTGGAGCGCGCCTGCGGCTTCATGGCGGAGACGGGTCAACCGTTCGCTGTCGCCCAGGAGGCCACGCGCGCGGGGAATCTTTTCACCACCCACACGGCGGTGGCCGCGGGATTCGACCGTTTTTCCCCCGGGCTGATCGCGCAGTATTTCGACGGCTATGCCCGGGAAAAGCTCGGCGTGCCGTTGCGCGAACTGCTGGCGCTGGGCCGTCAGAACCCCGACGACGCGGACGAGCCGTTCAACATGGCGTATCTGGCGACCAACGGGAGCTGGGCGGTCAACGGCGTCAGTCAACTGCACGGCAAGGTGAGCCGGCATATTTTTTCGCCGCTCTTTCCGCAGTGGCCGGAGGCCGGCGTGCCGGTCGGCCATGTGACCAACGGCGTCCACATGCCGACATGGGACTCGGCGGCGGCGGACCAAATTTGGACGGAGGCCTGCGGCAAGGAACGGTGGCGTGGAACATCGGCGACGATGGAGGCGGATCTCCGCAGGGTCTCGGACGAAAAGCTCTGGGCGTTGCGCGTCTCGAGTCGGAAAACCCTGGTCGAATATGCCCGCGCCACCGTTGGCCGGCAGATGGCGGCCGTCGGTGCCGAACCGGACGTGATCTCGCGCACCCAGGCGCGGCTGGACCCGGGCGTGCTGACGCTCGGGTTTGCCCGCCGGTTTGCGTCCTACAAACGGCCCAACCTTTTGCTGCATGATCCCGAGCGCCTGCTTCGCCTCCTAAAAAATCCGTCGCGCCCGGCGCAGCTCATCCTCGCCGGCAAGGCGCATCCGGCCGACCAGGCCGGGCAGGCGTTGATCCAGGAATGGACGCGTTTCATCCGTCGCCACGACGTGAATCCGCCCGTGGTTTTCCTGGCCGACTACGACATGCTGATGGCCGAGCATCTCGTGCAGGGCGTGGACGTGTGGATCAACACGCCCCGGCGGCCATGGGAGGCCAGCGGCACGAGCGGCATGAAGGTGCTCGTCAACGGCGGCCTCAACCTCTCCGAGCTGGACGGCTGGTGGGCCGAGGCCTATGCGCCGGACATCGGCTGGTCCCTGGGCGACGGTCAGGAGCACGGCGATAATTCCGCCTGGGACGCCGCCGAGGCCGACGCGCTTTACGAGCGGCTCGAACAGGAGGTGATCCCGGAGTTTTACGCCCGCGACGCGCACGGCCGGCCCGCCGCGTGGCTGACGCGCATCCGCGAGAGCATGGCGCGGCTGACGCCCCGGTTTTCCGCCAGCCGCACGGTGCGCGAATATACCGAGCAGCACTATCTGCCGGCCGCCGCCGCGTATCGTGCGCGCGCCGCCGCCAAGGGCGCGACGGCCCGCCAGCTGGTGGATTGGCGCACCGCGTTCGCGAAGCAATGGGCCGCCATCCGGTTTGGCGCGCGGGCCCTGGAGTCCAAAGACGGGCAGCACATCATCAGGGCGGAGGTTTTCCTCCACGGCGCCGGCCCGGACACCGTCCGGGTGGAGCTTTATGCCGACGCCGCCAAAGGCGGCGAACCGGTGCGACAGGACATGACCCGCCTGCAACCGCTCGCCTCAGGGGCGGGCGGCTACACTTACAGCGCCACCGTTTCCGCCGCCCGCCCGGCGTCAGACTACACGGCACGGATCATGGCGCAAAGCGACGGCCTCGCCGTGCCCCTGGAGGCCGGTTGGATTCTCTGGCAGCGATAAATCCTCCAACCCAATTTCACCATGAAAGCGCCCCGCCCGGGAAAGCAGAAAACCAGCCGCCAGCTCGGCATGATCGGCTTGGGGCGAATGGGGGGCAACATGGTCCGGCGCCTGCTCCAGGCCGGCCACGGTTGCGTGGTCTTCGACCGTTCAACGAAAGCCGTCAAGGCGATGGTCAGGCTCAAGGCCGTCGGCGCCTCGTCGCTCGCCGAAATGGTTGAACGATTGGAGGCACCGCGCGCGATCTGGCTGATGGTGCCCGCAGCCGTGGTGGACCAAACGATCGCGGATCTCCGGCCGCTGCTCGGGCCGGGCGACATCCTGATTGACGGAGGCAACTCGTACTATGTGGACGATCTGCGCCGTGCGAAGGAACTCGCCGGCAAGGGAATTCATTATGTCGATGTCGGCACCAGCGGCGGCGTCTGGGGCTTGGAACGTGGGTATTGCATGATGATCGGGGGGGAGGCCTCCGTGGTGAGAGGACTCGATTCGATTTTCGCCTCGCTGGCACCGGGGCGGGGAGACATCGCCCGGACCGCGGGCCGGGCCAAATCAGCCGGCACGGCGGAGCGAGGCTACCTGCATTGCGGGCCGAACGGTGCGGGCCACTTCGTCAAGATGGTGCACAACGGCATCGAGTATGGCCTGATGGCGGCCTACGCCGAGGGCTTCAATGTGCTGCGGGCGGCGAACATCGGCCGGCAGACCGGCCGGGTTGACGCCGAGACAACCCCGCTGCGTGACGCCGCGAATTACCAATACGACCTGCCGCTCGGCGACATCGCCGAGGTCTGGCGCCGGGGCAGCGTGATTTCCTCATGGCTGCTCGATCTCACCGCCAACGCCCTGGCCCGCGACCCCAAGCTCGCCGAGTTCGCCGGCCGGGTGTCGGATTCGGGCGAGGGGCGCTGGACGATCAAGGCGGCAATTGACGAGGGCGTGCCCGTGCCGGTGCTGACCACGGCGCTCTATGAGCGGTTCAGCTCGCGCGGCGAGGCCGAGTTTCAGGACAGGCTCCTTTCGGCGCTCCGCTTCCA
The DNA here is from genome assembly GCA_903929355.1 of uncultured Opitutaceae bacterium. Lineage (GTDB taxonomy): Bacteria > Verrucomicrobiota > Verrucomicrobiia > Opitutales > Opitutaceae > CAIYUN01. The sequence continues at coordinate 90,174 of CAIYUN010000058.1, forward strand.
GTTCGGCGGTCACGTCGAGGAACCGATCCATTGAGCACCACGACCGATCCAGCAGACCAACGCTGCCGCCCGATGCCCCCATCAAAACATCCGACCAGCCCGAACCGAAAGGGTTCGTGATTGGCCATGCCGCGGAGACCTGAGTTGGCCCGAGCGGTTCCCGGCCCGCGGAGATTCCGCCGCGGGTAACACCCCATCCCGCCCCCCTGCGGTTCGCGTTAAAATGAACCAGCCCTGACAAAATCGAATACTGCTTATGACCAAGCCACTCTCCGCTCCCAAGCCACCGGCCGCGACGGCCCGGATCGCTCCAGCCTACCAAAGCGTCAATCCCTACAACGGGAAGGTCGGGAAAACCTTCGTGACCCTCACCGACAAACAACTTGAGGTGAAACTCGCCCGAGCGGCGCGGTGCTTCGAAACCTGGCGGCACACCGCCTATGCCGAGCGGACCCTCATCGTCGCCCGAGCGGCGGCGATCCTGCAGGCGAAAGCCGACGAATTCGCCCACCTCATGACCCTGGAGATGGGCAAGCGCATTGCGGAGGCCCGCGGGGAGGTGGAGTTCAGCGCCAAAATCCTGGCCTACTATGCCAAGAATGCCGAGCGCTTCCTCGCCCCGGTCACCCTGCATCCGTCCATCGGCGAAGCCCACATGGAGAGCAGCCCGATCGGCGTGATCTTTGGCGTGGAGCCGTGGAATTTCCCCTATTACCAGTTGGCCCGGGTCGCGGGCCCCCAGCTGATGGCGGGCAACGTGCTGGTGGTGAAGCATGCCGGCTGTGTTCCGCAGTGCGCGATCGCCTTCGAGCAACTCTGGGTTGAGGCGGGCGCCCCGGCCGGCCTGTACACGAATCTGCTGATCTCACACGAACAGTCCGACCGCGTCGTGGACGATCCGCGCATCAAGGGCGTCGCCCTGACCGGCAGCGTCGCGGCGGGCCGGAGAATCGCGGCGCGGGCCGGAAAGAATCTCAAACCCTCCTCGATGGAACTCGGCGGCAGCGACGCGTTCATCGTGCTCGACGATGCCGACCTCGAACACACCGTGAAGTGGGCCGTCTGGGGCCGCATGTATAACACGGGCCAGACCTGCTGCGCGGCGAAGCGCTTTATCGTGACCGAAAAGCTGGCCGACAAATTCCTCGAAAAATTCACCGCGGCGTTGGCAGCGTTGCAACCCGGCGATCCCATGGATGAGAGGACCGCACTCGGCCCGTTGTCCACGGAGTCAGCCCTGCTCGGCCTGCTCCAGCAGGTGGACGCGGCGATCGCCCACGGGGCCAAGGTGCAGCTGGGCGGCAAGCGCATTGCTCGCCCGGGAGCCTTCATGGCGCCGACCATCCTGACCGACATCAAGCCGGACAATCCGGCCTTCCGGGACGAATTCTTCGGCCCCGTCGCGCTGTTCTTTCGCGTCAAGGATGAGGACGCGGCCGTCGCGCTCGCCAATGACTCCGACTTTGGCCTGGGCGGTTCCGTCTTCACGAAAGACATCGCGCGCGGCCAGCGGGTGGCGAGCCGGGTCGAGACGGGCATGATGTTCGTCAACAATATCAGCTGGTCCGATGCCGAACTGCCGTTCGGCGGCGTGAAGAATTCCGGTTACGGGCGCGAGCTCGGCGACATGGGGATTCAGGAATTCGTGAACAAGAAACTGGTCCGCACCGCCGTGCTTGAGGCGCCGATCTGAGCGAGGCGGGGGAGGCGCGACCGCCTTGAAACATCTACGAACCATGAAAGCCAAAATGCGGGCCGCCGCCGTCCATGCATTCGGCCAACCCCTCGTGCTGGAGGATCGGGACATCCCCGTCGCCGGACCGGGCCAGATTCTGGTGAAAGTCGAGGCCTGTGGCGTCTGCCATACGGATGTGCATGCCAAGAACGGCGACTGGCCGGTGAAACCTGCGCTCCCGTTCATCCCGGGTCATGAGGGGATCGGCCGGGTCGTCGCCCTTGGCGCCGGGGTGACGGCGGTGAAGGAAGGGGATCGCGTGGGCGTTCCCTGGCTCTACTCGGCGTGTGGGCATTGCGAGCATTGTCTGGCCGCCTGGGAGACGGTGTGTGCCGAGGCCCAGTTCGGCGGCTACACCAAAAACGGCAGTTTTGCCGAATATGTCGTGGCTGATCCCAACTACGTCGCCCATGTGCCGGCCGGGCTCACCCCCACCGCCGCCGCGCCCCTCATCTGCGCCGGCATCACCAGCTACAAGGGAATCAAGGAAACCGGCGCGAGGCCCGGCGAGTGGCTCGCGATCTCCGGCATTGGCGGACTTGGTCACCTCGCCATCCAATATGCGAAAGCCATGGGCCTGCACGTCATTGCGATCGACCCCAGCGACGGCAAGCTCGCCCACGCGACGCGTCTCGGGGCGGATAGGGTCGTCAATCCCCAACAGGGAGATCCGGCGGAGGCCGTCAAAAAGGCCACCGGGGGCGGAGCGCACGGGGTACTCATCACCGCCCCCTCCCTCCCCGCCTTCAAACAGGGAGTGGGCATGACGCGCAAGCGCGGCACCTGCGTCCTGGTCGGGATTCCCCCTGGAGAATTCCCGACGCCGCTGTTCGACGTCGTCGCGAATTGCCTCACGATCCGCGGCTCCTTCGTGGGCACGCGCGGGGACATGGCCGAGGCCCTCGCCTTTGGGGCCGAGGGCAAGGTCAAGGCTGACATTGAGCTGCAGCCCCTCTCCGCGATCAATGACGTCCTGACGCGGCTCGAACACGGAGACGTGGCGTCCCGCGTGGTGATCGATTTCGCGGGGGCGGCATGATCCCGCGCCCACGCGACCGCCCGCCCCCGCCGATTTCACTGGCGGAGAGGAAACGGAACCCGACGGGCCGCGCCCGGCGTTTGCCACCCGCATGAAGCCGCCCGACCAGCTCGAACCGACGGTGTTCGTCATATTCGGCGGCGCGGGCGACCTGACCTGGCGCAAGCTGATCCCGGCACTGTTCGACCTCTCGCAGGACCGCAGCCTGCCGGCAGAGTTTGCGATCATCGCGGTGGACCGCATCAAACTCGGCGACGACGCGCTGCGCCGGCGGCTGCACGACGGCGTCAATCAGTTCTCGCGTTTCGGGAAGGCGAAGGCGGCCGCGTGGAACCAGTTCGCCCCGCACATCCAATACCAGCAGGGCGATTTCAAGCAGGCCACGACCTACGCCGCGTTGGGCCGCCAGTGCGCCAGGCTTGAAAAACATTGGAGCGCCAAGGCCCATCGCATTTTCTACCTGGCCACGCCGCCGTCGATGTTTGGGGAAATCCCGAAATACCTCGGCCGGGCCGGGCTCGCGCGCGACCGGGAATTTGCGCGCATCGTGATCGAAAAGCCGATCGGGTACGACCTGGAGTCGGCACTCGCGCTCAACGCGGTGCTCGCGGCGAGTTTCGCGGAGTCCCAGATTTTTCGCATCGACCACTATCTCGGCAAGGAGACGGTGCAGAACATCCTCGCGTTTCGCTTTGCCAACCCGCTGTTCGAGCCAATTTGGAACCGGCGCTACATCGACTATGTGACCATCACCGTCGCCGAGGCGGTGGGGGTCGAGCATCGCGGCGGCTACTACGACCAGGCCGGCGCGCTCCGCGACATGGTGCAGAACCACCTGATGCAACTGTTCTGCCTGGTGGCGATGGAGCCGATGGTCTCGTTCGACGCCGACGAGATTCGCAACAAAAAGGTGGACGTGCTCCACGCGGCCCGCCCGATCCATCGCGACGCGGTCGCGCAATCCGCCGTGCGCGGACAGTATGGCCCCGGCCTCAACCCCGTTGGGAAAAAAGTGCCCGGCTATCGCGAGGAGGACGGCGTGGGGCCGGAGTCGCAGACGGAGACGTTTGCGGCGTTGAAGCTGTACATCGACAACTGGCGCTGGCAGGACGTGCCGTTCTACCTGCGCACGGGCAAGCGCCTGCCCCGGCAGGCGTCGGAAATCTCCATCCAGTTTCGGGCGGTGCCGCACCGGTCGTTTCCGCCCGAAGCCTCGCTCGGCTGGCAGCCGTCGCGGCTCGTCCTCGCCATCCAGCCCGACGAGGGCATCGTGCTGGGCTTTCAGGCCAAATATCCGGGGCCCAAGATGCAACTGCGACCGGTCGAGATGCGGTTCAACTACCGCGAGAGCTTCGAGGCCCCCTCGCCGGACGCCTACGAGACGCTGCTCTGGGACGTGATGAAAAACGACGCCACGCTCTTCATGCGCGCCGACCAGGTGGAGGCGGCGTGGCGGCTGCTGCTGCCCGTACTGGAGGCGTGGAGCTCCACCCAGCCAGGCGACTTCCCCAACTACGCCGCCGGCACCTGGGGCCCGGAAGCCGTGCAAGGACTGCTCGCGCAGCAGGAACACCGGTGGCCACAGCCGGCGGAACTGGTGAAGCCAGGCGGGCCGCCAAAAATCAAAACGCGCCCCGGATCAAGCTGAAGGCGGTCGGCCCGGACCAAACCCTGCGACCATGAATGATTTCTTCCTTGCACGCTCGCAGATGGCCATGTCGCTGGCCTTTCACATCGTGTTCGCAGCCCTGGGCATCGGGCTGCCGCTGCTGATGGTGCTGGCCGAGGGGGCGTGGCTCCGCACGCGCCAGCCGGTGTATCTCAAATTGAGCGAGCGGTGGGCAAAAGGCGTGGCGATTCTCTTCGCGGTCGGCGCGGTCTCCGGCACCGTGCTGTCGTTCGAGCTCGGTTTGCTCTGGCCGGGCTTCATGGCGAAGGCGGGCGCGATCATCGGGATGCCGTTTTCCCTCGAAGGCTTCGCGTTTTTTACCGAGGCGATCTTCCTCGGCGTGTTTCTCTACGGTCGTGACCGGCTGCCGCCGCTGCTGCACTGGCTGGCCGGGGTGGTCGTCGCGGTGAGCGGCGTGCTCTCCGGAATATTCGTCGTGACGGCCAACGCGTGGATGAACGCGCCGGCCGGCTTCAAGTTTGTTGACGGCCGGTTCACCGAGATCGACCCGGTCGCAGCCATGCTGAACCCCGCGAGCTTCCATGAGGTCCTGCACATGACGCTGGCGGCCTACGTGGCCACGGGTTTCGTCGTGATGGCGGTCCATGCGTTTTCCTGCGGCGCAATCCGGCCAGCCTATTCCATCGCCGCGCGCTCGGCCTCGCGCTGGCGGTCGCGGGCGTCAGCATCCCGCTGCAATTTGCGAGCGGCGACCTCAGCGCCCGCACCGTGGGCCGGCTGCAGCCCGCCAAACTCGCGGCCATGGAGGCGCTCTACCACACCGAGGCGGGTGCGCCGCTGCGCATCGGCGGCCTGCCCGACGATGCGACGCGCACGACGCGCTACGCGCTCACCATCCCGCACGGCCTGAGCTGGCTGCTCGCCGACCAAGCTGACGCCACAGTCGCCGGCCTCGAGGAGTTCCCACGCAACAACTGGCCCGAGGTGCGGATCGTGCATTGGTCGTTTGATGTGATGGTTTTCTCCGGTTTCGCGATGCTGGCCGTGGCCGGCTGGGCCGGCTGGATCTGGTGGCGGCGCCGCACCCTCGCGGAACATCCGTGGCTGTTGCGTGCGCTGGTCGCCGCCGGCCCGCTGGGCTTTGTGGCGATCGAGGCCGGGTGGGTCGTGACCGAGGCCGGTCGCCAGCCGTGGATCATTTACCACGTGATGCGCACCGCCGACGCCGTCACGCCGATGCCGGGGATCGCGGTGCCGTTGGTCGCGTTTACGGCGCTGTATCTCTTCCTCGCGGGCGTCGTGGTTGCACTCTTGCGCCGCCTGTTTCTGGAGACCGACGAAACGGTTTCCCCGGCGTCGTCCGCCTGAACGCCATGCTCGCTTCGTCCGTCGCCGTTGCGCTCTTGCTGTCGCTGATCGTGTATGCGCTCACGGGCGGCGCGGATTTTGGCGGGGGCATCTGGGACTTGCTGGCAACCGGCCCGCGCGCGATGCGCCAACGGAAGGCGATTGCCGGAGCCATCGCGCCGATCTGGGAGGCCAACCACGTCTGGCTCATTCTCGTGGTGGTGGTGCTGTTCACCGGCTTTCCGGCCGCGTTTGCGGCCATGATGACCGCATTGAACATTCCCCTCACGGTTATGCTCGTCGGCATCGTGCTGCGCGGCGCGGCATTTATTTTCCGCAGCCACGACTCGCGGGCGGCGGCGGTGCAGCGGCATTGGAGCCGCGTCTTCGGCATCGCCAGTGGTGTCACCCCTTTTTGTCAGGGGGTCATCCTCGGCGCGCTCGCCAGCGGTCGGATCCGGTTGGTGGAGGGTCAGGTGAGTTCGGGGTATCTCGCCGGTTGGCTGACTCCATTTGCCTTGGCCTGCGGGCTATTTGCCGTTGGGCTGGTCACCTACCTGGCGGCCACCTACTTGACGCTGGCCACCAACGATCAATCCGGGCTGCAAAATGATTTCCGTCTTCGAGCCCTTTGGTCGGGCCTTTCCCTGTTCCCCGTGGCCGGGGTGGCCTTTTTCGCGGCGCGATCCGGCGCACCAGAATTATTTCACGGTTTGACGCAGGGGAGGGCGCCTTGGCTGATGGTGCCCACGGCCCTCTGCGCCGTGGGCTCATTTGCCGCCATGAGGAGGCGGCGTTTCGCACTGGCCCGGATGGCGGCCGTGGGCCAGGTGGCCCTAATCCTTGTGGGGGGGGCCTTGGCGCAATACCCATATCTGATCACGCCGGACCTGACGTTTGCGAACACGCAGGCACCGGCCGCAACTTTGCGCCTGCTCCTAATTGCTTTGGCCGCCGGGGTCGTGATCTTGCTCCCGTCGCTGGCCATGCTATTTTGGCTGTTCAAAAGCCCCTCTCCCCGTTGAACGTCCACCGCTCGATGAACCAGGGAAAGAGACGTATCGCACGGTAAAACACAATCCGGTCGAGCCAACGGCAAGGAACATCGTCGCACCCGCATATTTGCTACCTGCGACGCGCTGAAAGCGTTTCCCGAGCTCAAATTTCGTAAGTAATTGTCCTTTATGGTGGGCCCACTGGGATTTGAACCCAGAACCAAAGGATTATGAGTCCTCTGCTCTAACCGTTGAGCTATAGGCCCGGAGCCGCAAATGTTGTCACCCATCGTTCCCACGTCGAGCCAATAGCGGCTCGCCCACGTCATCCCTGTAGGCGGCCCAGGCCATCGCCGTTGCGACGGACGCGAATCAGCGGCGGACGTGCGATTGCACCCATTGGATAATCGGTGGGCGTCATTCTATGCCGGACGCGCCAGATCAAATTCTGGCGGGATTTGAGCCGTTCACCTCGAAGGACACGGACATTTTTCTGCGTGATCACGAACTCGCCTTCGTGGTGGCAACCGCCGCGGGCTGGAAATTCCGCGCCTACCCCGAGCCCGGTCCCCGGTGCTCGGAGCCATCATGATGAACAAGGATGGATCCGAACTGCAGGTCGACGTCCTGCGTTCAGTGTCAGGGCTGACGGACGATGAGCTGGCCGTGACGGAATCCATCCGCCTTCGCCAAGCCTCCTTCGTCGCCGCCTCTTCCTTCTTTGCGTTTGGCTACGGAGGACAAGGGGGGCAAGCAACCAGGATGCTTTCAAATAGCGTCTGCTATGACGGACACACCTTGACATAGCGTCAGCTATGCCAGACATTGTCCGCCATGCCACTCCTCTCCTCCCTTCCGCTCCCCGCCGCCCATGCGCTCCGCCAACTGGGCCGCGATCTGGCGCTGGCCCGGCGCAAGCGGGGCATCTCCACGGCCGACATGGCCGCGCGGCTGTTCGTCAGTCGCGACACGCTTTGGCGGCTGGAGCGGGGGGATCCCTCCGTGGCCCTGGGCACCCTCGCCACCGCCACCTTTGTGCTCCAATTGCACGGCCGTCTCGCCGGCCTGGCGGCGGCCGCCACCGATGCGCTCGCCCTCAGCCTGGACGAGCGCCGTCTGCCCCGGCGGATCCGGCGCGCCCGCCCATGAGCCTGGAAGTTCACATTGATTGGGCCGGAGCGACCCGGCTGGTCGGGCGGCTCCACTCCGACGGGCGCAGCCCGGCTGTGTCATTTGAATACGCGGCGGAGTGGCTGGCCGGCCCCGATGTCTTTGCCCTTGATCCCACCTCCCTCCCCCTGCGGCCAGGCGCGCACCACGCGCCGAGCCTGCCGGGAGTGTTGCACGATTGTGGGCCGGATCGCTGGGGCCGGCTCCTCGTCGAGCGTGCGGTCCGCCAGCACGTCCTCGACCGCAAGCCTTACCAAGACCTCGACTATCTGCTTGCGATGGACGACGCGACCCGGATCGGGGCGCTGCGCTTTCGGGCCGACGCCGCCGGGCCCTTCCTGGCCCCGGGCACCGGCAAACTCCCACCGCTGGTGCGTCTGGCCACACTGTTGCAGGCCACGGACGCGATTCACGGTGAGACGGAGACGGCGGCGGACCTGCGTTATTTGCTCGGAGCCGGCTCACCCCTCGGCGGAGCGCGGCCCAAGGCGGTGGTCGGCCTCGCCGATGGCCGCCTGGCCATCGCGAAATTCCCCAAGCCGGACGACCTCCGGGACATCGCCGCCGGGGAAATCCTAGCCCTCACCCTTGCCCGCCGGGCCGGCATCACTGTGGCGGAACACCGGCACGTCGCGGTCGGTGGCAGGAGCGTGGCCGTCATCACCCGCTTCGACCGTCAGGGCGCGCGTCGCATCCCTTTTATCTCCGGCGACACCCTGCTCGGTTTGGCGCCCGGCCAAGCTGGTTCCTACACCCTGCTGGCGGACGGTATCCGTCAATTTGGCCACGACACCGCCGCCGATCTACGCGAGCTGTGGCGGCGGCTTGTCTTCTCCCTGCTGGCCAGCAACCACGACGACCACCTGCGCAACCACGGCTTCCTCATGCGCGAGCCCGGACGCTGGGCACTCTCGCCCGCCTACGATCTCAATCCTGTCCCGGAAATCGACCGGGCGCTGACCCCCAAGACCGCGATCACCGAGAGCCAGGAAAATCCCTCCATTGATGCGGCGATCGCGGCCGCCGCACGCTTCGGGCTCAGGTCCGTTGAGGCCAGAGCCATTCTTGGGGAAGTACGCGCGGCAGTTTCCGCCTGGCGCAACACGGGTAGGAGTCTTCAGCTCAAGGCCAGAACCCTGGATGCCTATGCCACGGCCTTTGAGCACCCGCTGATGGACGAAGCTAGGCGGATTACTTGAGGCGGCCGAACGGCCGGGCACCAAGCTGCCCGGATGGAACCCAACGCGAGAAACTATCGCCACTCTTTGACAAAATTGCCGCTGGCTTAAACTACCTTGGGGTTCAACCGCCTCAATTCCACTAGGGATCAAAAACTAAAACCCACCCCATCCCATGAAATCGGGGTATCTCAATCGCGGGCATTTTGCCCTGAGTGTTTCAAGTCTGATCACGGTTCCCACGCTGCTCGCGGGGCCAATTCGCCGTCCGAAATTACTCGGTGCGAGGAAAATCAGCAGGATCGGATGGCCAACGGGGCAAAACCGGCGAGCTCACTCCGGCCGAGGTCGCCCAAGCATAAGGGATGTTGCCGCCTGCCGCATCCCCGGGTGATGGCCGCGGCCCCGTTCGCATTTGGTGTTGAAAGGCGTTTCCGATTCAGGCGTCATCCGGACTTGCGGTCGGCAAGGCCGCGCCTTTTCCGTCATGGCCGAACACCCCTCCCCTCACCATCCGCCGCATCACGCCCCCCCTCAGCCGGACCGGCGCGATTTCCTGACCAAGGCCGCCGCCATCGTCATTGGAGGCGGGCTTGCACTGGTCGCGCCGGCGGCCGGCCTCCTGGTCTTTCTCGACCCGCTGCGGCGCAAGTCCGAGGCCGGCACGGCGGTGAAGGTCGCCACGCTGGACGCGCTGCCGGCCAACGGCGACCCGGTCCAGAAGTCCGTCCTCGCGACCCGCGTGGACGCCTGGAACCGCACGCCCAATGTCCCCATCGGCGCGGTTTTTCTGCAGCGCCTCAAGGATGGCGGCGTGCGTGCCCTGAATGTGGCCTGTCCGCACGCGGGATGTTTCGTGGATTTTCGAAACAGTGAAGACGGCTACCACTGCCCGTGCCACAACAGCAGCTTCAGCCTGGACGGCTCGATCAAGGATCCGACCAGCCCGAGCCCTCGGGGAATGGACGAGCTGCCGGTCGAGATCCGCCACGGCACCGAAATCTGGGTGACCTACCAAACCTTCCGGGCCGGGGTGCGGGAGAAGATCGCTGTCATATGAAAAATTTCCTCGGCTGGTTCGACCAACGCACCGGCAGCAAGAAACTGCTGCACGAGGCCCTGTTTGAAAACGTGCCCGGTGGCGCCCGCTGGCGCTACGCGTGGGGCAGCACCCTCGTGTTCTGCTTCGCGGTGCAGGTCGTCACGGGCCTGTTCCTGTGGATGGCCTACAGCCCCGGCGCGCAGACGGCGTGGGAGAGCGTCTACTACATCCAGCACGAAATGTGGGGCGGCTGGTTTCTCCGCGGGCTCCACCACTACACGGCGCAGGCCATGACGGTGCTGCTGGTATTCCACCTCCTGCAGGTGGTGATCGACGGCGCCTACAAGGCCCCGCGCGAGATCAATTTCTGGACCGGCGTGGTCCTGCTGCTGCTGGTGCTGGCGCTCTCGCTCACCGGCTACCTGCTGCCGTGGGACCAGAAGGGCTACTGGGCGACCCGTGTCGCCACGAGCATCCTCTCCATCACCCCGGTGCTGGGGCCGGCGCTGCAACGGCTGGTCGTCGGCGGGAGCGACTACGGGCACCAGACCCTCACGCGGTTTTTCGCGCTGCACGCCGGGGTGATCCCGGGCGGGATCATCGCCTTCATCGTCGCGCACATCTACCTGTTCCGCCGCCACGGCCTCACCCCCAAGGAACCGCGGCGCAAGCCCGACTCCGCGTTCTGGCCCGACCAGGTTTTCCGCGACGCGGTGGTCTGCCTCGCCGTGCTCTGCGTCATCCTGTTTTTCATCTGGCGCACGCATGGGGCGGAGCTCGACGCGCCGGCCGACCCGTCCGCCCCGTTTTCCGCCGCGCGGCCCGAGTGGTATTTCCTCTTCCTGTTCCAGCTGCTGAAGTATTTCCCTGGCGGCACGGAAATCTGGGGGGCGATGGTGGTGCCGGGCGTGCTGCTGCTGGTCCTGATCGGGATGCCCTTTCTCGGGCAGAAGCCGGCGGGGCACAAATTCAACCTCGGTTTTCTCGGCGCGCTGTTCGCGGGCGTGGTGGTGCTGACCGTGCTGGCGGTCAACGAGGACAACCACAACCCCGACTACCTCGCCGCCGTCCAGGACGCCAAACACGACGCGGAGCGGGTGATCGAGCTCGCGCAGTCGCCCGACGGCATCCCGACGACGGGCGCAGTGTCGCTCCTGCGCAACGACCCGCTGACCCAGGGCCCGAAGATTTTCGCCAAGAACTGCGCGAGCTGCCACCGTTACGACGGGGGCGACGGTCTCGGCGGCACGCCCAAGGGCGCGATTGCCGGCTCCGACCTGAAAGGCTATGCCAGCCGCGCCTGGCTGGCCGGGCTGCTCGATCCAACCAAGATTGACGGTCCGCATTATTTCGGCGGGACCAAGCTCAAGAGCAGCAAAATGGTGGATTTTGTGAAAAAAGATGTGGCCGGCTTCTCCGCTGACCAAAAGACGCAGCTGGCGGGGGTGCTCGCCGCCCTCTCCGCGGAGGGCGGGCTCAGGGCCCAGGCCGACCTCGACCGGCGCGACGCGGCGGTCATTGACCAGGGAAGGAAGTCCTTTGGCGGGATCGGATGTGCCGACTGCCACCAGTTCCACTCCACGGATCCGGACGCCACCGCCCCCAACCTGACGGGCTACGGCTCGCACGAATGGCTGGTGGCGTTCATCTCGAACCCGGCGCACCCGCGCTTTTACGGTCAGGATAACGATCGGATGCCGTTGTTTGGCGTCACCCACCAGCTCTCGGATCAGGAGATCGGCCTCGTCGCCGACTGGCTGCGCGGCGAGTGGTATGTGCCCGCGTCGGGGAAGGCGGGAGACTGAAGGTTGAGGGGTTGAAAGGTTGGGAAGCCCGCAGTGGTGTTGGTGGCTTGCGCGAGCGTGTGATGTGCACAACCTGCCGCCCATGGAAGATCCTCTCGCCCGCGCCCGCCTGCTCATCGACGAGGCCCACGCTGCCGACCCGGTGCGCGCGGCCGACGGGTGGGCGGCGGAGCTGGTGTATGCCGACCGGATGGAGGGATGGGTCGTGCGTCTGGTGCTGGAGGCGCCGCCGTTGCTGTGCCTCGCCGCGCGCTGCCAGCACCTCGAGCGCTGGGCCGTGCCGCGCACGACCTACCCCGAGGGCAAGGCCGGTTACCTCGCGTGGCGGAAATCACTCTACACCAAACAGGCCGAACGGGCCCGCGAGCTGCTGCTCGCCGCCGGGGTGACGGTGGCCGACGCCGCCGAGGTGGCGACGTGGGTGTCCAAGACCGGCCTCAAGACCAACGCCGGCACCCAGGCGCTGGAGGACGCGGCCTGTCTGGTGTTTCTGGAGAACGAGCTTGGGGCGTTTGCCGCGCAGCACGCGGATTATCCGCACGCTAAGCTCATGGATATTTTGAGAAAAACCTGGCGCAAGATGAGCCCGCGCGCCTGCGAGCTGGCGCTCGCGCTCGAACTGCCGCCCGCGCTCGGGGCACTGGTGCGCGAGGCGGTGGGCTGAGCCGCTACCGCGCCGCGGCGCGGGCGAGGCGGTCGTTGAGCGCGGCGGCGAGGCCGGCGGCGCCGGGCACCCGCTCGGCGCGGATCGCCCGCCACCCGCCGCGGTCGAGCGTCCGCAGCCGGGCGTACAACGTGCGGGCGGCCTCGGCGGGGCGGCCGGTCGTGGTGAGCCAGAAAAGATTCCCCGCGCCGGCGGGCACCCTCGGCGGGCGGCGGAAATACAGGAACGCGGTGCCTGCCTCCCGCACGGCGCGGGCGGGCGCGGGGTTTTTTTTGCCCAGCGCGAGCGGCGTGCGCGGGCTGTAGTGGCGCGCCATCATGCCCGGCGCGACCATGCCGCCGCTTTTGCCCGAGATCGGGTTTTCTCCGGCCTCCGGCTTCCGGCCTCTGACCTCTGACGTCTGGTTCCCCGCGACCGCCCGCGGTCGCGGGGCGCGGACCCGGCGGCGCAGCACTTTTTCCAACGCGGCGCGGGGGATGGCGCCGGGACGGAGCAGCTCCGGGCGCGCCGGGTCGCGGAGGTCGAGGATGGTGGACTCCACCCCAATCGCACACGCGCCGCCGTCGAGGATGTGCGCGATGCGCGCGCCCAGCCCGGCGCGGACATGCGCGGCGGTCGTGGGGCTGATGTACCCAAAGGGGTTGGCGCTCGGCGCGGCCAGCGGCCGGCCGCACAGGCGCAGGAGCGTCCGGAGCAGGCGGTGGCTCGGCATCCGCACGGCGACACTGTCGAGCCCGGCGGTGACAATCGCCGGCACGCCGGCCCGCTTGGGCAGCACCAGAGTGAGGGGGCCGGGCCAGAACGCGGCGGCGAGGCGGCGCGCGGCGGGGTTGAGGACCGCGACCTCGTCCGCCTGGGCGAGGGTGCGGACATGGACGATGAGCGGGTCGGTGACGGGCCGGCCCTTGGCGCGAAAAATGGCGCGGCAGGCGGTGGGGTTGAGGGCGTCGGCGGCGAGGCCGTAGACCGTCTCGGTCGGCACGGCGACGAGGCCGCCGCGGGCGAGGACGCCGGCAAGCCGGGCCAGGTTGCGCGGGGTGGGCCGCGAGATACGGGCGGGACGGGGGACGGACTTTTTTACAGGAGGAAACAGAGGGAACGGAGATCGGAGGGTTTCAACCACTGATGGGCACTGATCCAGAAAAACGGGAGGAGGACAGGCGGAGATTTTCCCGCGGATGGAAGCGGAGGGGCACTGATGGAGCGGAACGGAAGCAGAGCGGTACACGGCAGGGCACGGATAGACTCAGAAACCAGAGGTTTTACAGAAGATCGCAAAGATCGCCGAGAATCAAGACCCCTCCGACTTTCCCGGCTTGGCGGCCTTGGCGATCTTGGGGCAAATCTGTCCGCAGGTTGGAACAGTCCGCGCCGACAAAAAAGGCCGGAGCGAGGCTCCGGCCGGGAAAACGAAGGGCGCGAAGGCGCGCCTCAGGTGGTGAGCAGATTGTTGCGCGCGTGCTTGATGGCCTTGGTGACGGCGCGCTGGTGGCGGGCGGTCAGGTGGGTGTGTTTGCGCGGGAGAATCTTGCCGGTGTCGGTGACGAAATTGCGGAAAGCCTGCGGCGCGGTGAAGGGCAGCTCGTTGGGCGCAAGGGTGCGCGGTGTGGTTTCGGTCGTGCTCATGGAATGGGAGGGAAGGGGAGCAAAAGGGATGCAACGCAGGGTTGTCAACCTGCAATCGCTCGTCTATTTCCAGGGGTGGGTTCCTGCGTCCCCGTAGCTCAACAGGATAGAGCAGCGGTTTCCTAAACCGCTGATCCCGGTTCAAGTCCGGGCGGGGGCACCAAACCGGGCAAGTGTGTAATCTTGCATCTTCGCACGCAACCACCAACCTGTTTCCGTCGTCATTCACCCTACTTACCACCATGTGTTCCCCTTCCTCCACCCAAACCTCATTCCGCAACGCGCGCCGCGCCTTCACCCTGCTCGAGATCCTGGTCGTTCTCGCGATCATCGGGATGCTCGTCGGCCTCGCTGTCACCAGCCTCGGCAAGGCCTTTGAAAACGCCAAGATCGATGTCGCCAAGACCTTTGTGGCGACCCAGATGCCGGCCGCGCTGGGCATCTATCGCATCGACATGGGCAACTACCCCACGACCGCCGAGGGCCTGCAGGCGCTGATTTCGCCGCCCGCCGGCAATCCGAACGTGAATCTCTGGCGCGGTCCGTACCTCACCACCAACACCATCCCGCTGGACCCGTGGAAGCAGCCGTACCAGTACCAATATCCCGGCACCCACACGGCCACCTCCACTGCCCAAACGACCACGGGCAACCCGGCGTCGGCCAACGGCGCGGGCAGCATGACGCCTCATTTTGACATCTGGTCGCTCGGGCCCTCCGGGATCGACGGCAGCCCCGACAATATCGGCAACTGGCAGCAGTAAACCGCCCCTTGCTTCCTCACCCCGGATGTATGCAGAAGCTCACGCAACGTGCAGATGGCCCCGGCTTCCCCCGTCGCAGTTCAACTCGCGGACGGCGGGCGTTCACGCTGCTTGAGATTCTGCTGGTGCTGGCGCTCATCGGCCTGCTCTCCGGGATGATGATCACGGGCGCGACCCGGATGCTCAACCCCGGCCCGGAGACGCCGACGCAGGCCTTCTGGACCATGGCCGGCGCCGCCCGCCGCTACGCCCTGCTCAACGAGACGGAGGTGCGGATGAGCTACGACACGACGACCGGGGAGCTGGTGGCGAGCGCCACCAACGGTACCGACCTGCCACCGGTCAAGGTGCCGGGAGGAGGGGACTTGGTCTTCATCTCGGGCATCTCGCCCACGGCCCTCGCCAGTCCCAACACCGCGGTCGGCTCGGTGTTCGGCGATATTTTGGGCAACGGCACCGACACCACGATCAGCTCGGTTGTTTTCTACCGGGACGGGACCTGCACGCCGTTCCGGGTGACGGTCGAGGGCGCCACCGCCGGCAACGACGCCGCGAGCCCGACGATCGCGGTGGACCCTTGGACCGGCGGACCCATGCTGGTGGCGGTGGCCACCAACAGCGCCGGCCTGGGCCAACGGTCGTTCTAATAATCCCATGCGCCGGGCCTTCACCATCATCGAAGTGCTGATCGCGCTGGCGATCTTCGCCTACGCTGCGGTCATGCTGACCTCGGGCTACATGAACGTGCTCAACAGCTACGACCATGTGCGGGCCAATCTGACCTCCCCCGCCCAGGACATCCAGTTTGCGCGCTTCCAGATGCTGAACACGACGAGCCTCGCCGCGGCCATGCAGGGGGGCCAGTATCAGACGCTGGACGGGGGCAATGTCACCTGGACGGCGGAGGTCGCGCCCTCGACGCTGCCGGTGCCCGATTTGTTTGATGTGACGGCCAGCTACACGGTGGCCCCTGCGACGGGCGCGGACGCGGTCACCACAACCGAATCATTCCGGGTGCTCCGGCCCACCTGGTCGGTGGCCGCGGACCGCAAAACCCTGCGCGATGCCGATACGCAACGCATCAAGGCCCTGCAAACCTCGCAATGAAACGCCGCGCCTTTTCTCTGCTCGAGGTCCTGATCGCCACCGCGCTGGTGGGGCTGATCATGGTCGGGCTCTACACGCTGATGTTTTCGATGACGGAGCTGTGGGGGGTGACCCACCCCCAGCGCCAGTTTGAGCAGCATGCAGAGACGCTCACGCGGTACCTCGGGCAGGCGTTGCGCACCGCGGCCCTGCCGCCCTACGGCACGGTCACGACCTCCTCCCCGTTCACCTGGAGCATCCCTGCCGCGGGCAGCGGGGCCTCGAGCGCATCAAGCAACAGTCCCCTGTTCACCTTCGTCCTGCCGACCGGGAGCCGGTTGCTGCCCTGGCCGCCCGGCACGACCGGCGGGACGAGCGCCAGCACCGCCACCAACGTCGGCAGCGCCAGCAGCTCCGGCCGGGCGTTGCCCGATGTCACCTGCTCACTGGACGTGCGCGAGGGCCAGGGCCTCATCCTGCTCTGGCACTCCCAGTATGAGACCACCTTCACCTCGGACCCACCGCGCGAGACCCTCATCTCGCCGTTGGTGACGGAGCTGGATTTCGACTATTACGACAGTTCCAGCCAGCAGTGGACGAGCCAGAACACCCCGATGACGGACAACAATGGAAACTACATGGTGCCCAACCGTCTGCGGCTTAATTTCGCCTATGGCAGCCTGACACAAAGCGCGACCATCCCGCTCCTGACCGCCACCCAGGGGCTGCCGTCGTACTGAGCCACCCCCGCCATGCCCGCCCGCCAACAAAAAGCCTCCGTCCTGATCATCGTGCTGGTCACGATTGTCTTTGTGTCGGCCGCGCTGGTCGCCTTCGTGCAACGGGCGGCGGATGACCTGTTGGTGCCCACGCGGCAGACGGATGCCTCGCGGCTGCGCCCCGAGGCCTATTCCGCGATGGAGACGACCCTCGCAGTGTTGGTGGATTTCCGGCTCGCCAACGGCGGCCTGCACAGCCCCAACGAGGGTTGGGGCGACCCGCTGGGCTGGGTCAGCTACACCCCCCTGGTCGAGGGCCGCACGGTGACGGTCTCCTTTGAGGATGAAAGCGGCAAGATGTCCCTGCCGGTCATCAGCAGTGCCATAACAACCAACAACCTCACCACCAATAACTTATATTACTTTCTCACCACCACCGCCGGGCTGAGTTCCGACGATGCGGGGACGATCCAAGACTCCCTGCTCACCTGGACCAAGAAGGGTTATGCACCTTCCACGTCCGGTGCCACCACGTCGGCCCAGTATCAGCAGGACACCATTCCTTTCGCCCCGCCCAGCCGCAGCCTGCGGTCCTGGTCTGAACTGGCGTCCATTGACGGCATCAGCGGGTTGTTTTTCGACGCCAACGGCCGCCTCAGCGACATCGGTCGGCGTTTCCTCTCGTCCTTTTCCCTCTACAATTTCGCCTCCTCCAACGTGAATGCGGGCAACATCGACACGATTGAAACCCTCGGCCAGCTCAGCGATTCCGGGGCACAGGCCATCCTCACCACGGTCTCCATCAGCAACACTGAAGGCAGCGCCGCCGGCGGCAATCAAAACGCCTACTTCAAAACCATCGCGGAGGCGGCGGAGGCCGCCGGGGTGGCCACATTGAACCCGCGCACAGGGGGAGGAGGAGGCGGAGGAGGCGGAGGAGGAGGCGGCGGTGGCGCCACTCTGGGCGTCACGGTTTCGGCCCTGCGGGTCAATGTCACGGTGAAGGAAGGGCCGTCGATCTACAACCTCAGTGTGCTGGTTTCGTTTCCCGCCGGCACCGCCACCACCGGCGTCGCCCTCGCGACCCCCGTGGCGGCTCCCACGGTGACGGCGTCGGCCACCAATGCCGGCCTCACCCCGACTGCCGCCGGCACCGCCACCACGGTCACGACCTCGTCCCTCGGCGCGGCGGTCGCGCTCAACTACCCCTACACCGTCCTCGAGCTCTCCGAAAGCGATCTCGACCCAACGGTCCCAACGGCCCAAACCACTCCGGCGGCCAACCCCACCAGTGCCGAATCGACCAGTTACTCCAACGTCAATCTCCCGCCTCCAACCACATGACCACGTCCCCCAATAAATTCGACTTCATCAGCCAGTTCTTCGCCCCGCCCACGCGCCTCGCGGCGCTGCTGCCCGATGGCCACTTTTTTGTGCGGCCGGTGACCGTGGCCCCCGACGCCACACCGGAGGTCGTCGCCGAGCAGGTCGAGCTCGCGTTGGAGTCCCTCTCGCCCTTCCCGGTCGCCCAGCTTTATCACGGGCTCTACTGGCTGCCGGGCTCGACCCGGGCGCTGGTTTTCGCCGCCTACCGCAAACGCTTTTCCGCCGAGGAGACCGCTGCGTGGTCCGAGGCCGAGGTCGTCATGCCCTCCTTTGCCGTGCTGCTGGCCGCCCCCGCCCCGGCGGGGGCCGTGCGGGTGCTCATGAGCGCCGACGCGATCACCATTTTCCACTGGGGCGACGAATCACCCGTCCCCAGCCAGGCCATCATTCACCCGCTGGCCCCCGAGACCCCCGAGGCCGAGCGCCTGGCGGCCCGGGACCAGTTGCTGCGGACCGTGGCGACCGGGGCGACGGTGGAGGAGTGGGCCCCGCCGGCTTTGCGGAGCATGACGGACAGCCGTCAGACGACCTTCACGGCCGGCGAAAACGAGGTGATCATCGCCCCGGACCTGATCGCGACTCTGGACGTTCGCGACAAGGTCGAACTGGCCGAGCGCAACCGGGCGCACACGAACGACATCATGCTCTGGCGCGGTTTCCTCGCCCTCGCGGGGGTCATCGTGCTCTGTGTGGTGGGGCAGGGGGCGGTGTGGTATGGCGAGTCCAAGGTGGGCGAGCGCACCGCAGAGGTGCAGGCCCGGGACAAGGTGGTCGCGGAAATTCAGGCGACCAAGGCCGCCGCCGACCAGATTGCCCAGGTCACCGCCCGCCGGCTGCTCCCCTTGGAGATGCTCAATCTCGTGCGGGAAAAACGCCCGGAAAACATCGTGCTCCTCAACACCAGCGCCAAAATCAACGTGACGGACAACTCCTACACGCTGCAGGCCACCGGGACCACGACCGTCCCGGACGAGGTGGAGGCGTTCAAGACCGCGCTCAACACCCTGCCCGATTGCACGGCGGACATTCAAACCACCACGCAGCAGGCCGACACCACCCGTTTCACCGTCATCGTCACCTTTGCCGCCGAGGCGGTCCAGCCTGAGCCGACCAAGCCGGCCACGGCCACCTCGGGGCCCGCGGGTGCCGCCGCCAAGCCGGCGGCGTGAGCGAATCGTTGAAACCAACCGCCCTTTCCACCGTCCCTACTCCCAGCCCCAACCGCCACATGAAAGCCTATTTCCTTTCCCGCCACTTTCGCGAAAAAATGCTGATTCTCGGCCTGGTGGTCTTCGCCATCGCCTTCTGGCTGCCCAGCCTCATCGCCCGCACCAACAAGCTCCTGACCGAAAAGCGTCAGGACGAGGCCAAACTGACTGACCAGCAGGTGTGGCTCGACCGGCGCGCCGAATACGACGCGGAAGAGGCCGCTGCGGTCAACAAGCTCAAGCCCGAGCTCAGTTTCGACAAACTCAGGCTGAATTCCGAGATCGTCAAAATGACCGACGCCGCCAACGTGACCAACCGGACCATCGGTGCGCCGACGACCAAGACCGCCAGCTCCAGGCAGCTGGCCATCTCCTCGATCAGGGTCGCCCTGAACAACGTCGACATGCCGACCTTGGTGTCATTCTACCGCGAGCTGGCCAAACGGGCGCCCTATATCACCATCACGGACTGCAACATTGTCGTGCGCGCCACCCGCGGCGGGCGCGGCGGGGCTGGCTTTGGCGGGGCCGTCGGGACGGCGGGGGGGGCTGGTGGTTTTCGTAATGGGGTGGCCGCCGTGGTTCAAAACCAAGGCAATGGGGTGACGGACAACGGGGGTCCCGCTGGCGGCGGCGGCGGTGGTCGACGTGGTGGAGCCCTGGCCGCCACCGACCCCAACGCCCTGCAGCAAGGCGGCCGCCGCGGCGGCAATGCCCAGCCGGTCCTGCCGGGCAACATGAATGTGACCTTCGATCTCACGGCGGTTGAGATCATCCATCCCGGGGTGCCGGCCGTAGGGGGCAAACCTGCGGTGGCAGCGCCGGGTGCCCCGACGGCCGCCGCCAAGTCCTGACCCGGCGGGCCGGCCCAAAGGCGGCCTTTCCCGGTCTTGCCCCCGCCTGCGTGGCTGTCATGGTCGCGGCCATGCCCGCCTCCCCCCATGTCTGGAAGTTTTTCCGCACCGGCGGTCTCGACCAGGTCGCCCTGGAGACCGGCGCCGACCTGTTGGCCCTCGGCGAGCTCGACCAGAAGCTGTGGGTCGCGCTGAGCTGCCCGGTCCGGGGCCTGGAGCTCGACGAGAACACCCTCGCGCTGATCGACACCGACCACGACAGCCGCATCCGCGTGCCCGAGCTCCTCGCCGCCGTCAACTGGGCCGCCGTGCGCCTCGGCGACCCGGGCGACCTGCTCAAGGGCGCCGGGGCTCTCCCGCTGGCCGCGATCAGCGACACCACCCCGGAGGGCAAAATCCTGCGGGGCTCTGCGGGGCAGATTCTCACCAGCCTCGGCCAGACCGCCGCCGGCGCGATCACGGTGGCCGACGCCGCCGACACCGCCCGGATCTTTGCCGCCAGCCCGCTCAACGGCGACGGGGTCATCCCCCCCGCCGCGACGGAGGACCCGGCGGTGCAGGCGCTCATCGCGGACATCATCGCCTGTCATGGCGGCACCGCCGGCCGCACGGGCACCATCGGGGTGACCGCAGCCACCATCGACGCGTTTTTTGCCGACGTGGACGCCCATTTGGCGTGGGTGGGGAAAAACTCCGCGCCCGACATCGCATTTCTGGGCGAGGGCACCCCCGACGCGGTCGCCGCCCTCCGGGCGGTGCGTGCCAAGGTGGACGACTATTTTGCCCGCTGCCGCCTCGCTGCATTCGACGCGCGCGCCATCGACGCGCTCAACCGGCCCGAGGCGGAGTATCTCGCCATCGCGGCGCAGGTATTGACGGCCGGCTCCCCCGAGGTCGCCAGTCTGCCCCTCGCGCGGATCGCGGCCCGCCAGCCGCTGCCGCTGGCCGACGGCGTCAACCCCGCCTGGGCCACCGCGCTGGCCCTCCTGCAGGCCCGGGCCGTCGCGCCGGTTTTTGGCGCGGCCAAGACCGCGCTGACCGACGCCGAATGGACCGAGCTCAACGCAAAGTTTTCCGCCTACGAGGCGTGGCTGGGCACCAAGGCCGGCGACGCGGTGGAGCGGCTGGGGGTGGCCCGCCTGCGCGAGCTCGCGACCGGTCCCGGGCGGGCGGCGCTCGCCCGCCTGGTCGAACGCGACCGCGAGCTCGCGCCCCATTATCAGGCGCTGGCCGACGTCGAGCGGCTCGCGCGCTATCACCGCGACCTGCGCGCGGTGCTCCACAATTTCGTCAACTTCGCCGATTTCTACTCGCGCGACCGGTGGGCCGCCTTCCAGGCCGGCACCCTCTACCTTGACAGCCGGTCCTGCGAACTCTGCATCAAGGTGGACGGCCCCAACCCCCTCGCTGGGATGGGCAAGACCTTCATTGCCTATGTCAGCTGCACCCGGGCGGGCGCGGCCGCGATGACGGTCGCCTGCTGTTTCAGCCAGGGCGGCAGCGACTACCTCTTTGCCGGCCGCCACGGGGTTTTCTACGATCGTCAGGGCCGGGACTGGGACGCGGTGATCACCAGCATCGTGGACAACCCGATCAGCCTCCGTCAGGCTTTCTGGTCGCCCTACAAAAAGGTGATCCGGATGATCGACGAGATGGCCGCCAAGCGGGCGGCCGCCGCCAACGCCGCCGCCAATGACCGCCTGGCCCTGGCGGCCGACAAGGCGGTGACCGCCGCCGCCAACGCCGCCGCCAATGCCGCGGTGCAGCAGGCGAATCCCGACGTGCCCCCGCCGCCTCCTCCCCCTCCTCCCCCGCTGCCGCCGAAGAAGCTCGATGTCGGGGTGGTCGCGGCCTTGGGTGTCGCGGTCGGGGCCATCAGCGGCGCACTGGCCACGGTGGGGGCCAAGCTGGCCGACCTGCATTGGTGGCAAATTCCGATCATGGCGGTGGCCATCGTGCTCTTGATCTCGCTGCCCGCGGTGATCATCGCGTGGCTGAAGCTCCGCCAGCGCACCCTGGGTCCGATCCTCGATGCCAACGGCTGGGCGATCAACGGCCGGGTGAAGATCAACATCCCCTTCGGCACCGCACTGACCGCCACCGCGACGCTGCCGCCCGGGTCGCGGCGCTCATTGGAGGATCCCTACGAGGACAAGACGGCGGCGCGGCAGCGGCGCTATCTGCTCCTCGTGCTCCTGCTGGTGACCCTCGGCCTGACCGCCGCCCGGTGGTATGAGGTCTGGCCCTTCGCGCCGGCTCCGGCCGAAACCACCAGTCCGTCGAATTCAGGCGGGGTCAAAAAGTAGGGGCGCGGTCTTGCCGCGCCCTGGCATTTGATAGGTGCTATCATTGATAGCAGCGTACAGGCATGGCGCAATTGCTCGTCCGTGACCTCGAACCCGCCGTGGTGAACAAACTTCGCCGGCGGGCCGCCGCGCTGGGTGTTTCCATGGAGGAAGCCCACCGCCGGCTGCTGCGCCGCGTGCTCGTGGGGGACCAGCCCGGCCCGCAGGAGGATTTTCTCGCCTACCTGCGCGGCATCCCTTCTGGCGACAGCCTCGAGTTTCCCCGCACCGCCGACCGGCCCCGGCGGATCGAATTCTGATGGCCTACCTGCTCGACACCTGAGTGCTCTCCGAGCTGCGCAAGCCGAAGGCCCATCCCGGGGTGACCACGTGGCTGGCGGGCATCTCCCCGGACGAAGCCTTTCTCAGTGTGCTCACGCTGGGCGAGATTCGCCGGGGCATCGAACTGCGCCGGGCCAGGGACCAGGCGGCGGCCCGGGCGCTGGAGCGCTGGCTGCTTGGACTGGAGGCGCATTATGCCGACCGGATCCTGCCCATCACCGCGGCCATCGCGGACCGCTGGGGACGGCTGCCGCCCGCGCAACCTCTGCGGGTGACCGACGGGTTGATCGCAGCCACGGCGTTGGAGCACAAGCTCACGGTGGTGACCCGCAACACGGCGGATTTTGCGCGGTCAGGGGTGGGGCTGCTGGATCCGTTCGTGCTGTAGCCTGACCCCTCCGTGGGTGGGGCGAGCCGCTCCGGAAATCTGCCATCAACTGAGTGGGGCCCCGGCCCCCACTGCTGATTCACGAAGGGAAGAATATAGAGGCCACAAGGGCTTGGTGTTCGCCTATGACCTCGCCAAACAAAAACCTTTAACCACTTATGCACACTAATTCGCACTTATCCGATCCTCAGAATCAGTGTTCATCAGTGTCCACCGTGTCCTCCAGAGCCTTGGCGTAGGAGGATCAGTGGTTCAAACTCGATCGTGCTGTAAGTTTTCATTCCGGGCTTCCAAATGGTATTTGGTCCTATGGGTGCAACCATGCCGTTGGAAAGGTGATGATCGTTGCAGTCGTGGCAGTGGAGGGGCCGCGAGGCTCCTCCCCGGCGGGGGACACCAAAATCTCCCGTCCGACCGAGGCCTTCCTCGGTGAACTCGGTGTTCTTCTCTGTGGGCTCTGTGACCAACCGCCGAGTTTAGTTTCAGAAACTCGATTTACCCGCGCAGCGCCTCGGTCTGCTGCCGGAGCGCGGTGGCGAGTCCGCGCAGGCGGGGCACGGGGGGCAGGGCGGCGTGCGGCGCTAGGGCAGACTCCGCGGCCGCGAGGGCCGTCTGCACCGCCGTCTGCACACTGCCAAACACGTCGTGTTCCCGCATCTGCGCGAGGTGCGTCGCCAGGTCCGCCGGGCGCCGGCCGGCGATCTCCTCGTCCAGCACCGCCCGGCCGCCGGGCGGCAGGCGTTCCCGCAGGAGCAGCAGCGGCAGCGTGAGCTTGCCGCTGCGGAGGTCGGTGCCGAGCGTTTTGCCGATCCGGGTCTCGTCGCCAAAATAGTCGGCCAGGTCGTCGTAGATCTGGTAGGCGATGCCAAGCTGCCGCCCAAACTCGGCCGCCGCCGCCGCAAAAGAGGGCGCATGCCCGGCGAGCCGCGCCCCGAGCAGGCAGGACACGCGGAAAAGCTCCGCCGTCTTGAGCTCGATCACCCGGTCGTAGTCGGCCCGGGTGACGTCGAGCGTGCGGCGGCGGAGGGTCTGCATGATCTCCCCCGTGCAGACCTTGCGGGTGGAGTCGGAGACCGTGAGGCAGACCTCGGGAGTGGGAAACTGGGCGGCGAGGTTGAGGGCGTGGGCGAAGAGCGCGTCGCCCAGCAGCACCGCCGCCTCGGGCCCGTAGCGCCGCATGGCCGTGCCCCGGCCCCGACGCAGGTCGGCGGAGTCCATGATGTCGTCGTGGACGAGGGTCGCGAGGTGGACGAGCTCGACGACGGCGGCGGCGCGCACGAGCGCGGGGTCGGGCGCGTCGGCGCCGGTCCAGCCGGCCAGGAAGACCAGGGCGGGGCGCAGGCGTTTGCCCGAGGCGTCGAGGCAGTAGTCGGCGAGGTCGCGGATCTCGGGCTCGAAGGCGGCGAGTTGGGCGCGCAGAAAAATGTCGAGCTCCGCGAGGTGGGGGCGCAGCGGGGCGAACACGGGGCCGAGGCCCGCGCCCGGGGCGGCGGTCGCTGGGTGGTCGTGGGAGGTCGCGGGCATGAGGGATTTGGACCTTGCGCGTTTCGGGGCTGGATGGCCAGAAAAGCTTCGCGGCCCGTGACGTTTTTTGCGGGAGAGTGATTTGCGATTCCATCGCGTGGCTCCAAGGCATTTTCTCGCGGATGGCGCGGATGGCACGGATGCAGCCGTTGGTCACAGAGCACAGAGGCAAAGCCGGAGGGCACGGAGTTCAACCCTGCCTTTCTGTTTTTCCCCATCCGCGTTCATCCGTGTAATCCGTGGTAAAATCCGACGGCCGATTTCAAGGATCAGATGGGAATTGCGCGGATTACCTCATTCCCCCACGCCTTAACCCCCGTTTCTCTTCTTCCTTTCGTCATGAACAACAATCCGCTCCTGATCCTCGTGACCATTGCAGGCGGGATGTATCTGGCGTGGCTATGGTGGGGGGACTGGCGGGCGGCGGAGGCCGGGCGGCCCAACCCAGGGGCGCTGCCGGGGGCGGTGGGGGCGCCATTGCGGGCTTGTGTCGTGGCGGCGGTCGGTGCGCTCGTGCTCACCGGTGCCGAAACGTGGGGGGAGCTGCGCCTGGGGCTGAGTGCGGAGCAGTCGAAGATGACCGTGCTTTTTGGGGTTTACAGCTTGGTGGCGGCGGTGGTGGAGGAGGTGATTTTCCGCGGGTTCATCGTGGTGGAGGGGCGTGGGAAAGCGGCACGGCTGGCCGGGGCGGTGGCCGCATCGGTGGTGTTTGCGGGCCTGCACCCGTTTCTGTGGGAATGGGACGGCGGGCTGCGGCTGGTGTGGACGGCGAAGGGGTTGTTCAGCACGGGGGCGGTGCTGGCGGCCTCGCTGTGGTTTTACGCGATGCGGTTCTCGGCGCGGCTGAATCCGAAGGGTTCACTGCTGCCGTGTTTCGCCGCCCACGGCGCGAAGAACGTGGCGGTGATCGCCATCAAGGCCGCGCAGGGGTTTGTGACCGGGTGGTGGTGAGTCGCCTTCGCCAAGGCTCCGGCGTGACGAGGAACGAGAACGACTCGGTGCAGACCAGCCTCTGGCCGAGCCTTGCCCTCAATCGATGATGCTCCAGTCCAGGTAGGGCTTGGAGATTTTGGTGATGGTGTCGGTGGCGCGTCCTTCTAAGGGGGCGCCTTGAGTTGGTCCAGAAGGCGCAAACTCAACGTCCACCTTGACCCATTGGCACCGGCGGTGGACATAAGTGCGTTGGAGCGGGGTGGAAACGCCTCCCTCGGTGGTGAACACCTTGAGCAAATCCGCGCGTGTCATCCCGGGCTTGAGCGTGCCGCTCTCCAACAGGAGGTCGCGGATCTGCTTCGAGAGAGCGGGGTCGGGGGTGGCGGCGACAGAGGGCGCGGTGACCGCTGGAGCGCCGAGAAATTTATTCAATAGGGCATCCTCGTTCGTTTGCCGACCAATCCAATAATCCTTGGCCTTCCTCGCTAAGTTCAAGACCTGCTCCGCGACGGATTTACCCTCGGGCATATTTACATCGTAAACAGGGGAAAGCGTCAACGTGGCTCCCTCCCTTGCAATCGCTGCATAGTCCTCGCTCGGGAAACCTTCGGGGCCATTGTTGTGGAGAAACACAAGTTGCACCTCGCCCACGTTGATTCGGTCGGAGAACGGCTCGATACCTTCCAAAAGCAACAACGATATATCCTTTCCCCGGGGGATATCGCCCTTGAGACTTTGTAAGATGTGGCAGCGATAAGTGCCCCACCCGTCCGCTTGGATTTGGCTGTTGGTTGCGTCGATCCGGACAACGACGATGGCTTCTGCCTCCGCGATGAGCGGATCGAGACCGGGGAAACCACCGATGAGCGTCGCGTGGCAGTTGACGGCGGCAAGCAGGATGAGGCTGAGCCCGAGGAAGAGTTTTTTCATGGGGCAAAGGAACGATTAACCAGAAGGATGGAGTTTTTAACCACTGATTCACACTGATGGGCACTGATGGACGAAGGGGAGCAAAAGGCTGAGGTCAGCCAATGGGTTGAGACCCGAGCTTCAACATGGCGCGAAGCTGGGTCGAGGGTGTTGAAATTACCGCGCAGGGCAAGCCCGAGAACCAAGCACGAAGCACCCAGCACCAAGAAAAGAAGTTCAGAAAAACTTTTTCGCCTTCTCAAAGAAACTCTTCGAGGTCGGCTCGGCGGCGTCACCGCTCACGCGGGCAAACTCCTCCAGGAGCTTCTTTTGCTCGGCGGTGAGGCTCTGCGGGACCTCGACATGGACGCGCACGAGCTGGTCGCCCTGGCGGCTGCCCCGCAGGCTGGGCATGCCTTTCTCGCGCAGGCGGAACGTCGTGCCGCTCTGCGTCGCGGCGGGGATCTTGAGCGACGCTTTGCCGAAGAGGGTGGGCACCTCGATGCTGCCGCCCAGCGTGGCGAGGGTGAACTTGACCGGAATCTCGCAAAAAAGGTCGTCGCCCTGGCGCTCGAAAAGCTCGTGGTCGCGCACGGAGAGCACGATGTAGAGATCGCCGGCCGTGCCGCCCGCGAGACCCGCCTCGCCGTTGCCCGAGGAGCGCAGGCGCGAGCCCGTGTCCACCCCCGGCGGGATCCGCACCGTCAGCTTGGTCGTCTGGGGGACGCGCCCCTCGCCGCGGCAGGCGGTGCAGACCTTCTCGACCCGCTGGCCGGCGCCGCCGCAGGACGGGCAGACCTGCGTGAACGTGATGATGCCCCCGCCACGGCGGACCTGGCCGGCGCCGCGGCAGGTGGGGCAGGTGACGCGCTTCGAGCCGGGCTCGGCCCCGTTGCCGTGGCAGCGTTCGCAGGCCATCTGCTTGCGGAACGAGATTTCGCGCTCGAAGCCGCGCGCGGCCTCCTCGAGCGAAATCTCCAGGTCGTAGCGCAGATCGGACCCGTCCTGACCGCCGCCCCCACCCCCTCCGCCACCGCCAAACATTTCCTCAAAGATGTTGCCCGTCCCACCGCCGCGGCCGAAGACCTCGCGGAAGATGTCGGCGGGGTCGTGAAAGCCGCCCCCCCCGCCGGTCGGGCCGCGGGCGCCGGGGCCCTCGAACGCGGCGTGGCCGTAGCGATCGTAAGCGGCGCGTTTCTCGTCGTCGCTCAGGATCTCGTAGGCGTGCGAGACCTTCTTGAACATCTCCTCGGACTCCTTGTTACCGGGATTTTTGTCCGGGTGAAATTGGACCGCCTTCTTGCGGTAGGCCTTCTTGAGCTCCTCGGGCGTCACAGTTTTCTCGACGCCGAGCAGGTGGTAGTAGTCTTCCTTGGACATGGATTCAGATGAGGCGGTTGCCTGGGTGGGTGGCGCGCTGGTCGCGCCACGTCGCGCGGCGAGCGCGCGACCTACCCAAACGGCCGGAGGTCAGTGCTTCCCCTCCTTTGCCGGGCCGGAGGAGACGACGACGCTGGCGGGGCGGAGGAGACGGCCGTTGAGCGAGTAGCCGGTGCGCACAACCGTGAGGACATGCTCGGCTTTTACATCGGGACTGGGCGCGTGCGAGATGGCCTCGTGCTGGTGCGGATCGAACAACTGACCGGCGGGGTTGATCTCCTTGAGCCCATGGTTGGCGAGGGCGCTTTTGAGCTGCTGCATCACCAGCTCGACGCCGCCGGCGAGGGATTTGAGGTCGGCGTTGGGGGCCTTGGTGGCGGCGAGGCCGAGGGCGAGGTTGTCGAGCGCCGGGAGGAGGTCCTCCAAGACACGGCCGGCGGCAAACTGGCGCAGCTCGTCCTTCTCCTTGACGGTGCGGCGGCGGAAGTTTTCCAGGTCGGCCGCGAGGCGCAGGTAGCGGTCGAGGTTGGCGGCGGCCTCCGCCCGAGCAGTGACGAGGGCGTCCTCGGTCGAAGCGGCGTCCGCCGTCGCTGCGCTTTGGCGCGACAAGGGATCGGTTGGGTTTTCGGCGGAAAAGTCGGTGGGATCAGGCATGGGAGGGTTGAACCATGCAAGGGTGGCGGGAATCTTCAAGCTCCGCGATGCGTAGGGGGGGCAGAGGCCAGAGGCCAGAGGTCAGAAGACGGGGGTGCATTCAGGACATCCTATCCGGAAACCGAACGATGGGATGTTCAGGAGGAAACGGTGGGAATAGAGGTACGGAAGTCGGAGCTTTTAACCACGGATTGCGCGGATCGTCACGGATGGCAGAGGGACGGAAACCACGAAGGGTTAACCACTGATGCACACTGATTGGCACTGATGAACGGAGGGACCAGAGTCAGGCCGAACCGGGGGTTGGGAAGAATTCTGTGGTTCTGTCCGTCCTCTCGGCACGTATGCAACCTTCAGGCGATCACATATTCATCGGGTCTGCAGCTCGCGGCCTAAGCGGCGGGGAAAATGCATTGGGAGTCCTTGCCACTGAATCCAAAGGTCTCCAGCAACACGGTATCCTC
This sequence comes from uncultured Opitutaceae bacterium, assembly GCA_903929355.1. Taxonomy (GTDB): domain Bacteria; phylum Verrucomicrobiota; class Verrucomicrobiia; order Opitutales; family Opitutaceae; genus CAIYUN01. Next base: position 119,301 of record CAIYUN010000058.1, read on the forward strand.
CACCACCGTGAGGACGGAATTCGAAGAATAAGGCACCAAAACATTATCCCCGCGCTTCAATTCTCCGTGTTCGGAAGTGAGCCGGCCTTCGACGACGCTCAGGATAGATGGTCCAGCGCCCGCAACAGAATTCAAGGTTTTGCCCGCCGCGTGGATCGAGCGGGTAATTTGAAACTCGCGCACAAAGGCCAGCGCGGCAACCTTGCGCGCGGCCTTCACCAGCTTTGGCGGCGGGGCGTCCCAGAGGATGGATTGGAGGGACTCGGCGACGTGGAGCTGGCGGGGTTTGCCGTCGAGGCCCACGCGGCCCCAGTCGTAGACCCGGTAGGTCGTGTCGGAGTTTTGCTGGATCTCGAGAATGAGATTGCCACCGTCGATCGCGTGGACCTGCCCGCTGCACACGAGCACGGAGTCGCCCGCCGCCACCGGCACGCGGTTCACGCACTCCTCCAAGGTGCCGGCGGCGATGGCCGATTCGAACCGCTCACGGGTCACGCCGGGCCGCAGGCCGATGACGAGATGGGCGCCGGGCTCGGCGGCGGCGACGAACCAGTTTTCCGTCTTCGGCTCGCCGCCGAGCGACGGCGCGACGTCCGCAGGCGGGTGGACCTGGAGGCTCAGCCGTTCGCGGCAATCGAGCCACTTCACCAGAATGGGAAAAGGTTGGTCCGCCGGCCAATTCGGGCCCATCACCTCGGCGGAGTGGCGTTGGATCACCTCGCGCAGGGTGAGCCCGTCGAACTCGCCGCCGACCACGACGGATTGCGCCTCGGGCCGGTCCACGATCTCCCAGCTCTCGCCGATGGGCCGGCCCGGCGGCAGCGCGCGACCCAGGGCGGTTTCCAGGGCGCGGCCACCCCAGACGCGTTCCTGGTTAAGCGGTTTGAAGCGGAGGAAGGAGGGCATGGTCGGAAAGGGTGAAGGATGAATGATGAATGATGAAGCCGGAAAACGGAGATCAAGGGTTGATTGCCGGCGCGATCCCTCTGATCAGTCGGAACGGTCTGATCCACCGGCGTGGCCCGGCGGTGCGACGATACGCCGTGGCCGAGACAAAAAAAGGGGCGTCGGCAAGCGACGCCCCGGGGAATTGGATGCTCGAGCGGTTAGTTGCCGGTGCCGCTCGCATCGGCGGGGCCACCAGGCCCGCCGCCGGGGGGTGGACCGAAGTCACCGGGGCCACCGCCGCCTGGCCCAAAATCGGGGGGCGGACCACCCGGGCCGCCGGGTGGGGGCCCGCCGGGACCGAAATCAGGCGGGCCACCATCGGGACCAAAATCAGGGGGAGGCCCACCTGGACCGCCCGGGGGCCCGCCGCGGCGGCCACGACCGCGAGGGCCGCCCGGCCCACCAGGCGGCGGACCATTGAAATCGGAAGGCGGCCCGTCCGGTGGAGGGCCGAAGTCGCCCGGTCCCGGGCCATCGCCGGGGCCGGCCTGGTCGTCGGCGTCGGGGGTGGGATTGGCCTCGCCCTCTTCGGCGATCTGCGGGGCGAAGGAGTTGATGGGATGGAGCGCGGGCTTGGGTCGGGCTTGGGTGGGAGCGGCGTTAGCCTGGGCGCAGATATACGAGTAAGCGGTGAACGAGGTGGCGCCCAGCAACAGGCCGGCGACGAGGGTGAGTTTGGTTTTGGTTTGCATGGTGGGAGGGAGTTGGGCCGACCCGATTTAACAACGTTTTTGTTAAGGCATGATGTGGTTCAAAGGGGGAAATGATCAAGGAGGGGTAAAAAAGAGGGGGATCAGGGAGGAGAGAGATAAAGAGAAAAGAGAAAGATTATGGGGGTGGTGGCGGGGCAACCGGGCCACTGAGGCGGCGGCAGATGTAGTCACGGTAGCACTCGATGGGCACCCGCGGACAACGGCGCACACTGTCCGGCCCCCGCAGGTCGAGCACGGTCAGCGCACCCGAGTCCACCTCGTTGTTGAGGTGCCGCACGGTACAGCCCAGCTTGCGGGCAATCTCAGTGAGCAGGACGGTGGTGCGGCCAAGGAAGTCGAGCGACGGAGGGCAGACGGTCACCCCGGCGGCGGACGGACTCCCAAAGGCGAGACGGCCGGGCCGGGCTTTACGGTGCAGGGAATGCAAGCTCCCCACACGCAAAGGCTTCACTGGCCGCCTTGCGCTGACCGTATCCAGTGGGGGCAAATTTTTCACATTATTGACCGATATATGTTGTTTTTTAGATGACATGGTATCTAATATGTAAATTACAGTTTGCATAAGTCAACAAATCAAAATAAGAAAGTTGCTTTAATGAACAACGAAATCGCCACTCTATCGCGCACGCTTCGGGACCGGATGGACTGGACCCAAGAGGAGCTCGCCGACCGCTTGTTGATCACGCGCAATTACCTGTCGCTGGTCGAGGGGGGCAAGAAAACCGGATCGGCGCGCTTATTGACCGCCCTCATGGCGCTCTCGGCGCAGCATGAACCAGGTGGCACGATTGCGGCGGGGCCAACTATCCGCCGGGTTCCCGTGTTGTCCTGGGTGGTCACCGGCAGGGCGGCGGCACCCGGCCCGGTGGTGCGGGCCGGTGGGGAGCAAGTGGCCACAGTCAGCTTGGATCCGTGGGCATTCGCGGTGGAGATCGAGGGGGATGCGATGTTGCCCGATTTCAAGCCCGGCGACCGCGTGGTGGTGGCCCCCGGCGCGGAGCTGCGTCCCGGCGGGCCAGTGCTCGCCGGACTTAAGCCGGGCGGGCTGGTGTTGCGGTTGTTTCACCGGCTCGACCCGCAGACGATCAGGCTCTCCAGTTTGCGGCCCGAGATTTATCCCTCGCTGGACTGCCAGCCCGGCGGGCTGCGCTGGCTGTGGCCGGTGGAGGAGCTGAGCCGGAAGCTGTAGGAAAGGATATCCGCCTTCGCCGAGGCTTTGGCGCGACAAGAGGACTGAAAGCTGAAGGGCTGAAAACGGAGTTTGGCCACAAATAGGCACAAGAATCCAAGGGCAAAGGGACACCTGCGTCGCGCCCAGAGGCGCGCGAAGGAACAAGGACAGGGAGGTGGCGGGCCAGCTGCACTGATTCATCCTTCTCCTTCCTCTTTATCTTTTATCAGGACCCCGCCCTCGGGGGGAGAAAGATAAAGAGGAATGAGAAAGATCACGGACGTAATCAGCGGGTGGGGGTTTTGGCGTCGAGGGTTTCCAGCCAGTGGGTGAGGAAGAACTTTTTTTCGGCCGGCATGATCGTCTTGCCCGCCGGGCCAACCAAGGGGCGCAGCGCGGTCGTCATTTGCAGGGTGACGAGCAGAAAAATGATGATCCAGGCCTTGAGGCCCGCCTCCGAGCGGAGGCCGAAGTGGTGAAACGCGCGGGCCAGAAACCGCACACCAAAGCCCACCGCGACCAGCCAAAAAGCCAGGTGGAGCGCGCCCATGGTCGCCACCGACTCCGTGGACTGGGAGAAGATCCACGCCACCGGGGCGAAACCGACCAGCAAGAGCGTGGTGAGTGCGAGCAGGCCACCAAGCGCGCCGGCCACCTCCCGCCACCGGGCCGCCGATCCGCCCAGGCACGAGAAGATGTAGAGACTCGGCAGACAAATGACCCCGGCGGCGAGGAGGCCCGCCGTGATCTTGAGCGGCGCGAGCCACCATTGGGCGCCACCGGAAAAGCTGCCGACAATCAGGCCGTATCCGGCGATGAAAACCAAGGCCAGGGCGAACAGGAGGCCGATGACCCGCCCGGGCGAGGCCCCCTGGCTGAGTTGAAACATGATCCGGCGCGGGTGGCGCAGAACGGCCTCGACCACACCGGCGGCGCCGGCAACCGGGCCGAGGTCGTTGGGATCCTCGCCGAGCGCAGATTCGGCGGCAAAGGCGGGCAGGGGAGGGGGCTGGTTGTCGGCGTAGGGGTTCATGGGAAGGGGGATAGTTCTTGGTGCGATGTTCTTCGTTTTTGGTTTCTGATATTTGAGTATTGGCTTGTGGCGCCGAAGGCTCGGCGTAGGCGGATGCTTGGGGCCTTGCTCGTTCTCGTTCTCTTGCTCGTTTTCGTTCTCAATGGTTTTCCGACGGGAGCACGAGGAGGATTACGAGAACGATTCGGAGTGAGGACGCTCAGAGCTCCCGGACGGAATGGAGGACCGACTCGAAGAAGTTTCCGTGCAGGGCGTCGGCGCGGAGGAGTTCGACGGGGAGCGAGGGGGTGCCGATGAAGGGGCGCAGGATCCAAGAAACCTGGGCGCCGAGGAGCAGGTTGACGGACAGCCAGGCAAAGAGGATCCGCCGGGCCGGCCCCGGGCCGCCACCCAGGTGCCGCAGCAACTGCCACAGGCGCAGGTTGGCCGTAACCCCCGCCAGCGCGATCACCGCCACCAGGGTGAGGAGCATCACGCGGTGTGCGGCCATCGACTCCGGCGCGCCGTTGACGAGGGGCGGGAGGTTCCACACGAGAAAGGCCATCAATGGGCTGAAGGCGCCGAGGATGGCGGCAGCGAGAGCGAAGCTCATCAGGACGGCGGCGAACGCCTCGCGCAGGCGCAGGTTGAGCCCGAGGAGCGGGGCGAGCATGCCGTTGAGGAGGGCGTTGCCGGCGGCGGTCGCGAGGAGCACGAGGGGCAGCTTGACGGCCGCGAAGGCGGCCTGTTCGGGCGCCCGCCAGCAACCCATCGCCGCGCCAAACGCGCCGCCGCCGAGGGCGATCACCGCGACCTGCTGCCAGGTCCGGCCGGCGGTCCAGCCGCGGATCCAGGCCGCCATCGCGTCGGCCTCGCCGCGCAGGAGCAGGCCGAGGGACCAAGGGGCTTTGGAAGGGAGAGTCGGGTTCATGGCGCAATCGCGGGCGGAACAACCCCGCCCCGCTCGACAGGGCCGGGCTGGCCCATGAGTTGCCTTGGGCCGTTTCTGCGGGAACGACCCGCGATCATCGCGGCCCCCGCGTAGAGCAGCAGCCAAGGCAATGCCAACACCGGCCCGTACCCGAAGCCGTACAAACACACGAAACTGAATGCCGAGTCTGTCGTTGCATCGTCAATCATTTCGCGCGGCGGATTTCCACCCTTGAATTCATTCAGCAGCTGCATCGCATGGTGGTAGTAAACGGCCTCCGACAACCAAGTCAGACCCCACACGCCGAAGACCGTGATAACCGCCATGAGCCACCAAGGCAAGCGCCGGGGCGAAGTCCACCGCAGGAGCAGCAGAGCGGGTGGCAACAACGCCGCAGTTTCGACCAGAAAATCGGAAAGCTTATTCATGTCGGGACGCTGGCCTGACCAGCCTCAAATCCGACCACTCGCCGAGGGTGCGGCTGGCGATCGGCCATCCTGGTGCGGCCTTGGCGAACACCACCCGCACCTGCTCCAGCTCGACCGCGAGGATGCCGCTCAGCACGAGCTCTCCGCCGGGGGCGACCGCGGCCACCAGCTCCGGGGCGAAGCGCATGAGAACGTCGGCCTGGATGTTGGCGAGCACCAGCTCGGCCTTCCGCCCGGCGAGGCCGGTGGTGAGGTCGGCGACAGAAAACTGGACGCGGTCCGCGAGCCCGTTGAGCACAGCGTTCTCCTGGCTCACGCGCACAGCCTCGGGATCGAGGTCGAAACCGGTCACGTCGCCAAAGCCCAGCCGCGCCGCCGACAGCGCCAGGATCCCCGATCCGCACCCCGCATCCATCACCCGCATTTTCTGAATTCCGCGTTCCGCTTTCCTGGGCGTACCGGGGCCAGGCACAGGTGGACGCCCCGGCACCCCGGATTCCGTCTTGGCCAATCCAAAGTCCAAATTCCCCGATCCCAAATCCGCAAAGGCCACCAGTCGTTCGCAGCAGAGCCGCGTGGTCTCGTGGTTGCCGGTGCCGAAGGCGAGGCCAGGGTCGAGCCAGATGACGGCGTCGCCGGGGAAAAGCGCATAGGTGGCGCGCTCCCAGACCGGGACCCAGTGCAGCCGACCGAAGCGCCACGCCTTGAAATGGGCCTTGTAGCTGTCGCGCCAGTCCTGGTCGGCCAGCGCGCGCACCGCCGGCTCGAAGATCGGGGCTGCGCCGGCGGCGGCGAGGAGCGGGACGAGCTCCGCCCAACGGGCGCGGGCGGTGGGTTCGCCGGGGAAGATGCCCACGACCCACGCGCGGCGCGCGATGGCGTCCTGCAGGAGCGACCAACCGGCCTCGCCGAGCTCGAGCAGCACGTTATCCGCGGGGTCCGCCAGCGCGGCGGGAATTTCGATTTTGATTTCACAGAGTTCCATGGGCGCCAACGTCCGGGGCGGGCGGGGCCGCCGCAAGGCCATTCCCCCGCCGGCGGCGACGACACCGAGCGGGAGCAGACCCTGGAGGGCGCAGTAAAGGCGGGGGAGATGGGGCCAATGCATGGCGCCCAAGGTAACCGTCGTTGGTGAAGTCCTGATGAAGCGGGGATGAAATCGGGGTGAAGAACGATGAACCCTGAAGGCGGAGTTTGGCCACAAAGAGGCACAAGGATCACAAAAGAGGAGATGAGGTAACGGAAAGGGCGCAGCGAGACTAAGCCCCGGTATGAATTGATCTTTCTCTTTCCTCTATATCGTTCGTCAGGGAGCCGGACTCGGAGGAGAAAGATAAAGATAAAGAGGAAAGAGAAAGATTGTCGGAGGGGGCGGTTGGGGCTTGAGTGGAGGGATACCTCCTCTCACCCCCATGCGTCACCCCGTCTTTTCCGTCCTGCTCGCGTTTACGTTCCCCCTCGCCGCCGGTTATGCGGCGGATACTGCGCCGTCCGCCCCGGTGCCGTCAGCCGCGATGCCCGCGCCCGCGCCCGCGCCGCCCGCCGTGCCCGGAGTGCAGAAATCCGTCTTCGGCACGACGGCCGACGGGACCGAGGTGGATATGTACACGCTCACCAACCACCACGGGTTCACGGCGAAGATCATCACCTACGGCGCCACCATCGCCGCGCTGGATGTGCCGGATCGCGACGGCAAAACCGTCAGCGTGGTGAAGGGGGCGGCCACGTTGGCGGCCTATCTGCGCGGGTTTTCCAACCCGGCGGCGGCGTCCATCATGGGGCGGGTGGCCAACCGGATCAGCGGGGCGAAGTTCACGCTCGACGGCAAGGAATACGTGCTCGCCGACAACGCCGGCGGCAACTCGATCCACGGTGGCAAGGTCGGCTACGACAAAAAGGTCTGGACCGCCGAGGTGCCGGATTCGCCGGACGGCCCGGCGGTGAAGTTAACCTACGTGAGCAAGGATGGCGAGGAAGGTTTCCCCGGCACCCTCACCAGTAGCTTGACCTACACCATGACGGAGACGAATGCGCTGCGGCTCGGCTATGTCTCGACCACCGACAAGCCCACGCTCGTCAATCTGCTCAGCCACGCTTATTTCAACCTCGCGGGAACGGGCGACATCAGCGCGCACGAAGTGATGATCAACGCGGACCTGCAGACGATCATGGGGCCCAACGGTTTGGTCACCGGCGAAATCGGGCCGGTCAAGGACACCCCGGTGGATTTCAGGACTGCGATCACGATGAGCAAGGCCGCAGCCCGGCTGGCGCCCGGGGGGCGGTTTGACCACAGCTTCATCATCAACCGCGCCCAAGGCGACACGGGGATGGCGCTCGCCGCCAGCGTGTACGACCCGGCATCGGGCCGCTCCATGGAGGTATGGACCACCCAGCCAGGGGTGCAATTGTACACGATCCAGTTTGGGGCGGCGCCGGGACGCGGACGGGGCGGGCGCGGACCGGGTGGCGCCGGCGGCCACGCCAATGATTTTTACTGCTTCGAGACGCAGCATTTCCCCGACGCGATTCACCATGAGAATTTCCCGTCCATTGTGCTGCGGCCGGGAGAGACGGCGGCGAGCACGACGGAGTATCGGTTTTCGGTGAGGCCGGCGGCGGCGGTAACCGCGAATTAACGCGAAGAAGCGCGAACAGGAGCCTGCTCGTTCTCGATTGGTTTTTCAGACAGGAGAACGAGTAGGAGTAGGAGAATGAGGGGGTGATCCGGGGCCGGCCGTGAAGAGGCCCGGGAATCAGCGGGAGGGCGGCGGGACGGGCAGGTATTGTTCGTCGCTCACCTTTTCCAGCCAGTCGACCTGCTTCCCGTTGAGGAATTCCTGGAGCGCGATGTGCGTCATGGCCGTGGTGGGAGCGGCCCCGTGCCAATGCTTCTCCCCGGCCGGGATCCACACCACGTCACCCGGCCGGATCTCCTCGATCGGACCGCCCCAGCGCTGCACCCGCCCGCCGCCGGCGGTGATGATCAGAATTTGGCCGAGCGGATGCGTGTGCCAGACGGTCCGGGCGCCGGGCTCGAAGGTGACACTGTTGCCCGCCGCGCGGGCCGGATCCGTCGGCTGAAACAACGGGTCAATGCGCACCGTGCCGGTGAACCAGTCCGCAGGGCCTTGGGCTGAGGGCTGGGATCCGTTTCGTTTGATTTCCATGGTGGAGTCCTGAATTTGAATGAAGGGAGGGCAGATTGGAGCATGAACCCGGCGGGGTCGAGCGCGGACCCACGGTGGTGATGGGAAGGGGGCGACCGGCCGGGCCGGAAAGTTGGCTGGCTTTCATACTGACCTCTGGCCTCTGACCTCCGGTCCTTTCAGCGGGCGCGGGCGAAGACGATGCCGCCGAGGGCGAGCATCACGAAGTTGGGGAGCAGGGCGGCCCACAGGGGGTCGACCAGGCCGAGGCCGCCACAGGTGTAGCTGGTCTTCACCAGCAGGAAATACAGTGCGAACAGGCCGAGCGATTTCGACGCGCCCACCGCTGGGTTGACTCGCACTCCCGTGACCGCAAACGGCACCGCGAGGAGGATCACGATCAGCGGCACCATCGTGTCGGCCAGCAGGCCGTAGTAGCGCACGGCGTAGATGGTGAGCTTGGGGTTGTCCTCGACCGCGAAGTAGGTGATGATGCGCTCCAGCTCGTTAAAGGAGAGGTCGGCCGGCTTGAGGTCGAAGACGAGCATGAGGGAGGGGTCCTCGTTGAAACGGGGCTCGTCCTTCTCGGTGAACGGGAGCGGGCGGATGACGCCGCCCGTGGCGGGGTCGAGCCAGATCTCCTGGCCGTCGAAAAACACCCAGCCATGGCCGCCCGGCCCGCGGCGGGCCTCGCGGGCGAGCAGCCGGGTGGTCTCGTGGCGGTGATGGTCGAGCTCGCTCACGGTCACGCCGTAGCCGCGGTTGGTGAGCACGCTGTAGCGGTTGAAAAACCACATCCGGCCCTGCCGCTGGTTGTCAAAGGCGACATCGGCGCGGACGCCGACCGAGCTGGCACCCTCGACGCGCGCCGCGTGGCGGAACTTGAGGTTTTGCAGGATGGAGCGGGACTCCTCGACCGACCAGGGGACGATGCTGGCGTTGAGCCAGCCGACGAGGAGGCCGAGGAGGACGCCCACCACCCAGAGCGGACGCGTGATGCGCAGGAGCCCCAGGCCGGCGGCGCGCTGGGCGGTGATCTCGTTGTTCCGATGGAGGTGACCGAGCGTGTAGAGGAGCGAGAGCAGCAGGGCCAGCGGCAGCACAAAGGCGAGGAAACCGGGCAGGGTGACCGCAAAATACACCACCACGTCGAGAATTTTGGCCTGCTGTTCGAGCAGGTCGGCGAACTCGTCATACATGGCCTGCAACAGGAGGAGGCCGAGCGTGGCGACGAGGACCAGGCCGAAAATTTTCAGCCATTCGCGCAGGAGGTGGCGGTCGAGGAGGTTCAACGGAGTAGAGAAGAGCGGAAGGGGGGGCGGAGGGAAAGCTCGAACCAGAAGTCAGAGGTCAGAAGTCAGAAGCCGGAAGTCGGAGGACGATGCCGAACCACGCACGCATCTATCTTTCTCTTTCCTCTTTATCTGTATCCTCCGGGGGGCCTGACGATCCGCCTTCGCCAGGCTTCGGCGCGGCGAGTTGGCGCGACAAGGGGGTTGAAAGGTGGCGCGGGCTTTGCTTGGGTGGCGGCATGAACCATTTGCTCTTCCGCCGTATTTACCCGTTGGCTGCGTTTTGGTTGGCCGCCAGCGGCCTGCGGGCGCAGGACACGATCAAGGTGGGGGAGGTGGCGTCGCTTACGGGAAAGGAGGCCACTTTCGGCCAGTCGTCGCACGAAGGGACCCTCCTGGCGATCGAGACCCTCAACGCCGCCGGCGGCGTGCTGGGAAAAAAACTCGAGCTGCTCACGGAGGACAACCAGACCAAGGCGGGCGAGTCCGCGACGGCGGCGCGCAAGCTGATCTCGCGCGACAAGGTGGTCGCGCTGCTGGGCGAGGTCGCCTCGGGCCGCTCGCTGGAAATGGCCCCGGTGGCCCAGGCGGCGAAGATCCCGATGGTCTCGCCCGCCTCGACCAACCCCAAGGTGACCGAGACCGGCAGCTATATTTTCCGCGTGTGCTTCATTGATCCGTTCCAGGGGACGGTGATGGCGAAGTTTGCGGCGGAGCGGGGCTGGAAAAGGGTGGCGACGCTCACCTCAATCTCGTCGGCCTACAGCGTGGGTCTGGGCAATTATTTCAAGGCGACGTTCACGACCGCCGGCGGGGTGATCCCGGCGGAGCAGAAATACGCGGAGGGGGACAAGGATTTCCACGCGCAACTGACGGCGATCAAGGCGGCGGGGGCGGACGCGGTCTTCGTGCCCGGCTATTACACGGAGGCGGCGCTGATCTGCAAACAGGCGCGCGAGCTGGGGCTGAACGTGCCGTGCTTCGGCGGGGACGGCTGGGAGAGCCAGACGCTGCTGGAGATTGGCGGGACGGCCGTGGAGGGGGTTTACTACTCCACGCACTACGCGTCGGGCGACCCGGCGCCGGTGGTGCAGAATTTTGTGAAAGCCTTCAAGGCCCGCTGGAACGGCGAGACGCCGGACGCCATGGCCGCGCTGGGCTACGACTCGGCGATGGTGCTGGCCGACGCGATCACACGCGCCGGCACGACCGACGGCGCGAAACTGCGCGCCGCGCTGGCGGCGACGAAGGACTACCCGGGTGTGACGGGAAAGACGAGCATCGATGCCCAGCGCAACGCAACGAAGGCGGCGGCGATCTTCACGGTGAAGGACGGGAAGTTTGTGTTTGTGGAGTCGATCGCGCCGTAGGCCGCGCCTGGCGCGGCCGGTTGAAAGTTGAAAAGTTGAAGGGTTGAAGGGAGGGAGCCGGAAAGCCAGGAGGGACCGATGGCGGAGCAACGGAGCAGCGGAAATTTTGACGTTGCACAGGCGGGGGGAGAACAGGCAGGTTGTTTGCCCGGGCCGAGTTGGCCATCCGCTCCATGACCACACGATGCCGCACCGTTTATTCGCGATGGCTCTTCCAGTTGATGGCGCTTTTCCTATGGGCGGCTGGCGCAGAGCCGGGTCAGGCGGCGGACGCACCGCCGCCGAATGAGATCACGGTCATCTCAGCGGTGTGGGGCGCGGGTAAACGCACGGTTGATGTCACATCTCGCATGTCGGATTTGGTCCACCCCCTGAGTGGCAATATCACGGTGAACGCCAATACGCTCCAGGTCGATGATCCCGCACCTGGCATGGTCAAACAACTGATCGTCACCTACCGGTATCACGGGTCGATCAGCGTGCTCACCTTCAAGGAGGGTGGTGTTTTCTACTACCTGAGGTTCGTGCGAAATGCGACTGCGGGCAAGGCGCCGGCGGCGGGCGGTGCGGCCGACACGCCGGCCGCCGTAGAGGCGCCCACCGGGCCGCAGATCCTCACCGAGGAGCAGATGGCCGGCATCGTGCTCATCGAGGGCGACAAGGGGGTGGCCACCGGTTTTATTGCGAACGTCCATGACACGGTCTGCGTGGTCACCAACCTGCATGTGCTGGGGGACAATGAGAAGTTCACCATCCGGACCCTGGGGGGCGACGTGGTCGGGGTGTCGGTCCAGGGGATCATCGGGGCGGTCGGGGCGGACATCGCGCTGCTGCGGCTAACCGATCCCAGCACGGCACCGCCGACCATGGGGTTGGCTGAGAATGTACTGAAGTCCGCCAAGATTGGCGACGAGGTGGTGGTGGTGGGGAACCGTCTGGGCGGTGGTGTGGCCACACAGACGGTGGGCAAAATCAAGGGGGTGGGACCCTCGCGGGTGGAGGTGGACGCGCCGTTCCAGCCCGGGAACAGCGGCAGCCCGATTTTTGACCGTACGAGCAGCCAGGTGGTCGGAGTGGCGGCCTACGCGGAGACGGTGCCGTTGGATGCGTTGGGCAATCCCGCCACCAGCTCCAGCACGGTGCTCAAGCGGGAGACCCGGTGGTTTGGCTACCGGCTGGATTCGGTGACTAAATGGGAGAGCATTGACTGGCCGAAGTGGCGCAGCCAGATCACCCAGGTGGAGGCTTACCGGGCCACGTCGCTCGCGCTGCTCGCGCTGCTGCAGGGGAACTTGGTTGGGGCGAAAGAAGACTCCAAACTGAAAAGAATTGTTGCGCAGTACCAGGTCGCCGCCGCGCCCCTCGCGCGCGGGAGCGCGGCGCAGGCGGTGCAGATCCGCACGCTGCTGGCACAGGCGCGCACCGTCGGGCAGGAGACGGCGAACGATCTTTCCGGGAGTTTCTACGATTACTTCCGCACCAGCCTGTATTGGGAGACGAGCGTGCCGGACCAGACCAAGTTCCGGGAGATGCTGCTGAAGGCGCTGACGGAGGCCGACGGCAATCTGTCGGCGGCACTGCGCGGGAGCAAGTAGGGCGGGGCGGATCTTTCTCTTTCCCCGGGGGAAATTTCCGGTTTGACTGGGCGGCGTGCAGGAATTTCTCCAGCAGCTCGTCAACGGACTGTCGCTGGGCGCAATCTACGCGCTCATCGCGCTCGGCTACACCATGGTCTACGGGGTGCTGCGGTTCATCAATTTCGCGCACTCCGAGGTGTTCATGGTCGGGGCAATGACCGGCTGGGCGGTCGGCCGGCAGTTGCCGCAGGGAACCTGGTGGGGCGGCCTGGTCGTGCTGGGCGCGGCCATGCTGGTCTGTGCGCTGCTGGGCATGACGATTGAGCGGCTGGTGTACCGGCCGCTGCGCGGCACGGCCACGCTCAACGTGCTCATCACGGCGATCGGCGTGTCGCTGCTGCTGCAGTCGGTCTTCCAGCATCCGCGGGTCTTCGGGGCGACGCCGCAACTGTTTCCGCCGGTGTTTCCCGAAAGAAATTTCGCACTCGGGGGCGTGGCCCTGTCGAGCAACCAGCTCGTGGTGATCGTGGTGGCGGCGCTGCTGATGGTCGGGCTGGAGCTGGTGGTGCACCGGACGCGCCTGGGGATGGCGATGCGCGCGGTGGCGCTGAACCCGCAGGCGGCGCAACTGGTGGGGGTGAACATCAACGCGGTGATCGCGCTGACCTTTGCGCTCGGGTCGGCACTGGCGGGCGCGGGCGGGGTGCTCTACGCCCTCAACTACCCGACGGTCGAGCCGCTCATGGGGGTGATGCCGGGGCTGAAGGCGTTTGTGGCGGCGGTCCTCGGCGGGATCGGCAGCATCCCGGGCGCGGCGCTGGGCGGGCTGATCCTCGGCACGGTGGAGACATTCGTGGGCGGCAGCGCTTGGCTCTCGACCTACAAGGACGCGATCGCGTTTGCGGTGCTCATCCTGATCCTCCTCTGCCGCCCCACCGGCCTGCTGGGCCGGGTGGCGCCGGAGAAGGTGTGAACCGTCCTCCGTGGAATCCAAAGTCCAAAGTCCAAAGTCCGGCATCCCCGGTCCCCATCTGGCGCTGGTGGGCGCGCTGCTGGTTGCGGGCGGGGTCGGGCTCTGCTCGGACTGGATTGATCCGTATCACCTCGATGTGCTGACGAACATCGGGATCAACGTCATCCTGGCCGTGTCGCTCAACCTAGTGAACGGCCATACCGGGCAGTTTTCGCTGGGGCATGCGGGGTTCATGTCGGTGGGGGCGTATCTGGCGGCGGCGGTCACCCTGAATCTGGCGCCGCGGCTGTTCGGGCCGGACGGGGGTGCGGCGGGGCCGACGGCCCTGCTGTTTCTGGGGGCGTTGCTGGCGGGCGGGCTGGCTGCGGCGCTGGCGGGCCTGCTGGTGGGCGTGCCCTCACTGCGGCTCAAGGGGGACTACCTGGCGATTGTGACGCTGGGATTTGGCCAGATCATTGTGGTGCTGTTCCAGAATTTCGAGCCGCTGGGCGGCGCGCTCGGGCTGAACGGGATCCCGCCCTACACGACGGTGGGCTGGGTGCTGGCGTGGGCGGCGGTCGCGGTCTTCACGGTCGGCTGTCTGGTGCGCTCGACCTACGGGCGGGGATTTCTGGCGGTGCGCGACGACGAGGTCGCAGCGGCGGCGCTCGGGCTCGACCCGACGCGTTACAAGACGGTGGCGTTTGTGGTCGGCGCGTTTTTCGCGGGAATCGCGGGTGGGCTGTATGCGCACTTCCGGCTGACGATCACACCGGGCGGGTTTGATTTCACGAAGAGCATCGAGATCGTGGTCATGGTGATCCTGGGCGGGATGGGCAACACCCTCGGTGTGATCCTCGCGGCGGTATTGCTGACGCTGCTGCCCGAGGTGCTGCGGCCGGTGGCGGAGTATCGGATGATCCTGTATTCGCTGCTGCTCATCGGGCTCATGCTGGTGCGGCCACAGGGGTTGTTCTGCTTCAAGCGGGGCCGGACAAATTGAAGCACATGGTCACCGTTTGACCACCTGGACCAGATCATTATCCCTTTCGATCTGAGAACGAGCAAGAGCAAGATCCGCCGCTGCTGAAGCTTTGGCGCGACAAGGAACGAGAACGATTCCATATTCCACCGTCCGACCCTGAGTCCCTGAGTCCCTGAGTTCCGCCTTCCGCCTTCAGAATTCCGCACCCCGCCTTCCAAAATCGTAAATCCAAATTCCCAAATGCCTCCCCCCGCCCTTCTCCAACTTGACCAGGTGACCATCCGCTTTGGCGGGCTCACCGCGGTGAGCGCGGTGGATCTCGCGGTGACGGAGGGGGCGCTGGTCGGGCTGATCGGGCCCAACGGCGCAGGGAAGACGACGGTCTTCAACCTCATCACGGGGGTGTATCAGCCGACCGCGGGGACCATCGCCTTGGCGGGCCGGCCGCTGGCCGGGCTGAGACCGCACCGGCTCGCCGCGCTCGGGATCGCGCGCACGTTTCAAAATATCCGACTGTTCGGCAGCCTGAGCGTGCTCGACCAGGTGCTGGTGGCGTGCAACCTGCACCGCCCGACCTCGCCGGTGCAGGCGCTGGTGCGGCTGGGGGCCTTTCAGCAGGGTGAGGCGGCGATGCGGCAACGGGCCGAGGAGCTGCTGGGGCTGTTTAACCTCCTCCGTTTCCGGGACCAGCCGGCGCGCAGCCTCTCCTACGGCGACCAGCGCCGGCTGGAGATCGTGCGCGCGCTCGCCACCCGACCGCGCCTCCTCCTGCTCGACGAGCCGGCGGCGGGAATGAACCCTGCGGAGAAGCAGGCGCTCATCGCGCTCATCCGGCAGATCCACCAGGAGTTCAAGCTCACCATCCTGCTGGTGGAGCACTCGATGCGCGTGGTGATGGGGCTGTGCGAACGGGTGGCCGTGCTCGACCACGGGGAGAAAATCGCGGAGGGCACGCCGGCCGAGATCCAGAACCACCCCGCGGTCATCGCGGCGTACCTGGGGGTGGATCATCAAACGGCGCTGACCCACCACTGAGATGATTTTGGAATTTGGAATTTGGATTTGGGATTGCGGAGTTCGGATTGCGGATCAGCGGGTCAGCGCCTAACCCATCTGCGAACACCACCGCCGCCGGACTCCGCCTTCTGACATTCCAAAATCGAAATTCCAAAATCCAAAATGCTGACAGTCACCAATCTCACCGTCGGTTACGGCGCCATCACGGCGGTGGACGGGGTGTCGCTGGCGGTGCCGGCGGGGGCGATTGTCACGCTGATCGGCGGCAACGGCGCGGGCAAGACCACCACGCTGCGCGCGTTGTCGGGCCTGCTGCGGGCGCGCGGGGGCAGCGCCACTTTCGACGGGGCGGAGCTGACCGGGCTGGCGCCACATGAGATTGTCGCCCGGGGGCTCGGGCATGTGCCGGAGGGGCGGATGATCTTTGCCAACCTGACCGTGGACGAGAACCTGCGGATGGGCGCGTACCTGGTGCGCGACGCAGCGCAGGTCGCGGCGACCCGGGAGCGGGTGTTCGGGCTGTTTCCGCGGCTGCGGGAGCGGTTGCGGCAGTCGGCCGGGACGCTGTCGGGGGGGGAACAGCAGATGCTGGCGATCGGCCGGGCGCTGATGGGCGGGCCGAAGTTTCTCATGCTGGACGAGCCCTCGCTGGGTCTGGCGCCGCAATTGGTGGGGGCGATCTTTGAGCAGATTGTGGCGATCAACCGCAGCCAGGGGCTGACCATCCTGCTGGTGGAGCAAAACGCCCGGCTTGCACTGGAAGTCTCGTCGTACGCGTATGTGCTGGAGAGCGGGCGCATCGTGATGGCGGGACCGAGCACGGAGCTGCGGAACGACCCGCGGCTGAAGTCGGCGTATCTGGGGGGGTAGGGGGGCTCAGTGCCTTGAGCCAGAAGCCAGTGGTCAGAAGCCGGGCTGACGGAGCGGCCCGGAGGCCTGCCACCCGTCCGCCAATCTTTCTCTTTTCTCTTTCTCCTTCTCTTTCTCCTCCGGATGGCCCGGGGCCTGACGAAAGATCCACCTACGCCAAGGTTACGGTGGACGAAGAGGGCACCCCCCGCCCACACCCAAACCCACCACCCTCCGCTCTCCGGCATCTGGCTTCCGGCCCCTGGCCTCTGCCCCCTCCCCTGCCGACATCCGACCTTGACCGTCGCCCCGGGTTGTCGGTTCATGGTGGGGTGGTACCCAGCGTTCTCATTGTCGATGACGAGAAGCACACCCGCGAGGGCCTGCGACAGGCGCTCGAGGACAATTATGACGTGTCGGTGGCGGCCAGCGCGGACGAGGCGTTCAACCTGTTCGACGCACAGCCGTTCGACGTGATCCTGACGGATCTGCGCATGCCGGGCAAATCCGGGCTCAAGGTGATCGACAAGGCGCTCGCGCTGCCCGCCCGCCCGGCGGTGATCATGATGACGGCCTACGGCAGCATCGATTCGGCGGTCGAGGCGATGAAACGGGGCGCGGTCGATTTTCTCACCAAGCCGGTGAACCTCGAGCGCCTCGAGGTGCTGATCCAGCGGGCGCTCAAGACCCGCACCCTCGAGACCGAGGTGCAGCAGCTGCACGAGCGGCTCGATGACAAGTTCTCCTTCAACAGCGTGGTCGGCCACTCGCCGCTGCTGCAGGCGGTGCTCGACCGGGTGAAGCTGGTCGCGCCGTCGAAGGCCACCATCCTGATCGAGGGCGAGTCGGGCACGGGCAAGGAACTGGTGGCCCAGGGCATCCACCAGGCCAGCCCGCGGGCGCGGGCCCCGTTTATCGCGGTGCATTGCGCGGCGCTGTCCGAGGCGCTGCTGGAGAGCGAAATCTTCGGGCATGAGCGGGGGGCGTTCACGGGGGCGGTCGAGCGGCGGGTGGGGCGGTTTGAGTCGGCCGACGGCGGCACCCTGTTCCTCGACGAGATCGGGGAGATTTCGGCCTCGACGCAGGTGAAGCTGCTGCGGTTTCTGGAGACCAAGTCCATCGAGCGGGTGGGCGGTTCGAAGCCGATCGCGCTCGACGTGCGGCTTGTGGCCGCGACCAACCGCCGGCTCGACGAGCTGGTGCGCGAGGGGAAGTTTCGCGAGGACCTGTTTTTCCGGCTCAATGTCGTCCGCATCACCCTGCCCCCGCTGCGCGAGCGGACGGAGGACGTGCCGCTGCTGCTCGCGCATTACCTGAAGCTCTTCGCGCAGGAGAACAGCGTGGAGGCGCCCGTGATCGAGGCCGGGGCGCTGCGGTATCTGCAAGCCTACCGGTGGCCGGGCAACATCCGCGAGCTGCGCAACTTCTGCGAGAACGCGGTCGTGCTGGGGCGCGGCGGGCGGCTGACCGAGTTTGACCTGGAGCCGAAGTTTCGCGGGGAGGTGCCGGTGGTGCCGCCCAGCGCGCGGCCGGGCGGCGCGGCGGGGAGCCCGGCCACGGCGGTGGTGGCGGGTTCCGCCGGTCCGGCGGGTGGCTCGCTGTCGGTGGAGCAGAACGAGCGGCGGCTGTTGCGCGAGGCGCTCGTGAAGTCGCGCGGCAACCGCACCGACGCCGCCAAGCTCATGGGCGTGAGCCGCCGCACCCTCCACCGGAAGCTGGCCCAGTGGCCGGAGCTCGACGTGACCGACCACTAGATGATTTTGGATTTTGGATTGCGACCCTCGGACCGCCGACCCGACTTCTGCGTCCCAGCCCATTGAAGCACCTCGTCCTCCGCCCTCCGATTTCCGCCCCTGATTTCCTGAGTTCCAGATTCCACATTCCCAATTCCGCCCCCTCCGGGCTCCGGTAATCCAAAATCTAAATTCCAAAATGTCTTCCGTTCTCCGTTCCTGATTTCCTGAGTTCCACATTTCAAATTCCGCAATCCGCCTTTCCTCCATGCGTCCTCTCCTCCTCCTGTTCCTGCTCGCCGCCATTCCGGCCGCGCGGGCCGACCTCACGGTCGTGGGCTCCGACCTGATGGGGAAGAATTTTGCCACCGGGCTCGCCGCCCTCGCCGGGCGCGCCCAGGTCGCGGTCCGCCTGGACCTTACCGGCAGCCGCGTGGGGCTGGAGAAGCTGCGGGCCGGGCAGGCCGACCTGGCGCTGCTGGTATTTTCGAGCCAGGAGACGCCGCCAGGGGCGCCGTTTGTCGCGCGGCCGGTCGCCTATCACACCGCCGTCATGGTCGTGCCGGCGAGCCTGCCGCTGGCGCAGGTCTCCTACGCCCAGTTGCGCGACCTCTTCAGTGACAGCGAGGGGGCGGCTGATAACGTCCGCTGGTCCGACCTCGGGGTCACCGATCCCCAGTGGGCGGGGAAAAAAATTATCCTGCTGATGAGCGGCTCCGGCGGCGGCCTGTCCTACGACCTTTTCCGGCGCACCGTGCTGCTGACGCCGGGGCTGCGTCCGACCGTCCAGGTGGACCTCGACGGCCCGGCGGCCCTCAAGCACACGGCGGTGGCCGAGGGCGGGCTGGCGATCGTGCCGTCGCTTCCGGCCGGCCAGAACCAGCTCCGACTGGTGCCAGTCGCGCGCGGGCTGCACGACGTGGCGTTTCTGCCTACGCCGGAAAATGTCCACACGGGGGACTATCCCATCCGGCTGCCCCTGCATGTGGTCTTCCGCGCCGACGCCACGGCGCGGGTGCTGCCATTGCTGCGAATCCTCTACGGGACGGAGGCGGTGGCGCTGTGGCAGGAGGCACAACTGGTGCCGCTGCCGCCGCAGTCGCGGGACCAGCAGGTGCAGGACTGGGCGGCCCCGTGAAAAAGCTGTTGACGGGGGGGGCGCAGACCGCTTGCATGGCCGCTCAATCCGCAGGCGTAGCTCAGTTGGTAGAGCACCACCTTGCCAAGGTGGACGTCGAGAGTTCGAGTCTCTTCGCCTGCTCCATTTTCAGAAAACGGCTGGTCACGACACCAGCCGTTTTTTTGCGACTTAACGCGACAGCATCAGCGTTTTGCAAAACTTCGCTCTTCCGACCCGTCGCGACAGCCGACGACACGGAATGACCCAAAAAGACCCCCGCGTGTGCATCATTCTGTGCATCCGTTTTTAGCCGTGTGAGCGAGGGGAGACTGTCCATCGCCGCCTGCATGGGGAGGTGCGAGGTGTCCGTGTAAACTTTCATCGTCAGCTTGAGGTCGCTGTGCCGCATCAGCTCCATGCTCGTTCGCGGGGAAACGCCGTTGACCGCCAACATGGTGCCAAAAGTCGTGCGCAGGGAGTGCAGGTCAACCCGGCGCCCCTGTGCGTCCTCAAACGCGATCTTTGCCCGCTTGAGGTCTTGTTTGAATGTCGGCACCCGTGGCACCTTGCCCCGAAACACCCAGTCCGAGGGTTTGGCGTCGGTCGGCTTGGCGGCTTTGAGCGATGCCACCAGCTCAGGGCGCACGCAATGCACCGACGCCTTGCGATTCTTGGAAATGGACGACGGCACCCGCAGAGTCGGCGGATTGGCTTCGAGGTCGAAGTCCTCCCACTTCAACCCATTCAGTTCCGCCCGGCGCAAGCCCGTGTAAAGCGCGGCCAGATAAACGCCCGCCCGATGGGGTGGGGCGACCTCGAGCAGTCGTTGCGCCTCGGCGGGGGAGAGCGCACGACGAAACGAACCGGCCGGGCGGTTTGGCACCTTTTCAACGTGCTTGAGCGGGTTCGCGAGGATGAGTTGCCGCCGTTCCATCCAACGCAGGAGCACAGTCATCGCCCCGAGCAGGCAGTTGCGCGTTTTGGGGCTCAGTCCACTTTGTCGGCTCCACTCGGAAAACGACGCCACGGTGACATCGCACACCCTCACCCAGCTGCACCGGGCGCAAAGTTTGGGGATGCAGTTGCGATATTTGCTCAGGGTGTTGCCGGCCCGCCCGTTGGCCTTGAGATCGGCCAGAAACGCCGTCAAATGCTCGGCAATGGGCGTTTGCGCCGCGTCCCGCAGGAGCTTGGGGGCGATGATGCCAGCCGCCTCTTGCTCAAATCGTTTGAGCAGCTCGGCCCGCCTTTGCTCAGCCACACGCTTGTCGGCGACCTTGAGGGGAAAGTAGCGGATTTTCGTCCAACCGCCCAACTGGAGACGGAGCGACCAAAACTGGGATTTCTTCCCATGCGCGTGCGGGCGAAAAAGCGTGCAGATCATCGCGTGCCTCCGTTCCCGTTGCGTTGGGCGTCGAGTCTTTGCAGGTAGGTATGGACATCGCTCAGGAGCACGCGGGACGACCGACCAATCTTCAACGGACGCGGGAAGGCTCCGGATGCCATGAGCCGTTCAAGGGTGCGCTTGCAGATGGACAGCGAACCAGCCGCCTCTGGGATCGTTAGGGTCAGCTTGTCCACGGGTTGCCCGTCGGATCGCATTTCAGCTTTGGTGGTCATTTCTTTTCCTCTATGGCACGCCTGATTGCCTCAGGGTCCAACTCGTATCCATTTTTTAATAACGTCTCGAAAATCTGCTGAGGATTCACCACCGAGGCCATCTGCGCCTGGGAGCGCCGGCTGGACAAAACCGGGGTCAACGCCTCCAGGCCGCGCTGCATGAGGTAGCGCGCTGCGTCGATTTCGGTGTTCAGACTAAGCATCTCCTGTACTTCGCGGATTTGCTTCAGCTCCGGCCCGTGAAAGCGGAACGTGGCGCGGACGATCTCCTTGCTCGGCTTTTTGCTTGGAAGGAAGTCGGTGGTAGATTTTGGCATGGCAAAACAGGTGCCATAATATATCGTAATGACAACATTATTATTCTAATGGCGTCTTTAGTCCGTGTTTTACACGGGATAGGTATGCGTCAGATTTCTCAAAAGCCGCGATGGCATCGATATTTACGCGGTCATACTTCGAGCGAAATCTCGCACAAGTTTTTGCCTATGGCGACGGGCGAATGGCGAGCAAACCCAAAGTCTTGCTGACATTTCAGAACAGCTGAACCAGTCTTCTCAAATTCCCAACTTAGGTGCCTCAACTACTTGCAAGCGCGGGTCTTTGAGGTTCACCCCCTGCGCCATCACCTCCAGCACGGGTGGTAGGGCTGTGAGCATCCAGTCAATGCCCTTAGCCTGTGCAGTGCGGAGTCGGTCTGCGACACGCAACTCCACTCCCCTGCTCCACTTACCTAATTATTCTGTTGCTCGCCATCATCGCCGCCGCGTGCGTGATCATGCAGGGCTTGCTTCCCGCATGGCTGGCAGCGGTTCAAATCCCAATTTCCTGTGCCCTTGTCGGCGGAGTAGGCGGTATCACTTACTGTCTGCGTGGCGTTTATCTCAACGCCTGCGTTCGCAAGCAGTGGGATGCGGCATGGCATCCGTGGTATTACATCCGCCCCATCGTCAGTTTCATCTGCGGCGCGGTCAGCTTTGTTTTCCTCAAAGCGGGGCTTCTCGTCCTCGACGCCACTCAAAAGCCCGACTCCAACCTCCTTGGTTTTTACGCGCTTGCCTTCATTGCCGGATTCAACGTTGACAAGTTTGTCGCCAAGCTGGAAGACATCGCTCACGCCACTTGGGGCATTGAGAAATCCCGTGTAGGCCAGGATAAGGACAAGTAAGATTGACCCATGCCCACTGTTCATTTTCTCAACGTGGGACTGGGTGATGCCATTATTATTGAGCATGGCAGCAACCATGTGACCATGATTGATATTTGTTCAGGTAGCTCCGGTCAAGCGGTGTGCCAATCACGCCAATCGTCCGCCCCCCCGCCGCCAGCGCCGCCAAATGCGCCGCCGTGTCAATCCCCTCGGCCAGCCCGCTGACCACAATCGCCCCATGCTGCACAAGAATCTTGGAAATCTTCTCCGCCCGCCTGATGCCCTCGGCGGAAGCCTTCCGCGAACCCACCACCGCCACACGCGGCTGCATCCGAAACAAGCTCGCGTCACCCGCCACGAACAATTCCTTCGGGCTGCGCTGCTGCTCAACCTCGTTCAACGGCCCGAGCAATTCTTCGGGGGTGAACGTCTGGATGGTTGGGCTGGTTTCCGTCATGGGTGAGAGGGCCAAGGCCAAACTTGGCCGCCCGTTTCCATGATGGCAAGCACTCCTTGTTTTCTCCTCGCCCGTCGTGCTCCGTTCCGTCTGCGGGCATCAAGCAGTCACCGTGAAATCTGATTTCGCGGTGTCTGCGACTGCCCGCCTTTTTGGTTCTTTTTCCAAAAGAAGGGAGGAAGCAGTTGCTTGGAATTCCGGCCCGAAAGTGGAGCGCACGCGGAACGTCGGGAAGGAATTCCAAGCATCTGCGGGCGGGCCACGTCGTCGCTCCCGGCCTAGTCAGCAGATGGGAAAAATATTCCTTCGGCAAGGCTCTGCCATGCCGTCAGAAACAACTGAGAAAAATTCGGTTTTTGACCAAGCCGGTTCGCGGGCAAACGTCCGCGCATGGCCCTGCGCTCCCTCGCCGTTGACTTCAACTCCTTCTTCGCCTCGTGCGAGCAGCAGGAGCGGCCCGAGCTGCGCGGCAAGCCCATCGGCATCGTGCCGGTGCTCGCCGAAACCACCTGCTGCATCGCCGCCAGCTACGCCGCCAAGGCAAGGGGAGTGAAAGTCGGCACCGGCATCGCAGAGGCGCGCGCGCTCTGCCCCGGCATCGTGATCGTCCCGCAGCGGCCCGCCCTTTACATCGGGTATCACCGCCGGCTGGTCGAGGTCATCGAGTCCTGCATCCATATCACGGAAGCGAAGTCCATTGACGAAGTGGAGTGCGACCTGACCGCCACGTTCGCCCCGCGCGAAAAGGCCGTGGCCGTGGCCCGGCAGATCAAGGAGCGCGTCGCGCGCCATGTCGGCCCGTGCCTGACCAGCTCCATCGGCATCGCGCCCAACTGGCTGCTCGCCAAGCTCGCCTCGGACATGGAGAAGCCCGACGGCCTCGTTGTCCTGGATGACGCGGACATCCCGCAAAAGCTCCTCGCGCTCGGCCTCACGGATTTTTGCGGCATCGGCCCGCGCATGGATCACCGGCTCCGCGCGCACGGGATTGACACGGTGCAAAAACTCTACGGCGCGACGAAAGCGGAGTTGCGCGGCGTTTGGGGCGGAGTTGAGGGCGAGCGGATGCACGCGCGCTTGCGGGGAGAGAACATCCCGCTGCCGCAGCGCGAGCATCAAACAGTGGGGCATTCCCATGTGCTGCCGCCCTTCCTGCGCACAGAGACGCAATCGCGGGCGGTGCTGCATCGCCTGCTGCAAAAGGCCGCGATGCGGCTGCGCAGCATCGGGCATTTTGCCGGCGGGCTGACGGTATTCGTTGGCTACCGCGATGGCGCAAGCTGGGATGAGGAAATCCGCATCAACGACACTCAAGACACCCTCGCGCTCACCGGCGCGCTCAACCGGCTTTGGGCAAGGCGGCCGTCCGCGCTGCGACAGCGCGTGCCGGTCAAAGTCGGCGTCGTGCTCAACCGCCTGATCCCGATGCGCGGACACACGCCCGATCTTTTTGACCATGCACGGGAGACGGCGCGGGAACGGCTGCATCATGCCCTGGACACGCTCAACCAGACCTTCGGCAACGGCACCGTCTATTACGGCAGCGCGTTTGGCGTGACCGACAACGCGCCCATGCGGATCGCGTTCACGCGGATTCCGACGCCGGAATTGGAGGAGATTGATCCGCGCCGTAACCGGCGGCTGACGCCGAAATGAAGGAGTCCGGCTATTCTGTCGGCAATCCGGGTCTGCCGTTTTGGCAAGTCGGGCAAAGCCTCTCGAAAATATCCGTGCCGTTCGCGCCATATTCAGAGCTGCACTGCTCGCAATGGAGAACATACACACGCTGGCCGTGGTCTGTGCCGGGTAAATCAGTCGCACGCACAACACGCTGACGGTTGCGGTTTGTGTAGCCGGGGGATGTGGTGCTCGGTTTGATCACGCGAAAGCTTGGGCGAAGGTGGAGTCCTCGGAAAGTCACTTCTGCCCTGCTAAAGTCCAGCACTTTCAGTCCAACGCCAACTCTGGCGACTGTTCCTCCGGCGAGGCATGGCACTGGGTGATCCGAAACACGAGTGCCGCTGCGCGCCCGCGCAGATCCAGCGCTACCGCGCGCGCATCAGCGGGCCGCTGCTCGACCGCATCGACCTGCACATCGAGGCCCCCGCCCTCTCGATCCGCGAGCTGCAGAATTCCGCGCCGGGCGAAACTTCCGCGGTCGTGCGCGCCCGCGTCCAGGCCGCGCGCGAACGCCAGCTCGCGCGCTTTGCCGGGACCAAGGTGACAAGCAACGCCCGCATGACGCACGCCCATATCCGCGCGCACATCCCGCTCGACCCGGCCCTGGGTGAAATGCTCCAGCAGGCGATGGAGCAGCTTTCGCTCTCTGCCCGCGCCTACGACCGCATTTTGAAAGTGGCCCGCACCATCGCCGACCTCGCCGCCAGCGACCGCGTCGAACAGCCACATCTCCTCGAGGCCATCCAATACCGCCGCCTCGACCGGAACGTTTTTTCTTCAGATAATCTGTATCCGTGTATTGGTGACGTTCGGTTCGATGGGTCGCGGCCTGCCTCACTCACCCGGCATCACGGTGACAGGCTCGGCGTTTGGCAGGTGGTAGGCGTCTCGCGCACTTCTGGCGGAGCCGGGTTCGGGGAGCAGCTGTTCCTGGTTGCGCCCGGTTACTCGACACACGGGAGCGCGGTCGTAATGCTCGAGTATCGGTCGGCTAACTGCTTGTGCACGTGAGGGAAGAAACTATCGTCTGAAGTCAGGTCAGGCAAGGCCGAACAGCCGCCGCGATGGCTGGTGGAGTTGGCAAATTGCCTTCACCGTTGGCCAGAATTTTGTTTCACTTTGACGCCCGTTTTATCGCATGAAAATATCCGCCTCGGTTCTGTTCCTCCTCGTCGTATTCACTGGCCTCTCGGCCGGAGCCGCGTCAGACGCCGTTCAACCTCGCGAGCGTCTGCTGCTGGACTTCGGCTGGCGGTTCAACCTCGGCGACGCGCCCGATGCCGGCGCGCAGTTCGACTACCCCGAGTTCGCGCGGCTCGACAAGACGCGCCCGAGCGACGTGGCCGACGAGAAGCGGTTCGCGCCGCTGCGCGTGGACGCCGCTGCGACGAACCTCGGCGCGAAGGTCTCATTCGTGCAGCCCGCGTTCGACGACCACGCCTGGCGCGCGCTCGATTTGCCGCATGACTGGGCTGTGGAGCTGCCGTTCGATAAACGCGGCGACAAGGACCACGGCTTCAAGCTCATCGGCCCCGCGCTCGGCAACACCATCGGCTGGTATCGCCGCACGTTCGACCTGCCGGCGGATGACAAGGGCCGCGCGTTGTGGGTGGAGTTTGACGGTGTGTTCCGCAACTGCGTCGTCTGGCTCAACGGCGTCTGCCTCGGCCGCAACGTGGGCGGCTACGGGAGCTTCCACTTTGATCTCGCCAAGGCCGCCCGCTTGGGTGGGAAAAACACGTTGGTCGTGCGGGTGGATGCGACCCA
>CAIYUN010000059.1 GCA_903929355.1 uncultured Opitutaceae bacterium
CGACCAACTGCAGCTGCCCGCGAGGCAACGCATCCGTGTCCATCCGTGTTTATCCGTGGTTACAAAACTCCGTCCCCTCCGTTCCTGATTTCCTGATTTCCATATTCAATTCCGAATCAGGAACTCAGGTCGGCCCCAATCTGCTTGGGCCCAATCCTTTGCCTATCGCAGATTGCTCGCATCCAACTGCAGCTGCCCGCGAGGCAACGCATCCGTGTCCATCCGTGTTTATCCGTGGTTACAAAACTCCGTCCCCTCCGTTCCTGATTTCCTGATTTCCATATTCAATTCCGAATCAGGAACTCAGGTCAGCCCCAATCTGCTTGGGCCCAAGTCCAGGCCGAAATTTCGGCGGCTCTTAATGGAATCTTAACGCCTGCCGCCCTTCTTTAATTAGCTGGCGGGGTGGCCGGGGAGGTATGCTGACGCGGTCTCCACGATCGCGCCATGACGCTCACCGAACCACGCCCCAACGCCCTCCTCTCCGGGGCCCACCGGACGCAGGCCGGGGACGTGGCGCCGCCGCTGGCGGCGGTTGGTTGCTGCCAGGACATCCCGGAACACCACCATGAACTGGAGCCATCAACCGAGCCCCAGCTTCGACCCGGGGAGATTCTGGATGCCCGGTTTGTCATCCGCGAGGCCGTCGCCCGCAGCGGCCAGGCGACCGTCTATCGGGCGGCGGACATGCTGAACGGGCACCGCGACGTGGCGATCAAGGTGCCGTTGCGCAAGCGGGAGGTCGATCTGGCCGGCTTCTCGAATTTTCAGCATGAGGAGGAGATCGGTCTCCGTCTCGCCCATCCGTTCCTGCTCAAGTTCCATGCAGTGGAGGAGGGGAAAAGCCGGCCGTATCTGGTGATGGAGTATCTGCGGGGCTGCACCCTCGGCCACCTTGCTTCGATCCGGCGGCCCATCGCCGAATCCGACGCGCTGAAACTGCTCGGGTTCGTCTGCGAGGCCGTGGGTTACATGCACGGGCAGGGCGTGATTCACCGCGACCTCAAGCCCGTCAACCTCATGCTCTGTTGCGATCAAACGTTGCGCGTGGTGGACTTTGGGCTCTCCGCCCCGCCCTTGCGGCACCGGAGCGTGCTGGCCCAGCTCGGGAACATTTTTGGCGCGCCCGAATACATGGCCCCGGAGCAGGTGGAGAACGGACCCTACGACGAGCGCACCGACATCTACGCCCTCGGTTGTGTGCTTTACGAACTGCTGACCGGGTCGGTGCCCTTTGCCCACGAGAGCCAGTGGCAGTCGGCTTTTCAGCGGACCACGGGCGATCCGATCGCGCCGCGAAAACTTAACCCCGCGCTGTCACCGCAGGCCGAGGAAATCGTCCTGCACGCGCTCCAGCGCCTTCCCGACGACCGCTATCCGAGCATGGCGGCGTTTCGGGCCGAGCTCAACGCGCCGGACCGCGTGGTGGTCACCGGAAGGTGCGATCGCCTGCGGCCGCCGCGCTTCAAGGTGAGTTTTCAGGGAACCCCGACAATCGCGGGCCTGCTGCTCGGATTCGGCGCCGTGTTGTTCATGGTCGTCTTGTTTTTGGTCCTGAACGCCGTGCCGCACCACCGATAGGACGGTCAGGGTTTGGGCGTGCCGGCTGCGGGCGGTCCCACCCGCGTGGCCACCTCCACCGCGAGCATTTTGCCCACGATCCGGTGCACTGCGGTCGAGGGGTGGCCGTCGTGGTAGTAATAGAACGTGGCGGGGTCGCCCACCGGTGTCGTGTCCTCGTCAAAAATGCTGCGGCCGGCGCATCGCGAGGTGGTGTTGGTGATGCCGTGGTCGCCCGGATGATCCATGACTTCATCGAAGTAGCCGCCCCAATGGTTGATCCAGATGTCCACGCCGAGCTGGTCGCCGGCGTCTTTGACCAGTTGCGTCAGGGCCGGATTCAGCCGGATCCCCACCGCACTGAAGTTGGGAATACGCGTCGGCAGCAGGGCCACCGTGAAATGCCGCGCACCCAGACCCTTGAGCGTCTCAATCTCCTGACGCAGATTCCAGACCGTGATCTCGGTGGCGAGGGCCCCGTCGTTGAGCCCGCCGGCGATGAAGAACAGGGTGGTTTCGGGGTCAAAATGGATCTCCCCGGCTTGGACGCGGGTGGCGAAGTCCCGCACTTGGTTCGCCATCCCGTAGCCGAGTAACTGATCCTTGACCACCCGGCCCGCGCCCTCGCCGGTCCGGGCGCCGCTCACCGCGAAATCGAGGCCTTTGTTGGCCGCCTTGGGCGCCTTCGCATGGGTAAATTCCAAACCAAGATTCCAGGCCAGGTAGGCCACCGCCGTCGGACCGTCACAGTCGACATACCCGGCGCCAAGATCCGAGTAGCTGTCCCCAAAGACATAGAGCCGGCCAACGGGCGCCGCCTGGGCGGAAATGGCCAGGACCAGGGTGAGCAGGGCAAAGCGCCATCGTTTGGTTGTGTGCATGGAACCCTGAGGATGAGGCCGGCTGGGATTTGAGGCGAGGCCGAAGTCGCGGGTGGTTCCGCCCGGGCGTATCTCAGTTTATTGCAGGGGAGGCAGCGGCAACGCAACCGCAGAGCCGGGCCGGGTTCATGAAAAGAAGGAGCGGGAAGAGAACGGCGGGCCGGGCAGAATCAAACCCGGATTTTGACACGGAGTACACCGCCGATCAATCCATCAACGCAAAGACGCAAAGCAGCGAAGGCGGGGAGGAAAATACTGGGCTTTTGCGCCTCTGCGTCTTCGCGTTAAGTCCTCTTAAACACGAGTGGGGAAACGAGGCGGAATCAGCCCGGATCGGCGGTCACTTGTAAATCAATTGTAAAAATATCGGCCGGACGGTATTGGGAAGGAACCTTGCTGCATCACCCGGGTCAACCTGACCTTCCCGCGAACCTATGAAAACGACCAAATTCATGCACGCCGTCCTGGTGATGTTGCTGTGCGCCGGGATCAATGTTGGCACGACGGTGCGCGAGTCCAACCCGCCGGAGAACGCGGCCGCCACCGTTGATCTGCGCCTCGCGGGCCAGGTTTGAGCGGCTCTTATCTGGAGCTGCGGTGATCCCGCCGCAGTCCGTCACAATCACGACTTCGGCGCGTCCGCAGTCGGCACCACCCCAATCTCAGCCGCCGAGGCCCAGGCCCCGCCGTTGGCCTCGGAGAGTGCCTTCAATTTCAAAAACTTGGTTGTCTTCGGTTCGAAGGAGACCGCTTTGATGCCGGCGTTGCTCTCAAAGGCTCCCTTGATCACCGGCTGGCCAAAATTGACCCCGTCGTCGCTGAGATAAAACTCATAGTCCTTGATCGTGCCGTTGATCTGGCCGTCCTGGCGCGGCAGGTAGGTGAAGCCTTTGATCATCGCGGGCGGGTTTAATTCGAAGACGATCTCGTGCGGATAGGGCACGAGGACATCCTGGTATTCCGTGTGCCAGAACGTGGCCGGGTCGCCATCCATGGCGTTGGCGCCCTTGCCGTCCTCCGCGTTGGTTTCCTGGCTGTCCGCCCGGACAAATTTGAGCGCGACCTTGGCGGCTGTCGCCGCCGTCGTTTTGGCCGGGGCGGCGGGAGCGGCGGGAGCGGCGGGAGCCGGTATCGGGATCAGGGCGAGACGAAATCCGAGGTTGTAAAAACGGGCGTTGTGGTCGTCACCCACGCGCGAGGTGGACTTGCAATACTCCGCGCCCTCCTCCCAAGACCCACCGCGCCACACGCGGTTGGAGCCGGTGGCGGGGCCGGTCGGGTCGGTCTCGGGGCCGCTCGGGATCGGTCCAAGCCAGTCCGAGCACCACTGCCAGACGTTGCCATGCACGTCATAGAGTCCCCAGGCATTGGGTTTCTTCAAAGCCACCGGATGGGTGGTCGAATTGGCATTGGTGTCATACCAACCCATCTCGGCGATGTCGCCCGCGTAGTCCCCGGTGGTGCCCGCCCGGCAGGCATATTCCCACTGCGCCTCGGTCGGCAGGCTGAAGACATAGCCGGGCGGCAGGCGCCCGGCGGTCTTCTCCCGCTCGGTCAGCTTCTTGCCGAACTTCATCGCCTCCTCATAGGTGACGCGCTCGACGGGGCGGTTGTCGTCCTTGAAATGGGAAGGATTATCCCCCGTCACGGCCGTCCACTGCGCCTGGGTCACAGCCGTGGCGCCAATGAGAAAAGGGTGGGAGATCGTCACCAGATGAGCCTTCCCCCCGCCCATCATAAACTGACCGGCGGGAATGAGGACGAGCTTGAGGTTGTTGTCGGCGGCGAACTTGGTGGCAAAGGCCGAGAGCGGGCCGGAGAGTGCGGCGTTGGCGGCGGCCGTGTCCACCGGAGCGGGGGCCGCGGCGGCGGGCGGCGCCGGTGCGGCGGCGGGGGCCTGGCCCCAGACCTGGCCGGCGCTGAGGGCCAGCCCGCCAACCAGCGCAAAAGAGGCCCGGAACTGAACGAGAATATTGCCTTGGTGGGTCGAATTCTTCATGGGGATAAGGTGGCCGTTTTTACCCGTCGATCCGAAGCTGTCAAGCGACACGCCGGGGAAAAAGTAACGCGGGCAACACCTCGCAATCGTATCGGTCACCCGGGCCCCACTGGCGGGCTGGGCGAGTTCGGGGCCGGGTTGGCCGTTCGTGGGGGCGGGGGAGCATGATCGAGGTTGCCGGTGGCCAGCCAAGTCCAGCGCCAAGGAGTGGTCGAGGCAAAATTGGGCGGTCTAGCCATGGTCACGGGGTCACGCGCTCCAAGAGCCTCCGTGGTTCCTCGGTTTTGACCCCCTTACCAGCAATCCGGTGAACCACGGTTTGACTTTACGTGTCCACCGCGACCCTTTTGGTTTATGTCCTGCTGGCGCCACTCCCTGTTGGCCCTCGCTGCGCTGGCAATCGGCGCGCTCTTGGCGGGCTGTGAGTCTTGGTCCTCCGAGGCCAAGGTCGATCCCAACGTCGTCCCGTGGGTTCAGAACCATGAGCCCGACCCGCTCACTGGTGGCGGCCAATTGTCTCAACCCCCCGTAGGCCTGCAAACTCCTGATAGCCCGGGCAACGGACTGCGCTGACCCGCCGCGCTGCCGCTCCACCATCCGCCGCGAATAACGCGGCCGGAGTCAGATTGCTGCCTGAGCGGATCCGTCACCTCCCCACCCGAATACGGCGCAGCCAGTCCCGACACCACTCGTACAGGGCATCAGGGATTCCTTGGCTGCCACTTGCCTGTCGCGGGATTCTTGCAAAAATCCCTTTCTAGCGGCACTCCTGCTTCCTCAAAAACTTCGGGGACATCCATTGCTCTAATGTAGTCAATCAAGCCTATCGTCGTCGCTCCATGGGATTGGAACTCCGGTCTGTTCAGAATACCGACATTTTTGGCCATCAGCATGTCAAAAATCTCCGGAATGGTCAAACCAGCTCGGACCGCATTTGAGAAAAATTCAAAAGTGACGGCCCTGGCTTGGATCAAATAGCAGAGCTTCGCTCCAATGGCTTTGGCATAATGCTCACGGAAGCATTCGATAAAAACAGATCTTTCGTTTTCCGAGGTCGCCGCAGACACCCGGAAATCCGGATCGTAGAATGGGGAAGATGGCATGGAGTTTGGGCTCGCCTGGGAAATCAGAATTGGCCCGCGGCGGCGAAAGCTTGAGATGCCTTCCGGCGGAATCCCTCAAGGCGCGCCGTACTAGATTGCTTCGACTGCCTTTTCCACCGCCGGCCAGCCCTGAGTTCCGCCGTGTTCACTGCCCAGGCCGGGAATGCCCCCCTGCCAGTCGGCGGGTCTGGCCTGCGGGATGGCGTTATTGTTCATTACGTCTTCGGAGGCGCAGCCGGATAGGAACGCGCCGAGCGCCAACGCAGCGAGGACGACCAGAGCATGGCAACGGGAGTCCATGGGGCAAACGAAACGGTGTTTTGGATAAAGTCAATCCCGGCGATGACCGCCGGATCCGCCGACGCTGCGCTATGGCGCGAGGAGGCAATTATGTGTGATTTGGCCGTGGTCACATGGCCACGCGCTCCAAAAGTCTCCGTCCGTCCGGTTTATCCCTCTAACCAGACCCCGGTGATTGGGTATTCTCACCCGTCTTTCGGCGGCTACGTCCCGCGAGCGATCCTCGATAGATGAGCCAGATGAACAGTGGCTGAAGTGGGAGCCGCAGCCATAAAATCCAAGAAGGAAGATTCACGCCAGGCCAACCGTGCAATGCGACTTGTAGATTGGCAGGAAAGACCGCGAGTAACAACAGAATGAGACCCCAGGCAGCAAACGCGCGAACCGGCAAGATGAGCATGCCGATGCCACCCAGTATCTCGGCGACTCCGCTCACGGCAACCAGCGCGATAGGCACCGGTAGAGAGGACGGCATCATCGAGATATAGGGCTGGGGATGCAGAAAGTGATTCGCGCCGGCGACGATAAAAAACGCCCCGAGCGCCCAACAGAAATAGGACTTACCTGAAGTGCGCATGTTTTACCCGACGTTCAAGGTGAGTCACGGTCGCTCGGGGCCGTTGGCTGTGACGACAGGTTACTGGCCACGTTGAAAGTCCGGCGCCCGAGAGGTTGTAAACTTGGCGGCGAACTCTTGTGACCATGGTTTTGATTCTCTTGGGTGTCGGTTGAAATTCGGTGTGGGTCCAGACAAATCCGGGGGTTTGACTTGGTCGAGGCATTTTTGGTGGGTCGGGCCGTGGTCACGGGGTCACGCGCCCCAAAAGCCTCCGTGGATTGGGTTCGTGGCGTTACCAGGAATCTGAGGCAATTGGGATATTGCGTTCGCGCTGCCTTCACCGGGCTCTACGCCATTCAGCCAGTTTTATACGCACCTTCTTGCCTTGTGGGTCTTCGATCAGATCGAAAAGCTTAAGGGCTTCCTCCGCCCGTTCAATTGCCTCGGCCTCTCTTCCAACCTTGAACAATTCGTCACCCGCGTTCCAAAGCGCGTTTGCCTCTCCTCGGCGATCTCCGATATCACGGGCGATGACGAGGCTCTTGTCATAATATTCTATGGCTTTCCTCGTGTCGCCCAATACGGAAAAGGCGTTCCCAAGGTTCCCCAAACAACAACCTTCACAGCTAGACCTGAAGGGTGCAAACCAGCTTGCAGAAAAACGCGATTGGAGGTAACGATCCATGCAGTACTCCACCGGCTTGGCCCACCCCATGAAACTCCGCCTCCTCTGCACCCTGCTGTTTCTGCCGGTGGCCGGATTGGCGGCCGCCGCCCTGCCGATTGAATTCAACGGAGTGGTCGTGGCAGGTGGAAAAACCTCGGTTGCTCTGCTCAATCCCAATACTGGTTCGGCCAACTGGGTGGCAGTCGGCGGCAAGTTCGACTCCTATATTGTCACCAGCTACACACCCGATCCCAAAGGGGCGGATGTCGTGATTCTAACCCAATCAGGCGGCGCCCGGACGATGCGCCTCGTGCTCAAGAACTCGCTAATTTTGCCGGTGACCGGGACCCCGGTGAGAGAGACTGTGGCGCAACAGCTTGCAGTGGGCGCCAACACCGCCCTAATTACTGAAGCAGCGCATCAATACTTTCTCGAACATGGCGTGAAGACCGTGACTTTTGGCCAACTTCCCGAAAATATAACTAAATCCATTGTGCCACAGGCGGGTGAGAATTACACCGGTATGGTCATCCAGCAAGGTGTGAGGATCCAGATAACGCTGCCTAGTGGCACGAGGTTGCTCCAATCTGACACCCCGTAGGCATTGTAGCTGGAGCTTCCCTTTCTGAATGGGTCTTCCGCTCGTTTGATTCCGTTCCTGAATTCGGTGCGCGGGTATAACAGGAGCACCTTTACGCCGCCCGCTGGCTTGCCGGCGTTGGCGGCATTGCTGCGCGCCAGCGGCGCGCAAGCGCGACGCGCCACCCGCGAAGCGGCGAGGCGCGGCTGCGCGGGGCAACCGCGCCGCTCTGGGCGGCGGGGGGAAGCACCCGCGAGTGAGCAGCAGCGAACGAGCATGGGCGCGCCTGGAGCCGGGCATGGTGATGTCCAACCCCATTCGGAACACTCGCCGCGACGAACACCGTCCGCACACCGGCGACCAGGGCGGGGGCGGGGCCATGATTGCTGCGCGAAGCGCCGGTGAAATCACCGTTACAGGCGCTTTGCGGCAGAGCCGCTCTGACCTTGGTTTGGTTCTGCGCGCCCGCTGATAACTCCCCGCCCGCAGTCCGCCCCGTGGCGTAGCGCACAATCCGCCATTATGACCAGATGCCGGAGCGACCCGTGCTCGGACGGGCGCGGAGGGTAGCGGCAGGCCCGGAGGCAAACTTGACGGAGGGCCGATTGAGCCGCCATTGGCTATAATGGCCGATTGTGCGAGGAGCCGGAGCAGCCGGGGTGACAGATCAGCCCGCGACGCGGGACGTGGACGGGCGAATGGACGAGCCGACGAGGGACGTGGACGTTCGCGCCCCGGCAGGGCGGCGGCGGAGCGAGCCGGCAGCGGAACGGAGTGCGCAGCGGAATGGAGGACGGGCGAGCGCTGCCGTCTGCGGGCGAGTCAGCTTGGGCGTTCGCCGGAGCGCGTTCGCGTCGCAGGCGTTCAGGCGGGCGAACCACGGTTGACCCGCGCCGGCCAGGATCGGGGGCGTTGAGGCGAGCACCCAAATGGGTGCGGGGCGAGTTGCCCTGGGCGAGCGTTGCGGACCTTACTTCGTGAGCGACGGTGCAAGGGCCAGGCGGAAGCCCGCGAAATGGTCGCGGCTGCTCGACACGTAGACGAGGCGGAACGCGGAGCGACAAAGCGCCGCGCTGCCGCTCCAGCAGCCACCGCGGAAGACGCGGTGGGAGCCCGTTGGCGGCCCAAGCGAATCCGTCACCTCTCCGCCCGGCAGCTTGTCGGCATACCAATCCCGACACCATTCCCACACGTTCCCCTCCATATCATACAACCCCCATGCATTGGGCTGCTTCGTCCCGACCGGGTGCGTCGAGCCCCCGCTGTTGGCGGAATACCATGCCGTCGCATCCAACTCCCCCGCGAACGGTCCTTCGGTTCCCGCCCGGCACGCATACTCGCGCTGCGCTTCCGTTGGCAACGTGTAGGCGTAGCCCGTGAGCAGCCGCCCTGCTGCCTTCTCTCGGTCAGTCACCTTCGCGCAGAACGCCATCGCGTCCTCCCAACTGACCTTTTCTACCGGTGCGTCCCGCCCCGCCGCGGTGAACTGGCTCGGGTTGGTCCCCATCACCGCCTGATACTGGCCCTGCGTCACCGCCGTCCGCCCAATCCAGAATGGCTGGGTCAACGTCACCCTCGTCGCGGGGCGTTCGTTGTCGCGACCGGCTCCCAGATTCGGCTTCTTGGTCAGCGTCTCCCTCATCGTGTAATACCACTTCACAACCGTTCGCTGTTCCGGTGTACCCATCAGGAAATCCCCCGGTGCGATATAGACCAGGTCGAGGTTCAGGTCGGGGATCGTGCGGGCGTTGGTGGCGCGCAGTGCCGCTGCCGCGGCTGCTTCCCTCCGGTCCGGCAGCTCGATGCCGAAATACCAACCCGCCCAGCCGAGGACGACCAGCGCCACCGCGATGCCGGCCCAGCGGGCGCGCCGGCGCGGTGGCCAGGCTGATGGTGACGGGGTATCGGAATCGGGCGACATTGAGGTCGGCCACTACCGGACTGCACTGAGGGCGAGGCGGAAGCCAACGTCGCGGCCGCCCGGCCCGTAGTCGCTGCGGACCGCGGAGCGACAATGCGCCGCGCCGCTGCTCCAATTGCCGCCGCGGACAACGTGTTTGCGGCCCGATGCCGGCCCCGTCGGATCTGTGACCGCACCGTTGGGATAATCGCCCCACCAGTCGGAGCACCACTCCCACACGTTGCCTTGTGTGTCGTACAACCCCCACGCGTTGGCTTGCTTCGTGCCCACCGCGTGCGTGGTGCCGCCGCTGTACAACTCCCACAAGTTGCCTTGTTTGTCGTACAACCCCAACGCGTTGGCGTGCGTGGTGCCGCCGCTGTTTTTGATATACCACGCCATCGCATCCAGGTCGCCAGCATATGGCCCGGTCGTTCCCGCCCGGCACGCATACTCCCACTGCGCCTCCGTCGGCAGAGTGAAAATGTATCCCACCGGCAAACGTCCAGCCTTCCGCTCTTGTTCGGTCAGCTTATCGCAGAACGCCATGGCATTGTCCCATGGGACGTTCTCCACCGGTAGCGTGTCTCCTTTGAATATACTTGGGTTGGTGTTTATCATCGCTGTCCATTGGGCCTGCGTCACGTCGGTCGCCCCCAGCCAGTAATCCTGCGTCAGCGCCACTTGGTGCGGCGTCTCACCGGGCGTGCGACCCGCTTCGTCCGCCGGACTGCCCATCCTGAATGTGCCAGCCGGGATCGGGACGAGCTTGATCCCGGTTGTTGTAGCGAACTGCGAAACGAAGTCGGCGAGCTTGCCGGTGAGCATCGCATTCTGCGCATACGTAAGCGGCGATGCAGGTATCGGGCTTGTGGCTGATGGCAGCACGCTGGCGGTAGCGGGCGCAGCCGTCGGCGCGGCGCTCTGCCCGTGACCGGGGTTGGCCGAGGTGACGAACAGGCACGCCAGGGCAACGATGGCTCGGGCGGTGCCGATGGACTGGGCTGCTGGGGTGCGCGGTCTCATGGCGTGATGGGCTCCATGAAGTCCACTGATGCAACGAAGGCAACCCAGTTCCGCCGGATGTCCGGGTGCCCGTGAGACGGGCAGGCGGGCGAACAGTTGCCTTGGCGGGAGTTTCGAACCTTGGGTGGGCTCGTCCAGATGCCTGACCCAGCCCGGTTTTCTACCACCTCTTTCTGCCCCCAAAAGGTGGTAGCATCTGCCGCATTTTGTGGTACTTACTGTCAAGTCCATGCCCGCCGGTGAATCCCAACCGACCCCCGCCATGAACAAGCTCCTGCCGCTCCTCCTCGTTTTGCTCGCTTCCGGTGTCTCGCCCTTGTTCGCCCTAGGGCGCGGCGATTCCGCCGATGGCGCCGCGAGCCCGATTGTCTTCAACGGCCTCATCGTGCAGGACGGCAAGACCACGGTCGCCCTCTACAATCCCAACACCGGGGAAACCACGTGGGTGCAGGTCGGCAAGCATTACGGCAGCTACACCGTCGGCTATGAGCCGGGCCTGCCCGCCTCCAAGCAAACCCCGGCCACCAATGACACCGTCCTTCTCACCCTCGGCGGCAATGTTCAGCGCATCCCGTTGCAGGATTCCAAGATCATCACCGCCGTCGTCGCGCCCACCGGCCCGCAGACTACCTTCGCCGAGGCGCGGGCTGTACTCGCCGACGCCCTGGCCCGCGCCCTCGGTGATCCCAACGCCGACCCCCGCCTCATACAGTTGCTCGTAACCAGCCTCGACGCCGCGCAAGAGCCTTCGCCAACAAGCAATCTCGAAGACTCCTATGTCAACCAGCACGACGACCGCACCACCGAAAGCGTTCTCACGAACCCTGACGGCTCCTACATAGATACCTTGCTTGACGCCAACGGCAAGGTCGCGTCGCTCCACGCCTTTTCTGGTCGAGGCGCCAACGCCAGGGGGATCTACGGCTATACGGACGAGGCCACCTCCTATCACGAAAGTGGCAAGGACAAGGATGAAAGAGGCGACTTAGACGGCGCCATCGCCGACTACGACAAAGCCATCGCCCTCAATCCGAACTATGTCCAGGCCTACAGTGACCGTGGGCTTTCCAAGGAGTTCAATGGCGACCTCACCGGCGCCATTGCCGACTACGACATGGCCATTGCCCTCGCACCGAAAGAGTCCGATGCCTACTACTATCGCGGCACTGTCAAGGAGGCCAAAGGCGACTACACCGGCGCTCTCGCCGACTTCGTCAAGTCCCACTCTCTCTTCAGGAATGGTAACGAGGACTATCTCCGTTTTTCCCTCTTCCTCACTCAGCGCCTGCTGCATCGCGACGATGGCCTGGCCGAGCTGGCTGGGGCGGTCGCCGATATGTCGGACGGCTATTGGGGCAAAAAGGTCGGCCTTTACCTGACCGGAGCCCTGCCCGAGAAGGATTTCCTCGCCCAGGCCGCCCAAGGAACCATCATCAGGGTGAGCGAGGCGCAATGCGAGGCGTATTACTACGTCGGCATGACGCGGCTGATCGCGGGCGACACCGCCGCCGCCAAGGGGTTTTTTGAAAAGTGCCTCGCCACCAACGTGACTAACTTTTTTGAGTTCTTCTTCGCCCGCGCCGAGCTCGCCCGGCTGACGGGGCAGAAGTGAGCGCTCTATGTCCCTCAAATCAGGGCAACCTCAGGCCTTAATTGTTGATATTTCTTTCAACCTAAAAAGCGCAGAAGGGTTGCACAGAGAACACAGAGCCCAGCCATAGAGTTCACGGAGCAAACCACTTAAATAATTCAGAGTGACGGCAAGCATCGCCCCCGGTGAGTGACATCAAAACTTTCCCACCTTAAGATGTATTTCTCTGTGACCTCAGGTCTTGCCTC
>CAIYUN010000060.1 GCA_903929355.1 uncultured Opitutaceae bacterium
GAGGCAAGACCTGAGGTCACAGAGAAATACATCTTAAGGTGGGAAAGTTTTGATGTCACTCACCGGGGGCGATGCTTGCCGTCACTCTGAATTATTTAAGTGGTTTGCTCCGTGAACTCTATGGCTGGGCTCTGTGTTCTCGGTGCAACCCTTCTGCGCTTTTTAGGTTGAATGAAAATCACCAGCCGGGCGGATCAGTCAGAAGGGTAGTGGCTCAGTTTGGCTCTGACACCTCAACGGTAGGGGCGGCTCTCCGAGCCGTCCGTGGACGCACGGAGTGACGTCCCTACCCAAACAAGGCAAACTGAGCCATTACCGTCAGAAGGGCTGCGGTTGAACCATTCCGGAAACTCCGTGTCCCACTCCGATTCCGTTCCGCTCCTCAGTGCCCATGAGTGAAAACCGCCGATCAATCCATCAACGCAAGGACGCGGAGACGCAGAGGGGAAGATTGGACTCTGCGCCTCTGCGTCTCCGCGTCTTTGCGTTAAGTCCTCTTCCTCACTTTCCCGCCCCCGATTCCAGCAACAGCACCCGGCCGGCCTTGTTCTCCAGCTTGGATTCCGTGGCGAGCGCGCTGGCGTAATCCTCCGGCGCGATGATTGCCGGTCTCCGGTTGATCTCATACGTCACGTCGAATTCGCCCTTGATCAGGGCGGCGGTGATCAGTGCCGTTCCCGCCCCGTCGGGCCCGGCCAGCGCCGCCGCCGCCGGCGCGATGACGAGGTGCGAGTGGTCCGCCGGCAGCTCGACCTTCGTCCGGATGGTCTCATCCACGTCATCCTGCACGAAGAGTGGCAGGCTGCGTCGGTCGGTGTCGGTCGGCAACAGGTGCGGGGCCGTCGGTACGCTGAAATACAGGAACTTGCCGTCGGCCACGCCGTAGTTGTCCACCGCGACCGTGAATTGCTCGACCCCCGGATAGGAGGTGAAATCCGTGGCCAGTTCGCCCACCGGTCGCGCCCCTTGGGCGACCGCCGCCACGGTTTCCTGATAAAAGCGGGCCCTTTCCTCGGGGCGCAGTTCGGCGAGGTGGCGGTTGTTCGCCTGATACTTCAGGCCGTAGTATTCATGCTTGATGCCGATCCGCGCGTTGCCGTCATCGGCCACCGCCAGCGTGTAGGTGGTGACCACCCGCGATCGGCAGTCCGGCGCCGCCTTGATCGTGTCATAGGCGCCGCTCGCCAGCACGATCGCCAGCCGGTCGTCATGCGCCGTGGAGCCCAGCCGGGCGTATTGGTCGGTGTCATTGAGGTAGTAGGCCTGCCCGTCCACCCTGACCTCCACCAGCGGGGTCTGGAAGTCATCCGGCACCGGGAACGCCTTCACCACGTCGGCCAGGCCTGGGATCGGCGGCAGATTGGAGGCGAGCACCAGCTTGGGCTCAAACCCCGCGGCCGCGAGCATGGCCTCAAACAGGATCGCCCGGTCCGCCTCGTGGCCGTAGCCGTCGGCCAGCGTGGTGTCGGCATCGGAGAGCTCGCTGAGCGGCAGTTCGGTGAAGGAGGGGCCGGCCTCGCGCACGGCCTTGACCACGTAGTCGCGGATGGCCTGCACCGCCGCCAGCTGGTTGGGCGCACCGGCGGTCAGCTGGCGGGCGAGCTCGGCGGCTTTGGCCCCGTGGGCCGCGTGCGCCAGCATGGCGGTGTTCAGCCCGGTCAGGTAATCATTGGGCTCGCCGATGTAATAGGCGATGCCCGCCCGGTAGGCCCACTCCGGCGGCAGCCCGGCCTCATCCGGGGCCGCCGGGACTTGGCGGGCCTGCCACTTGAAGACCTGGCTGCCCGGGGCCGTGGTCGGTTCCGCCGTCACCAGCCCGGTCGGCCCGCTCTGCCGGATCGCCACCTTCAAGCCAGTGGGGGCGGTGAGCAGGAGTGATTTCTGCTCCAGTTTGTCCCCGAGCTGGAACGACTCAAATCCGGCCACGAAGGGCACGTCCCGCATTGTGACCTCGATCTCGACATCAATCGTCGAGCCGATCTCCACGCCCGGCAGGCTGTCCACCAGGATTTTTCCGCCGGTATAGCGTTTGGCCGAGGAGTTCCATTTTTCGTCCATCACATTGGTCTCGTCGGCGGAGACCTCCTGGCGCTGGCCGGCCGGGTTGGTGACCCAGGCATGGAGGATCTTCACGTCCTCGGTGGACGGGTTGTAGGGAATCTTCACCTCCGACTCGGTGGTTTTGCCCGCGTAGGTCAGGACTTTTTTCAGGTAGT
Organism: uncultured Opitutaceae bacterium; assembly: GCA_903929355.1. Taxonomy (GTDB): domain Bacteria; phylum Verrucomicrobiota; class Verrucomicrobiia; order Opitutales; family Opitutaceae; genus CAIYUN01. The sequence goes on from CAIYUN010000060.1 coordinate 2,217, forward strand.
GGATCCGCAGGACGGCGTGGTGCGCGTCGGTCACGTTGATCCGTTGCTCGTCCTCGACGACCTGCGCGTTCGATTCGACCGGCGGCGGTGGGGCCGGGGCCGCGGGCCCGGCGGCTTGGTCGGACGGCGTTCCCGCCGTGGCCATCACGGGCATCTTGCGCTCGTCGGACGCCACGTTGCGCAACATCTGCTTGAGCCCGAGGTATTGGGCGGGCGGGAACTCGACGACTTTCAGCGCCAGCTTCCGGGAGCTCTCGATCGTTTGGTCGTGGAACTGGATCGAGCGCTGGTAGGTGAGCGCCCCGTCGTCCAGGGGCGAGGACGAGGGTACGGAAACCGCGCTGGCAAAGTTGGCGCCCACCTTGATGGACATCTGCTCCTCGATGCCGCAGGTGACCTGGGTCTCGAGGGGATATTTCCGCTTCTCCAGGCCGGTGCCGTCGAGAATGTAGTTGGCCACGCCAAAGCTCCGCCCGAGCCAGGGGAGGCTGACCACGGCCTTGCCGCCGCCAAACGCGGCCATGCCTTCCACCGTGAACGCCATCTCCGCATGCAGGGGCTGGGCGGTGTCGAGCATGTCCGCCGGGGTGAGGGTCAGCGCGATCAGTTGCGCGCCCGGCATGATCCGCTGGAGGCGCGTGGCAAAAAACCGCCGCCGGTCGTCCGGCTTCATCCCCGCCAGCGCCCCGCGATACTCGTCGTCGTTGACCCCGGTGAAATCCAGCACCGCCGTGGCCGTCAGCCGGCCGTCGTTGCCCAGTGTGCCGGTGGTCGTGAGGTGCATCAGGTTCCGCTCCGGCGGGGTCACCGGGCTGAGCTCGAGCGTCGCGCCCTCGGCCCGGCAGACCAGAAAGCTCTGGTTGTCATCGTAGGCCGGCAGGAGCTCCCGGGTGTGTTCGTCCGTCGGGTCCATCAGCGTGTAATGCCCGGGTGCAACTTCCACGGCGACGATGGCATGGTTGAAGAACGGGTTCGGGACCTGGGGATCGAGCCGGGTCCCGACATTGATCAGCACGGGATAGGCCTTCTCGCCGGCGAGTTCCAGCATCGCGACCAGCAGGGCCGCCTTGTCGCGGCAGACCCCGTATTTCTTCTCAAACGTGAGCTTCACATCGTGCGGCTCGTAGCCGGGGCGGTCCTTCTCCGGGGTGACCCCCATGTAGCGGATGTTGCGGGAGACGTATTGGAACAGCGCGTTGATCTTTGCGCCCTCGGTCGTGGTGCCGGCCGTGAGCCCGTCCACCTGCTGCTTGAGCTCGGGCGTGATGGCCGCCAGATGGGCGATGCTCAAACGCCAGTACCATTGCGAGACCGCCTTCCAGTCCGGCAGCGTGCTGACCACCAGGCGCTGCAGCACCATCGCATCCGGCGGCATGTTGGGCTCGTCGAACATCCGCGGCACTTCGTTGATCTCCCAGTGGTGGATGACTGTGCCGTCGGGCCCGGGCCGGGTCGTGGCGATGACCGTCCCTTTGACCTCGTCGCGCAATTCCGCGTTTTTCAGGGGCTTGGCGGCCGGGGCGCGGATTTCGCACGAGATGTGCCGGACATACCCCCGGGCCTCGAACATGAATTCGTCGCCAAATTCGCCCGGGATGATCGGCTGGGCGGTGAGCGTGTGGATGACGGTGTGGACGATGTCGCCGATCTCCAGCCCCGGGACATTGACCTCCAGGATCCGGCTGTCCGGGTCGTAGATGTTTTCCTCCATCTGGCTCTGGTCGATGCTCTCCTTCGAGTTGGCCGCGACCTCCACCGGCACCACCCGGCCGTCGGACTTTATCACCTCGAGGCGGGCCACCTCGACCCTGAAGTAGGGGAGGAGAAAACCGAGGTTCAGCACCGAGTTGTCGCGCCGGCCTTTTTCGGTGAGCACCTTCGTGTACGTCTCGTCCTGGTTTTCGCCGGTGCCGTCCACGCGGTAATCCTCCATCGTTTTTTCGTCAATCGTGGCCGAGTCGGAGTCCGGATACTTGTCCGCGGTGATGGTGGCGGACGCCTGGAGCACTGGTGCGAGATCCAGCAGCGACCACTCCGGGCCCGCAAAGGGGTTGGCCGGGGCGGCCACGGCGGCCCGGGCGGCGGCGGCGGCAGACAGGAGGACGCCGCACAGGATGAATCGGATATTTTTCAACATGGGGATGGGAGGCCGAAATTCCCCGGAAGTTCCCGGTTACCGGCCTGTTTCGCACTTTCCGCCATCCCGGCCCGCGCTTCAAGCACATCCCGCACCGGATTGAGGTCGGACGCTCGGATTTGGGGCCGCGACGCCCTCGTCGCGGTCTGGTCCGGGCTGGAGCTGCGGCGACCCCGCCGCAGTCGGACTCCGCCTTCCTCCCCGCAACCTTGCAACCTTTCAACCCTTCATCCTTTCAACCCTTCATCCTTTCAACCTTCTGTCTCCCCCTCACCCGCCGCCGCGCCGGCCACCCCCGGCACCTCGCGCGGGTGCGGCGGGTGCCGCCGTCGGCAATTGGTCGGCGCATAGGTCGAGCACCTCGATGGCGGCGAGGCTGCGCTGGGAGTTCCCGTTCGTGTCGGAGTTGGGCTCGGTCACTGCATTGAGCACCTCGGGCGGGTTGACGATCCGGGTGCCGCCTCCGGCCACGCCCAGGTGTCCGATGGCGACCTGCGCATAGGCCGGATTCTTCGTGATCCGGTAGGCAAAGCCTGCCAGCCGCGCGATGCTGTCGGCGTTGCCGCCGCCGTTGCCGTAATATTGCGCCTGGGCCCCCTCGGCGTGCGTGGTGTTGTCCTGCGTCAGCACCGCGGCGGGCGCCGCCAGCAGCCGGCAATACTGGCTCCACACCCGCTGCCAGTCCGGGTCGTCGAGGAGGGCGCTCAGCTCGATGCCGAGCTCCCCGCCACCCTGGATGGTGGCAAGATTGTAGCTGCCGGCGTCGGGGGAGATCTGGGCCAGGTGCGCCCCCACCGGATCCCAGCCCATCACGAGGTTTTGCCCGGAGCGGAGGCCGTAGGGCATTTTGGCGAGATCATGCACGCCGACGAGAATCCGGTCGCGCCATTGGGTGTCCCCGGTGCGCTCCCACTCCGTCATCCAGTTGCTCACCAGCGCCAGCCAGTCCGGGCCGACGCGGATGCGCGACGGCGGGTCGCCCGGCTTGGGGGGAAAGGCGATGCGCATGGGATCATATTTGCCGACCGCCACATCCGCCGAGAGGTTGTCGTGCATGATGTCGCCCACGCGCTCGTCCGTCGTGAGGTAATAATAGAAGCGCCAGTGCGTGCTCTGGCTGATGCGGGCCTCCTTCGCGCCGTCGCCCCATTTGACGACGTTGTGGCGCGTGCCGAGGCCGAGCATTGGGCCGAGGTGATAGACGTTGGTCTCGCTCGTGTTGCGCGTGTGCGCCTCGGCCAGGCGGAAGAGGTCGGCGCGGCCGGTGCGCAGGTAGCTGTACCAGAGCCAGAGCGGCGCGCCGAGCTCGGTGTTGTCCCACGCATGGCCGCCGAAGTCGTAATACCAGGTGTGCTCCGCGGCGTTGTAGCTGTGGATGAAGTCGCCGAACTGCCAGAAGCCATACCAGTGGCGCTCGTCCACCTGCTTCTCGTAGAACGCGAGCGTCGAGTCGAGGGCGTCCTCGATGGATTGTTTGAACGGGGTCGAGCGGTCCTGCACACTCCACGCGCCGAACACGCCCGTCGAGTGCACGTACTCCGGCGGGGCGGCGAGCATCGGTGCCGCGGTGCCGGTGCGCACGCGCGCGGCGGTTTCGGCCTTGGCCGGCACGGCGCCGGTGGCGAAAAACGTGAGCTCACTCGTGCGGCCGATGCCGAGCGCCGTGCTCAGGCCGGGCTGCACATCCTCGTAGGTCGGCCCCAGGCCGTGGGCCACGGTGTCGTAGTGCCGCAGGTCCATCGCGGGGCCGTCGGGGGACCAGAGCCAGGCGGTCAGTTGGGCCGTGGCGGCCCGGGCGTGCTGCACCTCGAGCGAGGTGGGGAAGGACTGCCAGAAGTTCTTCACCGTCACGCCCAGCCCGCCGCTCACGTCGCCGACAAAGGCCAGCCCGGAGGACCGCCGTCCGGCCCCGGCGGCCAGCCAGGTGCTGGCCGCTCCCGTGCGCTTGACGAGGGTGAACCCGTCGGGCGTCGGCTGCATCAGCTTGAAGTCGTCGAACACCGCATAGGCCGCGTTGTAATTGGCGATGCGCTGGCCGGCGGCCTGGGGCGCGTTGCCGGCACCGGGCTGGATCGGCTCGGCCCAGAGGCCGTCGCCTTCGCCGGAGAACCGCACATGGCGGTTGAACACCTGCTCGCGCAGCGGCACCGCGAAGGTCACGCCCAACCCGCGCACAAAGTCCCGCTCCTGGTGGCCGTCGAACACAATGGTGTGGACCATCCGCACGGTGGTCTCGCCGCTGTAAAAATACAGCCGGACACTGAAGGGCAGCCATTCGCGGCCGCTCTTCTCGCCCCGGTGTACGCCCTCGAACCGCACCACCGCGCGCACCGGTCCGGTCTGCTCGACGGTGACTTTTTTCACGAGGCCCGTGAATCTCTCCCGCGGGAGCACATCCTCGGCGTTGCCCTCGGGTCCCGTCTGCAGCACGCACACGAGCTGTCCCGCGCGCGCGACTTCGCGGTCAGCGATCATCAGCGAGGTCACGAGGTTCGCCCCGCCGGCGGCGGGGATGGAACATTGGAGCGCGCCCGTGTCCACGACGATGGTCGTGCCGTCGTTCCTGACCCGCAGCGTTCCGGCTGCGGGCGTCCCGGCCGCCAGCGTGAGCGGGCCGGTGAGGCCGGGCGTGCCGACGGCCGCGAAGCCGCTCCATTTCAGCGATCCGTCGGGCCAGTAGGCGAGCGGCCAGGTCTGGAGCGGCACACTCTGGTGGTCGGCGGTGGTCAGCGCGAAGGTCTGGTCTTTGGGCACCGCGCCGCGCGGCCACGGCACGCCCCAGCTCACTCCGGCGGTGGCGGCGGGCGGCGCACCGTCGATCCAGTTGAGCTGCACCGCCGGTGGCGCGGCCGGGGCGGTGAGCGGTGCCAGGGCTGGAAGCAGGAGGATGGTGGCCAGCGCCGTACGGGGAAAGTTTGACGTGATCATGGGGTGGGGCGGCCGACGGGGCCGGGGTGGGGGAGGAAACTCCCGCGACGAAATCGCGCGATCGCCTCCCTGGCAATCCCAACCAAGGGGGTGGAATTCCACCGCACGCATCTCAGTCTTGGGACCGGCTGCAAACCGCGCGCCGGTCGGCGGCACCAAGCACCTGCCCCCTTCAACCCCTGAACCTTTCACCCTTCCCCCGCCGCTCCCTCAGGGCGTCACCGTGACCGGCACCTTGAGTTCGTAGCCGCCCACCGTCAGGCTGCCGTTGCCGGGCCGGCCGCCCGTCACGCGCACGCTCAGGCTCGTCGCCCCGGCGGGCACGATGACCTCGGGCATGATCACACTGTCGGGCACATCGGTCGTCACATCGAGCAGCAGGCCGCCGGGCGACGCGGGCGTTGGCACCGTGAAAGTGAGGTTCTGCGTCTCGCCCTGACGGAGGCTTAGCGTGGTCGGCGTGACGCTGACGGTGGAGGGATCCACCCGGAAGGTGCCCGCGACCGTGGTGCCGGCGGGATTGGAGATCTGGACCGAGTAGTTATGGCCGCTGGCGACGCCGGGCACGAAGAAGCTGAGCGCGTTGGGCGACGCGTAGACGGTGCGGGCGGGGGTGTGGTCGAGATAAATCGCGTCCTGCGGGGTGAAGCCGCGTCCGACCACCCCGACGCTGGCGCCGACCGGGCCGCGGTTGGCCTCAAGTTCCAGGACATAGCGGCCCGCGATCTTGGAGTGCTGGAGCGAAGAGTAGTCCTGTTGTGCGACCACATTGCCGCCGTGATCCCGCGACCGGTAGTCAGCCAGGACGTAGTAGGAGAGCTCCGTCAGACCTGCGGGTGCGGCATAGTCGTAGGTGTAGATGTTGCCGCCCCCGGGCCCCGGTGCCATGTCATGCGGCTCGCCGCCGATGACGATCCGTACCCGGACGCTGCCGGGAACGGCGTCGGAGCGCGGGGCATATTTGAAGGAAATCGTGTAGAGCTGGGAGGGATTCGCGGGCAGCGCGTCGGGGGTGAGGTTGGTGATCGTCCCGGCGCAGGCGGCGAGCAGCAGCAGGCCGAGACCGGCGGTGGCGGCGCGAAGGATTCGGCTGGCGTGGGGATGGCGGTTGTTTTGCATGGAGGCTTGGGAAATCTAAATCAGCCGCCACCTCAACAGAAAGCCCGTCGCTTGGCAATGGGCGAAATGGCCGCGCCGGTCCCGGCCGCCGCGGTCGGTCCGGTGCCCGTGGGGCTTTACGTCCATGTGCCGTTCTGCGCGAGCACCTGCGATTTTTGCGCGTTTTACCAGACGACACCGACGACGGACGGCATCGACCGTTACCTCGACGGCATCGCCGCCGAGGCCGCGCTGGTGGCCTGGCCGGAGCGCGTGGCCACGGTGTTCTGGGGCGGCGGGACGCCGGGGCTCCTCGCACCGCCGGATTTGCGGCGGCTCGGGGAGACCGTGCGCGCGCGGCTGGGCGGCGGGCCGGACGAGTGGACGGTCGAGCTGGCCCCCGCCTCGGTCACCGCGGCGCGGCTGGCGGTGCTGCGCGACCTTGGCGTGACCCGCGTGTCGCTCGGCGTGCAGAGCTTCCAGCCGGCGCTGCTCGACGCGCTCGGGCGGCAGCACACGCTTGAGCAGGTGCTGCGCGCCCATGAACGGGTGCGCGCGGCGGGCTTCCCCAGCGTGAACCTGGATCTGATGTTCGCCCTGCCCGGCCAGACTGCGGAGGATTGGGCGGCCGACGTGCGGACCGCCATCGCGCTCGCCCCGGATCATCTCTCGACCTACTGCCTCACCTTCGAGGAGGACACCCGCCTGTGGGTGAAGCTGTCGCAGGGCCGGGTGCGCCTCGACCCGGAGCACGAGGCCCGCCTCTACGAGGCGACCTGGGCGCAGTTGGCGGCGGCGGGCTACGGGCAGTACGAGATTTCCAATTTTGCCCGTCCCGGCCACGCCTGCCGGCACAACGTCAACACCTGGCGGATGCACGAATGGATCGGGTTGGGGCCGTCGGCCGCGTCGCAGCACGCGGGGGTGCGGGGGGCGAACATCGCCGACCTGGCGGCCTGGCTGCGGCAGGTCGCCCAGGGCGAACGGCTGACCGAGGACCGCGTCACCCTCACGCCTGCGCTGCTGGCGGAAGATGCGCTGATTTTCGGCCTGCGGATGAACGCGGGCGTGGATCTGGCGTCGTTGCAGGCGCGTTTCCCGGCCGCGCCGTGGCCGGCCGTGGACGCCGCCGTCGCCCAACTGACGGAACCGGGGCTGGCGGAGCGGGTGGGGGCAACGCTGCGGCTTACCCCGCGAGGCCGTTTGCTGGCCGACGCGGTCGGCGCGGAGCTGCTCGGCGCCTTCGCCTGACCGTCGTGGTGGTGCAGGCAGGATGGCTGCGCCAGCGCCGATTCATGTGGTGAGACCAGACAATGATTATAAGAGACCAAATACCATTGGGAAACTCGGGGTGAAAACTTTCAGAACGATCGAGTTTGAACCACTGATGGACACTGATGAACACTGATTCCGAGGATCGGATGAGTGCAGATTAGTGTGCATAAGTGGTTAAAGGTTTTTGTTTGGCGAGGTCAAAGGCGAACACCAAGCCCTTGTGGCCTCTAAATTCTTCCCTTCGTGAATCAGCGGTGGGTCTGCGCTACCTTCCCGCATCAGAACTTGCCTTTCGCGGCGTCTAAGAGACCAAATACCATTTGGAAGCTCGGGGTGAAAACTTTCAGAACGATCGAGTTTGAACC
>CAIYUN010000061.1 GCA_903929355.1 uncultured Opitutaceae bacterium
GCCACCAGGTCAGGAGCGCGAGCAGGAAGCCGAGCGCCCCCGCCATGTCCGAGGTGGCGAGCCCGGCGTGCGCCAGCATCACCGGGCAGAAGACCGCCAGGACCAGCGACACCAGGCCGCCCGCAGTCCCGAACAGCGACCGCGACCACAGGTAGATCAACGCGGCCGTGGCGACTCCCAGCAGCGCGATCATCATGCGCCCCCCGGCGAGCAGCGCGTCTGACGGGTTGCCGCGCTGGTAGAAAAAGTCGTAACCCGTCCGCCAGGTGTCGCCCAAATGCCGGTTGGGATCATCGGGCGGTGGAAAGTTTGGCGCCAGCACGAGCAGCGGCAGCGCCGCCCAGCGCTGGGGGAAGTTGCCGTTATCCGGCTGGAGATGGTAATCCCCGGAGGTCCAATAGGAGTAGCCGGCGGTCAGGTGCGCGACCTCGTCGGCGGTCGGGCTGAAACGGTCCGACACGCTCGCCGCCATCCAGCCGAACAACGCAAGCAGGAGGAGGATGGCGAGGCGGCGCGGGGAGGTCATGGGGAAGGCGCGGATGGCTCGGGGCGGGCGGGACGAGTTCCACCCCGGGCTCAACGCCCGCCCTGTGCCTCCGCGGCGGCCTCGAGGAGGGGCAGCGGGGCGCTCTCGGCCACGGTGACCTCCTGGTCGGTCAGGCGGAAGATGAGGATCGAGTGACCGATCACAGCGTCGGGCCGGCGCAGTTGCAGAAAAAAACACAGCCGGCCAAACCGCATTTGCTCCAGGTCGAACAGCCGGGTCTGGGTCTCCTTCACGGTGAGCGCCGACCCGTCGGTGTCATTGGGCGGGGTGCCCTTGGGCAGGCTGTTCAGGTGGTGCAGCCACAGGGTCAGGCGGTGGTATTCGCCCTCGTAGGCGTCAGACCACGGCCCGCGCACGCTCGTGTAGCTGCGGTGCAGCATTGTCGCGCTCAGGGCATACACCCCGCCGGTCAGCACGGGCAGGGCCTTCCGCGGGCGCAGGTCGAAGTAGTTGTCGGCCACCCGGGTGGCGGTGATCCCCTCAAACACCGGGTCGCCGGAGCCGAAATAGGAGATGAAGCTCCGCTCGCCCCGCGCATGGGTGTCGAGCCACTGCCGAAGGCCGGGCAGGTCCTGCCCCCAGTCGAGCGTGCTGTCGATGAACAGGCGGTGGGTCGTGTCAGGATCGCCGGCGAGCTCGTTAAAGGAGGCCAGGTAATACGGCCGCGCGCGCAGCGACTCGGCGGCGTGCCACGCGAGCAGCAGCGCCACCGCGACCGCAAAGCCCCGCGACCGCGCGCGCGCCGCGGCCCAGCCGGTGACGCCGAGCAGGATGTAGAGCACCGGGTAGGTCGGCAGCAGGTGCCGGTGGCCGATGTTGAGGTGGCTGGTGACCGCAAACGCCCAGTACACTCCAAGCAGCGTGAGGAGCGGCAGCAGCCGCCAGGCCAGCCGCCCGCGCGGCCCGGCCGGACCCCACAGCGGCACCAGCGCCGCCAGCAGCAGCAGGCCGAGCGCCGGCAGGGTGGTCTTGAGCAGGAACGCCGTCGGGAAAAACTGCGGCCAGCCGGTCAAGCGGTATTCGCCGGCAAAATACGCCATGCGGAACCGGCTGGAGCGATCCACAAAGGCCAGACCGTAGAGCCACGCCTCCGGCAGCAGGTGGTGGGCGCGCGCCCAGACCACAAAGGTCTCCACCACGCCGGGCTCGAGGTGCAGGGTCTCCTGCGGGGGCAGGCGGTCCGCCATGTCCACCACCAGCGACCGGGCGTTGGTCATGAGCACATCGTCCCACGGCCGGGTGAAGGTGCCGCCCGGCGGCAGGCCGGGGCCCTGGGCCGTGTAGCGGAAGCCAAAGGCGGCCCAGATGACGACCGCCGCGAACACCGCCGCCCCGAGGCCGCCGGCCGCCAGCGCCACCGCCCGGCGGAGCCCCGCCAGCCGCCACCGCCGGGGGCCCAGCGCCGCGGGCAGCGGCGCCCGGTGCAGCAGCCGCGCCACCACCAAAATCACCGCGACGGGCGCAAACATCACGCAGGAGAACTTGGCCACCGCCAGCAGCCCGAGCGCGCCGCCGGCGGCCAGCACGCGGCCGGGCGTCACCCGATGGCACAGCCGCCACCAGGTCAGGAGCGCGAGCAGGAAGCCGAGCGCCCCCGCCATGTCCGAGGTGGCGAGCCCGGCGTGCGCCAGCATCACCGGGCAGAAGACCGCCAGGACCAGCGACACCAGGCCGCCC
>CAIYUN010000062.1 GCA_903929355.1 uncultured Opitutaceae bacterium
GGGACCAATACCTTTGACGTGAGCAGCCTCTCCAGCGGCAACCGGGCGGTGATCCAGCTCAACCCGGTGGCGGGCAACCTGATCGACGTGCCGTTCACCAACTACACGTGGACCCTGGTCACCTCGACCAGCGTGGTGAGCACGTTTGTGAACGACTTCGCGATCAACCCCGGCACGTTCGCTGCGGGCGCGCAGGGCCTGTTCACCCTCAGCGTGGTGGGGAACAGCCTCGACCTGAACTATGTGGGCATCCCCGAGCCCTCGACGGTGGCGCTGCTCACCGGCCTCGGCGTCCTCGGCCTCGTCGCCCTCCGCCGTCGCCGGTCCGGCCTTCCGTCCTGCACCCCGACCACCGGGTGATCGGCGGGCGCTGATCAAGCGACCACGGGTCGTTTGCGCTGACCGCCGGCCAGGTCGGTTCATTCGCCTGGCGAATACGGATGGCCGGGCCAGGTCAAAGGCAAAGTGGCGACGTTTTGCTGCGATTGAATGCCTGCTCCAACTGTTCCGCTCCGCTTTTGTCGCGGATATAAAGGGTGAGCGCTTCCGGCCGGGTCCAACTTTTACAGAGTTGCAGCGTGATGCGGTAACTCGCCAGCGCCGGTGTGACCCGGCCAAGCCGAATGTCGGAAAAACGGATCGTTATCCTCCCAAAGGCGATGCGGCCCGCTCCGGAGATGGTAATCCTATCTTCAAAGAGGCGCAGACGGCACGGGGCGAAGTACATGAGCCAATCCTTCAGCATGCTTAAAAAACAGGTGAGCAACGTGCCAACCGAGACCAGAATCGGTTGGTTGAAACGATGGGCAATATAGGCCGCGGGACCAAGCAGGATGAGCGGGGTCAGGGCCAGCTTGAAATACCTCCAGCGGTCGTCCGCCCAGTCATGGTCTTCCAGCGGCTCCTCCTTCACATAGGGGCCTTCCCACAAACAGCGGTTTTGAACGAAGGCGGACATGGTGGGCGGATTGAGGTTCGGCCGGGAGGCGCTCCACCCAGTCTGGGGCCGCAGCGTCCGGTGGACACAAAAAAACGCGCGCCCGGCGGTGAGGCCGGGCGCGCGGTGAATGGGGATGCCGTGGGGCGGGGACTTATTCCTTCTTGCCGGCGGCCTCGTCGAGGATGTCGCCGAGGTTCATCATGTCGTTGGCGGCGTCGCGGTTGATCGCCTCGAAGCTGGCCGTCTCGGCGGCGAGCTGGTCGGCGCTGTAGTTGGCCGCCTTGATGGACAGACCTAGCCGGCGCTCGTCGCGGTCGATCTTGATCACCCGCGCGCTCACCTCCTGGCCGTGCTTGAGGAGGTCCTTGATCTTCTCCACGCGATCCTCGCTGATCTGCGAGATGTGGACCAGACCGTCGATGCCGTCCTTCAGGTCGAGGAACGCGCCGAACGAGGTGATCTTGGTCACCGTGCCCTGCACGACGTCGCCGATCTTGAAGTGCGCGTCGATGTCGGACCAGGGGTCGGACGCGAGCTGCTTCATGCCGAGGCTGATGCGCTGCTGCGTGGGATCCACGTCGAGCACGAGCGCATCCACCTCGTCGCCCTTCTTGAGGACCTCCGAGGGGTGGTTGACCTTGCGGGTCCAGCTCATGTCGGAGACATGCACCATGCCGTCGATGCCCTCCTCCAGCTCGATAAACGCGCCGTAGGTGGTCATGTTGCGCACGCGGCCGCGCACGCGCGCGCCGGTCGGATAATTGTGGCGGACCATGTCCCAGGGGTTGGGCTCGAGCTGCCGCAGGCCGAGGGAGATCTTCTGCTCCTCCTTCTGGATGCCGAGCACCACCGCGTCCACCTCCTGGCCGACCTTGAGCAGCTCGGAGGGTTTCGTGATGCGCTTGGTCCAGGACATCTCGGTGATGTGCACCAGGCCCTCGACGCCGGGCTCGATCTCGACGAACGCACCGTAGGGCACGAGGTTGACGACCTTGCCGCGGACCTTGGCCCCGACCGGGAACTTGCGGTCGATCTCGTCCCAGGGGTTCTTCGTGGTCTGCTTGAGGCCGAGGGAGACGCGCTCTTTCTCACGGTTGACCTCGATGACCATGACCTGGATCTCCTCGCCCTGCTTGACCATCTCGCTCGGGTGGGAGATGCGGCCCCAGCTCATGTCGGTGATGTGAAGGAGACCGTCCATGCCGTCGAGGTCCACGAAGGCCCCGAAATCGGTGATGTTCTTGACCACGCCCTTGCGGACCTGGCCGGGCTGGATGGAGTCGAGCAGGTTGCGGCGCTTGCTGGTGCGCTGCTCCTCGATCAGGTCGCGGCGGGAGAGGACGATGTTCTTCCGGTCGAGGTTGATCTTGATGACCTTGAAGTCGTAGGTCTGGCCGACATACTGGTCGAGGTTCTTGGGAGGCTGGATGTCGATGTGCGACGCGGGCAGGAACGAGTCCACGCCGATCGAGACGATGAGCCCGCCCTTGACCTTGGCCTTGACGCGCCCGGCGGCGACGGAGCCCTCGGGAAACTTGGTGAGGATGTTGTCCCAGTTCTTCTTCTGCTCGGCCTTGTCGAACGAGATGAGGGGGCTGCCGTTCTTGTCCTCGATCTTCTCGACAAAGACATCGATGGTGGAGCCGATCTGCAGCTCGCCGACATCGACGAATTCGCTGGCGTTGACGATGCCCTCGGATTTGCCGCCGATGTCGACGACGACCTCGTGCTGGCGGATTTCGGTGATGACACCCGGGACGATGGCGCCCTCCCTCAGTTTGTCGAACGAGGACTGGGCGAGCAATTCTTCCATTATGGAACTCATGGGAACAGACGGGATGCCGCCACCCCGCTCCAGGGGCGTCGGCCCTCCGTGATGACCCCTGTGAAGGGGCCGTGGGTTGAGGGTTGGACTGACGAAGGGAGGGCCGGCGGGAGCATCGCGGCAGACGCCAGCCTGACCAAAAGAACCGCCGCGAAGGGTGAGCGTCGCAGAAACAGGTTCCTGACCGCAAGCGCAAACTTTGACCAATTCCGGCCTGGGGCCTGTGCGCCGCCATTGTCCTTGTACCCCGGCCAGGTTCGGCCCAGCCTGATCACGCTTGGAAATTGGAATGTCCGCCCCGTTGTACCCCATGCAAACATCCACCCCATCCCTGACCCGCCTTGTCACCCCTCTTGTTGTGATATTGGCCGGCCTGCTGCTGACCTCCTGCCAATCCGCCCATGTCGCGAGCACACCAGCGGCCAGCGCACCCCTGCCGGCCGCCGCTCCCGTGGCGTCGCCGCCCGCACAGTTACCCGTGCCCGCTGCCGTGCCACCCGCCGCCCCGGCGCGGGCGGTCATCCGCATCGATGCGGGTTCGGCCACCCCTTTCACCGACTCGGCGGGCAATGTCTGGCTGGCCGACCAGGGATTTGACAACGCCGCCGGGGTGGTGGATCGCGGCGACATCGCGATCGCCAACACCAAGGATCCGGCCATCTACCGTACCGAGCATTATTCGATGAGCACCTTCTCGATGAAGGTGCCCAACGGCCCATATACGGTGAGGTTGCACTTTGCCGAAACTTACACGGCCGAGGTCACCGCCCCCGGCCAGCGTATTTTCACCCTCAACGTCGCCGGCCATGAGATCAAGGATTTCGATGTTGTGGCCAAAGCCGGCGGTGCCCTGCGCGCCTACATTGAGTCGGTTGACGTGGTGATCACTGATGGCGAGCTCAAGATCACCTTCACCCCCACGACCCAGAATCCCGAGATCAATGGAATTGAAATCATCCCCAAGGGCTGAAGGCCAGGCCAAGGGTACGGAGGACAAACAGCGGAGGGGTTGAACCACTGGTTTTCACTGATCCACACTGATGGATGGAAAGGACGGAGTTTCGGAGTTTTTTCACCACGGATGACACGGATGGACGGAAGGGTGCAGCAAGTCTGCGCCCCTACGAAGGCAGGCGTGCCGGGCGTGCCGTCCGCCACCTTACATGACGTTCAGGCCGCCGATCATGAGCACAAAGCCATAGCGCCCGGGCTGGGTGGCCGGCAGGTTCACCGTGAGTCCGGTGGCATCTTGCTTGAATGTCACCGCCTCCCCGCTGCCGATCAACGCCACCTTTGCCACCTGACCGACCGCCGGGGTGATGGATCCAATATGGGCTTGTGCGCCCGCCCAGGCCGACCCAATCGCATAAAGCGCACCGTCCTTGACGGTGAAATGGTAGCCAACGCTCCCGCGTCCTCCGGGGCCGTTCTCCGAAAACTTGACCCAAGGATGGGTGCCATAGATGGCCTCGCCGTTCTGGTCGAGCCATGCGCCCATCTCCAGCAGCGTGCGCTGCTGCGCGTCGGGGATGGTGCCGTCCGCCATCGGGGAGATGTTGAGCAGGTAAAACCCGCCTTTGCTCACCGTGTCGATGAGCTTGCCGAGAATGGCGGCCGGGCCCGACACGGTCATCCCCGTGCTGTAACCCCAGGTGCTGCCGATGGGATCATCGACCATCCACGGTCCCGGGCGGATGCCGGCGGGAGAACGGCCACCGACTTTCTCGAAATCCACGATCGAGCCAATCTGCTTGGTGTCGTCATTGCTGGGGGCGTAGGCGTTGAACTTGGTGCCGAGTGAGACCTCCTTGTTCCAGCCTTTCGCCCGGTTGTAATAGTAGGCGGCGACCTGGAGCTTCAGCGGATCAAGCACGCGCAGGTTGACGCCGTTGTCGAACCAGAGCATGTCGGGCTGGTATTGGTCGATCAGCTCCTCGTTGCGGTTGACCCAGTCCGTGAGGAACCGGCTCATGGCGGCGTCGCTGCGGTCGGCCACGTTGTAAAATGTCGCCCAGGCCGGATCATACAGGTCGGCCTTGGCGGCCTTGAGCCGGGCCTCAATCGCGGCGTCGGGGACCACGAAGGTGAAATTCTCAATGCCATGGTTTGACACGCCAAACTTGAGCCCCTGCTTGCGCACGGCGGCGGCGAGGTCGCCGACCAGGTCGCGCTTCGGTCCCATCTTTTTGGCGTTGATGGGGGTCACGGCGCTGTCCCACATGGCGAAATTGTCGTGGTGCTCGGCGGTGGGCATCACCAGCCGCGCGCCGGACTTCTTGAACAAGAGGGCCCAGGCTTCCGGGTCCCACTTGGCGGCGGTGAACAGCGGGATGAAATCCTTGTAGCCGAATTTCTCGATCGGACCAAAGTTCTGCTCGTGCCACTGCGTCGCAGCGCCGGCATACATGTGCTTCTCATACCATTCGGCGGCGCTGGGGCCGTGGGCCGGCACCGAATACAGGCCCCAATGCATGAAGATCCCAAACTTGGCATCCTGAAACCAGGACGGTGTCCGGTAGTTCTGCTGCACCGAGTCCCACGTCGGCGCCATCGGGCCGGCGGCCATCGGGTTGGTGACGGCCAGGGTTGCGGCGGCGACCACTGCGGGCGAGGCCGGCGGCCCCATGACCCCGTAGTCGTAGGGGCCGGTGTCGACGACCCCCATCCGGTCCGGCTTGGGTGGAGCGGCACCGAAAGCGGGGGCCGTCGCGGCGGCGGCGAGCAGCACCACCGCCGTGATGGCGAGGTGGCGGGCGGTTTTCATGGGAGCGTGGAGCACGGGCCGGGACTCACTGGGTTGCGGCCGGTCTGCGCGGTGGCTTAGCTGCCGAGCGGGGTCTGCGTGGTGACGCGACTGCTGGGCGGCACCTTGAACTCGGCCACGGGATCGGGATGCGCCGGATTGAAGGCGGGCACGTCCGTGAAGAGCGACTTGGCCAACGGAAGGTTGTTGGCCTTGAGGCCCTCGACGATGCACCTGGCGAGCTCGTAGGCGCCGTAGTTGCAGTGATGGGTGGCGTCGAACTTGCTGAGGTCGCTGCCGACGTGCTCGAAGAGGTTGATCGAGCCTTGCGGTCCGAGCGCCTCGTACAGGGTCTTGCTCATGGCGTTGAGGTCGATGAGCGCCACTTTCTGCTCGGCGGCAAGCGTGCGCACGGCATCGGGGAAATCCTTCAGGCTGTTGGTCACGACGTCCCCTTGGAAGGTGTGGCGGTTCATCGGAGTGATGAGCACGGGGATGCCGCCCTTGGCCTGCACCTGCGCGACCCAGGACTTGAGCAGGCTGCCGTAGGCGGCGGCGGTGGTGTTCTTCATGTCGTTGTGGCCATACTGCATGAGCAGGTAGTCGCCGGGCTTCATCAGGCTGAGGACTTTTTTCAGCCGGCCCGCGCCGGCGGAGCTGGCGACGGTCTCGCCGGACTCGGCGTGGTTGGCGACGGCGACCTCGGGCTTGAAGAAGCGCGTAAGCATCTGGCCCCAGCTGCAAAACGGCTCGCCCGACTGGTCGCAGACGGTCGAGTCGCCGAGGATGAACACGGTCGGCACATCGTCCACCTTGGTGATCTCGATCGAGCGGAGACAGGGGCGGCTGTTGCTGAACTCCAGCGTGAGCCGGTTGTCCCAGCCCCAGGCCTCCTGCGTCGTCTCGCGCGGCGATTTCAGCTTCACCTGGCCGCCCGGATACTGCGGCACGCGGACATTGACGATGAAGGTGCGGGTCTCGAATTTTCCCGGCTCGGTTCGCACCTGCTCCAGCATGAGCCGGCGCAGCTCGGCCTTGACGGTGGTGACCGACTCGCCCTTCGCGTCGCCGAGCGTGACGGTGACCTTGTAATTGCCCTCCGGCACATTGGCGCTGAAATAGAATCCCTTCTCGCTCGTGACAAAACCGCCGGGCGCGGCGCCGGCGCCGCCCTCGTCCACGGCCTTGAGCGCCGCGCCCGGCTCGAAGCCGAAGCCGCTGGCCTTGCTGTAGGTCTGGTCCGGCGGGACCGAGGTGAAGCCCGGCGCGGCAGCTCCGGGGGCGAAGGAAAACTTGAGGGCGGTAGGGGCGGCGGCGGGCTGCGCGGGCGCGGACACACTGCCCAGCACGACCAAAGCGGCGGCCACCGCCGTGGTGAACAGAGAGGAGGGGGTGTTTTTCATGGGGAAATGGGTGTGAAGCAGTTGCGGCTCAAGTTCGTGGGACGAGCGCGGGGGCCAGGACCGTGCAGGTTTGTCCCGCGGCTGGCAAAATCAAAGTTTGGTGTCCGGCGCGTCGGCCAGTTGCACATCGGAGAGCCCGGTCGTGCCCTTGGTCGAGAAACCCGTGACATGGCGGAGCACAAAAAACGGCGCATCCTGACCCCTTTGGGCCTTGAGCTGGTCGAACTTTGCGCCCTGCACATCATCCAGGACGACCACCGGACGGGTGTCCTCCTGCTCAAAGGCGACGGTGACGTTCCGGCAGGTGAGATTGGCCGCGTGCCGCGCATAAACTCCGTAGCCCGGGAGCAGTCCAAACATGCTCGGCTCGGGATAGGCGGCCGCATTCTCGGGCACGGCGTAGGGGTCGCGTGGCGCACGCGGGGTGACGGGCGCGGCCGCCGCACCCGGCGGGGGAGGTGAGACCGGAGTGCCCGCTGGCGCGGCGGCGCCACGGCCGGCCCCACCGCGGCCGCCCCGGCCGCCGCGTTGCGAAAAGCCGAGGCCCACCCCCGGCGGAGGCGACGCCACCATCGCAAGGGAAAAGCCTCCCTTGTAGGTGATATGGATATTGCTGAGCGTCACGTCCTGCACCGGGTGGTCCGGCAGGCCGGCAATGAGGATGGGAAAGCGCGGGTCCACCCCGGTCGCGGTGACCTGGTCCACCGTCACGCGGCGGATGATGCCAATGGGCGGATTGTTGGGGCCGCGGGCACGGTTGCCGATGCGGAAGAAAATCGGCGCGGTGTTGATGTCGGTCATGGTCAGATTGGTCGCGCTGACATCCTCGATGGTCCCGCCGTCCACCGTTTCAAACGCCAGGCCACGGGAATGGTCAAAGACGCAATCGCTGATGCTGATGCGGCGGAAGGCACTGTCCGACTCGGTGCCGAACTTGATGCGCCCGGTCGGGCCGTCGCCATCGGGCGCGCGCGGGTTCGCGCGGAGCTTCGTGCCGTCGTAAAACGTACCCTGATCATAGCCCGTCACGGTGCAGTGGGCGATGACCAGATCCTCGCAGGGGCGGCCCTCGCCCAGGCCGAAGGAGGTTTTCAACACCAGCGCGTCGTCGTTGTGCGAGTTGAGCTGACAGTTGGTGATGAAACCGCGGCGGCAGCAATCAATGTCGAACGAGTCGCGGTTGGTGTCGGTCTTCACGCCGTCGATCAGAAAATCATCCACCCCTGAGGCGAGCAGCGCGAAATGGCCCCCGTTGAGCACCCAAAAATCCTTGAGCACCACGAGGCGGCAGTTTTTGAGCGCGATGGCCTTGTTGCCCGGCACCCCGTCGCCGCGGTTCAGCCCCGCGCCGTTGATGACGCCCGGGCCGGTGATGGCGACATGGTCGAGGCCGATGCCAACGATGAGGCTGTTCATCCAATGGCTGTGACCGCCGTCCTGATACTGGCTGAAGGCGTTGGCCTCCGGCGGGTCGTAGGCGTTGCCCGCACCCGGCTGCCCGGCGAGGAGCACGGCGTCCTTTTCGAGTCGCAGCGTGAGGTTGCTCCGCAGCCGGACGGTGTAGCTCAAATAGGTGCCGGCGGGAAGGCGGACGACCCCGCCGCCGGCGGCCGCGGCGGCATCAATCGCCTGATTGATGGCGGGCGAGTCCACTGCCACGCCGTCGCCCTTCGCGCCGAAGTCGCGCACGTTGAATTCGCGAGTGGGAAAGTCCGCGAGGCTGACCGGGACGGACACCTGCGGCGGGGCCGGCGGCGTTTGGGCCGGAGCCATGGGCAGGACGAGGCACGCAAGCACAAGGAGCAGGGGAACTTTCATAAACGGGGTGGGGGTGGGAAAGCTGCGCGGGAACGGGGCAGGGGGCAATCACGTTTATTGGGGGGGGAAAGAGTGTTCGACGCCAGTGGAAAGATCCTCCAGCCTCCGACCATGCCCCGTTTGTTGCGTTTGTTTGGTTTGATGTTGCCGATCATCCTCGCCGGTTGCGCCGGAGGTCTATCCTTGGGTCCTGCGGCTGCTACCGCCAAGACGGCCAAGGGTGGCTACAAACTGGTCTGGTCCGACGAATTCTCCACCGCCGGCCCGCTCAATCCCAACGACTGGACTTATGAGACCGGATTCGTGCGCAACGAGGAACTGCAATGGTATCAGCCGCAAAACGCCCGCTGCGAGAACGGCCAGCTGGTCATCACCGCCAACCGCGAGGCTGTCCCCAACCCGCGTTACCAGCCTGGTGCGACCGCCTGGCAGCGGGCCCGCCCCGCCGCCACCTACACTTCTGCCAGCGTCACGACGAGGGGCCGGCATTCGTGGCTTTACGGCCGGTTTGAGATGCGCGCCCGCATCGACACCCGCGCCGGCCTCTGGCCCGCCTTCTGGACCCTCGGGGTCAGCGGGGCCTGGCCGGCCTGTGGCGAGGTGGACATCATGGAGTATTACCGGGAGATGTTGCTCGCCAATGTCGCCTGGTCCTCGGCCCGGCGTGGCACCCCCACCTGGCACACGGTCAAGACGCCCCTCTCCACGTTCCCTGATCCGGGCTGGTCGGATAAATTCCATGTCTGGCGGATGGATTGGGACGTGAATTTCCTCCGGCTTTATGTGGACGGCCAGCTCCTCAACGAGACCAACCTCAAGGACACCGTGAACGGCGACGACACTGGGGTGAATCCCTTCCATCAGCCGCAGTATATGATCATCAACCTCGCCATCGGTGGCCAGAACGGCGGCGACCCGCTGGCGACCACCTTTCCCGCGAAATTTGAGATCGATTACGTGCGGGTTTACCAGAAAACTCCGTGAGGCTGGTTTCAGGTTTCATCATGGCTCATTCGTAATTCGTAATTCATAATTCATCCTTTCAATATGCCCCGTCCCGTCACCCTGTTCACCGGCCAATGGGCCGACCTGCCCCTGGAGAAGCTCGCGCCGATGGTCCGCGCCATGGGCTACGACGGGGTGGAACTCGCCTGCTGGGGCGACCATTTCGACGTCGATGCCGCGGTTGCGGGCAAAAAATATGTCCACGAGAAATGGGAGCTCCTCCGGGCCCACGGCCTGACGTGTCACGCCATTTCCAGCCACCTGGTCGGCCAGGCGGTGTGCGACCGCATTGACGAGCGGCACCAGGCCATCCTGCCGCCCGATGTGTGGGGCAACGGTGACCCGGAGGGCGTGCGCCGGCGCGCCGCCCGCAAGCTGATCGTCACGGCCAAGGCGGCCCGGACCTTCTTTGACGCGAAGCC
Source organism: uncultured Opitutaceae bacterium (assembly GCA_903929355.1). Lineage (GTDB taxonomy): Bacteria > Verrucomicrobiota > Verrucomicrobiia > Opitutales > Opitutaceae > CAIYUN01. The sequence continues at coordinate 10,157 of CAIYUN010000062.1, forward strand.
CGGCGCGGGGTCCGCCCCGCGGACAGCCGCCGTGGTGAACGGCTTCACCGGTTCGTCCATCTGGCACTCGCTCTACGCCTTCCCGCCGACCTCACAGGCCTATTGGGACGCGGGCTTCGCGGACTTTGCACGTCGTTTCGGGCCGATTCTGGAGGCCTTTGAGAAACAGAATGTGAATTTCGCCCTCGAGGTTCACCCGACGGAGATCGCCTTCGACCTGGCCAGCGCCCAACGCGCCCTCGCGGCGGTGAACGGCCACCGGCGGTTCGGCTTCAACTACGACCCGTCGCACCTCGGCTACCAGGGGGTGGATTATGTGAAGTTCATCCGTGAGCTGGGCGACCGCATCTTCCACGTCCATATGAAGGACGCCTGGTGGGGGCACGGGGACGGGAGCGTCGGCGTGTTCGGCGGCCATGTGAGCTTTGGCGACGCGCGGCGGCAGTGGGATTTCCGCTCGCCCGGGCACGGAGACATCAAGTTCGAGGACATCATCGTCGCGCTGAACGACGTGGGCTACCGCGGACCGCTCTCGGTCGAGTGGGAGGACATCCGCATGGACCGCGTGCATGGCGCGACCGAGGCCGCCGCCTTCGTGCGCCGCCTCGATTTCCCGGCGAGCGCAGTCGCCTTCGACGCGGCGTTCAACAAAGAAAACCGATGATTTCTACAGGAGGAAACAGAGGAAACTGAGACCGGCCATGGCTCCAATCTCGATTCGCTCATTTCCCCTTCGTCTATCCGTGTCATTCGGGCTTAGACTCCTCCTTCCTCATCCCAAACTCTGTACCTACTGACCTCCGACCTCCACCATTCGTGTTAATTAGTGTCCATTAGTGGTTAAAAACTTCGTCCTCTGTTCTCTCCGTTTCCTCCTGTAAATACATTCCAACCCGTTTGTCCCCATGAATCGAAAACTACGTTTTGGCATGATCGGCGGCGGACGCGGCGCGTTTATCGGCGCGGTCCACCGCCTTGCGGCCGTGATGGACGGCCGGGCGGAGCTCGTCGCGGGCGCCTTCTCCTCGGATGCCGCGCGCTCCCGCGATTCGGGTGCCGACCTGGGGCTGGACCCCGCGCGGGTCTATGGCAGTTACGCCGAGATGGCGCACGCCGAGGCCGCCGGTCCGGCGGCCAGCCGCCTCGACTTTGTCGTGATCGTCACCCCCAACCACCAGCACTTCGCGCCCGCCAAACTTTTTCTGGAGGCCGGCTTCAATGTCGTCTGCGACAAGCCCGTGACCCTCAACCTGGCCGAGGCGAAAAAGCTCCGCGCGATTGTGCGACGGACCGGGAAGGTCTTTGTGTTGACCCACAACTACACCGGTAACGCGATGGTCAAGCAGGCGCGCGACCTGGTGCGCGAGGGGAAGCTTGGCCCCATCCGCAAGGTCGTCGTGGAGTATCCGCAGGGTTGGCTCAGCACGCGCCTGGAGGCCACCGGGCAAAAGCAGGCGGACTGGCGCACCGACCCGAAACGCAGCGGCGCGGCCGGCTGCCTTGGCGACATCGGCACCCATGCGGAGAACCTGGCGCGTTACATCACGGGACTGCGGATCGCCGAGCTGTGCGCGGACCTGACCACCTTCGTCAAGGGCCGCCGCCTCGACGACGACGGCAACCTGCTGCTGCGTTACGTGGGCGGGGCCAAGGGCGTGTTGCACTGCTCACAGATCGCCGTGGGCGAGGAGAACAATTTGAACATTCGTGTCTATGGCGAGAAGGCGTCGCTGGAGTGGCACCAGGAGCATCCGAACGAGCTGGTCGTCAAATATCCCGACCGACCGCGTGAGACCTGGCGGCGCGGCAACGGCTACGTCAGCGAGACCGCTAAGAAATTTACCCGCGTCCCCTTCGGCCATCCCGAGGGCTACCTGGAGGCTTTTGGCAACATCTACCAGGAGGCGTTCCGCGCCATTGAGGCGGAGGTCGCCGGCCGCCCTCTGCCGAAGGATTTGGATTTCCCGACCATTGACGACGGGGTGGACGGCATGCGGTTCATCGAGACCGCCGTGAAATCGGCGAAGCGCGGCGCCAAATGGGTGAAGCTGCCGCAGGGTTGAGCGGTAAGGTCGTCAGGCGCGTTTGAGCACGTCGCGCGGCGGGGTCTCGACGGGCGCGGGCGCGGTGAGTTCCTTGGTGCCCTTGGCGCCGAGTTCGGCAAATTTCCGCGCGCCCGGCAGCAACGTTTGCTCGAAGGAGCCGACGGCGGCGTTGTAGGCTTTGCCGGCCGTCTCGAGGCCACGGCCGACCTTGTCCAGATTATCGGCAAAATTGGCCACGCGGTCGTAAAGGCTTCGACCGAGCTCAGCGATGACTGAGGCATTGCGCGCGACATCCTCCTGACGCCAGCCGTAGGCCGCCGCCTTGAGGAGCGCGATCAACGTGGCGGGGGTGGCCAGCAGAACCTTTTTTCCAATCGCCCGGTCAATCAACGTCGGCTCGGCCTGCAACGCGCCAGAGAGGAACTGGTCACCAGGCAGGAACAGCACGACGAATTCCGGTGAGGGCTGGAACTGCTCCCAGTAGTTTTTCGCGCCCAGGGCGTCGATGTGCCCGCGCACCTTGGCGGCGTGCTCGGAGAGCTTGGCGACCCGGGTAGACTCATCCGGGGCGTTGGCCGCCTCGCGGTAGGCCTCATTGGGTGCCTTGGCATCCACCACAATTTGCTGGCCGCCGGGGAGGCGGACCACGAGGTCGGGGCGGTCGCGCGATCCGCCGCCCTGGGTGGTCTGTTCGGCAAAATCACAATAGGAGGTCATGCCAGCCAGCTCAACCACGCGGCGGAGCTGGAGCTCGCCCCAGGTGCCGGCGGTCTTGCTGGCACTCAGCGCGGTCGAGAGGTTGCTCGTGACCGATTGCAACTGGGCCTGCGCGGTGCCGAGCGATTTGAGCTGCTCGGAAAGGCGGCCGTAGGCGTCGGCGCGGGATTTGTCGATTTCGACCACGCTTCGGCCCACATGGTCCAAGGTTTCCCGCATCGGCTTGAGGAGGGCGTCGATGGCCAGCTGGCGTTTTTCCAGGTCACCGGTGGATTGTTGGTGGAGCTTGGCAAACGTCTCGCCGGCGAGCTTGAGAAATTCGTCGGTGTTTTTGCTGAGCGCGTCGGCGGAAAGGGATTTGAACTCAGTCTTCAGTCGCTCGTGGGCTTCGGTCAGGCTTTGGATGCGCTCATTGGCGCCCGCCCGTTCCGCGGCAAGGTTTTGTTCAAGTTGGGCTTTAAGGGCGGCCAGTTCAGCCATTTCGCTCCGGACGGTGGCGAGTTCGCCGTTGAGGCGGACATTTTCCTCCTCACGGCCGCGCAGCCGCTCGACCAGCACGGCCGCCTGCTCGCGCAGCCAGAGCCAGATGGCGGCACCGGCGAGCGAAGCGAGGGCAAGGGCAAGAAACAGCGTTTCCACCCCGCGAGCGTGGGCCGTGGGCGGCGGAGGTCAAAGGTGGAAATCTGGTGAATGCGGGCGTCCGGCTGTAGCCGGGGTCGCCCTGTCGCGCCGTAGCCTTGGCGAAGGCGGATCACCCCGTTCCGAGTCCGACCTCATCACCATCAGTGCCAATCAGTGTTCATCAGTGGTTAAAACTCCCCCTGTTCCCCTCTGTTCTCTCCGTTCCCTCCTGTAAAAATCCATTTCGATCCGTTCTTCCATCCGCGCTCATCCGCGTGATCCGCAGTGGTATTCACCCCGGATTTCACTTGGCCCAACGCCCCCCTTTCCCCCACCGTTTCCCCATGTTCGATCCCATTGAGAAACTTAAGGAATTTGTCCGCCACCCCAGCGTCTCCACCGACCCGAAGTTCGCCGCCGGCATGACCGGCGCGCGGGAGTTTGTGGCCGGGCTGCTGCGCTCCATCGGCTTTGCGGTCGAGGTGGTGCCAACCGCCCTGCATCCCGTCATCCTCGCCGAGCGGGGGGGGGACCCCAAATGGCCGCATGTGATCATTTACGGGCACTACGATGTGCAGCCGGCCGATCCCCTTAATCTGTGGACGACGCCGGCGTTTGCGCCCGAAATCCGGGGCCGGCGGATTTACGGTCGCGGCACGGCGGACAACAAGGGGCCGCTGATGACGCACATCGCCGCGGTCGGGCGCCTGCTGGAGCGCGTGCCGGACCTGCCGCTGCGGATCACCTTCATGATCGAGGGCGAGGAGGAGATGGGCAGCCCCAGTTTCCCCGCCTTCCTGGCCCAGCAGCGCGACCGCCTGAGAAAGGCTGATTTCGTCTTCCTCTCCGACACGGGCATCCCCCGCGAGGACCAGATCGTCATCACCTGCGGGCTGCGCGGGCTGGTGCTCTGCGATGTCGAGGTGACGGGGGCAAAGATGGACTTGCACTCGGGGCTGCACGGCGGGGTGCTGCGCAACCCGATCCAGGCGCTGGCGGAGCTGTGCGCCTCGCTGCACACGCCCGACGGGCGGGTCAACGTGCCGGGTTTTTATGACGACGTGTTCGAGGTGGAGCCATGGGAGCGCGCGGAGCTGGCCAAGCTCGGGCAGAGCGAGGAGCAATACCGCGAGTTTCTGGGCATCCCCGCCTTTCACGCGACCGAGGGGTTTTCTCCGTTCGAGTCGGCGCGGTTTCTGCCCACGCTGGAGTTCAACGGCATCGGCGGCGGCTACCAGGGGGAGGGGACCAAGACGGTCATCCCGAGCAAGGCGCTGGTGAAGATCAGCTGCCGGCTGGTGCCGAACCAGACGCCGGCCAAAATCCGGGCGTTGCTGTATGCCGCCATTCGCGCGCGGATGCCCGCGGATGTGACCTTTCGCATCGTGGACCAACACGAAGGGATGCCCTATGTGGTCGTGCCGCCGGGCCGCCCCAACACGCCGCCGGACCAGCGCCCGGTGCTTGCCCGCGCCTTCCGGGCGGCGGACACGGCCGTGGCGGAGGTGTTTGGCCGGCCGCCCCTGTATCTGCGTGAAGGGGGCAGTGTGCCGATCATCGCGGACATCCGGCGGGTGCTCGGTCTCGACTCGGTGATGCTCGGGCTGTTCCTGCCCGAGGACAACCTGCACGCCCCCAATGAGAGCTTCCATCTCGGCGTGATGGCCCAGGGCATGCTGGCCTCGGAGAAAATCCTGGAGGCAGTGGCCCGCGGGTGAGGGCGGGTTCCGGGACGCCCCGGCTCAACCCACAAAAAAGCCCCGGAGATTTTCTCCGGGGCTCGGCAAAATTTACGGTGCCGCAGGTGGGGCGGTCTTCAGGTCAGTCGCGGGGGGCGGTGCCCCGGCCATCACAACCACCAGCTCGACGCGGCGGTCCTTGCCCATCTGCTCCTCGGTGCCTTTCTCTGCGGCCCCGATGCTGCCCTTGGAGAGAGTGTCGAGCTTCTCCGTCGGAACCTTGAGCTTTTCGAGGTATTGCCTGACGGCGGCGGCGCGACGGTCGCCAAGGCTGAGGTTGTATTCGGCGGTGCCGCGCCAGTCGCAATGGCCTTCGAGTAACAGGCGCTGGTCGGGATGCTCGCCCAGATATTTCACCGCAGCCTGCAGCTTGGCGGACTCACCCGGCTTGATGGTGGACTTGTCGAAATCAAAATAGACCGGAATCAGCAGCGTGCGATCCCCCTCCGCGCCAATGCCGCCGGGACGACCCGTCAATCCGTTCAGTGGCTCCGGGGGGGGGATCTGGGTCTGAATGGGCTGGGCAGTGCCCGCTCCGGTGTTGCCAAGGTTGGGGTTGTTTTCGGTGTCACCCGGCGTCGAGCGGACCGGCGTGTGATTGCACCCGGCGAACAGGAGGGCGAGGCTGAGGGCGGCGAGGCAAAAAGGCTTCGAGAGAAGATTCATAGTGGTGAGGTGGTGCGGCGTGAGTTGACCTTATTTGTCAATTCCGATACGTCGACAAGCTATTTTTCCGCCCGCTTTCCCATGAATATGCCCCGGCCACCCGTTTGTTTTCTGTTCGACAACGGTTCGCTGCGCGCGGAGTCGACCCAGAGCCTGCGGCGGGTTGCCGCCGCGCTGGCGGGGCGGACGGCACGCGAGGTCCGGGCGGTTTCACTGCTGCACTCCAGCCGCGTGCCGGCGGAGGAGCTGGGCGGCCGGCCGGCGCTGCTCATGGAGCCGGCGCTGCGGGAATTTCTCGCAGCGGAGCCGACGGGCGCGGCGGATTTGCTGCCGCTGTTTTTCGGGCCGGGCACGGCCCTGACGGAATATGTGCCGGGTCGAGTGGCGGAACTACGGCGACAGTACCCCGCCGCGCGTCTCCGGCTGGCGCGGGCCCTGGTGGACCCGGGCACGCCCGACGACCGCCGCGTGGCCCGCATGCTGGCCGACCAAGTGCGCGCCGCCGCCGAGGGCGCTGGCTGGCGCCGGCCCAAGGTGCTGGTCGTGGACCATGGCTCGCCCACCCGGGCGGTGACGGCGGTGCGCGACCACCTCGGGGGGCAGTTGCGCGCGGAACTGGCCGGCGAGGCCGAGGCGGTGGGCGTCGCGTCCATGGAGCGGCGCGTGGGGACCGAGTTTGATTTTAACGAGCCCCTGCTGGCGGCCGCGCTGCGGCTGCCGCCCTTTGATCGCGGCGAGGTGGTGGTCGCGCTGCAATTCCTCTCTCCCGGCCGGCACGCCGGTCCCGACGGCGACATCGCGGCCATCTGCCTCGCGGCGGAGGCGGCCAGTCCGGGCCTGCGCACCCGCATGACCGCGCCGCTGGCTTCGCATCCGCTGCTGATCGAGGTGCTTGCAGAGCGCCTCGCCGCGGCGCAGGACGCTTAGTCCGCGTTGCGGCAGGTCCGTTCCGTCCGATCGGTCTGATTCGTCAGATCAGGCACCTGCCGCCTCAGAGCGGCTGCTTCCGCTCGATGATCCCGACCTCGAGCGCATACCGGGTCAGGCTCGCGACGTCGTGGAGGTTGAGCTTGCGCATCAAATTGGTGCGGTGATTGTCCACCGTCTTCACACTGATTCCGAGCTTGGTCGCGATCTCCTTGGTGCTGTGGCTCTCGGCGACCAGCTGCAGGATCTCGCGCTCGCGGTCGGTGAGGAAATCGGCAGTGTCGCTGGCAGAGGGGTTGGCGACGACGTTGCGGAGCAGACCGGCCACGGCGGGGCCGAAGTAGGTGCCACCGTTGGCGACGGTCTCGAGGCCCTTCTTGAACTCAAACAAGCCGGCGGTTTTTTCCACAAAGCCATGCGCACCGGCCTCCAGCATCTCGCGCACGAGCACCGGATTTTCGTGCCCGGAGAACACCAGCACGCGGACATGCTTGAGCTGCTTGGTCAGGCGGCGGAGCAGGTCCACGCCGTTCAGGCCGGGCAGCTTGGCGTCGAGCACCAGCAGGTCGGGCTTGACCTCCAGGCAGAGGGCGAGGGCGCTCTGGCCGTCGCCGCTCTCGCCGACGAGCTTGTAGTTCGGGTCGGTGCGGAGAATTTCCACGAGCATCTCACGGATGGCGGTCTGGTCTTCAATGATGACAAGTCGCTTCATGCGGGTGGGATGGTGACGATAGGAGGTGGAGGGGAGGAAGTCAGAGGGCGGACCCGGCGCAGGTGCCATCGTCCGGTCCAATAACGACCGATTTCCCCGAGACTTAAATGGACATAACCATGGATGCGAACATTTTTTCAACCGCCCCTGGCCGCCGCCCTGGCGGCTGGCTGGCCCTGACCGCCGGGTGTGCGGGCCTGCTGGCCGGTTGCGCGTCCGACCCGGCCCCCCGGGCGGCGCAGCCCGCCCCCTCCATTGATGTGGGGCGGGTGGAGGCCTGGCAGGACGCGGAATTGATCACCGGCCTAAGCCGCGACCGCTTCACCCTGATCGGCTCGGGGGAATCCATGCTGCCGGTTTACGGTGAGAATACGGTGCTGGTCATCACCAAGATTGACTACGCCCAGCTCCAGCCCGGGATGCAGGTCGCCTATATGTCGCACGGGGGCGCCCAGGTGGTGCACGTGCTGATCCACAAGGAGGAAGAGGGCTGGCGGGTGAAGGGGCTCAACAACGAGGTCGAGGACTACGACCGCGTGACGCCCTCCGATCTCATCGGCGTCGTGTACGCGTCGTTCGCCACCAATGGCAAAGGGGGATTGGGGAATTAGGGTGGGGGGCCGGAGCTCCGACCGGTCGAAGTGTGTGGGGTGTCCCCGGAACTGCACGGACGCAATCCCGGGGCACTGCGGGAGAAAATCCATGGTGCCGGGCTGATGGCCGCTGAAGATTTTCTGCTTTGCACCTCCAGACCGGATGCCGCGCGCAACTTCTTCGCCTGCCCTTGATGAAGGCAGTCATTTACCATCAGCCGCCACGCCAACCTGGCGAAGGCTGGGTCGGTCAGTGGATTGAGCCGGCGATTGTTTCGAATGGGTGACATTGCGCGCCGGCGACGGACTTGGGGTTGTGCCGGGGCCCCGGGCGTGAATGGCTCTCACCCGATGACGGCCGAACTTCGCCCGACCCGCGCCAAACGTTTTCTCAAGGCCACCCATGACCTGGTGTTTCACCACGTCCACGGCGGGCAGTTGATCTACAACGCGTGCTGGGAGGATCCGCGCATCGACCGCCAGCTGCTCGGGCTCACGGCCGACAGCCGCGTCGTCATGATCACCAGCGCCGGATGCAACGCCCTCGACTACCTGCTCGACGATCCCGCCGAGATTCACGCCATCGATGTCAATTTCCGCCAGAACGCCGTCCTCGAGCTCAAGCTCGCACTCATCCGTCGGAAGGATTTTGCGGACTTGTTCGAGTTTTTCGGGATCGGCTCACACGAGGACTTCAAGGCCGTTTACCGGGCCGTCCGGCCAGGGCTTTCCGCCGGAGCCCGGGGTTTTTGGGACAAGCACATCGCTTTTTTCAACCCCGGCAGCCTCAAGAAATCGTTCTACTACCATGGTGCGGCCGGCATCGCGGCCTGGGTCATGGGCGGGGCGCTTTTCCGCGCCAAACCCAACATCAAGAACCACGCCCTCTGCCTGCTCGACGCCGACACCCTCGCACAGCAGGCGCGCATCTACGCGCGGATCGAACCCAAGATCTGGGGCAAGCTGAGTCACTGGCTCATCCGGCAGCGCATCATCATGACCCTGCTCGGCGTACCCGCCCCGCAGATCAAGCTGATCGACGACCATTATCCGGGCGGTGTCACCGCCTATGTGAAGGACAAGCTGCGGCATGTGATGTCCGACCTGCCGGCGCGGGAGAATTATTTCTGGCGCGTGTACATGACCGGCTCCTACACGCTCTCCTGCTGTCCGAATTACCTGCGCGAGGAAAACCTGCCCGCGCTCGCCGCCCGGGCCGGACGGGTCCACCCGCACACCTGCACGGTTTCCCAGTTCCTGAAAAAACACCCCGGCGTCTATTCCCACTATGTGCTGCTCGACCACCAGGACTGGCTGGCGCACCACGCACCCGCCGCCCTCGCCGAGGAATGGGAGCTGATCCTCGCCAACAGCCGGCCCGGGACGCGGATTCTCATGCGCTCCGCCGGTCTGGACCTCAGCTTCGTGCCGGCCGGGGTGCGCACGCGGCTGCGGTTCTTCCCCGAGCGCACCACGCCCCTCCACCTCACCGACCGGGTGGGCACCTATGGCAGCCTGCATTTTGCCGAGGTGCGGTGACCCAACCTGCGCCGCCCCCCCTCCCATGCGCCCCCCCGCCGAACCCTCCGCGACCGCGCCGGCCTGTGACCTGGGCATCGAGGGCTATTACCGGCTCCATGCGCGAATTTACGACGCGACCCGCTGGAGCTTCCTGTTCGGCCGCGACGCCATCCTCGGTCGCGCCGCCGCCGCCGGGCCGAAGCCGGCCCGGATTCTCGAGATCGGCTGTGGCACCGGGCGCAACCTGGTGGCGCTGGCCCGACGTTTCCCCGGCGCGCAGCTCACCGGCCTGGACCTGTCGCCCGCGATGCTGGCCATCGCGCGACGCAAAACCGCGGCCCTGGGCCCCCGGGTGAACCTCGTGCAGCGGGCCTATGCCTCCCCGCTCGACGAGGCCGGCGGGTATGATCTGGTGCTGTGCTCCTACGCCCTCTCGATGTTCAACCCCGGCTTCGAGCAGGCCATTGCGGCGGCCGCGCGCGACCTGGCGCCCGGCGGTCATCTGGCGGTGGTCGATTTTCACACCACCCGCTTTTCCTGGTTCGCCCGCTGGATGGGGGTCAATCATGTGCGCATGGACGGGCAGCTCCGGCCGCTGCTGCGTGAAAGCTTGGTTCCGGTCACTGACCAGTTGTGCTTCGCTTATGGCGGGGCATGGGCCTACCTGCTGTTTGTCGGTCGTCGGATGAATCTGTAAAACTTAAGTAACTCTATTATAATAGCTAATGTAATTGAGTGACCGCGCCAGACCGCAATTGACAAGTCTGGGGATATCCGCTCTTTTCATCAGTTCCCATGTCCATACTCATCGGCATTTTCACCCTCCTCCTGATCCTGGTTGCCCTGTTCCTCGTTCTCGTCGTCCTGGCGCAGAAGACCAAGGACGGCGGCATGGGCGCGGCCCTTGGCGGCGGTGCGACCGAGTCGGCCTTCGGGCACGAAACGGGCAATGTGCTCACCAACGCGACGATCTACGCCGCCGTTCTGTTTTTCGTGCTGAGCTTTGTGCTTTACCTCGCCCAGATCTACGAGTCGAAGCACCGTGGTGCCAGTGGCGGCGCCCTGCCCGTCATCGCCGCGCCGGCGGCGCTGCCGGTCCCGTCGGCTGCCTCCCCTGGCGGGCCCGGGTCGTCCGCTGCCAGTACCTCGGAGCCCAATTTCAAACTGAATGTTCCGACGACAGCCGCGAACTCCGCTCCCACGCCGGCGCCGGTGACGAGCCAGACCCCGCCTCCGGCTGCGGCCACAGGGGCCCCGAAGCCAGCCACCCCCTGAGTCGTGCGGCGTGGAGCGACCAACCGGATAACCTTTCCAAGGCAGGCGGTCGCTTCCGCCTGCCTTGTCTTTTTGCTGGTGGCCGCGACGCGTTCTTGGGCTCAGCCGCGTCTGAACCCTCCGACCCCGGGCTACCTGCACCTTGGGACGGCCGATCAGGAGGAGGGTCGGAAGGTAATGGGCGATTTTCGCCAGCATGGCTGGGGCCAGGGCGGCGCCTACTATCTGGAGTTTGAATTGCATGTGCTGCCGCGGCGCGGCGATGAGCGGGTCGTGCCGGGCCGCCTCTGGGGCGGTCGCAACGAGACCGGTCCCATCACCCGCGTCGAGCTCCAGCCGGGCGTGAAGGATGCCGAACGCCGCCTGCTGGTGCAGGTCGGCGCCCAGAGCTCCGTCTGGAGCTGGCCGGCCACCGCCGGCGGTGTGGCGCCGGTCGGTCCGGTGACGGTGTTTGAACCGCTGGCGGGGACGGATTTGTCGGCCTTCGATTTGCAGATGCCGTTCCTGTATTGGAAGGACTTTACCTACGAGGGGGTGGAGCCCCTGCGCGGCCGGCCGACCCATGTTTTCCTGATGGGCCCACCGATTGGCGACGACGACGGCCAATTGAAGAAGGGCGTGGCGCGGAACGTCCGCATCTGGCTGGACACCCAGTTCAATGCCCTGGTGCAGGCCGAGGAGCTGGACCGGGACGAGCAGCCACTCAAGGCCATCACCGTGCTCGACCTCAAGAAAGTGGGCGAGCAATGGATCGTGAAGACGGTCGATGTGCGCAACGAGGCCACTCGCGACAAGACCCAGTTCACCGTGACCGGCGCGGCCCTGGACCAGAAGTTTCCCCCTGCGCTGTTCGACCCGGCCCACCTGGGCGACGCTGCCGCACCTCCCCCGCCGGACCAGATGCACAAAGTTGACCAGTGATCCTGAGCTGGGGCGCGACCGCTGGGCGCGCCGTAGCCGGTGCGCAAGTTTACCGGCATCTGACGGCTTCGCCTGATGCGACTGATCCCGGACCTTCCTTTTGACCTGCTGTTGATTTCATCCTTGCCCGATGCATACCCTCCCACCGCCGCTCCGCGCCGTCGTGTTCGACTTTGACGGCACCTTGCTCGACTCGCTCCCCATGGTGCTGCGGGCGCACCACCATGCCATCGCGCCCTTTCATCCGCCGCTGACCGACGCCGAGATGTTTGACCGCCTTGGTGGTCCACCCGAGCGGACGCTCCAGGCCATGTTGCGCGATCCAGCCCACGCCGCCGAGGCGCTGCGCCGGATCGAAGCCTATTGGACGAGCAACGAGCACGAGGCGCAGCCGTACCCCGGCGTGCGCGAAACCCTCGCCGGTCTGCGGGCACGCCGACTTGCGCTCGGCCTGTGGACGGGTCGCGACCGGGCTTCAACGCTGCGGCTACTGCAGGCGCATGATTTCGACGGTCTCTTCACGACGAGCGTGTGCGGCGACGACCTCGCCACGCACAAGCCGGACCCGGCCGGCCTGCGGGAGGTTTTGCGGCGGCTCGCGGTGGGCGCGGACGAGGCGATCTACCTTGGCGACGCCGCGGTGGACGTGCAGGCCGGAGCGGCCTGTGGCGTGCGCACGGTGTTCATCCACCATGGCCGCGAGGTCGCCCCGGAGATCACCACACTGGCCTGGCGCGTCGTGGAGACCCCCGCCGAAGCCTACGCCCTGCTCGCCGCGACGCTGGAGGCATAGGCCCGATCATTCTCATTCCCCGTCTGTGGAAGCTTCTGCGATCGTGTCCTCCAAACCCGGCGACGGAGGAAGGAGGATTATGCTCCTGCTCGTTCTAAGTCCGCCCGCCTGCTTGCCCTCTGGCTTCAGTGTCTGGATCTGACATCTGACCTCTGACCTCTGGCTTCTGGCCTCTGACATCTGGCCTCTGACACCTGGCCTCTGACACCTGATCTCTGACGTCTGACCTCTGACCTAACCTCGTCCGACATAGGGCATCCTTGTGGCCATGACCGTGATGTTCGGCACATTGGTGTCGAGCGGCAGCCCGGCCATGTAGAGCACCGCATCGACGACATGTTGCACGTCGAACACCGGCTCGACCGCGATGGAGCCGTCGGCCTGCGGAACACCTTTTTTCATTTTTCCGGCCATGGCGGTGTCGGCGTTGCCGATGTCGATCTGTCCGCACGCGATGCCAAACGGCCGACCGTCGAGCTGGGTGGACTTCGTGAGGCCCGTGACCCCGTGTTTCGCGGCCGTGTAGGGCGCGTAGTGCGGACGCGGCACATGCGCGGAGATGGAGCCGTTGTTGATGATGCGGCCGCCCGATGGCTGCTGGCTCTTCATCAGGCGGAACGCCTCCTGCGTGCAAAGATACGGCCCGGTGAGATTGGTGGCGATGACCTCCAACCAGCGCTCAAACGGAAAGTCTTCCATCGGCATGCTGGGTGCGCTGACCCCGGCGTTGTTGAACAACACATCGAGCCGGCCAAAAACATCGCGGGTTCGCGCAAAAAGATTCTTCACGGACTCGGGCTGCGTGATGTCGGTCGGGACAACCAGAAACTGTCCGGCCGGTGCGCCGGATTCGGCGGCGGTGGCCGCGAGAGCCTCCGGGCGGCGGCCGGCGAGCACGACGGCGTAACCGGCTTTGAGCAGTCCTTGGGCGGTCGCGCGCCCGATGCCGGAGCCGGCGCCGGTGACGAGGGCAATTTTGCGGGGGGATTCCATGCGCCGAACATGAGGTTGTTCCCGCGCTTGCCGAGCCTTTTTCACCCAGGAAACCACCTGTGAGCCGATGCCCGTTTTCCGTCGACGCCATGGCAGTCTGATACGGCTGGCGCGAGATCGAACGAACGGCTCTTTGGGCCGCACTTGGTTCTCAATGCCGATCCCCCGACCAATGTCTGCAATCCACCCGCAAGACAGCAGGGTGTTGGGGCATGATCGCACGAGAGACCTTCGCCGCGCGTTTCTGCTTTGATCTTTTGGGCGCAAGGGTGTTTGGTTCCCACCAGTTCCGGCGGTCACCCCTCCGTCATCCGCCCCTCGCAAAGTCAACCCCTCCTTGTCCCTATGCCCTCCCATTTTTCCCGCCGCGATTTTATCAAAAAAGGTGCGCTCGCCACCGGCGCCGGCCTGGCCGGGCCATTGCTCTCGTCCCACCTGTTGGGCGCGGCCGCTGCGCCGATTGCCGTCCCGGCGGGCTCTTCCGTGCCGCCCGCTCCGGCACCCATTCCCACTCCCGTCGGCTGGGGCGTGACGGACGGTCCGTTTCAGCCCACGATGGAGTCGCTGACTCAATACCAGTCGGCGCCGGAATGGTTTCGGGATGCCAAGTTCGGCATGTGGGCCCACTGGGGCCCGCAGTGTGTGCCCGAACAGGGAGATTGGTATGCGAAGAACATGTACATCGAAGGCCACGCGATGCACAAATTCCACGTCGCCAAATACGGCCATCCGTCGAAATTCGGCTTCAAGGATGTGGTCAACCTGTTCAAGGCGGAGCGTTGGGATCCGGAACACCTGATCGGCCTCTACAAGCGTGCCGGGGCCAGGTACTTCATGGCGCTGGCCAACCACCACGACAACTTCGACCTCTTTGACTCGACCTACCAGCCATGGAATTCCACCGCCATCGGGCCCAAGCGCAGCTTGGTGGGCGGCTGGGAAAACGCGGTGCGGGCCGCCGGGTTGAAGTTTGCCGTCTCCAGCCATGGCGACCGCGCTTGGAGCTGGTACCAGGAGTCTGCGGGCTCCGACACCATGGGGGCCATGTCCGGTGTGCCTTACGACGGACGAATGACCAAGGCCGACGGCAAGGGCCTGTGGTGGGAGGGGCTGGATCCCCAGGATTACTACGCCCAATACCATGAACTCGGAAAGTATGACTGGCCGCAACAGGGCAATCCGCCCCTGGCGAAGGCCTTCACCGAGAAATATTTCAACCGTACAATTGACCTCATCAACAAGCACAACCCGGACTTGTTGTATTTTGACGACACGGTCCTGCCGATCTACCCCTCCACGGACATTGGCCTGCGCATTGCCGCCTACTACTACAACCACAACCTCAAGCGCAACGGCGGCAAACTCGAGTGCGTGCTCACCGGCAAGGGCCTCAACGCCCAGCAGAGCCAGGCCATCGTCATGGACATCGAGCGCGGCGGTGCCCCCGCCATCCGGGCCGAGCCCTGGCAAACGGACACCTGCATCGGCGACTGGCATTACAACATTAAACGACTCAACGACCACAGCTACAAAAACGCGCGCGACATCGCCCGCATGCTCGTCGACAACGCGAGCAAGAACGGCAACCTGATGCTCAACATCCCGCTGCCCGGCCACGGTGAGCCCGATGGGGACGAGCTGGCGATCATCGCCGATTTCACCACGTGGATGGACCGGAACAATGCGGGTATTTACGCCACGCGACCGTGGAAGGTGTTTGGCGAGGGCTCCAGCGCGCCGGCGGCTGGCAATGGCATTGGCGGACGGCGCGGCGGCCCGGCCCCGACCTTCACGTCCAAGGACTTCCGCTTCATGAAGAAGGACGACAACCTGTTTGCCTTTGTGATGGACTGGCCGGCCGACGGGAAGCTTGTGATCAAATCGCTTGCCGACGGTGCGCCGACCGCGCCGGGCCCGGTTGAGCGGGTCGAGATCATTGGAGTGAACGAGCCGCTCTTCTTCACCCGCGACAAAACCGGCCTGATCGTGACGCTGCCCGCGCAAAAGGTCGGGGACCATGTCTATGGTTTCAAAATAAACGGCAACGGTCTCACCGTCACCACCTGATCGCCTCACCGCCCGTCGCAACACTTCCTCCGCCCCGTCCCCGGCCGCCCCGCTTCATCATCTGTCCCCTGATGAAAGCGGGGATTTGTTTCCACCCACGAACTGGATTCACATATGTCAAAATCTTCCTTTGCCTTCGTCTCTCACCACCCCCTGTGCCATCTGGCACAGGGGGTGGTGGTCGGACTCGCCGCGGCCACCGTGGGCTTCGGTCAGGCTGCTGCCGGGTCCAAGCCTGCCGCGCCGGAACAGGGGGTGACGTTGGTCGGTGCCATCGCTGCCGCCGGCGTGGTAAACCCCAAGACCTTCATCGATTATTTTTTGCCGACACCCCTGGACGGTCCTCTATCCAGCACCGCCTGGGGCGCACCCAATGTGCTTCCGCGGGACCCGCAAAACGGCCTCGAGGATCCCTCCATCAAACAGTGGTGCTACTGGGACGGACAGATCATCAAGGGGCCGGATGGCCGATTTCATATGTTTGCCAGCCGTTGGGACCAGGCAAAGGGCCACGGTGGCTGGCCCTCCTCGGTGGCCATCCATGCGGTCAGTGAAAAAGTCACCGGCCCCTATGTGGACAAGGGCATGACCTGGCCGGACAATCTTGGCGGTAAAGGCCACAACGTGACCGCACTGGCATTGCCCGATGGCCGCTATGCCGCCATCGTCAGCGAGACCCGACCCACCGCTGATGTGTTTGTGGCCAAGTCCCTCGACGGACCCTGGGAACAGTTGGGTTCGATCAAGGTGGATCAGCCCAACTGGCGCCCGTCCAATGTGAGTATCATGGTCCGCCCCGACGGGGACTTCGAGATCGTGCCGCGTTCAGGGCAGATACTGATCAGCAAGGCTGCCGACGGCATCCTCGGTCCGTACAAGGTCATGGGCCCAAGCATCTATCCGACGGTGGACCAGTTGCCGCTGCGCAACTTGGAGGATCCCGTGGTCTGGTTCAGCGGCGGCCTCTATCACATCGTGGTCAACGGCTGGAGCGACCGGAAGGCGTATCATCTGACCTCGAAGGATGGGATCACCAACTGGACGTTCCGGGGCCTGGCCTATGACCCGACGCAGGACTTTGTGCACTACCCTGACGGGACGGTGAACCATTGGTTCAAGATGGAACGTCCGGGTGTGCTCATCGAGAACGGCCATGTCACGGCCTTCACTCTGGCCTCGCTGGACGTTGAAAAAAACCTGGAGCTGGGCAACGATATTCATGGCAGCAAGGTGGTCGTGATTCCGTTCGACGGCGCCGCGTTGGACCGCGACTTGGAAAATGCCCCCACGCCGCCGCCAGTCGCCGTGCCGTTCCATCCGGGTGGAACCGGGGGCCGGGGCGGAAGGAGAGGCGGGCAACCACCCGCCACCGCACCCACACCCAATCCGGCTGCTGCCCCGTCAACCGCCACCGCCGCGCAGCCCGCGCCGTGAGGTCGGCGGACTCGGCGGCATTTCAAAATCAGCACGCCCGCGACGACGAGAGGAGCAATCCCGGAAGAGGATTTAACGCGAAGACGCTGGGACGCAGAGGCGCCAAGCCCAATATTCGCCTCTGCGTCTTCGCGCCTTTGCGGCTTTGCGTTGATGGATTGATGGGCGGTATTCATGTGGCAGGGGGTTGCCCGGGCTACAGGTCTTTCCAATCCCCATGGTAAACTCGACCATTCCTCCGATATTGGCGTCCATGGCAGCCTGTAGCTTCGCTCGGTACGCGGTTATAAAACTCCACGTCCGCCCCGCGTCTTTGGCCAATCGCTTCAGTTCTTGCCTCCGGCCCGAAAGAGCCGCAATTAGAACCGGACTTTCTCTCGGTCGATTCCACCATCCCCGACCGCTACCTCCGCTCCCTCCCATGAAATCCCTTCGTCGTCTCCTGCTCCTGTTTCCGCTCCTCGTCTCACTGGCGGTTGCGGCCGAAAACCTGCCCGTTTTTCGCGGGATCATCTCGGCCGGGAAGGATTCAAAATTCGGCCTCACCAGCGCCACCGGCGGCGGAACCTCCTGGGTGAGTGTGGGCGACACCTTCGACGGCTGGACCATCGCGGACTACCACGCGACGGCGCAGACCTTGGTGATGAAGAACGGCACCAGGGAAGTGACGGTGCCTCTGGCCGGCAGCGGTGCGGGCCAGGACGCCCCGGCCGGAGCGGACGTGAAAGCCACCCTGGCGCAGGCCGACGACGTGCTGAAGAAAATGAATTTTGACCAGATGATGACCCGCATGCTCGACCAGCAGCAGAAGGCGAGCACGCAAATGATTGACCAGATGATGGGCCAGATTGCACCGGGCAACACTTCGCCGGAGGATTTGGCGGCGATCAAAAAAATGCAGGGTGAGATGATGGACAAGATGATGGCGGCGTTGAATCCGGCGGAGATGCACAACGACATCGCGAAGGCCTACGCCGACACCTTCACCGGCGAGGAATTGGACGGGCTTGCGGCCTTCTACACCACTCCCACCGGCCAGGCCCTGGCGGACAAGACTCCCGCCCTGCAGAGCCGCATCCAGCAGGCCATGATGCCGCGGATCATGTCGGTGATGCCGTCCATCCAGCAATCCGCCCAGAACTTTGCCCAGCAGATGGCGGCCAAGAAAGCCGCCGCCGCCCAGCCGTCGCCGTAAGACAGACTGGGGGGGTGGTTTTGGAAGGTGGCTTCAGGTCTTTCGCGGCAACGAAGCGCTGGAGAAGTTTGCCAGGGTGCTTGGGGTAGGAACTGGTGGCACGGAATAATCCGTGGTAGAATCCGACGGTCGTATTTAGGTTAAAACATCTCCGCGCGCTCCCGCATTCCCGGCCGGTCAGGCTTGGATCATGACCGGGTCCTGCGGGGGTGTGCCCCGGGCTTGATCCATGGCAGTGACAATCGCTTCGTCGAACTGAGCCAGGGGGATGGTGCGGTGCGTGAGGTGGTGTTCGAATTCCGCCCACGATTGGTCCTCGTCGAGCAATCCGTCTGGCGTCAGAACATGGCTGAACCTTTTGTTCCTGGCGTGGTCGGTCCCGAACAGGCGGAGCGACACCACATCGTGGATCAGGCGGTTGGGATACAGGTTGATTTTGACGACCCGGTGGTCGTGGCCGGCCCGGGCCAGTGCGGCCATCGTATTCACCGCCGCGTGGGCCATGAAATCATGGAGCCGGTCGTTCCCCACCATCGCCTCCAGCCGGCCCCAGACATGATAGCCCCGACCACTCGCGATGACGAGGGGTTCGCACCCCAGTTCGGTCAGGCGGTCGCGGAGTGCGCCGATGGCACAAGCCATCGCCGGTGTCACCTCCGTGTTATTGGTCTTGTGGTTGTTGTCGAGGTTGAGGCAGAACACGTTGTTGGCCGCGCCCCCGAAGTAGAGGCATACGTTGCACTGCTTTTGGACATGGGCATGGAGCAACTCGTCCATCCGGCGCTCCGGGAGGTGCCCCAGCTTGTATTTGTGCAGCAGGCCGGAAAGCGTCAGCTCCCCATATTCGAGGGTCGTGCCGTCGTCGCCGAGGAGCGCCTCCAGAAATTCGAAACCGTGCCCGTGGGTTTCAACCTTGGCCCGGTCGTGCGGCAGCCCGCCATGGAAGGCTTTGAGCAGTTTTACCCTTGGATCCATGGCGTGATTTCCCCGAACGTGCGGAATCCCCGGGCGCCTTCCGCGGCCAGCCCCTGATGTTTCGCCATGATGGGATAATACACGTTCACCCCGTGTTTCCCTCCGTGGACGATGTTGAAGGGATCGTCGTCCACCAGATGTTTGATCTGCCACGACCGGCAGAACACAATTTTGTTTCCGGCCATGAACAGGTGGTCAAAGGGGATGTTGTTTTCGTCGAGCCATTGGCGGGTGACAGCCCCGGCGCGCCGCAGATCGCGGTAGGTGCAGATCACAATCCGCCAGCCCTGGTGTTTCAGCTCGCGCACGAAACTCACGCCGTCGGGACGCGCCGCCGCGCGCCGGTAACACTGCTGGTGGATCCGGGCCTTGAAGTAGGTGAACTCGGTGCTGAGCAGGGCGCTCTCCTCCCTCGCCTGGCCGCGCACGCGCGTCAGGTATTCCGCGAAGACCTCCGCCGACAGGCCTGACTCCTCGTCGTGATCAAAGACGGCTGATTGCAGGGTTTCCCCGAAGTTGTTCAGGGTGTCATCCAGATCGATGGCGATGGTGCGCATGGGATCAGGCCGTTTTTAGCCCGCGTGCTGGTGGCAGAGGGTGAGCAAGGCTGACTCCAGGTTGCGGGTGAACCGGGTGGGCTGGCCGAGCGGGCTGTCCAGCAGACGCGAACGCAGGGACGCACGCAGCGCGGCAAGCCGGGTCGGGTCGGCGGCGAGCTCGGCGGCGATGCGGCCGTATTCCGCCGGGGTGGTCGCGACCAGCTCCGGCAATCCGAGGCAGGAGAGCAGGCTGGTCCCGACCCGCGACGCATGGGTCCGCCCGGCGAGGGTGATGACGGGCACACCCATCAGCAGGGCTTCGCAGGTGGTGGTGGTGCCGTTGTAAGGGAACGGATCAAATGCGAGGTCGCACTCCTGATACAGCTCAAGATGCCGGCGCATGGGCAGGGGCTCGCCGTTGAAGTGGATGCGGTCCGGGGCGATGCCGTCGCTGGCGAACCGTGCCCGCATCCCCGCCTGGGTCGCCGGGTCGCCGGCGCCGGGTGACTTCAGCAGCAGGCGGGAGCCGGGATGTTGTCCCAGGATTTGGGCCCACAGGGCGATGGTGGAGGGCGAGAGCTTTGCGAGGTTGTTGAAACTGCAGTAGGTGAAGGGACGCCCGGCCGTCGGAGCCGGGCCCACCGGCGGACAATCGGGGGGTGGCTGGTAGCAACAGAAGACGTCGGGCAGACGCAGCAGGGTTTCGGGGCCGTGGCGGCAGTCCTCGCCGGTGGGAAGGCAGGTGGCGTCCGTGATGCGGTAATCCATCGCGGTCATGCCGGTGGTGTTCGGATAGCCCAGCCACGTCAGCTGGATCGGCGCCGGCTGGCGGGCAAAGACCAGCAGCCGGTTGCGCGCCGTGTGGCCCGCCAGGTCCACGAGTATGTCGATGCCGTCCGACCGGACCTGCGCCGCGACCGCGTCGTCGCCGAGTCCGGCGATGTCCCGCCAGTGCTCAGCCAGTACGCGCAGGCGGCCGGTGACGGTGTCGGCCCCGAGGCCGTTATCGTAGCAGAACACCTCGAACCGGTCGCGGTCGTGCGCCGCCAGAACCGGGGCGAAAAAGAAGGCGACGGAATGCTGGCGGAAATCAGGCGAGACATACCCGATTCGCACCCGGCGGCCGGTCAACGGCGGCAGGCGGGGCCGGCGCGCGGGCCGGAACCGACGCGCGTGCAGCTCATCCCACCGCCGGTGCCGGTCCACGAGATCGGGCGGGGCGAGTTCGTCGGAGTAATTGCCGGCGAGCAGGTAATTGGCGTGGGTCCCGGGCGACGGGTTGCTGGCCAGGGCGGATTGAAAATGCGCCAGGGCCTCGGCGATCCGGCCCTGCGCGCGGCAGGCCCGGCCCAGATTGTCGTGCGCGGCCGGATACTGTGGGCGGAGCCGCAACGCCTCCTCCAGTTGGACCCGGGCGTCTGCAATCCGGCCCTCGCCCAGCAGCGCGCAGCCCAGGATGTTGCGGGCCTCGGGCATCGTGGGCGCGAGGTGCACCGCGCGCGAAAAAATCTCGGTCGCACGCCCGGCGTGGTTGAGCTCGAGGTGCGTCACCCCGAGATTGAGCAAAATGGTCGGGTTCGTCGCCTCGAGCCGCGCGGCGGTTTCCAGGTGCGGGAGCGCCTCGGCCGTGCGGCCTTGACGGCGCAGGCGGTTGCCAAGCTGGTGCTGGGTCTCGGCGGTGGTCATGATTGGCAGGTTGCGGCCCAGCAGGCCTGGACGGCCTCGCCAAAGCGGCGCGATTGGGCGGGATGATCCAGCAGCGGGCCGGCCTGCACCTCGGCCCGCAGGCTGGCGTTCACGCTGGCCAGCCGGGCCCGGTCGCCCGCCAGCCCGGCGGCGATGCGGGTGTAGTCGGCGTCGGTGGTTGCGATCCACTCGGGGTGGCCGGCCGCCGTCAGCAGCGAGACTCCGACTCGGTTGCGATGCTCGCGTCCCGCCAGCGTCACCACCGGCCGTCCCATCCAGAGCGCCTCACAGGTCGTGGTGGTGCCGTGGTAGGGAAAGGGATCCAGCGCGATGTCCATCAGCCGGTAAAGCTCGAGATGGCCCGCGGTGCCGGGAGTGCGGCCGGCCAGCCCGATCCGCGCCGGGGCCAGGCCGGCGGCGACACAGCGTTGGCGGAAAGCTTCCTGGCGCGTGGCGGAGTCGAGCCCGTGGCCTTTGAGGAGCAGCCGGGCCCCCGGCACCGCCGCGAGCACGGCGGCCCAGCGGCGCAGGGTCCCGTCGGACACCTTGGCGGGGTTGTTGAACGACCCGAAGGTCACGGCCCCGTCCGCCCGGGACAGGCAGGGTGGAGGTGCGACGGGCGGCGCGGCTTCGGGCGGCTGCCAGGCCCAGGCGGTCGGGGCGAACCGCACCAGCCGTTCCGTGCAGAGGGCATCGGTCAGGCCCGCCGGATCGGCGTGGGCGTCGGTGAAACGGAAGTCCATCGCCGCCAGGCCGGTGGTGTTGGGATAACCCAGGTAGGTGATCTGAACCGGGGCCAGCCGCCGTGCATAGAGCGGAAGCCGGTTGATGCCCGTGTGGCCCGCGAGATCCACGAGCACGTCGGGCGCGTCGGCGCGGATCGCCGCCTCGACCACCGGCGCCGGCTGTCCCGCAAAATGACGCCAGCGGGTCGCATGAGTCCGCAACCGTTCGCTCACTCCGTCCATTAGGGGATGGTCGTGATACAGCCAGACCTCGAGCCGGGTGCGGTCGAGGTGCGTCAACAGCGGCTCCAGGAACGTCGCCACGGAATGTTGGCGTAGATCGGGCGAAAGAAAGGCGACCCGCAGGATCGATTTTGGATTTCGGATTTTGGAATTTGGAATGGGCGGTGGAGCGGACGGCAGATTGGCAGGCGGTGGCACCGGAATCGGCGTGTGGGCGCGGCCGTAGGCGTCGTGCGCCTCCTTGAGTTCGGTGGCGGAAACCTCCTCCAGATAGTTCAGACACAACAGGCGCGCGCTGCCGGCCTCGGCACAGTCAGGGTGATCGGCCAGCACCGCCCCATACTCCGCGATCGCCTCCCGCAGCCGGCAGGCCTCCTGCAGGGCCAGGGCCCGGCCGAGCCGCGCACCCGCCAGCCCGGGATCAAGCGCCAGGGCGCGGTCGAGCGCCGCGAGCGCCTCCTCCGCCTGATGCAATGTGGCGAGGGCGATGCCAAGATTCTTCCAGCCGGCGGCGTGTCCGGGCCAGCGCTGGGTGGTTTCCCGCAGCCACGGCAGGGCGACACCAAAGCCCTCGGCCTCAGCCAGGAGCGCGCCGACCCGCTCGTGCGGCCCAGGTTCGCCGGGCCGGAGGCGCACGGCCTGACGGGCCGCTGCAATCGCCTCCCCCGGCTCACCCCGGCGGTGATGGACAAATGACAGATGTTCCCAGGCCTCGCCGAGGGCGGGATCCAACTCCAGCGCCCGCCGGAGGCTGGCGGCCGCAGCCTCAAGTGCACCGAGGGCCAGCTGCGCCGCCCCGAGGCGGAAGGCGCACAGCGCCGAGCGCGGGGCCAGCGTCAGGGCCCGGGAGAGCAGGGTCGCCGCCTCGTCATGGTGACCAAGCTGGTGGGCGGCGAGCCCGCCCAGATGCCAGGCGTCGAAGGCTTGCGGCGAGCTGCGCCGGACTTGGGCGTAGATTTTGTACGCAGGTTCGAAGCGGCCGGCCTGGTGGTGGGTCACCGCCGCCTGGAGTTGCAGCCTGGGATTAGGTGGTCGCATGGGCGGACTCCTCCCAACATTGGCGCAACGCGGCGGCGAGCCGCCGACCCTGCCCGACATGGTCCAGCAACGGCGACGCTTTGAGCGCGGCGCGCAGACTGCGGCAGCGGGACGCGAGCGCTTCCCGATCGGCCGCCAAACCAGTCGCAATCCGCACATAGTCATCGGCGGTGGCGGCGATGCAGTCGGACTGGCCGGCGGCAGTGAGCAGGGAGACGCCGACGCGGTTCGCATGGCGGTCGCCGGCCAGCGAGACCACCGGCCGCCCCATCCACAACGCCTCGCAGGTGGTGGTGGTGCCGTGATAGGGCAGGGGGTCGAGGGCGATGTCCACCCCATGGTAAGAGGCCAGATGGTTGGCCAGGCCGGCGACGGTGGGGGTGAGGACGATGCGCTCCCCCGGTATTCCTGCGAGCTGGGCCTCGGCCAGCAATCGCCCGGGTTCGGGCGTGTGGCCCTTGATGAGCAGGCGCGAGCCCGGTGTCGCCGCCAGCACGCGAGCCCAGAGGCTCAGGGTGGCGGGGGAGAGTTTGTTGAGATTGTTGAACGAGCCGAAGGTGATCCCGGGCCGGGACGGATGTGCGGCGGGAGGCAGGGTGACCTCGGGCGCTTGCTCCGGCGGTTGGTAGCACCAGGCGGTCGGCGCGAAACGCACCAGTTTCTCGGTGTGCAGCGCATCGGTGTCGCCGGGCGGGTCGGCCCATGCGTCGGTCAGCCGGTAGTCCATGGCGGTCAGTCCGGTGGTGTCGGGATAGCCGAGATAGCTGACCTGCACCGGCGCCAGCCGGCGGGCCAGCAGGGCCATGCGGTTGAAACCGGTGTGCCCGGCCAGATCCACCAGGATGTCGGGGGCGTCGGTGAGCACCCGGGCCTCCACCAGCGCGTCGGGCTGGCCCACGAAGTTCCGCCACAATGCCGCGCGAGCCTTCAGTCGTAAGCTCGTGGCATCCTGGGTGAAATGATCGTGATAGAGCACGAGCTCGAACTCCGCCGGATCCAGCTGCGCGAGCAACGGTTCGAAGAAGAACGCGACGGAGTGGGTGCGAAAGTCCGGCGAGAACCAGGCCACCCGCAACGGGCGCGCGGTCCCGGCCCGGCGGGGCCGCGCGCGGGGTGCGGCGGGGGCGACCGCGCGGCCATAGGCGGCATGCTCGGCGGCGAGCCGTTCGCGCGGGAGCCCGTCGACATAATGGAGCAGCAGGAGCCGGAAGCTGCGCGCCTCATGTTCGGCGGGATCGGCGGCGATGACCGCCTCGAAATCGGCGAGCGCCTCCGGGAGCCGGCGGCAGGCGTAAAGGGCCTGGGCGCGGGCGCTGCGGGCCTTGAGGTGTTGCGGGGCGACGGCGAGGGCGTGGTTCTGGGCGTCGAGTGCCGCCTCGGCCTGCCCGGTCGCCAGCAGCGCCGAGCCCAGGCTGCTCCACGCGTGCGCGTCCCCGGGCCGCGCCGCCACGCTCTGGCGCAGTGTGGCGATTCCCTCGTCGGTCCGGCCGTTCACCAGCAGGAATGATCCGAGATTGCACAGGGCTTCGGCGTTGCCGGGGTCCAGGCGCACGGCCGCACGCAACTGCTCCTCGGCGCTATCCGGCCGGCCGAGCCGGGCGAGGGCCAGGCCGAGGCACATGCGGGTGGCACCGGATTTTGGCTGCTGGCGCGCGGCCAGATTCAGCCATTCCACGGCCTCCGCCGGCTGGTTGAGCTGGAACAGCGCCGCGCCGCCGATGTGCAGCACCCGGTAGTCGCGGGGTGCCACCGACCGCAGCCGACGGTAGAGGGTCACCGCCTGCGTGAGACGGCCGGCCTGATGGTGGGCGTAGGCGGCCTCAAAACCGTTGGCGGGGGGATGGCGCATGGGGATGATTCAAACGTCGCAGGCCACCGCGACGGTCTGGGCCTGGGCGGCGGCGATCGCCCCGGCGACGACCACCCCGATGGTCTCATGGGTGTTGAAGTGCGCGTGAATCCGCCGGCGGGCGGCCGGCGGCAGCGCCAGTGCCCGTTCGCAGGCTTCCGCGAGCGCGGCGAGGTCCCCATGGGGATAGCGCATGATCAGCCCGGTCCGGGCCAGCCCGTCGAGTCGGTCTCCCGTGCGGGAATTCTCCGCCACCGGCACCAGGCCGAGGCAGCCGGCCCAGAACGGCCGGTCGGTGTGGGTGCGGCCCATGGCCGGGGTCGCAAATTTTCGCCCTTCCGGGCAGAAGGCAACCTGGTGCCGGTTCAGGCCGCCGCGGGCCGTCACATCAACCGAATGATCGGTGCTCGCGACAAACCGGTCCTTGAAGCGGGCCCGCAGAAAGGCGATCTGACGCTCCCGATGGGGCGTGAGACCAAGTTGCGAGCCAAGAAAATAGATACTGGTGTCGGGTGCCTCATGGCAGGGATGGGAAAAGGGGACGATGTTGGCCACCCAACTGCGGTGGATCGTGGTGCAATCGACCGGCAGCAGGGAGGCGCCAAGAGGTTCCAGCGGCTGCTCATCGTGGATGAGCACGTCGAGGTGCGGGGCCAGGGCACGGAAACCCGGCATGGTGCGGCTGGCCTCGTCATAGGCGTAGAATAACACCCGGCCGCCGTTCCTCCGGGTGAAGGCGGCGACTTTGGCCGCCACCCCGGCGGGCAGTTCGCCCGGCTGCTGGCCGGTGAAGACCAGCCACCAGGTTTCGTCGGCGGGTCGGCTGGAAAAACTTCCCACAAAATCGCCGAGGCCGGCCGCCCCCAGCACCTGCGCGGGCCGAAATTCCACGCCGGGATGGCTTAGTTCCGCGAGGCAACGCGCATTCTCCCCCTGCCAGTCGGAGTCGAGCCGCGCCATGCGCAACAGGCGCGGATCAGAGACCTGACCCAGCCGGTGGCTCAGGTCGGTTTCCGCGAGGCCGGCGAGGTGGCTTTCGGCCGAGGTCGGCCGACCCGCCCATGGACAGTAAATCCAAAGTCGGACCGCGGATTTGGGGTCGGGGTCGGACCAGCTCATGCGGCTTCCGGGTCGTTAAAGGGGTGGGGAAAATACGGTGCCCCGGCCGGGTCGGGAGGGGTCGGGTGGCCGGGGTCGAAACGCAGGCACCTTCCCCAGGTCGAATCGGAATCGGCCGGGGCCGGACTGGTGTGCAATTCGTAAATAAAAGGAAGAATGGAACCGGCGGAGGAAATCATGCGCGGGTTGTTTTGCATGATTCGGGCCATTGCCATGGTTGGTGTTTCTACCGACTGTGGGGCAGTTAGTTAAAACTGAAACTTTCAGACCTCGGCACGTGGCCTGGAATCCCGCGCCGTGGCGGAAGAATTTGCCGCCCTGATATTGGCGGCAACGGAGGAGACAGCGAATGATCAGGAGGAAAGAGAATAATTAGAGGGGAGCAAATGGCCGGTTTTGTTGGCAAAACCCCGGTGTTTCCTCCTTTCGGGTTAAGCCTGCGGCGCGATGTGCCGAAGACGTTGCCAACGTGCAATCATCTTCCGCCCCCGATCTCTTGCCACGCGCCGAAACCGCCGGTGGCCCCTATTCCGACGATGAGATCCGCCGTCGCATCGAACGCTGCCCCAAACTGGCCTCCCTGCAGAGCATCAACCGCAAACTGGCCGGCTTGGTGGACTCGGAGCAGAGCTACACCACGCAGATCGCGGAGATCATCCGCCGGGACCCTTCGCTGACCGCCCGCCTGCTGCGGATGGTGAACAGCGTCTATTTCGGCCTGAGCGCCAAGGTCAACAGCATCGAGGAGGCGGTGCTCTACCTCGGACTGCGGCAGATCCGGGAGCTGTCCATGGCGACGCCAGTGATCGAGGATCTGGAGAAAATTGGCCAGTCCTCGCCGGCCCTCCCTTGGCGGGAGCTGTGGCGGCACTCGATCGGGACCGCGATCATGACCCGCGAAATCCTCGCGACCACGGATTTGCTGGTCGATGATGACACGGACTACATCATCGGCCTGCTGCACAACGTGGGCAAGGTGGTGCTGGCCACGGCCTTTCCGCTGGAGTTTCAGGAAATCTTCGGCCGCGAGCATGAGAGCGCCGAGGCCGTGTGCGAGGCGGAGCGGGAGTTGGTCGGCTGGGACCATCCCATGATTGGCGGCTATTATTTGGAAAAGCACCGACTCGCGCCGGAGATTGTCGAGGCGGTCCGGTATCACGCCCAACCCGGGGGTGCGTCGGATTGCGCAGTGTATGCCGCCGCCGTCCAGGTCGCCGACCTGCTGGTCCGGGAGACCGGAATCAGCGGCGGGTTTGAACTGGTGCCGCCGCTGCCGATTGGCGCGGGTCAGCAATCCGAGGGCTGGCACATTCTGTTTGGAAAAAACGAACGCGAGGAGGCGCTCGCCAAGGCCGCCCTCGCCAATGCCATGAGCCAGCTGCCCGCGATGCTGAGCGGCATGGTCTGACCCGCCATGAGCCCCACCCACCCCATTTCACTGGCGACGTTCCCGCCGGCTGCGGCCGACGCGCTGGAGCCCTGGGCGGGGAGCCTGGAGCTGGCCGTCCTGTTCGATCCCGAGGGGCGGATTCTGGCGGTCAACCGGGCGTTTGCGCGCAAGTTCGGGCACGCCGAGCCGACCTGGACCGGGCGGGCTTTGCCGTCGCTGCTGCATCCGGATGACGCCGATGACTGGGCCGAATCCATGCCGCGTCTGCGGCGTCCGCCCTTCCATCTCAGCCGCGAGCACCGCTGGCAGACCGCACAGGGCTGGCGCTGGCTGGCGTGGGAGGAGACGGCCCAGCGCGGTCCGGCCGGCGAACTGGTGACCGTGCGCGCCATCGGCCGCGATGTGACCCGACACCGGCTCTCCGAGGAGCATTTCCGGAAGATCGCCCAGGCGGTCGAGCAGGCGCCCGTGTCCATTGTGATGACGACGCCGGGCGGCATGGCCCAGTATGTGAACTCGCGCTTCACCGAAGTGACGGGCTACACACTGGAGGAAATTTTTGAGCGCGGGATTCCGGTGCTCCGCGAGGGGCACGCCAGCGAGTCCGCCTACCGCCAGTTCTGCGCCGTGGTCGCGGCCGGGCACAAATGGACCGGCGAGCTGCACACCCGCGGCAAGCACGGCCGCGAGGTCTGGGAGTTCGTCTCCGTCTCTCCGATCCGCAACCATCTTGACGAGATCACCCACCTTCTCTCCCTGCGGGAGGACATCACCGAGCGCAAAACGCTCGAGGACCAGCTGCGGCAGGCGCAGAAAATGGAGAGCATCGGCACGCTGGCCGGGGGCATCGCGCATGATTTCAACAACATCATCGCCATCATCCGCGGCTTCACCGAGCTGTCGCTGACCATCGCGCCGTCCGACCCGCGCCTCGTGCGCTACCTCGGCTCGGTCCATGACGCGGCGTTGCGGGCGTCGGGCTTGGTCGGGCAGATCCTCACTTTCAGCCGCAAAAACGAGGTGGCCTACCGGGCGGTCCGGCTGGACGAGGTCATCAACGAGCTGGTCGGGATGTTCGCGGAAACCTTCCCGCGCTCGATTGAGCTGCGCAAAAACCTGGACCGGTCCATCGAGGCCTTTTCCCTGGATCCGAACCAAATCCGCCAGGTCCTGGTCAACCTTTGCGTAAACGCTCGCGACGCGATGCCCGACGGGGGAGTGATCACGATTTCGACCCGCCGGGTGCCCGGCAGCCAGTTGGTGGCGCTCAAGGCCGACCCGGCACAGGAGTATGCGTGCATCAGCCTGGCCGACAACGGGCCCGGGATGTCGGCCGAGGTGCGCGCGCGGATTTTTGAACCTTTTTACACCACCAAGCAGGGCACCGGCGGCACCGGCCTGGGGCTCGCCGTGGTCTATGGGGTGGTCACGAACCACCACGGCCTGCTCGACCTGGAGACCGCGCCGGGCAAGGGGGCGACCTTTCATATTTATCTGCCGGTGAAAACCCGGCAGGACGACCTGCCGGCCCTTTATGGCCATGGTCGCGAGGCCCGCCTGTCGCCGGGGCGCGAGCGCGTACTCATCGTCGAGGACGAGGTGCCGCTCATGGAGCTCTTGGAGACGGTGATGATCAACGCGGGCTACGAGGTCCTGACCGCCGCCGACGGGGTCGAGGCGGTGGCCTGCCTCAAAAACTACGGCCGCCGGATGGACGCGGTGGTGCTCGATCTGAACATGCCCCGCCTCGGCGGCATTGAGGTGTTGAAATTTATCCGTCAGCATCATCCCGGGCTGCCGGTTTTGGTGATCAGTGGCCATCTGACGGCGGAGGTGAAGGACGAGCTGCGGGAACTGGGCCAGAACCACGTGTTGGAAAAACCCTTCGAGCTCTCCGCCCTGGGCGAGATGCTGCGCCAGACGGTCGACTCCCATAAATCCCACTGAGCCGGACAGGGCGGACACGGAAGAGGCTTTAACGCGAAGACGCTGAGGCGCAGAGCCCAACCTTACCCTCTGCGCCTTCGCGCCTTTGCGTTGATGGATTGATTGGCGGTTTTCAAAGTCGGCCGAAGCCAGGCTGTGCCTGGGTGCGGGCGCGAAAGATTTGAGCCTCGCGCACCCAGCTGGTGGCCGGCAACGTCCGGGTGAAACAGTTTTCCCACCCCATGTCTTTCCGTAAAACTTTCGGCCGTTTCCTCCTTGTGCTTGGCTGGTCCTGCCTCGCGTTCGCGACGGTTGCCCGGGCGGAGGTCGTCACGATTGACGCCACCACCCCCGCGCCCGCTCCGGCTGCGCTGCCGTTTGCCTCGGGTGGCAAGTCGCCCGACGGCCATACATTGGCCGTCAATTCACGTTACTTCACCCTCGATGGCCAGCCGTGGTTTCCGGTGATGGGCGAGTTTCACTTCTCGCGCTACCCGGCCGACGAGTGGGAGACCGAGCTGGAGAAGATGAAGGCCGGTGGCATCACCGTGGTCTCAACCTACGTTTTCTGGATATTCCATGAGGAGTCCCAGGGACAATTCGACTGGTCGGGTCAGCGGGATCTGCACCGCTTTGTCGCGCTCTGCCAGAAGCATGGCCTCTATGTCTGGCTGCGCGTCGGTCCTTGGGCTCATGGGGAGGTGCGCAATGGCGGTTTTCCCGACTGGTTGCTCACGGCTGCGCCGCGTCGCCGGACGAACGACCCCGCCTATCTCGGTTTCGTGGAGACGTTTTTCAACCAGATCGGCCAGCAGGTCAAAGGGCAGTCCTGGGCGGACGGTGGGCCGATCATCGGGGTGCAGTTGGAGAACGAGTATCACCCCGGCGGCAACGGCGGGGTGCCCCACATGCAGCGGTTGCTCCAACTGGCCAAGGCCGCCGGGATCACGGCGCCCTTTTACAGCGCGACCGGTTGGGACAATGCCGTGGTGCCGACGACGGATTTCCTGCCGGTCTTTGGTGGTTACACCGAGCAGTTTTGGAGCAACAGCCTCAAGGAACTGCCGCCCAACGGGAACTTTTTCTTCACCAACATCCGCGCCGAAGACAACGTCATGGGCGACCTCTCGCCAAAAAACCCGGGTTACAACGCCAAGTATGATGGCTATCCTTTCCTCACTGCCGAGATGGGAGGAGGCATGGCCATCGCCTACCACCGGCGTCCGCTGATGGGGGCGGACGACTCGACGGTCGCCGCGCTCGTGAAGGTGGGCTCCGGCATCACCGGGCTCGGCTACTACATGTATCACGGGGGCACGAATCCCGACGGCAAAACCTCCCTGGAGGAATCCCTGGGCCAGCCCGACGGCAACGGCTACAATGACATGGAGACCAAATCCTACGACTTTCAGGCCCCGCTGGGCGAATTCGGCCAGGTCAACCCGTCCTATCACACCATGCGGTTGTTGAATCTTTTTCTGGACGACTTCGGCGACCGCCTCGCCCCGATGACCGCGCATTTTCCTGACAAGCGGCCGGCCAACAACAACGACGCAACCACTCCACGGGTCACCGCCCGGACGGATGGCGACCACGGCTTTGTTTTCATCAGCAACTACGAGCGCAACTACCCGCTCGGCGACAAGAAGGATTTCCAGGTCGTCCTGAAACTCCCCGGGGGCGAAATGAAAATCCCGCGCCAACCGGTGACGATCCCGGATGGCGCCTACGCGATCTGGCCGGTGAACCTGGACCTGGGTGGCGGGGTCACACTCTGTCAGGCCAGCGCCCAACTGGTCACCAAGCTCGACGACCCGGACATCTGGGTTTTCTTCGCCACACCCGGCGTCAGTCCAGAGTTTGTTTTCCAAATTGGCCCCAACGACCAGATCGACGCACACGACATACCTGGCGCAGTGGTTAAGCGCGAGGCGGACAACATCGTCCTCGTTAGCGGTCTTATGCCCGGATTCGGCACCACGCTACGTCTCACGCGTGCCAGCGGGAAAACCACTCAACTGCTCTTGCTCAACCGCAGTCAGGTGCTCGATCTTCAAAAATCCCGGCTCGTTGACGGACGCAACCATCTGGTGCTGTTGC
Source organism: uncultured Opitutaceae bacterium (assembly GCA_903929355.1). Classification (GTDB taxonomy): domain Bacteria; phylum Verrucomicrobiota; class Verrucomicrobiia; order Opitutales; family Opitutaceae; genus CAIYUN01. The sequence goes on from CAIYUN010000062.1 coordinate 41,966, forward strand.
CAGCCCATCTGCACACTGTACTGCTTAACGCATCGGACGTCGAAAAGTTTCAGGCGCGCGTCTTCCCCTCACTTTCGCATGCCGGCCGTAGTTTCACTGAAGGAATATTCCAAAGCTTCAGTTTCGAGCAAAATTTCCCGATGCCCTATGCCGCCTTGGAGACAATAATGCAAACCAAGGAGGCCGCGCCCTCCGTCCCCGCCAAACTCAATCCCAACCCCAAGCGTCGAGTCGCCATGGAACCAGGTGACGCGGACTTCGATCGTGCCGCAGTCTGGGCGATCACGCTACCGGTCGAGGCACAGTCCGCCTCTTCCGGCCGTTTAATGCTCCAAATTGACTACGAGGGCGACGTGGCCCGCCTCTATGCCGGCGACCGGCTCATCACCGACAATTTCTACAAAGGCACGTCGTTTGAGATCGGCCTCTGGCGGTTGACGCCGGAGGAATTGAAAAATGGTCTCACCCTTAAAATCCTCCCGCTGCGTGCCGACACGCCCCTTTATCTTCCACCCGGCGCGCGGCCCGCGTTCCCCGCCGGGGCCGACGCGCTTCGCCTGAAGTCCGTCCGTCTCGCGCCCATTTATGAGACGAGTCTAAACGTCTCCGCTCCCTGAGTCATCCCGCCAATCCTCCGATGTCCTCCGTCAGTGTCCGCCGCGAAGCGGTCGTCCTCCCAACCTACGAGCCGCACGCGCCCGACCGGAACCCGATGTTCCTGGAAAAACGGGTCTACCAGGGTTCGAGCGGTCGCGTTTATCCGCTGCCATTCTGCGACCGCATTGCGGAAAAGGCCGTGCCACGGGTCTGGGACGCCATTTTTATCGAAAACCAATATCTGCTGGTGATGATCCTGCCGCAGCTTGGCGGTCGCATCCACCGCGTCCTGGACAAGACCAACCACTACGACTTGGTCTATTACCAGCGGGTCATCAAGTCGGCGTTGGTCGGTCTGGCCGGCCCTTGGATTTCGGGCGGGATCGAGTTCAACTGGCCGCAGCATCACCGCCCCTCCACGTTCATGCCGGCGGACGTACATATTGAGGAACACTCCGATGGCTCCGCGACCGTGTGGCTCTCCGAGCATGACCCAATGTGCCGGATGAAGGGCATGCACGGCGTCTGTCTCCATCCCGGCCGCGCGATCCTCGAGCTGAAGGCGCGGGTTTACAACCGCACGTCCGACCCGCAGACGTTCCTGTGGTGGGTCAACGCTGCCATCCGCGTCCACGAAGGCTACCAGTCTTTTTTCCCGCCCGACACCACCTACGTCGCCGACCACGCCAAACGGGCGATGAGCACGTTTCCACTCTGCACCGGCCGCTACTACGGCGTGGACTACGCCGCCCGCGCGAGGTCCGGCGTGCCCCCCGCCGAGCGTCCGCGGCAGTATGTTCCGTCCGATGGTTTGGAAAAATCCAAAATCCCAATTCCAAAATCCAAAATCGCGGCCTGCGCCGCGAATGATCTCTCCTGGTATGCCAACATCCCCGTGCCCACCTCCTACATGGCCATGGGCACGAGCGGGGACTTTTTTGGCGGCTACGACCACCAGGCGCAGGCCGGTCTCGTCCACTTCGCCGATCACCACATCGCGCCGGGAAAGAAGCAATGGACCTGGGGCAACCACGAGTTCGGTTATGCGTGGGACCGCAACCTCACCGACGCCGATGAGCACGGCGAACATGCTCCGTACATCGAGCTGATGGCGGGTGTCTTCACCGACAACCAACCGGATTTCTCCTGGCTCCAACCCGGCGAGACGAAGGCGTGGAGCCAGTATTGGTATCCCATCCAGAAAATCGGGCCCGCCCATCAGGCCAACTTGACCGCTGCCGTTTCGCTGGTAGTTGGCGCCGAAGGCCGGCGGATGGAAGCCCGGGTCGGTGTTGCCGTCACCTCCCCGCACGTCGGCGCGGTGGTCACGCTTTTCGCCAGAAACGAGCCTCTCGCCACCTTCCCCCGCAATCTGTCCCCGTCCTCCCCGCTCGTTGAGACCGTTGCCCTCCCGCGTGGAACGCATGCGACCGACCTCACCCTGGCCGTCACCAATGCCGAAGGCCGTGAATTAATCCGGTACACTCCGGTCGCCCCAACTCCGCCCACCCAGGCCGAACTATCCCGCCAGTCAGCCACCGAACCTCCGGCGCCCGCTGCGGTCGCCGGCAACGATGAGCTCTACCTCACCGGCCTTCACCTCGAGCAATACCGCCACGCCACGCGTGCGCCCGAGGATTACTGGCGGGAGGGCCTGCGCCGCGACCCCGGCGACTCCCGCTGCCACCTCGCGCTCGGCCGCTGGCACGTCCGTCGCGGCGAGTTTGACGCCGCCGAAACTCATCTGCGCGCCAGCCTCGCGCGCCTGACGCACCGCAATCCCAACCCCGCCGACGGCGAGGCCTACTATCAGCTCGGTCTCTGTCTCCGCCAGCAAGCGCTTTTCACTCCGCAGTCCGCAGTCCGCAATCCGCACTCAGAGTCCGCCTATGCGGCGTTTGCCAAAGCCGCCTGGAACCAGGCCTGGCAGGCCGCCGGCTTCCACGCGCTGGCGGAGATCGACTGCACCCGCCACGATTGGACCACGGCGCTCAATCACCTCGATCGCGCGCTCCGTTTGAGCACGGACAACCTCCGCGCCCGCAACCTCAAGGTGATGGTGCTGCGCCAGCTTAATCGTGAAACTGAGGCGGCCGCGCTATTGGCGGATACCCTCGCCCTGGATCCGCTCGACTGGTGGGCACGAGACCTTGACGGCCGGTCCCTGGACTGCCGCACACAAACCCGCCTGGACCTGGCGCTCGATTATGTCCGCGCGGGTTTCCACGCCCGGGCGCTCGCCCTCCTTGCCGTCGCCGGGGCCGAGGCTGACCCCGGCACCACTCCGTTGCTGAGCTATTACCGGGCCTGGCTATGTCAACTGATGGCTGACATTGCCTTGGTGCCGATCCACCTCGCGGCGGCGGCCAAAGCCTCACCGGCATACTGTTTTCCCGCGCGGGTGGAGGAGATCGCGATCCTGGAGTTTGCCATTGCCGCCAACCCGCGCGACGCCCGGGCGCCCTATTACCTGGGCAACCTGCTCTACGATCGCCGCCGCCATCGCGAGGCGATCAAGTGGTGGGAGCGCAGCGCGCGGCTGGACCCGAAATATTCGGTGGTTTGGCGTAACCTGGGCATCGGCTATTTCAATGTCCTGAAGCAGCCCGCCAAAGCGCGCGCCGCGTATGAGCGCGCCCGGCGGGCCAACCCCGCCGATGCCCGGCTCGTCTACGAGCGCGACCAGCTTTGGAAGCGGCTCGGTGTCGCTCCCGCCCGCCGCTTGCGCGAATTGGAGCGTCACCGCGGTCTGGTCGCGGCCCGTGACGATCTTTCCGTTGAATTGTGCGCGCTGTTCAACCAGACCGGCCGTCCGTGCGACGCTCTGGCCATCCTGAACACACGCAAATTTCAGCCCTGGGAGGGAGGCGAGGGCGGTCCGCTCGCCCAGCACACCCGGGCGCTGCTGCTTTTGGGCCAGGCCGCGCTGGCCCATGTAGCCGGGGTCGCCGAGGCCATCACTCATTTCGAGGCCGCGCTCTCGGCCCCGGAGAATCTGGGCGAAGGGCGGCACCTCCTCGCCAACCAGAGCGACATCCATTTCTGGTTGGGTGAAGCGTGCGCGGCCGCTGGCGACCGTGTCGCCGCCCGCTCCCACTGGCTGGTCGCCGCCACCTTCAAGGGCGATTTCCAGGAGATGAGTGTCCGTGCGTATTCCGAGCTGACTTATAATTCCGCGCTGGCGATGAAACGACTCGGCCGTGCCGCCGCCGCGAAAAAACTGCTGGAGGCCCTGCGGATGCACGCCCGGCGACTCGCGCCCGCACCGGCGAAGCTCGACTACTTTGCGACTTCGCTGCCGACCATGCTGCTGTTCGACGACGACCTGCCGGCGCGCCAGACAACCCTGGCGTGTTTTCTCGAGGCGCAGGCCCGGCTCGGCCTTGGGCAGCAGGCCGCTGCCACCCGACTCCTCCGCGCGGTCCTGGCCCGCGACCCGGCCCACGCGGGCGCGGCGGATCTGCTGGCCGGAGGTTCCTAACGGCCGGTGCCGCGCTGTTTCAGCCGGTCCACGCTCACTGCGGCGAGCAGGATGAGGCCGCGCGCGACATACTGCCAGAATGAGTCCACATTGGAGAGGTTCATGGCGTTCTGCACGGTGCCCATGATGAGGACACCGGCGACGACATGGCTCATTTTGCCGACCCCGCCGGTGAGCGACACGCCGCCGAGCACGCAGGCGGAGATGACCTCCAATTCCAACCCCTCCGAGGTCTTGGGCTGGCCACTGGTCAACTGCGAGCAGAGCACGATGCCGGCCGCCGCGGCGACCAGACCTTGCAGCGAGAAGATCATGATTTTCAGGCGATCGATGGAAATGCCCGCGAGTCGCGCGGCCTCCGCGTTGCCGCCGAGGGCCAGGGTGTTGCGGCCAAAGGTGGTCCGCGAAATGAGAAAACCAAACAACCCAAAGCACGCCAGGCACACGAGCACCGGGGTGGTGATGTTGAGATATTCAGGCTGGTGGGAAAACGGATTGGTGCCGGCCGGGATGGCGATCACCACCTTGTTGCCGAGCACAAAGAACCCCTCGTTGACGATCCCCACGGACTTACCGCCCGAAACGATATAGCCCAACCCGCGCACGATCTGCATGGTCGCGAGCGTCGCGATGAGCGCGTTGATGCCGGCCTTGGCGATCAGCAGGCCGTTGACGAGCCCGACGAGCAGCCCGAGACCGAGCCCGGCGGCGATGCCGAGGGTGATGCTTCCGGTCCGGTTTATGACCAAGGCGGTCACGACCCCCGCGCAGGCCACGACGGAACCCACCGAGAGGTCAAACGCCCCGGAGGCGAGACAGAACAGCATCGTGCAGGCGATGGTGCCGGTGGTGGCAACCGACAACAGCAGGCCTTCCATGTTTTTCGCGCTCAGGAAGTGGTCCACTCGCAATGAGCAGAGAATGAACAGGACGGCGAAAACGAGCAGCATGCCGGCGCTGTCCCAAAAGACACGAAACTTGGAGACGTTTTTGTCCATAAAGTTCAGCCGGAAACCGGCAGCGCGCATTTGAGCACCGCGGACTCGCCCGCCTCGCCGCGCGCGAGCGCGCCGGACAGCGCGCCCCCGCGCATCACCAGGATGCGGTCGGCCAGGCCCAGCACCTCGGGCAATTCGCTGGAGACAAACAGCACGCCGACCCCCCGGGCCGCGAGCTGCTGGATGATGGCGTAAATCTCGCTCTTGGCGCCGACATCGATGCCGCGGGTCGGCTCGTCGAGCAGGATGACCTTCACGTTCTCCGAGAGCCACCGGGCGAGGATGACCTTCTGCTGGTTCCCGCCGGAAAGATAGACGATCTGGGTGGCGGCGGACGGGGTCTTGATCGAGAGCGAGGCGATGTGGCTGGCGGCGTTGGCCCGCTCCCACCCGCGGTCGAGCACGAAGCCGGCCGTGGCATGATGGCGGCGGGCGGAGATGTTGATGTTCTCCGCGACCGAGCGGACGGGCACAATGCCGTCGCGCTTGCGGTCCTCGGGGCAAAGCACGAGGCCCGCCTCGATCGAGCCGCGCGGCCCGGCGGCGGGGAGCGGGCGGCCCTCGATACGGACCTGGCCGCCGGTGCGGCGCTCCGCCCCGTAGATGAGGCGGAGCAGTTCGCTGCGACCCGCACCCACCAGCCCGAACATTCCGACAATCTCGCCTTTCGCCACGCTGAAACTCGCCGGCGCGGTGAGGCCGGGACCGGTGACCGCCTCGACCTCCAGCGCCGGCCCGCCGTGCGGGCGCGGGGTGTAGTTGAACACATTCTTGAGGTCGCGGCCGACCATCGAGCGGATGACATCGTCCACCGTCAATCCGGCCATGCCATCGAAGGTTTTGATGTGCCGGCCGTCGCGCAGCACGGTGACGGCGTCGCACAGCGCGAAGACCTCGTCCATGCGGTGCGTGACATAGAGGATGACATGCCCGCGCGCCCGCAGGTCGCGGATGATGGTGAAAAGGCGGTCCACCTCGCGGGAGGACAGGCTGCTGGTCGGCTCGTCAAAGGCGATCACCCGCGCCCCGCGGGTGAGCGCCTTTGCGATTTCAATCAACTGGCGCTGGGCGATGGGGAGGTAGCTGACCTTGGTGTCCGGATCAATGTCCTCCCCGATCCAGGCGAGCTGCCGGCGGGCATCCTCCCGGAGCTGGCGGCCCTTGATGACGCCGCCGCGGGCGGGCAGGTGGCCGAGGTAAAGATTTTCCGCCACGGTCATCTCGGGGACAAGAAACAACTCCTGGTAGATGACGGCGACCCCGGCGGCGATGGCGGCGGCGGTCGAGGGGAAAACGTGGCGTTGGCCGTCGATCTCCAGCGAACCCGCCGTGGGCGAATAGGCGCCGGAGAGAATTTTAAGGAGCGTGGACTTGCCCGCGCCGTTTTCGCCCATGAGGGCGTGCACCTGGCCGCCCTCCGCGGTGAAGGAAACCCCGTCGAGCGCGCGCACGCCGGGAAACTCCTTGACGACAGAATCGAAGGCGAGGCGGGTGGGCACGGTGGCGGGCGGGATCAGCGGATGCCCTGGTCCTTGAGCACCTGCATGAAATTGGAACGGTTGATGATCATGCCCGTTGTCCGGGTGTCGAGCGGCGGCTCCTTGTTGTCCTTGACCCACTCGAAGAGCATCTTCGCGGTGTTGTAGCCGTGGTCCTTCGCCGAATTCAGGTTGGAGGCGAAGAACCCGGTCGGGCTCGACTTACTCAGCTCGTCGATGCAGTCCGTGCCGTTGATGCCGACGCCAATGACGTCGGTGGCCGCGAAACCGCGGCCCTCGGTGGAGCGCACCGCGCCGAGGACGGCCGAATCGTTCATGCCACAGATGAGCCAGTGCTTCACCTCCGGGTGTTGGACCAGCAGGATGTTGACGGCATCCCGGGCGCCGGGGATGTCGCTGGTTTTCTGGGGAGCCTTGAAGATCTTGTCGGCGGGAAAACCGGCGGTGGTGAGCGCCTCGATGGCGCCCTCCGTCCGTTCCTTGGCGGTATCGAGCTCCTCAAAGGTGACGGCACAGACCCCCGTCTCGGCAACTGGCCAGTTGCGCGCCTTCATTTCGGCGTTCAGCGCGTTGCCCACGTTGGCGCCGACCTTGCGCGCGGACAGTCCGAGGTAATGGACGTTCGCCATCGGCTGGCCGTCGGAGCCGACGAAGCGGTCGTCCACCGCGATCAGCTTGAGGTTGTGCTCGGCCGCAGACTTGGCGATGGCGGGACCGAGCTTCACGTCGGGGGTGCAGATGACAAACCCCTGGGCGCCGCCGGCGGCGAGGTTGTTGATGGCCGACAGGGTTTTCTCGCCATCGGTCGCACCAATTTTCACCAGGTCAAAACCGAGATCGGCCGCGGCTTGGTCGGCGAATTTCCACTCCAGTTGGAACCAGGGTTCCTCCGGCTGCTTGACGATGAAGCCGAGCTTGATTTTCGTGCCGGAGGCTGCGGCCGCGGCCGGAGCCGCGGCATCGGGGCTGCTTTTGGCGCAGCCGGTGAGGAAGACGCCGAGGGTCGCGGCGATGACGAACGGGCGGAACAGGGAGGGTTTCATGGGAAGAAATCAGGGGAAGGGTGATAATTCAACGCGCTCCGCGCCCCCGCCGCAATACATTCCTGAGGAAGGCGAGGGTGTAGTTGTGGGGCTTGCGACTTTCAATGGTAGGGACGGCTCTCCGAGCCGTCCGCGAACGCCACGGAGTAGCGTCGCTACCCGAATACACACCATGCGCCACCACCACCGGTGCCCGACACTTGCATTCCGCCGCCGGTCGTGCAGCTTCCCGGCTCCTCCTTCCTCATGACCACCCTTACCGAAACCCAGCTCCTGTCCGCGCTCAACTGGCGTTACGCCACCAAAAAATTCGATCCTGCCAAAAAGATTCCGGCCGCCACCTGGACCGCGCTCGAACAGTCTCTGATTCTGGCCCCGTCGTCCTTCGGCCTCCAGCCGTGGAAGTTCATCGTCGTGGACGACCCCGCTGTCCGTCAGAAACTCATGGCCGCCTCCTGGGGGCAGACCCAGATTGTGGACGCGGCGAGGATGGTGGTCTTCACCCTGCAGAAGGACCTCGGTGAGGCGGATGTGACCCATTTCATCAACCGCACTGCCGAGGTGCGGGGCGGGACGGCGGAGTCTCACGGGGGCTACAAGAATATCATGGTCCAAAGCCTGGCCGGTGCGAAGGCGGGCGGCACGCTGGACGTCTGGCAGTCGCGTCAGGTCTATATTGCACTCGGCCAGTTCATGGCGGCGGCGGCGCTCCTCGGGGTGGACACCTGCCCGATGGAGGGCATCGCGCCGGCGCAATATGACGAGATCCTGGGCCTGACCGGCACGCGTTACACGACCCTCTGCGTCTGCACCGCCGGCTATCGCGCCGCCGATGACAAATACGCGGTCGCGCCCAAGGTGCGTTTTCCGGCTGCCGAGGTCATCCGCCACGTCTGAGCGGCACCGTATGCCGCATCTTTTCGCCCCGCTGACCCTCCGCTCGGTCACCCTACGGAACCGCATCGGCGTCTCGCCGATGTGCATGTATTCATCGACGGACGGCGTGGCGAACGACTGGCATCTGGTCCACCTGGGCGCGCGGGCAGCCGGTGGGGCGGGGCTGGTCATCGCCGAGGCCACGGCGGTCTCACCCGAGGGTCGCATCACCCCCGGCTGTGCGGGTCTCTGGTCCGACGCGCAGGTCGAACCGCTGACAAGGATCACCCGCTTCATCAGGGCTCAGGGCGCGGTGCCGGGCATTCAACTGGCCCATGCCGGGCGCAAAGGCAGCGCCTCGCGCCCATGGGATGGGGGCGGGCACCTCGCCGAGGACGAGGGTGGTTGGACGCCGGTGGCTCCGAGTCCGGTCGCCTTTGGTGGCGCGTTGTCGAGCGTTCCTCACGAGCTCACCCTCGCCGAAATCGGGCGGGTCCAGGCGGACTTCGTGGCGGCGGCCCGACGCGCGCTCGCCGCCGGCTACGAGTGGCTGGAACTGCACGCCGCGCATGGCTATCTCGCCCATCAGTTTCTTTCCCCACTGTCGAACCAACGAACCGATGAATTTGGCGGCAGCTTTGAAAACCGGATTCGTTTTATCGTGGGCACCACCCGTGCCGTGCGGGCGGTCTGGCCGGAAAACCTGCCCCTGACCATCCGCCTGTCCTGCACGGATTGGACCGACGGCGGCTGGACGATTGACGAAAGCGTCGAGCTGGCGCGCCTCCTCAAGGCGGAGGGGCTGGACTTGGTGGATTGCAGCTCCGGCGGGGGAGTGGAGAAGGCGGTGATTCCAGTGGGTGCCGGCTACCAGGTGCCGTTTGCGTCTCGGATCCGCCGCGAGGCCGGCATTGAGACTGCGGCGGTCGGGATGATCACTTCCCCGGCCCAGGCGGACGAGATCGTGCGCAACGGCCACGCCGACTTGGTCCTGATGGCAAGGGAGTTCCTGCGCGACCCCAACTGGCCGTTGCACGCCGCCAAGGAGCTGGGCGTGAAACCCCTGCCTGCGCCTCCGTTGCAATACGCCCGCGCGTTTTGAGTACAAGCGGTGAAACCTGTTTGTAGGCGGGGTGCCCTCACCCCGCTTGGCGGTGGTGCGGGGTGGGGGCACCCCGCCGGCATTTTAGGCGAATCGCAGCTCAACGGAACACCGCCGCGCGTTCCGCCTTCGTCAGCTCCCGCCATTCACCTGATGCGAGCCCCAAGGCGGCCAGCGTGAGCGCGCCAATGCGGACGCGAATCAGCCGCAGGGTGGGGTGCCCGACTGCGGCGGTCATCCGCCGCACCTGGCGGTTTTTTCCCTCGGTCAGCTCCAGCGCGATCCAGCAATCGGCGACGCTCTTCCGAAATCGCACTGGGGGAACCCGGGGCGGAACCTCCGGCGTCGGCTCGAGCCGGCGCACAACACAGGGGCGCGCAATCCCCGGGCCCAGCTTTCCGCCGCGTGCCAGCGTCTGGAGGGCGGCTGGATCGGGAATCCGCTCCACCTGCACCCAGTATTCCCGCTGGTGGGCGTGCCGTGGGTCGAGCAGTTGGGTGTTCAGGCCCGCCTCGTCGCTTAACAGCAGCAATCCCTCCGAGTCCGCATCGAGCCGGCCCAGCGGATACACGCCCTTGGGCAGACCGCAGCTCGCCAGCGTCCGCCACACCGAGCCGGGCTCGGGGGTGAACTGCGAGAGCACGCCATAGGGATTGTTGAGCGCGAGGAGCAAGCGGGTATAAAGGCTGAAAGACTGAAGGGCTGAAAGGCTGAAGCGGCGTAAAGCCAAATTCGGCAGTCGGATTTGACCACGGTTCACACGGATATTCACGGATACAGAATAATAATTCACTGTCCCGCAGCCTCATCGCGCTCGACTTCTTATCGTCCTTTTCAACCCTTAAACCCTTCAACCCTTCAACCCCTCAACCCTTCAACTTTCCGCCCCATGCGCGCCGTCCAACTTTCCGCTGTCAACCAACTTGTCCTGGCCGACGCGCCGGCCCCGGCGCCCGCCGCTGGCGAGGTGGTCGTGAGCCTCCGCGCCGCCGCGCTCAACCATCGCGATGTGTGGATTAAGCTCGGGCAGTATGCCGGCCTCAAGTTTCCCTGCATCCCCGGTTCCGACGGGGCCGGCGTGGTTTCCGCCGTGGCCGCCGGGGTGGACCCGGCCTGGATCGGGCGCGAGGTGATCATCAACGCCAGTTTCGGCTGGGGTGACGACGAACGGACGCAGGGTGGCGGGTTCAGCATTCTCGGCCTGCCGCGCGACGGCACGCTGGCGGAGCAAATAGCCGTTCCCGTCACGCAGCTCGCCGCCAAGCCCGCGCATCTCTCCTGGGTGGAGGCGGCGGCGCTGCCGCTCGCGGGGCTGACAGCGTGGCGCGCGCTGTTCAGCCGCGCCCGGCTCCAGCCGGGCGAGCGTGTCCTGCTGAGCGGCATCGGTGGCGGGGTGGCGTTGTTCGCGCTCCAGTTCGCGTTGGCGCACGGGGCGGAGGTGTGGGTCACCTCGGGATCGACGGACAAGATCGCCCGGGCGGTCGCGATGGGCGCGCGGGGTGGCTTCAACTATGCTACGCCCGGCTGGGCGGTGGCCGCCGCGGCCGCACCGGGCTTGTTTGCCGTGGTGTTGGACAGCGCGGGCGGCGACGGGTTTGAGAGCCTGCTTGATCTCACCGCCCCGGGTGGCCGGGTGGTGTTTTTCGGCGCGACGCGGGGCAACCCCCCGGTGTTGCCGATGCGGAAGGTCTTCTGGCGTCAGCTCTCCCTGCTCGGCACGACGATGGGCAGCCCGACCGACTGGGCGGCGATGACGGAGTTCGTCTCCCGCCACCGCCTCACGCCGGTTGTCAGTGATGTTTTCCCGCTCGCCCGCGCCGCCGAGGCCTTCGCCCTGATGGAATGGGGCGGACAGTTCGGGAAGATCGTGGTGGAAATCTGATCCGGTCTAAAAACCTCAGCAGATCGACCTGGAGCAGCATAGAGAGCGATCCAGAGGTCACGGAACAGGATTGGAGATTTTTATACTAAGAACAGCGAAAGAAACCAGAGGACACGAGGCCTGAAGGAGAATTTAGCGCAAAGCCGCTGAGATGCAGAGGCGCGAAGCCCAATCTTATCCTCTGCGCCTTGGCACCTTTGCGGCTTTGCGTTGATGGATTGCCCGGCGGTTTGTCACAGACGACGGACCGGAGGTTTTTACACGAAGGCCGGGAAGACCGCAAAGGCGGAAACAGAGCGCGCAGATTGAATCAGCAAGAAACTGAGATGCTCGTGTGATCCCATGGGCGAAGTCGAACAAAACCGCATTGCCAACGCCCCCTTTGCCGGGGAACACTCCCAGCCCATGTTTACCCTCGGCATTGATTACGGCACCAACTCGGTGCGCGCCCTCGTCGTCCGCTGCGCGGACGGCCGCGAGCTCGGCTCCTGCGTCATCGACTACCCGTCCGGCCAACAGGGCGTGCTGCTCGACCCGCGGGACCACCACCTCGCCCGGCAGCATCCCGGGGATTATCTTTTTGGTCTCGAAAGATCCGTCAAGGGCGCCCTCCGGCAGGCGAAAAAAACCAAGGGCTTCGATCCCGCGAAGGTCGTCGGTCTGGGCGTGGACACCACCGGCTCCAGCCCGATTCCCGTGGACCGCACCAATGTCCCGCTGGCGCTCAACCCCCAATGGGCGAAAAATCTGCATGCCCAGTGCTGGCTGTGGAAGGACCACACGGGCTGGCGCGAGGCCGCGAAGATCACCGCCCTGGCTGCGGAACACCGGCCGCACTACATCGCCAAATGCGGCAACACTTACTCCTCGGAGTGGTGGTGGGCCAAAATCTGGCACTGCCTGAACGTCGCCCCCAAGGTTTTCGACGCGGCTTTTTCCTGGGTCGAGCTCTGCGACTGGGTGCCGTCGGTCCTCGCCGGGGTGACCGATCCCCGCGCCATCAAGCGCGGGGTCTGTGCCGCCGGCCACAAGGCGCTTTATGCCGCCGACTGGGGCGGCCTGCCCGACCAGGATTTTCTTGCCTTGCTCGACCCCAAGCTTGCCGCCCTGCGCGACCGCCTTTACACCGAGGCCCACGACGCCTCCGTTGCCTCCGGCACGCTCTGCGCGGAGTGGGCGAAGAAGCTCGGCCTGCCCGTCGGCATCCCCATCGCCATCGGCGAGTTCGACGTGCATTATGGCGCCATCGGCTGCGGGGTCACCGAGGGCACGCTGGTCAAGGTCATCGGCACGTCCACCTGCGACTGCGGCGTGGTCTCGGCGCAAAAAACTGTGCCCGACATCCCCGGCATCTGCGGCATCGTCAGGGGCGCCATTCTCCCCGGCTACTACGGCATCGAGGCGGGGCAGTCCGCCGTCGGGGATATTTTCAAGTGGTGGGTTGTAATCATCTGCCGCGGCGACGCGAAGCTCCATGCGCAGTTAACCGCCGAGGCCGCGCGCCTTGCGCCTGGCCGGAGCGGTCTGCTGGCGCTCGACTGGAACAACGGCAACCGCACCATCCTCGTGGACCAGCTGCTCACCGGCCTGGTGCTCGGGCAGACGCTCTACACCACCCCGGCCGAGGTTTACCGCGCCTTGATCGAGGCGACCGCCTTTGGCGCGCGCGCCATCATTGAGCGCATCCGCGAATACGGCGTGCCCATCGACCGCGTCGTCTGCGCCGGGGGCATCGCGGAGAAAAATCCCCTCCTCATGCAGATCTACGCCGATGTGACCGGCTGCACCATGCTCGTCGCCGGGTCGAGCCAGGCCTGCGCGCTCGGCTCGGCGGTTTCCGCCGCGGTGCTCGCCGGGGCGCATCCGGATTTCCCGACCGCACAGAAAAAGATGACCTCGCTCAAAAAAGTCGCGTACCGCCCGAAACCCGCCGCCCAAAAAACCTACCACCAGCTCTACGCCCTCTACCGCCAGGTGCACGACGCCTTCGGCGGCCTGAACAAATCCGCCGACCTGTCGCGCGTGATGAAGGATCTGCTGGAGCTCAAAACCGCGAAATCCTCCTGATTTTTAAAGTAATGACGCATTTTGTAACGGCACCCAACGGTAGGGACGGCTCTCCGAGCCGTCCGCGGACGCCACGGAGTGACGTCCCTACCTAAATCGCCAAACTGCATCGCCTCCATTCTTGACCACAGAATGCCCAGGTCGAAACGGCCGCCCGCTCCTATTAACCTTCCCCCATCCCCGTTATCCACGGAGAAAACCCATCCCATGAAACTATCCTCCCCCAAGATCTGGTTCGTCTGCGGCTCGCAGCACCTCTACGGCCCGGGCCCTCTCAAACAGGTTGCCGCCAACGCCCGCACGGTCGCCGCCGCGCTCGCCGCCACGGAGAAGCTCCCGCTCAAGACGGTCTTCAAGGCCCTCCTCACCACGCCCGACGAGATCACCCGCCTCTGTCTGGAGGCCAACGCCGACGCCAACTGCGCCGGCCTGATCCTCTGGATGCACACCTTCTCCCCGTCGAAGATGTGGATCCGCGGCCTCGCCTCGCTCCAGAAGCCGTTTCTCCACCTGCACACCCAGTTCAACCGGGATCTGCCGTGGGAGACGATCGACATGGATTTCATGAACCTCAACCAGGCCGCGCACGGCGACCGGGAGGCGGGGTTCATCCACACCCGCCTCCGCCTCGGCCGCAAGGTCGTGGTCGGCCACTGGAGCGACCCGGAGGTGCAGGACCGGATTGGCGCCTGGATGCGTGCGGCTCGCGCGTGGCACGACGCCCAGGGGGCCAAATTTGTGCGCTTCGGCGACAACATGCGCCAGGTGGCCGTCACCGACGGCGACAAGGTCGCCGCCGAGCTGCGGCTGGGCTATGCGGTCAACAGCCACGGCGTCGGTGACCTGGTGGCCAAAATTGGCGCCATCACCGACCGGGCCGTGGACCGGCTCTGCGCCGAATACGGTGAAAAGTACAAGGTCGCGAAGGAGCTGCGCGCGGGCGGCGCACGGCACGACTCGTTGCGCTACGGGGCGCGGGTGGAGCTGGGGCTGCGCGCCTTTCTGACGGAGGGCGGCTTCAAGGGCTTCACCACCACCTTTGAGGATTTGCACGGCCTGCGCCAGCTGCCCGGCCTCGCGGTCCAGCGGCTCATGGCCGACGGCTACGGTTTTGGCGCCGAGGGCGACTGGAAGACCGCCGCGCTGCTCCGGGCGATGAAGGTCATGGGCGACGGCCTGCCTGGCGGCACATCCTTCATGGAGGATTACACTTATCACCTCGCTCCCGGCGCGCACCAGGTGCTCGGCGCGCACATGCTGGAAATTTGCGAGTCCATCGCGGCCGGAAAACCCTCGCTGGAAATCCACCCGCTCGGCATCGGCGGCAAGGAGGATCCGGTCCGCCTCGTCTTTGACGCCCCGGCCGGTCCCGCGCTCAACGCCTCGCTGGTGGATTTGGGCAACCGCTTTCGCCTCATCGTCAACGAAGTCGTGGCGGTCACCCCGCCGGCGCTGCCGCACCTGCCGGTGGCGCGCGCGGTGTGGGAATGCCGGCCGGATTTCAAGACCGCCTGCGCCGCGTGGATCCTCGCCGGAGGCGCGCACCACACCGGCTACAGCTACAGCGTGACGACGGAGATGCTCGAGGACTACGCGACCATCGCCGGCATCGAACTCGCCGTGATCGGCGCGGACACCCGACTCGCCGAGTTCAAGCAGACCCTCCGCAACAACGAAGTCTACTATCATATCGCCCAAGGCCTCCGGGGCTGAACATTCAGCAGTTGGACACAGAGCACACGGAGGAAAATACCGAGGGCACAGAGCGGAAGAATCCATGTGCGTCGGAATTATCCAAGAGAACGGCGACGAAGTATTTGGAACTCAGGAAATCAGGAACGGAGGGAAGGGGAGAGTGCTTTCAGTTTGGATCAAATTCCGTATCCCTCTTTATCGGCGTGCATCTGCGCAATCCCTGATCGCCTCTGACGCCGCCTGAGGCGGGTAAACCGCGAGGAAATCCGTCTGCCGAATTTAGTTCAATTCCGTCCGTACTCTGTGCCCTCGGATTGATCCCTCCCTCACCTCTGTGTCAAAATCCGAATTCTTCCTTCGCACCTTGGCGTCTTCGCGTTAAATCCCCTCCAGCCCTTCGCGATTCAAAAGCATCACAGCCCCGGGCTGCTTTGCATGATGCCGCCGTCGGCGAAGATGGTGGTTGCCGTCATGTAGCTGGCGCCGTCGCCGGCCAGAAATGTCACCAGGCTGGCAATTTCCTCCGGCCGGGCCATGCGGCCGAGTGGAATGGCGTTGTTCAGCTTTTGCAGCAGCGTCGGGTCCTGCATGGTCCCCAGGTTGATCGGGGTGGCGACGGCGCCGGGACCAACCCCGACGACGAGAATGTTGTGGGGCGCGAGCTCGACCCCGGCCGTCCGCGTCAGCATGCGCATTCCGCCCTTTGACAGGCAATAGGCGGTGTTGCCCGGCATCGGCCAGTCCTCATGCACCGAGGTGATGTTGATGATGCGGCCGCCGCCGCCCTGTTTGATCATCTGCCGGGCGGCCAGCTGCGTGCCGAAGAACGCGCTCTTGAGGTTGATCGCCAGGACCCTCTCATATTGCGCCTCCGTCGTCTCGAGCACCGAGGTGCGCGTCTCGACCCCAGCGTTGTTGACCATGATGTCCACCCGCCCGAACTCCAGGACGGCCGTGTCAATCAGGGTCTGCAAGTCCGCAACCGAACTCACGTCAGCTTTCACGCCGATGGCGCCGTCCCCGAGTGCCCGCACCTGCTGCTCCAGGTCCAGTTCCGTTTCGGGATGGACGACGTAATCAATGACAATGTTGGCGCCCTGCCGGGCGAGCTCCAACACGATGGCGAGGCCGATGCCGCTGTTGCCACCCGTGACGATGGCGGTTTTACCTTTGAGACTCATGATGATTTTGCTTGGGTGAACAGGTTGAAAACTTCGAAGTTAACCACGGAATACACGGATGGGCACGGATATTCAAGACCGGACGGGTTGCGATCGCGGAGGTGAGTCACAGATGGCAGGGAGGTTCAAGCCGAGGTCACGGAGTAGGGCAGGCGGATCAACCACGGAGGGGGACGGAAAGTTTTGGCCACAAAAAAGCACAAAGCACACAAAACCAATCACGACCTCTCCGCGGATCACACAGATCTGGAAGCGGGTCACTGAGGGCGGTGAGGTTCGAGCCAAGTTCACGGACGTTAATGACAAATGACGCCCCTCCTTGGCTCGGGTGATCTCCTCCCGTGCGCCTATAGGCGCGACGCAGGGCACACCTTCGCCAAAAAATATTTGTGCCTTTTTGTGGCCAATCCATCCGTGCCCATCCGTGTGCCGAGCGAAGCGAGAGTCTGCCCACCCGTGGTAAAATCCGAATTCAGGTTGGCTCGGCGGTCCTGCGGGTGACGACGAGGGCGAGACCCGCCAGCGCCAGTGCCCCGCCGGCGGCTGCGCCATAGATGGTGTTCAGACTCCACCCCCAGCGGGTTTGCAGCGGGCCCGCCCCGAATGCAGCCAGTCCGTATCCCAGCTGATAAAAGGCGACCACGCCTCCGGCCACCGAGGCGGCGATGGTCGTCAACTCGTTCTGCGCAAAGCTGATGGTCAGGGGGAGCAGGGCGGAACATCCGAGACCGGCCAGCGCAATGGTCAGAAGTCCGAGCAGCGGACTCCTCGCCGGGGCCCAGGCGCTCGCCAGGACGGCGACCACGACCACGAACGGCAACACCCGGCAGACGGTTCGCTCCGGCCACCACTTTTCCGTCCCGGCGAACAGCATGCGGCCGGCGGTCACAGTTCCCCAGAAAACCGTCAGGGCCATCGAGGAGAGGGCCGCACTCGCGCCAAAATGTTTCACCATGTAGAGGGGTGCCCAGCTGCCGTTCACGGCCTCGCAACTGCCGTAGAGCAGGGCAAACGCGGCATAGATCCAAAACCGTGGGGGGAGGCTCGTTTTGCCCGGTGGCCCGGTCCCGGCGGTTCGCCCTTCCTCCAGCGGCAGTTTGGCACTGAACCCCAGCAGCCCGAGCAGCAGGACGCCGACCATGACGGGCAACCCCCACCAGCAGCCGAGCCCCACAAACACCGCGACAAACACCGGGGCCAGCGCCGTGCCCAACCCCAGGAGCGCGTTCAGCGTCAGCACGGCCTTCCCCGCCGCCTGGGGGGAAAATGCCGCCGCATAGGTGTTCAGCGTCGGCACGGTGAAACCAAAGCCGATCCCCAGGCAGGTGGTCGCGACCAGCAATAGACCGTAGGCCGGGTTGTGCTGTGCCATCACGAAACGGCTCGCGACCAGCAGGGTCATGGAAATCAGGTTGGCCGCCAGCCCCAGCAGATAAACGCGTTTGGCGCCAAGCCGGCTGCGCAGTCCCGCCCCCAATAGCGATGCCACGACTGCCATCATGGCCTGCGGCGCGAACATGCCGCCGTATTCCGTGGCCGACAATCCGTAGTCGGTCGGACTGGTGAAAACCGCGCCCGCCGCGGGAAACGTGACCAGCGCCACGCCTTGGATGACGCCCGCCGCGTAGAGGGCCCGGATTTCGCTGCGTTGCGCCATCGGGAGCCGCTAGCCCAGACGCTGGAGCAGATGGTCGCCGACCCGCAGGGCATTGGCGATGGCCGTCAACGAGGGGTTCACCGCGCCGATGCTGGGGAAGAAGCTCGTGTCCACCACATAGAGGTTGTCCAGCTCGTGCGTCCGGCAGTTCACATCGAGCACGGAGGTGTTTGGGTCGGTGCCGAACCGACAGGTTCCGGACTGGTGGCCGACCCCGCCGAGGGGGATCTGCTTCCCCAGGTAGACGTTGTTCGGGATGAGGTGCGGATGCAGGTCCATGTGCTCCAGCATGCCCTGCAGTTTCTGCCGGAGCCGCTTCACCGGCTCCAGGTTATTGAACTCATAGTTCAGCACGATTTCGCCCGCCCCGTTCAGCGTCACCCGGTTCTTGGGCAGGGGGAGATCCTCGCCGGTGAGCCAGAAGTCCACCGCGTGCCGCGCCATCTCGTCGAGGGTGAAGCCGGGCGCAAACTTGGGCGCATCGTCGTGAAACATCGGCCCCTTCGACTTGCCCAGCATCTGGATGTTGCCAAGGGGGAATTCATAGTCGGGCGCGCCCAGGTAAAAATCATTGATCGTGAGTGTCTTTTGGAACACTGTCAGATTCTCCCTCCGCGACAGGGCGACCAGCGCGATGGCATTGTGAAACATGTAGTTGCGGCCCACCTGGTCGGAGCCGTTGGCCAGCCCGCGCGGATGGCTGGCGTTCGCCGAGGCCAGCAGCAACCGGGCGGAATTTGCTGCGCCGCAGGCCACCACCACCAAACTGCCGCGGTAGGTCACCGGCTGGCCGTCGTGGTCCACGATGACCTGGGTGATCTCGCGGCCGCTCGCGCTGGTCTCCAGTCGCTGCACGCCCGCGTTGGTCACCAGCGTCACGTTCGGATACGCCAACGCCGGCCGGACCGCGATGACTTCGGCGTCGGCCTTGGCGTGGACCAGGCAGGGGAAGCCATCACAGGTGTCGCAGCGGATGCATCGGCTGTGGGGTGTATCGGACTCGTTGAGCATGATGCCGGTCGGCGCGAACGACGGGTGGTAACCTGCGCGCCGCAGACTGTCCGCCAGTTCCTGGATGCGCGGCTCGTGGCTGACCGGTGGGAAAGGGTAGGGCGCGCTGGCCGGCGGGTCGGTCGGATCATCACCGCGCTGGCCGTGGACGTTGTAGAGCCTTTCCGCCTGGGTGTAATAGGGCTCCAAGTCTTCATAGCGGATCGGCCAGTCCGGCGTCATGCCGTCAGCCGTGCGATGCGCGGTGAAATCCTCCTTCCGCAGCCGGAACAGGGCCGCGCCATACATCTTGGTCGCACCCCCGACGAAATAATGCACCCCCGGTTGAAACTGCCGATTGTCCTGATCATACCATGTGTCCTTGGACACATAGCGGTTTTTCACAAAGACCTCCGTGGGGTCCCAGTTTGGCTTCTCGCGCGGCAGATAACCGCCGCGCTCGAGGATCAGGATGCGTTTGCCGGAAGGCGCCAGCTTGAGAGCCAGCGTGCCACCGCCCGCGCCGCTGCCAATGATGATGACGTCGTATTGATTCGTGCTCATGGTTTTTGGTCCGGTGATGCCGGTGCTGCGGTGCGCGGCCGAAGCAGCTTAGCGACCAGACCGGTCCAACCGGTCTGATGCGAGGCGCCCACGCCGCGCCCGGTGTCGCCGTGGAAGTATTCGTGAAACAGCACATAGTCCCGGAAGTGCGGATCGGCCGCGAGCTTCGGGTGATACTTCAGCACGGGGCGCTGGCCGTCCCCGCCCTTCAAAAACAGCCGGTTGACCCGCCGGGTGAGCTCGGCGGCGACCTCGCCGAGGTGAAGGAATTTTCCCGAGCCGGTCGGGCACTCGACCTTGAAATCGTCACCGTAGTAATGGTAAAACTTTTGGAGCGCTTCGATCAGCAGATAGTTGACCGGCATCCAGACCGGCCCGCGCCAGTTGGAATTGCCGCCGAACAAGCCGCTCCGGGACTCGCCCGGCCAGTATCCCACCTCATAGGTCTGTCCCCCGGTCTCGTAACGGAACGGGTGCTGCTCGTGAAATTTGGAGAGGGAGCGCACGCCCTGGTCGGAGAGGAACTGCGTTTCATCCAGCATCCTCCGCAGGAGCGCCTTGATCCGGTGGCCGCGCAGCAGGGACAGCAGCCGGCGGTCCCCGGCGCCGCCGGTTTTCCAGTCCGAGATGAGGCCGGCGAGCTCCGGGCGGTGTTGCAGGTACCACTCCAGCCGGGCGGAGAATTCCGGCAGTTGCGCGATCACCCCGGGATCCAGCACCTCCACGGCCAGCAGCGGGATCAGTCCGACGGCCGACTGTATCCTCATCGGCACGTTCTCGCCGTCCGGCAGGTTCAGATGGTCGTAGTAGAATTGGTCCGACTCGTCCCACAGACCGAGCTGGGTGCCACCCGTGCCGTTGATGGCGCTGGCGATGGCGAGGAAGTGCTCGAAGAACTTCGTGGCGATGTCCTCGTAGACGTGGTCGCCTTGGGCCAGCTCGAGCGCGATGCGCAGCAGGTTGAGGCAATACATCGCCATCCAGCTGGTGCCGTCGGCCTGGCTGAGGAAGCCGCCGGTGGGCAGCGGCCGGCTCCGGTCAAACACCCCGATGTTGTCCAGGCCGAGGAATCCGCCCTGGAAGATGTTCCGTCCCTGCGCGTCCTTGCGGTTCACCCACCAGGTGAAGTTGAGCAGCAGCTTTTGAAACACCCGCTCCAGGAAGCCGAGGTCGCCCGGGTCGTCGGGTTTGGTTTCCTGCCGTTGCCGGCGGTCGATCTGAAACACCCGGAACGCCGCCCACGCATGCACCGGCGGATTCACATCCCCAAACGCCCACTCGTAGGCGGGCAGCTGGCCGTTGGGGTGCATATACCACTCGCGCATCAGCAGGATGAGCTGTGATTTGGCGAACGCGGCGTCGATTTCCGCGAGCGCGACGCAGTGAAAGGCCAGATCCCAGGCCGCGAACCAGGGATACTCCCATTTGTCCGGCATGGAGATCACCTCAGCGTTGTTCACCTGCAACCAGTCGCAGTTGCGGCCGGATTTGCGCTCCGGCGGCGGCGGCGGTTGGGTCGCGTCGCCCCGCAACCAGAGCGCCACGTCGTAGTGGAAAAACTGCTTGCTCCAGATCATGCCCGCAAAGGCCTGGCGTTGAACCAGCCGCGCGTCGGGATCGGTGATGGTCTGCTGCAACTCCGCGTAAAACTGATCCGCCTCGTCCCGTCGCCGGGCCATGATCGCGTCGAACCCGGCCCATGTCCCGTCCGCCAGGGTCGCGCCGGTCGGCGCCAGCCGCAGGCGCACCGCGACCGACCCGCCCGCCGGCACCGTCAGCTCGTGCCGTACCCCGGCCTTGGTGCCGCTTTGCGCGGGATTCACCGCCGCCTGGTTTCCAGCGACCACCAGCTCATGAAAGGCGTCCTTGAAAAAACCCTTCGTCTCCGGCTCGCCAAAGACCCGGTGCCCGTTGGTCTCGTTTTCGCAAAACAGCAGGGTCGGGCTGCCCTCGCAATCGAGCCGGAAATCTCCCAACTGGTGGTGCTCGATCCTGATGCCCCCGCGGTCGGCCGTCATCCGGGGCTTGTGCCCGTTGGGGATCCAGGACCAGGCGCTGCGAAAGCACAGCTGCGGCAGCACGGTCAGCCGCGCCGGCTCTGGCCCGCGGTTGTGCACCGTCATCCGCATCAGGATGTCATCCGGCGCGGCCTTGGCGTACTCCACGAAGACATCGAAGTACCGGTCCTCGTCGAACAGCCCGGTGTCGAGCAGCTCAAACTCCGGTTCGCCCGCCCCGCGCCGCCGGTTCTCCTCCAGCAGCCGGCTGTAGGGAAACTCCCCCTGCGGATACTTGTAGAGCATCTTCAGATACGAGTGGGTGGGCGTCGCATCCAGGTAGTAATAGAGTTCCTTCACGTCCTCGCCGTGGTTGCCCTCGCCGTTGGTCAGGCCGAAGAGCCGCTCCTTAAGGATCGGATCGCGGCCGTTCCAGAGCGCGAGTGAGAGACAAAGATGCTGCCAGTCGTCGCTGAAACCGGCCAGTCCGTCCTCCCCCCAGCGATACGCCCGGCTACGGGCATGATCATGCGGGAAATACTCCCAGGCGTTACCCCCCGCGGAGTAATCCTCGCGCACCGTGCCCCACTGCCGTTCGGAGAGATAGGGTCCCCACCGCTTCCAATTGGGCGAAGGGCTGGCGTCGGCGGCCAGACGTTCTTTCTCCGGATTGGTGGCCATGGCGTGGATTCCGAATTACCCTTGCCGTCAACGGGCCGGGACCACCGCCACCGTGCTGACGGTGCTTCCGGGGGAGACGATGGTTTTCATGGTGGGCGTCATGGTGGTTGGTTGGGTTCCAGCCTGACTGCAAGTTCGAATCATTTTTGGAAATTGCTCCGCCGGAATTTTTTAATCCTAAAACGCGCAGAAGAATTACACAGGGCACAGAGCACAGACGCAGAGTTCACAGAGCAAACCATTTGAAAGCATCCAAGAGTGGCCACAATCCTTGCGCCTGGGGTGTGACACAAAATTACTCTCGTCCTGATGCATATCTCTGTGAACTCGGTGGTTATCTCTGTGGTCTCTGTGACCAACTGCTGACTTTGGTTGTTGCGAAGCGTTGGGGTTAAGCGGGGAAGGCGATGATAGATGGGCCGTGGCTTCTCAGGGCCGGAAAAAATGCGGCACAAACCGGCTGAGGTTGTCGGTGATCATGCTGTCCGATTCCCGCACCCCCAGGCCCGCCGGCTCATGATCCACCACCCACCCGCCAAAGACCGGACGGTTGCCGTTAAAATTGGGCAGCTCGGCCAGGGCTTGGTAGACATACCCGTCCTGCCCGTAATCACCCGCGGTCTCCTGCACGGTTGCGCCATCGGCGACCAGCGTGATGTTGGCCCCCTCCCGGCCTAGTTTCGGTTTCCGCACATAATTTCGTCCGACTGGTGCCACGTCAAAAAAACAGGGCAGCAGGTTGGGGTGTTCCGGATGCAGTTCCCAGGCGACGGCCAGGATCGCCTTGTTGCTCAGAAGCGCCTTCCACGGGGGTTCCAGCCAGCGGGTCGGCGCACCGGAGAGCATCGGGCCAAATTCCTCCCGAAACATCCATTCCCAGGGATAAAGCTTGAAGCACTCCACCATTGGTTCGGGGCGGATGAGTCCCTGCTGGCCGCAGACAAAAACCTTCCGTCCCGCGTCCCACCCGACATGCTCGATGGCGGTCCAGCGCGTCTTGAACCCGGCGTTTTGGGCCGTGTCCATCAGGTATGAGATGGTTTGCTCGTCCTCCGGATGATCAGACACGCTGGTGAAGTCCAGTTGGCGCAGCGAGGGTTGCAGGACGCCGAGACGTTTCCACGCGGCGACCAGCCGTTCATGGATCGAGTTGAACTGGTCCATCCCCGGCATCTTGTCCTGCAACCAGTACCACTGGGCGACCGCGGCCTCCACCAGTGCGGTCGGGGTGTCCGCGTTGTATTCGAGCAGCTTGGGCACGCCCCCCGGCATCCAGGCAAAATCAAAGCGTCCGTAGAGGCTGAAGTCGTCGTTGTCCCACGAGCGCTGCACCATCGGCACCGCCTGGTCGGGAATGGCCAGCAGTTCCCAGTCACCGCGCTTGATCACCTCCTCAGCGACATCGATCAGCAGATAATGCAGGTCATGCACCGCCTTTTCCATCTGGTCCACCTCGCCCACGGTGAACTCATAGCACGCGGCCTCGTTCCAGTAGGGCCGGGGCGACGGACCGCCATGCAGATGATAGGTCAGCCCGACCTTTTCAACCAGCTCGGGCCAGTTGGGGCGGGGAACACAATCGAGTCGGGTCATGTGCCGGCGCTCCCCGCGTGGGCGCTCGACCCAAAGCCTCCGGTCGAGATGCCGCTGTGCCCAACGCTGCTACCGCTGAAAGACCCGCCATGTCCGCCGGTAAACCATCCGCCGCCCGACGAGCCGGACCGCACCGATTGCTGGACGCTGGCGATGGTGCTGGCGGTGGGCCGGCTATGGTCAGGCACGAGTCCGGCAAACGGGGTGGCTTGCCAGCCGCCCGCGTAATAATATCCGTGGCCGGGCGAGTACCAATTGAACGGGTAGGGGTAATACGTGTGATACAGGCTGTGGTAGTAGCCCGTGCCCGGCACATACGAATTATTGTCCTGGTCCTGGTCGGCGCGCAGTTGGTCCGCCGCCACGGTCCTCCCCGTCGCGGGCGGGGGCGGTGGGTCTTGGTTGTCGCTGCAACCCGCCGGGCCGATCGTGGTGGCCAGCGCGCCCGACAGCAGCAGGAAAATGCTTTGGGAACGTTTCACGGTCGGCGAAGGTTGGCGCCCCGGCTCAATGCATTGCGCTGGCGATGATGATGGCGCTGGCGATCAAGGCAGCGGCATAGACGATCGCCGCGGCGGTGTTGCCATCCTTGAAAACGTGCTCCTCCAGCTTGCCGGGCGTGAGACGATCAAAGACCTTGAGGGCCACCACACAGAGAACGATGCCGAAAACGGCCCAGCCAAAGACAGACGCGATCGTGAATAAAAGTTCGCTGTCGAAGAGGGCGACAGCGGCCAGCGGAAGGGAAGAGTTCATGAGGGGGATGGGTTGCTGAACGGGGGGTGAAACTTCGCTTCCATCGCTTCTGACGGTGCCCCCCATTCCGGCAAGCCCCGAGTTGCGCCCCCGCGCCGGATCATCGCATCCCACCCCTCATGAACGGCCCTCTACCAACTTCTGCTACACCCTTAATATAAGTTGTATACAACATATCGAAACAACACCACCTAGATGCAACTTTCACCCCTGACTTGGAAACAAAGCCACGTTTTCCACTGACCCAAAGCCTTCCGAAGCCGGCTGCCCCCGACTATCGGTGTAGCTCCTCGGCGCGCCAAAGCCTTGGCGGTTACGACCGTGTAATCCGTGGTTTAATCCGTTGCCGTCATTAGTGTTCATTAGTGATTATTAGTGGTTAACCCCTCTGCCGTTCGATGGCATACATCCGTGTTAATCCGTGTCCATCCGTGGTTAAAAACTCCGTCCTCTGTGTCCTCGGATTGGTTCGCTGTGCGCTCGTGACCCAATTCCGATTCCGTCCCATCCGTGGTTAAAAACTCCGTCCCATCCGTTCGTGAGTTCCTGATTTCCAAATTAAATTCAGGAATGTGGAAAGCAGTACCTCAGGTCGATCTCGACCGCTGACTTTTGCCAGCAGTTGGATATCCTCCTGCGGTTCTCACTTCACAATTCAGCCTTTCAGTCCTTCAGTCTTTCAGCCTTTCTCCCCCCATGCTGACTGAACTCAAACGCGAGGCCTACGAGGCCAATCTCGCCCTGCCGCGGCACGGCCTCATCCACCTCACTTTTGGCAACGCCAGCGCGGTGGACCGTCGGCGCGGCATATTCGCGATCAAGCCGAGCGGCGTGGACTACCCCGCGCTGACCCCTTCCACCATGGTGCTGGTGGATCTCGAGGGTCGGATCGTCGAAGGGAAATTGCGCCCGTCCTCCGACACCCCCACGCACCGCCGGCTGTATCTGGCGTTTCCGGCCATCGGCGGTATCGTCCACACCCATTCACTCCGGGCGACGGCCTTTGCCCAGGCGGGGCGGCCCATCCCGATCTTTGGCACCACCCACGCGGACTATTTTTGCGGCGATGTGCCTGTCACCCGCAAGTTGACCTCGCGGGAGATCGGCACGGCCTACGAGTGGGAGACGGGCAACGTCATGGTCGAGCGGTTCAAGACGCTGGATCCGGCCGACTTTCCCGGTGTATTGGTCAACCGCCACGCCCCGTTCACTTGGGGGCCGACGGTGGCCAAGGCGGTGGAGGCCGCGGTCGCGGTGGAATACATCGCCCATCTGGCGCTCACCTCGTTGCGGCTGGAGCCCAAGCTGGCGCGCATCGAGCCGGCGCTGCTCAAGCGACATTTCCAGCGCAAGCACGGTCCCGCCGCCACTTACGGGCAAGTGGGTGATTCCTGATTGGAAACGCGCCGGCTCATTTTTTCGCGCCCACATCCGTCGTCACGATTCTGGCCGTGACGAACACCAGCAGCATTCGCTTCTTCGCGTCCCCCCGGGGTTCGCCTTCGCCAATTCCGACCTCCGTGCCCTCCGGTTTTCCTCTATGTCCTCTGTGTCGAAGATCGAATTCCCCTTCCGTCCATCAGCGTAGATTGGCGCAGCTTAGCGGTTCCGCCTCACTTCCGGATCAGTGTCCATTAGTGTGAATTAGTGGTTAAAACTCCGTCCCTTCTCCCTGCGTCCTCCTGTAAAAATTCAGTCCGGTCATCTATCGGCGTTTATCCGCGTGATTCGCGGGGCTCTACGCAGTTTTGCCCTTTGTTTTGTTCAAACCGCCGGGTCTGCAATCAACTGAGATGCGCCCCTCTATTTAACCTCAGCCCGCACCGCAGGCTTGTGTTGGCGGGGTAGGTGCGATTGATTGCGCCTTGCTCCCGGTTTTCTCCGGGCGGCTGCCGAAAAGTTACCCTTGGTTTCCCGCCTCTCCCCCTCTTTCGCCGTGACCAACACCCCCCACGATTGCTCCATGCACCGCCATGTTCCCATGATGGGGCGGCGCAGCTTCATCGGCCTCGGCCTGGGCGGGCTGGCCCATCTGTCCGGGTTCGGCAGCCTGCCCACGGCGCTGGCGGCCGCCGCCGCCCCGAGCCGGCCGGGTGGCCGTGCCAAGCAGGTGCTCGTGATTTTCGAGCAGGGCGGCGTGTCACAGATGGACACCTGGGATCCCAAGCCCGATGCCCCCACCGAGCACCGCAGCCCGTTCAAGCCGATCTCCACCGTCGTGCCGGGCATGCAGTTCACCGAGCTACTCACCAAAACGGCCAAAGTCGCCGACAAGCTCACCGTCGTTCGCTGCATGACGCAGCCGACCCCCGGCATCGGCGACTCGCACCCGAAGGGCTCGCAATACATCTTTTCCGGCGAGGCTCCCGGAGGCCCCGTCGAGCGGCCCGACATCAGCTCCATCGTCGCCTCGATCATGGGCACGCCCGCCGAGTTTCTGCCGAGCAACATCCTCGTGCCCGGCACGAGCGAGCAGGCCAAGGAGTCGCGCGTCGGGTTTTTGCCGCCAGGCTACGCGGTGTTCAAGACCGGCGGCAACCTCGCCGACCCCAACTGGCAGGTGCCCAATCTCGGCCTCATGGCCGCCATCGCCCCCGAGCGGTTCCAGCAGCGCCGCGATTTGTTGAGCAACCTCGACGTCGGCTTCGCCCACGGCGGCGACATGAAGGATGTGAACGCCATGCAGTCGCTGCTCCAGCAGGCGGCGAACATGCTCACCAATCCGCAGACGCGCGCGGCCTTTGACCTCGGCCGCGAATCCGAGGCCACGCGCACCCGCTACGGCACAGGCCATCGCGGCCAGTGCTATTTGCTCGGCCGGAAGCTCATCGAGTCGGGCGTGCGCTTCGTCACGGTCGACGTGCGCGAGCCGCGCCAGTCGTGGGTGGACGGCAAGAGCAAGTTCTACGACGGCGGCACCAACATGAACTGGGACCACCACGACGACATCTACGCCAACGGCGACACCAACCATGTCCCCGGCAGCGGGCCTGGCGCCGGCCGCTGGGGCATCCAGACGTGGCCGATGATGGGCTCGACGGACCAGGCCCTCTCCGCACTCATCGAGGACATGGATCAACGCGGGCTGCTGGCGGAGACGCTGGTGTGTTTCGTCACGGAGTTTGGCCGCACCCCGAAGATCAACAACCGCCGGGGGCGCGACCATTGGACGCATTCCTTCAGCTTCGCCTTTGCCGGCGCGGGTGTGCCGGGCGGGCAGGTCGTCGGCTCGACCGACCGCGACGGCGGCTACATCACCAGCTCGATGGCCTACACCATCGAGGACTACGCGGCCACCATTTACGAGAAGCTCGGCATTGACCGCGCCAAGCCGTTGCACAACGCGGCCGGCCGTCCGATCATTCTCACCCCCAAGGGCCGTCCGATCCCGGAGTTGTTCGTCTGAGCCGCTGCTTTTTTCCCGCATGAAACTGTCCTTTTCGCGTCTGGGTTTGTTGGTGGTTTTGAGCCTGGTGGCCATCGTGGTCGTCGCCTGCGTCCTGCCCGGCTCAAAGCCGGCGGCGGCCCGACCTTCCGCCCCGTCGGCGACCGCAGCCGCTCCGACCTCTCCGGGCGCCCCGACGGCCACCCGTCTCGAGGTTTTCCCAACCGACTTGAAGCTGGCCAGCCGCCGTGCCGCCCGCCAGCTCGTGGTCACGTCCACGGTGGACGGCGAGGTCCGTGACGTCACCCATCTCGCCACCTATCGCAGCAGCAACGAGCAGGTGGTCAAAATCGCGCACGGGGCCGCGGCCGCCGCCGGCGACGGCGTGGCGGCCATCACCATCGCGTGGGAGGGGAAAACCCTCACCGTGCCCGTGTCGGTCGCCAACTACGCGCAGCCCGACCCGGTGCGGTTCAAGTTTGAGACGATGGCGGTACTGACCAAGCAGGGTTGCGCCACCGGCTCATGCCACGGGTCGCCGCTGGGCAAGGCCGGGTTTGCCCTTTCGCTTTTCGGCTACGACCCGACGATTGACCGCCGCTCGCTCACGCGCGACGGCTTCAGCCGCCGCGTCAACCCGGTGGAGCCAACGGAAAGCCTGATGCTGCGGAAGCCGCTGATGGAACTCGACCACGTGGGCGGGAAGCGCCTGCACAAGGGCGAGGCACCCTACCAGACCCTGCTCACCTGGATCGGGGAGGGGGCCAACGTCGACCTGCCCGCCGTGGAGTGCGTACGGATCGCGGTGTATCCCGGCCCCGACCGCGTGCTCAAGGCCCCCAGCCTCACCCAGCAGCTCAGCGTGCTGGCCTATTTCAGCGACGGTCAGATGCGGGATGTCACGTCCATCGCCACCTATGACACGTCCAACGCTGAACTCGCGGTGGTGGATCCCGCCGGCCGCGTCACCGGGCGGCAGCGCGGGCAGGCGGCCATCAGCGTGCGCTACCTGTCGCAGGTGCAGTCGGTGAACTTCACGACCATCGAGGATGTGCCCGGCTTCGTCTGGTCGGCGCCGCCCGAGGTCAATTTCGTGGACACGCTGGTCAATGCGAAGCTCCGGCAGCTCCAATATCTGCCGGCCGGAACGTGCGACGATGCGACCTTCGTCCGGCGTCTCTACCTCGATCTCACCGGCCTGATCCCGACGGGCGACGACGCCCGACGCTTCATCGGGAGCACCGCGCCCGACAAGCGCGCGCGGCTGGTGGACGAATTGCTCGCGGGTGAGGCCTTTGCGCGCTTCTGGGCGCTGAAGGACGCCGATCTGATGCGTGTCTCCAACACCCGCCTGCGCGACGGCCGCGCCGAGATTTTCTCCGAATGGCTCGTCAACGCCCAGCGACAGGACCTGCCCTACAATGAGTTTGCGCGGAAGCTTCTCACCGCCAAGGGCGACACCCGCACGGTGCCCGAGGCCAATTTCATCCTCGCCATGACCACGCCGCAGGAGCGCACCGAGACGACGGCGCAGCTCTTCCTCGGCTCCCGTCTCGACTGCACCCGGTGCCACAATCACCCCTATGAGAAGTGGACGATGAATGATTACTACAGCCTCTCGGCCGTATTTGCCCGCACCTCGTCCGATCAGAACATCGTCGCGACGACCGCCGTCGGCGAAACCGTGCATCCGCTGACGAAGGCGGAGATGAAGCCGTGGGGCTACGTTGCCGAGACCGCCGCGGTCGGCCGGCGCACCCAGTTCGCCGACTGGCTCACGCAGCCCGACAATCCTTTCTTCGCCCGCGTGGCGGTCAACCGCATCTGGGCGCAATTGCTCGGGCGCGGCATCGTGGAGCCCGTGGACGACTTCCGCTCGTCCAACCCGCCCTCCAACGGACCGCTGCTCGACGCGCTCGCCAAGGAGTTCGTGGCGGACGGCTACCGGCGCAAGCAGATCATCCGCCTCATCTGCAACAGCCAGACCTACCAGCGCGCGACCGCCACGACCGCGTTCAACGCCTCCGAGGACACCCTCTTCTCCCACGCCCGTCCCCGCCTGCTCTCGGCCGAGCAGCTCAAGGACGCCGTCGGCCTCGCCTCCGGCACCCTCGTCCCCCTCAGCACCACGCCCGAGCAGCTCGCCCGCGACGAGGCCGAGCTCGCCCAGCGCCGAGCCGAACTCGAGCCGGCCTTTCCGACCTGGCTCGCGCGTGCGGCGGCCGACGCCGCCGGCCGCGATTTCTGGGCGGGCGGCTGGTATGCCGTCGGCCCTTTCAGCCTTGATCCCAACGACGAGAAGGCCACCGATGCCTTCGGCCCCGAGCTCGCGCCCGTGGATTTCACCGCCACGTTTGACCAGGGCCGGCGCCAGTGGCGCGCGCGCCCCGAGTGGAATGACCCTGCGGCGACCTACACGATGGACGCGCCCAAGGACTCCACTCTCTACGTCGCCCGGGAGATTTTCTCCCGCACCCCAATGACGCTCAAGGTCGCCGCGCTCGGCAACGGCATGGTCTGGGTCAACGGCCAGCCCGCGCTCAAGGAGCCGCTCAAGGGCGAGGGCGACCTCGCGCTCCCGCTTGCCGCCGGCCGCAACCTCGTGCTCATGAAACTCACGGGCCAGGAGGAGGAGGCCTCGTTCCGCTTCCGCCTCGACGAGCCCAAGCCCGCCGCCGGCGCCCCCGCCCGTCTGCCCCTCCTGCCGCAGGTGATCGGCCTCCTGGCCCGGCCGGTCGCGTCCCTCACCGCCGACGAGCGCGCGACCATCCACGAGTATTACCCGCAGATGGACGAGGATTACCTTGCGCTCCAGCGCCGACAGGCGTTCAAGCCCTCCACCGCGGCCTTCGCCACGCAGCGCCCGGTGCCCGAGGCCGATCCCTTCATGGCTGCGTTTGGCCAGCCGAAACGCGAGACCGCGTGCAGTTGCGAGCGCGTGACCGCCCCCACGCTGCTGCAGGCGCTCGAACTGCTCAACGGCAAGACGCTCTACTCGTCGGTAAAGACCGGTTCCGCCCGCTATGCCAAGCTCGGTGAGGACCAATTGCTCGACCAGCTCTACCTCTCCGCGCTCGCGCGGTTTCCGGCGCCGGCCGAGCGCACCATCGCCCGCCAGTTCCTGGCCGCGGCGGAAAAACGGGACAACGCCGTGACCGACCTGCTTTGGTCGGTCCTCAACACGCGCGAGTTCCTGTTCCAGCACTGAGTCCCGCCGCCCCGTGAAAATGAACCTAAATCCAGCAGTTGGTCACAGAGACCACCGAGGTAAAACCCGAGGTCACAGAGAAATGAATCGAACGATGAGAATGTTTGGGTGTCACCCACTGGGTGCGATGGTTGCAGCCATTCTGGATTTGTTAAGTGGTTTGCTCCGTAAACTCTGTGTCGGCATTCTGTGTTCTCTGTGTAACCCTTCTGCGCTTTTTGGGCTGAAGGTTCGCGCCCGATGGTTTTCCCGTCTTGCCGTCG
The DNA here is from genome assembly GCA_903929355.1 of uncultured Opitutaceae bacterium. Classification (GTDB taxonomy): domain Bacteria; phylum Verrucomicrobiota; class Verrucomicrobiia; order Opitutales; family Opitutaceae; genus CAIYUN01. The sequence goes on from CAIYUN010000062.1 coordinate 73,481, forward strand.
CCGGTCTGGCCGTCTTCGTCAGCCTCGCCGCGCAGCGTTCCCTCCGGGCTGACCCCGCGCCGGACGTGAGCTTCATGCGCGACCTCGCCCCGCTGCTCGTGTCGCGCTGCGCGAGCTGCCACGGCGAGCACAAGGATGAGGGCAGTTTCCGGCTCCACACGTTTGAGCTGTTGATGCGCGGCAGCGCGCCCGACTCGCCGGCCGTCGTGCCGGGCCACCCGGAGCAATCGGAGCTGATGGCACGCATCACTTCGGCCGAGGTGAGTGAGCGGATGCCGCAGCAGGACGACGCGCTCAAGCCGGCTCAGGTCGAGCTGTTCCGAGCCTGGATTCTGGCGGGCGCGAAGTTCGACGGCACTGACGCCAAGGCGCCCCTGAAAACGCTGTTCGGCCCGCGGGAGCACCCGTCCGCGCCGGCCATCTACCCCACGCCCGTGCCGGTGCTGGCCGTGGTGATCGCCCCCGGGGGCCGGGAGGTCGCGGTCGGCGGGTATCATGAGGTCACGATCTGGGACACCGCGACGGGCCGGCTCCTCCGCCGCCTCGACCATCTGCCCCAGAAAATCCAAACCCTGGCCTACAATCAGGACGGCAGCCAGTTGCTCGTCGGCGGCGGCACGCCGGGTGACTACGGCGAGCTCACGCTGGTGGATCCCGTCACCGGCAAACGGCTCCGGGTGCTCGACACCTTCAGCGACATCGTGCTTTCGGCCTGTTTCCGCCCCGACGGCCAGCGCATCGCGGCCGGTTCCGCCGACCAATCCGTGCGCGTCTATGACACGACGGACGGCCACCGGCTCTGGAACATGAAATTGCACTCCGACTGGGTGACTGGCGTGAGCTTCAGCGCCGACCGGCGCTACGTCGCCAGCTCGAGCAAGGACAAGACGGTCAAGATCTACGAGGCCGAGACCGGCACGCTCTTCACCACCTACAACGGTCACAACCAGATCCTCGGCCAGTATGCCGGGCAAAACCCGGTCTATGCCGTGAAGTTCACCCCCGATTCTCCGGTGGCGGTGAGCGCCGGCGGCGGTGCCTGGCTGCAGCTCTGGGAGCCGGACAAGGCCCGCGACGAAAGCGGCACGGCGGCCGACATGGAAGGGCGATTCCGGAAAGCCGGCCACGCCCGCTATATCGCGGACGGGTTCACGCAGGAGGTTTTTGCGCTGGCGGTGGACAAGGGCCAGATCTTCGCGGCCTCGGCCGACGGCTTGGTGAAACAGTTTTCGCTGTCGACCATGCAAGAAGTCCGGACCTTTCCGGGGCACAAGGACTGGGTCTATGCCCTCGACTACAACAGCGCGACCAATCGGCTCGCGACCGGCGGCTACGACGGCGAAGTGCGCATTTGGGACACGGTCAGCGGCGCCTGCCTCACCACCTTCAAAGCGATGCCCGGCAGCGTGGGCCTGGCTGCCAACGAGCCCGCGCCGCCGAAGTAAGGGCGGGAAGCCAGGGCCGAAGGGAATCAGGTGACGTAGTTTGCCGTCTTTGGGCAGGAACGTCACTCCGTGGCGTCCGCGGACGGCTCGGAGATCTGGAATGTGGAACTCAGGAACTCAGGTCGGTCACATTCCCATCCGTGTCCATCCGTGTGATCTGTGGTTAAAAACTCCGGGCTCTGTTCCTGATTTCCTGATTTCCCTATTCAATTCCGAATCTGGAACTCAGGAACTCAGGTCGGTCATATTCCCATCTGTGTCCATCCGTGTCCTGCGACCTGTCCGCCATAGCCTTGCCTGCGGTCCATAGCCTTGGCGTAGGATCGGCGAAGGGGGAAGCCTCGGCAAAGTAGGATCCGTGGGTAAAAAACTCCGTCCTCCGTTCCTGATTTCCTGATTTCCAAATTCAATCTGGAACTCAGGAACTCAGGAACTCAGGTCGGTCACATTCCCATCGGTTTCCATCCGTGTGCTCCGTGGTTGAAACCCAGTGCTCGTGTCCGCGGATTGATTCTCTTTGCGCCGGGTCCCAATTCCGATTCCGTCCTATCCGCATCGTTCCGCGTAATCTGCGGGAAATCCGTGATCGGTTTGTGTGCTTTGTGCCTTTTTGCTTGCCGCGCCGTAGCCTTGGCGAAGGTGGGTGGCCAATCCCTCCGTATCCGTGTCCATCCGTGTGATCCGTGGTTAAAAACTCCGGGCTCCGTTCCTGATTTCCTGATTTCCATATCCAGTCTGGAGTCTGAAAACCGCCCTGCGCCGGGTCTCGAAGATTTATTTCACTTTGCGCTTGCGCCGTGTCTCGTGTATTAGCACACATAAGACACGCAACGTGCTTCCGTTCCCCCTCAAGCTCCAGCCCGGCGACCCGATCTACCTGCAAATCGTGCAGGCGGTGAAGTCGGCCGTCGCCACCGGTCTGATGGGGCCCGGCGACCGTTTCCCCGCGGTCCGGACCATCGCGCAGGAACTCGGAGTCAACCCCAACACCGTGCAAAAAGCGGTAACCGAGCTAACCGCGCTGGGCCTAATCGAGGTCCATCCCGGCCAGGGCTGCTATGTGGCTGTCCGGGTCCCGGTGCGCCGGGAGGCCAAGGCGGCCGCGGTCCGGCCGCTCGTCCGGCGGCTCCTGATCGAGAGCCGGAACCAGGGCATGGCCCATGAAGATTTGCTCGACCTCCTCCAACGTGAACACACCAAACTCGATGAACCCCGCCATTGAAATCCGCGGCCTGACACGCCGCTTTCGGAAACAGGAGGCCGTCCACGACCTCACCCTCACGGTGCCGGCCGGCTGCGCCTGCGCCTTCCTTGGTCGCAACGGTGCGGGCAAGACTACCACGATCAAAATGCTCGCCGGCCTGCTGCGGCCGACGCAGGGCGAGAGCTTCCTGCACGGCTGTGACAGCCAGAAGCTCCAGCCTGTCGACTGGCAGCGGATCGGCTACGTCTCGGAAAACCAGGAGCTTTATGGCTGGCTGACGGTCGCGGAGCTGATCGCCTTCACCCGCGCGCTCTATCCCGCGTGGGATCTGGCATTCGAACAGGAAATCACCCGGATGTTGGAGCTGCCGCTTGCGCGCAAGGTGCGCGTGCTCTCGCGGGGCGAGCGCGCCAAGCTGGCTCTGCTGCTGACCATCGCCTTTCATCCCCTCCTGCTCATCCTCGACGAGCCGTTTGCGGGGCTCGACCCGCTCGCCCGCGAGGAATTCCTGACGAGCCTGCTGGAAATCACCGCCCAGCAGGAATGGTCGCTGTTCTTTTCAACCCACGAGATCGACGATGTGGAGCGCCTTGCCGACCAAGTCGCAATTATCGAGGAGGGGGTGCTCCAGGTCAACGAACCGCTCGACCGGCTCCAACAACGGTTTCGGGAGATTGAGGTTGAGGGTGTGCCGGCCCGCACCACCCCGCCTCCTGGTGCCCTGCTGGCCAAACAGGCCGGCTCCCGGCTCAGTTACATTGACGCCGCCTTCACTGACGAGGCGGCGATTCAGGCCCTTTTCCCGGCGGCCCGCGTCCGGGCGCTGCCCATGTCGCTCAAGCAAATCTTCCTCACCCAAGCCAAAATCTTCCAACTGCGGAAGCGCGCGTCATGAACTTTCCTCTCATTGGGAAACTCTTCCGCAAGGACGCTCGCTCCGTCCGGTGGTGGATCGCGCTCACCTGGCTCCTGGCGGCCGTGCCGATCAATCCGGTGCCACCGCGGTTTGGGAGTGAGGAGGCCCCGCATGATTGGGAGGCTTCCCTTTGCTGGCTGCTCGCCTTGATGTCCGCCGTCCGTCTGGCGCAGATGGACGACCCCTGCTCAGCGAAGGGCTTCATGCGGACGCGACCGGCGTCGCCCTGGCAACAAGTTTTCGCCAAATGCGCCGTGCTGGCCATCGGGTTCATCGCGCCCATCGCCCTGCGGCATGCCGTCAACCTGACTTCGTTCCGACTAGGGCTCGGGTGGGATGACTATGTGCGGGCGGTGGGCTTGGCCGCACCGTTCGTCGCGGCGGCGGTTTTCATCGCTTTCCTGGTCGGGCTGGTTGCCCCCCGGATCGGGTATCTCGTCGCGGTTTCCATGCTGCTGTTGTTCGCGCTCCTGGCGTTTCGCCATGATTTAACCTATGTAATTCAAGCCATACAGCTGGTGGATTCCACGGTGATATCGGATTCGGCCAACGCCATGATCCAACGCGAGCTGATCGCCGGGCAGACGTTGGCCGCGCTTGCGGCCGTGGTGGCGGCGGGGATCTATGCCAGTTCGCGTTCGTGGCGGCAGCTGGCAGTCGCGGTGGCCGGCAGCGTCGTTGTCGCGCTCGTGGCCATTTTCTTGTGGCCGCATCCGGTGGCCGGCACCGCCGATTGGGATCGAACCGCGCCGCGCTCCGAATGGCCCGATGCGTCGGGCGTCGTTCTGAACTGGGATCCGGCTTCCCCACCCGGAGGGAAAGTGGCGTCAAAGCTCCCCGTGTTTTTGGACAGCTATTATCAGAATCAGAACCTCGTGTGGGATGGGGATAATGGGCATGTGGATAGTTGGCCATGGGATAAGTGGCCATTGAATATGCTCAGTGACTGGTACGGGCAAAAATATATCGCATGGGGGGGCACGGTGACCGGGTTGTCCCCGTCGTGGTATGCCTGCCCGGTGGCTTTCGACGGCCAACTGACGTTGGCCGATGGCAGACAATTCCACAGTCAAGGCGATTGGCTGGGCCACACCTATGCGGTTTGGCCTTGGCCGTCGCAGAGCGCGGGCGAACTCGGGCCTAATCCTGCCGGGGTCGGCGGTTCAGTCCCCGGCTTGTGGTGGAGTGGCACGAGCGAGGACGTAGAAGAGCCGAATTTTGCCCGGGTCATGGCAAAGTTATACAATTATGCCGTTGACGACATCGGGTTGGCGACCGGTGACGCCAAGGTCTCAGGGCAGGTCACCCTCGAATTCCGCCGTCCCGTCTTGCTGGGGAGTTTGCCCTTGAAGGTTGGCGCCACCTTCACGGCCAACCGAAAACGATTCACCATCGTACAGGCCGACTTCAGAGGCCAACACCTTGATGTGTTTTTTACCGGCCTTGAGGCCATGATTCCACTGCGGGGGGGGCACCATGCCCACAGCTTGCAAGCGGTCCTCTACAACCCGGTGCGACATCAAACGCTTTCAGGGCCAGGGGCGGTCGATCTTGGTCGGGGTTCAAACGGCGACGACTATCTCCTTTGGAACGGAGGGGTTAGTTGGGACAAGGAATCCGAGGAGGATATGGCCGGGCATGATCCGGCCAGACTGCCGGGAGCTTCGGCCAACCACCCGCTCGTGGACGAATCCTGGATCCGCGATGCCCGGATCTGTTTCATCGAGTCTGAGGCCGGCGGCCGGAAGACCGTGCCCTTCGACTTCTCCGGCCTAACGCCGGAAACCGACACGAAAAATTAACCGCCAATCCTCGCTCTGACCGCTGCTCCGGTCCGACCCGGCCCAACCAATCCCATCTTCCATCACCGCCATGCCCGCCATCAACCGCCTTCTCATTCAGAAAGATCTTCGGGCCTTGCGCTCCGTGCTTTGGCTGCCCGGGGTGGCCTGGCTGGCCTTTCTCCTCTTTCCGACCACGGTGTCCTCCAACGTGGACGCGACTTTGTTTTGGTATCGTCTGCTCCAGTTTCCGGGCATGGTGCTGCTCCTGTTCGTGGTCCACCGGCTCGTGCAGCTCGACCCGCCGACCGGCAGCGAGGCTTTTCTCGGCACCCGCCCGGTCACCCGCCTGCAAATCTTGGGCGCGAAGGCGAAGGTCGCGGCCCTGTTCCTCGTGCTCCCGGTGGTGGCGGTGCGCTTGGCGGCGTTGCTGCTCTTGTCCCACGGCCTCGGGTTCGGGGGCATGTTGGGCGTGCTGGTGGACCAAATCATCCTGGTGGGCGCGTTGGTGGGCGCACTTTTTCTGGCCGCATCCTGGACCCCCACGCTGCCTGGGTATCTGGGGGTCTTGCTCGGGGGCGGGGTCGCCTTCGGGCTGGCCGAGCATGCATGGTGGCGGCTCGCAGCGTGGATCGAGTCACCGCGCCGGGTCGACGACGGGGTGCTCCTGCCCGATCTTGCATGGTGGCGGCTCTTGTGGCGGCTCGTGCCGTCTCACTCGCAACGGCTCGACGGGGTGGCCCTCGCGGTCTTCCTCGCTGGCGTCACTGTCTGCGCCCTGCTTCAGGCCCGGTATCGCCGGCTGTGGCCGGTGGCGGTGGCTTTGGCCGCGACGGCGGCCCTGGCCGGCTGGTTCGCCTCGCCCGTGGCGCCGACCAAAACCACCGTGGAGGACGGCTTCCTGTTCGACTTGGTCAAACGGGGCGATCCGAATCAGAACAGTTGGACCGAGGACCCGCTGTCGTGGCACACCATCCCGCCCGCGACCGGAGTTTCGCTCGCGTTGAACCATCGCCAAGCCATCACCGCGACTTACTCCTATGACAATGACATCCGTCGGCGCGTGAATCCGAGCGGGATATACGGCGAGATTCAACTGGCCTGGGATCTCGCATTGCCCGCCGACGAATACCTTTCGCCGGTCAGTGTCACCACCGCCGTCCAAACCCGCAATGGGCGCCGACTCACGCAAGTGGCGAGAGAGGACGACGAGGAAGATACGAGCGCAACACGACTGGCCGGCGCCTTTCGCCAGATTGTGCTTCCCGGGTCGCCGGCCACGACCCGGCTGGTCAGCGTGTTCACCGCGCCGGCCGCCGACAGCGAATTCCACGATGACCCGTTGGTCCGACTCAAGGGCTCCATTATCTGGGCTAAGTGGCGCTATCGGATCGTCGCGCGGCTCCCGTTGCAGCCGGGCGCCACGACGATCGTCGGAACCCATCGCATGCGCCTGGACCGCGTGACCAGCAAGCGGGAAGACCAGGAAGTGGAACTGGGAGTGGAATGGTGGTCCGAGGAAGTCGCACCTGGCTTGCTCGGCGGCGGGGCGGATTTGGATTCGAACCGGATTCGATTCGTGATTGTGCAGGACGACCGGCAGATTAAGGAAGGCTTGGACAAGCGAACTTCGATCCAGTTGGGAGACTACAACGCTTCCGCCGCAAATCTAGATTATGGACCAGACTGGGTCTACGGGGGCGGGTCGACGATGATAAACGAAGATGGCACATCCCCATCGGCTGAGGAGCTGAACGAGTCGGTGGACTACCACAACCCCGAGCCAACGGACCAATCACTGCCCGGCTTCGAGCCCGGCCTCTATGTCCTCTACGCCGACAAGGTCGGCCTGTTCAAGCAGCCCTTCTCGGTCGACGTGCCGCCGGGCACTCCGGTGCTTACGGCCGATCCGCTGATGGATATGGGCACAACCATACCCGAGTGGATCCGGTTGTTGACCAACCGCGACTATGCTAAATTGCTTGAATTGACCCTACCACCCGGAATCGAGCTTTCGCCGGCAGAGAAAGCCCGGCAGGTTCAACAAATGGCCCAGGATCCGCAGGTGCAGGACAGGATATCGGGCTTGCTCATGGCACTGCAATCGGCCCAAGGCATGACTCCGATCTACGACACCACGGGCCAGCAGGCGACTTTTCCGTCCGTCGCCAGCCCGACGAACAAACCAAACACTCCGCCAGGGCCATTGACCTTCAAGAAGATCAAGGGCCGCTGGATTCCCCAGTGAGGTCGGCCCTTGGATCAAGTCAGAAGCAATCCATCAACGCAGAGTCGGGAAGGCGCGAAGGCGCAGAGGGAATATTGGGCTTTGCGGCCTTTGCGGCTCAGCGCCTTTGCGTTAATTCCTCTTCCCGAATGGCTCCCGCCATCGTTTTCCAAAACTTTGGCAAGGTCTTCCAAATCCGGCCGCGCGACCCAATGTTTAATCCGTTTCCGTCATTAGTGTTCAATAGTGTCCATTAGTGGTTTAAATCCTCCGTGGTTTGATGGCATTCATCCGTGTCTATCTGTGTCCATCCGTGGTTAAAAACTCCGTCCTCCGTGACCTCGGATTGGTTCTCAGTGCGCTCTGTGTCCCAATTCAAATTCCTATTCTGTCCGATCCTCATTCCTCCGCGTCATCCGCCGGAAATCCGGTATCAAGCACTCAGTTTCACTTCCGTTCCCTCTATTCCCTCCTGTAAAATAAATCCGCCGTCCCCCGCGACTCCCCCGGCCACCGCCTACGCGTTGTTTCCTTTGTTCTCTTCTGTTCAATCCCCGGGTCGGCGCCGGAACCGACGCCGCTACGGAATTAACCTTTCAACCCTTCAACCTCTCAACCCTTCATCCCCCCCCCATCCCCCTCGGAGTTCGTTGTTGCCAAAAACCAACCAAACGGGCGCATTGGCGCGGCCTTTCGCCACATCCACGTGAATGTCCGTCTCCCCCATCTTATCCTCTTTTCGGCCCTGACCGGCGCAGGCTGGTTTCCGGCCATTCGGGTGGAGGCGCAGGTTCAGGCACCGCCGGCGGCGGATGATCCGCTGCGCCTCCCCGAGACAGTCCTGCCCGGCTTGCAGCCCTTGATTGACGCCGCCCTCGAGGCCTCGTCGCGGGTCCTGCAGGCGCGGCTGGCCGTGCTCATCGCAGCGGCCGGCGAACAGGACGCCCGGTCGGGGCTGTATCAGCATATCAGCGCGGGCGCCGAGATCGATGGGCGTCAGGAATTCCGCCAGGACATCCCCGGGGTTCATTATAGCGGCAGCATGGCCTACTCGATCGGCACCGTGCAGCCGCTCTACCATTGGAACGCCCTGGTCAACCGCGCGCAGATCGGCGCCATCCAGAAGCAACTGGCCGACAATGATCTGACGGACGCCCGGCGCAACCTGGTGGTCGAGCTGCGCCAGCAATACACCGCCCTCATCCTGCGAGCGCTGGATCTCAAGCAGGCCCGCTGGGACGACAACCGCCGCACCAAGCAATTGCAACGAGATGAGGATCGCGCCGCCCGCGGCGAGGTGCCGACCTTCGATCTGGGGGATGAGCGGCTCGCCGTGAGCCAAAGCCATCTCGCCGTGGAGCGTCTGGCCCTGGGCTGGGACCGGGCCCGGGGAGATTTTGGGGTCCTGATCGGCACGAAGACCTTTGCGGCGGACAAGCTACCGTCTGAGATCCCCGCCGTGCCGGACTGGTCGGCGCGGTTGCAGCCGGCGGATCCGGCCGTCGGCGCGGGCGCCGGTGCGCCGGTGCCCGCAGCGCTGGCGTCGCTGGCGAAGGCCCGCGAGGTGGCCCGGCTCACCTATGAGATCGAGCGGGTCCGCCTCCGACCGACCCTCGATCTGGTCGCCGGCGCCACGGAAAACTTGGTCAGCTACACCGCCAACACCGCCAATACTTTCGGGGCGGAAATCCAGTATATCGGCCTGCGGGTGAACTGGAACATCTTTGACGGCTACCAGAGCCAGGCGGCGGTGGCGCGGGCCCGGGCCGATCTGCGGGTGAAGAATCTCGACTTTGACCTCGCGGCGCAGGCCTTGCAGCGCCAGCTCGCCGATGGGTGGAAAGACCTCGAGTTGGCGCAACGGGAGCTGGCGGTCATGGAGGCACGCTTCGCCCAGTCCGGCTCGCGACTGACCGCCGACCAGGCCCGCAAGGACAAGGCCGAGATCGCCGACGAGGACTGGCAGCAGCGGCTCTTCGACCACGAGCAGCAGCATCTCGACCTCCTGCGGGCGCGGGCGGCGCAGTTGCTCCGCATCGCGGAATATGCCTTGCTCAACGAACGCGGCACCCTGCCGGCCGACCGTCTCCACTACCCATGAAGCCCTCCCTCGTGCTCAAACTTGGCCTGGCTCTCGTCCTTGCGGGCGGGGCGGTGGCCTGGCTGCTCGCCCAGAAACCTGCGGCGACGGTCGCCGTGGTGCACCGCGGCCAGGCGGTCAACGCCGTGCCGGCGACAGTGTCGGTGCGCGCCGACTACGCCATGGAGCTGCGCAGTGAAAACGGCGGGAGGGTGAAATCCAGCACCCTGGTCGTGGGCGCCCAGGTGCATGCCGGCGACGTGGTCGTCCAGATTGACGACACCGACCTGCAGATTGAGCTGGAGCGGCTGACCAACGAGTGCGACGCCGCCCGGCAACGCCAGACTACGGGCTCGGCGAACGAGGTGGCGCTGGCCACCGCCCGCGACGATCTGGACAAGGCCACGCGGCAGGCGGACAGCGGCACCTTCGCGCGGTCCGACCTGGACAAGCTCCGGCGGGCCGCTGAGCAGCTCGAGGACACGGTGGCACTGGAGAAGATCGACCGCGGCGCCGACCTGAAGGACTGGGAGAACAAGTTGAAGGTGCAGCGGCGACTGATTGAGAAAACCAGCATCGTCGCGCCGGTGGACGGCAAGGTCGCCACGGTGGACCTGCGGCCCGGCGCCCTGATTCCCGCGGGCGCCTCGCTTGGCACCCTCCTGGCCGATGCCCGGGTGGTGGAGGCGAGCATCAGCGAGGAGAACTTTGCCGGCGTCGCCGCCGGCCAGCGCGCGCGGGTGAAGTTTCTCGGCTACGGGGACGAGGAGTTTGACGCCACCGTGGCCGCGGTGCTGCCCACAACCGATCCCGCCACCCAGCGCTACACCGTGCGCCTGGACGTCAAAATCGCCCCCGAGCGGCTGGTGCCCGGCCTGAGCGGAGAGGCCAGCGTCATCCTGGGCGAGCACGCGGGGGCCCTGCTCGCCCCGCGCCGGGCGCTGACCGGCGACTACCTGCTGCTGGTGCGGGACGGCCGGGTGGTGCAGCAACGCGTCCGTCGCGGCTTTGCCGACATGCAGTCGGTCGAGCTCTTGGACGGGGCTAAAGAGGGCGACCTCGTCATCACCGACAATCTCAATGCGTTTCACGCGGGCGACCGTGTGGCGGTGGCCCAACCCTGAGCGCCCGCCCTCATGCCGCCCAACCTGCGCATCGCCCTGCGGTTCCTGACCGCGCGGAAACGCTCGATGCTGATGAGCCTGGCCGGCATCGTGTTTGGCGTGGGCTTTTTCATCGTGACCCAGGCGCAGACCAGCGGCTTCGAGGATTTTTTCATCCACACCATCCTCGGGACCAACGGCGCCCTGCGGGTGGAATACCACATCCAGACCTCGGCCGAACCCGACGCCCCGGCGGCCCCGCCCGGCACCCGGGTCTCCAGCGATGGCAGCATCCAGGATCCCGCGCGCGTGGCGGCCGCCGTGCGGCAGTTTGACAACGTCTCCGGCGTCGCGCTCGTCCTCCAGTCGGAGGTGGACATCGTCAGCAGCGCCTTTGCCGCGCCGGCGCGAATCTACGGTGTCAACCTCGACGATCAGCTCGCCGTTTCGGACCTCGGCCGGCAGATCATCCGCGGCGACCTGGCGGACTACCGGCGCGCCCCCAATGGCGCGCTCCTCGGCAGCACGCTGGCGGAGTGGTTGCACCTGGGCGTGGGCGACACTTTCACCATCGAGGCCGGCGACCAGACGCGGCGCTACCGGATTTCCGCTATTTACGAGACCGGCATCCGCGACATCGACAAGGAGCGGGTTTACCTGCATCTGGACGAGGCCCGGTCGCTCCTGCAGCGGCCCGGCGCGGCCAGCTACATCCAGGTCAGCCTCTTCGACCCCGACCGCGCGCCGGAGGACGCCCGGCGCATCCAGACGGTGATCCAGCACACCGTCTCCTCCTGGCAGCAGCGGGAGAAATCATGGCTGGAGGTATTCCGGGCGCTGCGAGTTTCGTCCGCCATCACCGTGTCCACCATCATCCTCGTGGCCGGGCTGGGAATCTTCAACACGCTGGCGCTTTTGGTCATGGAGAAAACCAAGGACATCGCGATCCTGCGCTCGATGGGTTACACCCGGCACGACATCGCGCGGATCTTCCTCTGGCAGGGCCTGCTCGTGCTGGTGTTGGGCGCCGTGCTGGGGTGCCTCCTCGGCGCGGCCGGGACGTGGGGCGTGTCGCGGCTGCCGATCCGCATCCGGGGGATTTTCTCGACCGACTCCTTTGTCGTGTCCTGGTCGGTCTGGCACTATGTGGAGGCGGTCGTGACGGCCTCCGTCGTCGTGGTGATCGCCAGCCTCGTCCCGGCCCGCCGCGCCGCCCGGCTGGAGCCGGGCGACATCGTGCGCGGGACCGCGCAATAGCCCGCCGCCATGCCCCCGGTTTCCGACCAACCCGCGCTCCGCTGCGACCAACTCCACCGTTACCTCGGGGCGGATGAGGGGCGCGTGCATGTGCTGCGCGGGGTGGATTTCACCGCCGAACGGGGCCGGGTTTATGCGATTGTCGGCCCGTCCGGCTGCGGCAAGTCCACGCTGCTTTACCAGCTTGGCCTGCTGGACCGGCCCGATGACGGCCGGATCTGGATCGCGGGCGAGCTCATGTCCGGGGCCGACGACGGGCTTCGGACCGCCGCCCGCTGCCGGCATGTGGGCTTCGTGTTCCAGTTTCATTTTCTGCTGCTGGAGTTCACCGCGCTGGAGAACGTGATGCTGCCCATGCGCAAGCTCGGCCGGTTAGACCCCGCCGCGATGGCGGACCGCGCGGCCAGCCTGCTGGCCGCGGTCGGCCTGGTCGGCAAGACCGGGCGCGCCGCCGCGCACCTTTCCGGCGGCGAGCAGCAGCGCGTGGCGGTGGCGCGCGCGCTGGCCAACGAACCGACCGTCATCCTCGCCGACGAGCCCACCGGCAACCTGGACGCGGCCAACTCCGAGCTGGTCTTCGGCCTGCTCACCGATCTCGCCCGGCAGAACGGACAGGCCGTGGTGCTCGTCACGCACAACCCCGAGATTGCCGCGCGTTGTGACGAGGTGCGGCCCATGCGCGATGGACAATTCATCCGCTGAGCAACCGGCCCGGCCCGACCCGTGGTGGCAGGAACTGGCCGCGACCTGGCGTGGCCTCACGGCCTCGCGCCGCCGCGGCCTGCTGGCCGTCGCCTGTGCGACTTTGCTGGCGTTTGGCTCGCAGTTCGCCGAGATGCCCTGGCGCAGCGCGCTCCGGGGCACGGACAGCAGTTTTTATTATTTCTGGCTGCGCTCCGCCATGGTGCACGGGGACTGGGACTTCCGCCGCGACATCCTCGAATGCAACACGATGCCGGACGATTTCCGGCAGTTGATCCTGAAGGATCCACCCACGCCCACGGGGCGCCAGGCCAACAAATATGGCATCGGCTGGTCCGTCCTATCCGTGCCGCCGTATCTGCTGGCCGACGGCGTCGTCGCCACCGGGCGGGGTCTGGGCGTCTGGACCCTGGAGCGCGACGGCTACAATCCGGTTTACCAGATATTCATCTACACCTGGCATTTTCTGCTGGCGCTGGCCTCGCTGGTGCTGGCCTGGCGCGTCGTCACCCGATGGTGTGGGGACCGCGAGGCCGCCTTGCTGGGGGTGGTGCTGCTGTGGGCCGCCAGTCCGCTGCCCTTTTACCAGACCATCAAGCTGAGCCTGAGCCACAGCGCGGCGTTTTTCGCCGTCACCCTGATGTGCTGGAGTCTCATGCGGGCGCAGGATCAGCGTGATCGGCTGGCCCCTTGGTGGCTGGCCGGCGCCGGCCTGGGGCTGGCGGTGATCCTGCGCTTTCAACTGGCGGTGTTTGCCGTGGTTCCGGCCTGGGTTTGGTTGCGCGGGGCTCGGGACGCGGGGTGGGGGCGGACATCGGTCCGGGCGGGGATGCTCGTCCTGGGCGCCGGGCCGCTGGTGTTTCTGCAATTGTTCGCCTGGCATGTCGTCTACGGCACTTGGCTCCTGTCGCCCTATGGCGCGGCCGGCGAGACCTTCAACTGGTCGGATCCGCAGATTCTACCTGTCCTGTTTTCCGAGCGGCATGGGCTCTTTTACTGGCATCCGCTGCTGCTGGTGGGCGCCGCCGGGTTCGGTTGGTTGGCGTGGCGCGAACGGGGTCGCGGCCTGCTTGCCGCGGGCCTGGCGGCGGTGTTGGCCACGGTTTATGTCAACGCGTCGTGGTGGTGCTGGTGGTTTGCCAGCTCGTTCGGCTCTCGGGCGTTTGAGGGGGCGTGCCTGTTTTTCATGGGCGGCCTGGCCTGGCTGTGGGTGCGGGCCCGGCCGGCGTGGCGCGAGGCCTTGTGCGCCGTCTTCCTGGCGGGTGCGGCCTGGAATTTTTACATCATGGCGTTGTTCTACACCATGGCCATCCCCCGCGACCCTCCGGTGAGCTGGTGGGAGATGCTCACCAGCGGCGGCAAGGGCTGGGAGGTGGTCGCCCGCTGGCTCCAAACCGCCGGAATGTGGCGGCCGTGATGAATAAAGGCTGAGGGGCTGAAAGTTGAAGGGTTGAAAGGTTGAGGGGGTGAACGGGTTTGGCGCTGAGTTCTTGACGCTTGGCCTGCCCTCCAAAGCCTTGGCGAAGGAGGGTCGCGTGGTTTGGGCTCGGACCGCTGTAAAACTCCCCCCGTCCGTTCATGAGTTACTGATTTCCAGATTCAAACCCTTGGTCTGTCCTTCGCGCCTTCGCGCTAAAATTCCGTCTCTCTGTTTCCTCGGTTCCCTCCTGTAAAACGGTCCCTTTTCCTTCATAAATCAGCGGTGCAATGAACGTCTCCCGTCGTTTTGTTTCGCGCTCATCTGCGGTTTGGGGTCCAGTCCCGCGCTTTGACCGCGTCCACCAAATCTGCCCCGCCCGCCACCGGCCCGTCCTTGGCCGGCCGGGCGGTCGTGGCCACCGGATTCACGCTCCTACTGGTGCTAGCACTGCGGCTCGCCGCGGTGGCGTTGAACCACTCGTTGTCGAGTGATGTACTTTATCCCCACCTGTTCGCGCAGGATGTGCTGGGCGGTCGGTATCCCCTCAACGGCTGGAGCTTTGGCGGGGCGACGTTCTTCTTTCCCGACTATCTGATCTACATTCCCGTGCTGGCCTTGACCGGACCGGGCGGCTTCAGCTTTTCCGTCTATGCGGTGATCTATTTTTTGGCCCTGGCCATGGCGATCGCGGCGGTCGCACGGTGGTGGGCGGATTGCCCTCCACTGGCCGCGCGGCTGGCCGGGCTCATGGCGGTAAATGGCATGTTGTTGCTCCAGTTTTTGCCCCGGCATTCCTCCGTGCTTTGGTCAATGGCGCTGCCGGGTTATCATGGCGGAACCCTGCTCAACGGGCTGGTGCTGGTGGCCTTGGTCGGCCGAATCTTGGCACGCCCTTCACCCGGCCAGCTCCCCTGGCTCGCGGCCGGTCTGCTGCTCTGGCTGGGTCTGACGGCCAACGCGCTGCTTTTGGTCCAGTTTGTGGTGCCGCTGGCAGTGGCAATCGGCTGCTTGGAGCGCAACGGTGCCGCACGTTCCGGGGTGACCCGTCGGTTTGTGCTGCTGGGCTCCGGCACCCTGGCCGGCGCGATGTTCGTGCGCCTCGGACTGGAACTGGGCCATCTGGGCTACTATTACCGGCTGGGGTTTCGCCAGACCCCCAGCCCTTCCGCGCTCTGGCAGGAGACGGAAAAGATTTTGCGGGACGTGCGGGTGGACCTTGTCCCGCAGGTGTGGGGCTGGGGCGTAGGCTTGGCCGGGTGGTTGCTGCTGCTCGCGTGGGCCGTCCGGTGGCGACGCCGGATCTCAAACCCACGGATGCTGGCGCTGCATTATTTGGTCCTGACCAGCGCGGCCGGCATACTGGCGATGCTGGTGGTGACGGGATTTTGGAAAGACGCCTCAAACGTGCGCTACCTGTTCAATGGGCTGGTGCTGCCCGTCGTGGTGGTGGCCGTCACGGTCGCGCGCGGTCGCGCCACCAGCCGGATGTTCCCGGCCCCCGTGGCGTGGGCGGTGGCGGCGCTGCTGACGGTCGCGGCCGGCGGATTTGCGGTGACCCTCGATCCGGCGGCTTGGAGAATTCAGCCGACGCCGGCCTCGCGCGGTCTGGCGGGCATCGTGGAGCGGCACCATCTGCACCAAGGGTTGGCCGGGTATTGGCAGGCCAATTTGCTCGATGGGCTGGACGACTCCCATCGGGTCAACGCCCTGCTGCCGGACGGGCACCCCTATTTCTGGTGCAACAACGCCTTTTGGTATTTTGCCCCACCCGGACCGGACGGCACCCTGCGCTGGCCGGTCTGCGATTTCATCCTGACGACCGGGCTCGACCGCGACGCCATCCGAGGTCGGTTTGGTCCGCCGGCGGAGGTGGTGCAGGAGGAGGGTTGGGAGGTTTTCATTTACGACCCGGCCGGGCAGGCGCGCATCCGCGCGCTGCTCGCGCACGAGGTGGTGGAGAAGCTCGGACCCTCGCGTTTGCGCGGACTCTATTCAGTGTATTAGAAAACCTCAGCAAGGTGACACTGAGCACAGAGGACAGATACAGAGTTCACGGAGAAAAATATTTGCCAATCAGTTTAGGGTGTGAGGTTGCCCCCCACGGTGGGGGGCACCAGAATCTGGTCCGTCCGATGTGTTCCTCTGTGAACTCGGTCTTCTTCTCTGTGGACTGCTCTGTGACGAACGGCTGAATCTGGGGATTGGGACAAACGGGCGTTGCCAGCCCGCCAACAGCCCATTGACTGGCCCGTCGATGCCGTCCGACCCCATCTGGAAACGCCTGCCGTTCGCCCGCCTGGGCGTACTGGTGGTGGTGCTGCTGGTGGCGGGGGAGCAGTTTCCGCTCACCCGGCTGCCGATGTATGCAACCTTTGGCCCGACAGCTGATTATTATTACGTCGCTGACGCCACCGGTCAACCCCTGGCCTGTGCCATGGTGTTCGGCACCTCCACCGCCAACGTGAAGAAAATGTTCCGGGCGCGTCTCAACGCCCTGGTCGCGCCCCGCGGTGCCGATGAGACCACTGCCACGCCGGCTGAGCGGCTCCAGGCAGGCGAGGAACTGATCACGTACCTGCGCACGACCGGGCTGGCGGCGCATGCGGCCGTGCCGGCCGGACCGGTGCGGCTGGTGCGGGTCGAGGTGCGGCGGGCGCTGACGGGCGGTTTTGCGCAGACCGAGGAGCTGCTGGCTGAAAAGTAACATGTGGCGCCGGTGGCAAAATCTCCGCGAAACGACCGTTGACCACGCCCCGTGGGAAATGCTGTTCATGCGCGCAATTTGCGCGTGGCTGATGTGGCGGATGCTGCCCGAAACGCTGCCGTTCACCACCCAGCCCTTGCCGAACGGTCTCGCGCATTTCGTCAACCTGACCTTTCTTGGCGATCCGGCGATTTTCGCCACTTTTCGCCACCTCGCACCGGTCGCGCTGGTGCTTTTCGCCCTCGGCGTTGTCCCTTTGCTCTCCCTTGGTTTCATGGCGGCACTTCTGACCGGGGTTGGCGCTTTGGAAAACTCTCAGGGTGCCATCGGCCATCATCTCCAAATCCTCTGCCTGGTCGCCATCGCCCAATGGCTGGCCTATGCGGTGGAACTGAAGCAATGCGGATTGCGGATTGCGAAATGCGGATTACTGCCCCCGATTGATGTTCATCGTCGGGCCACGCAAGCGGCCAAGCTCATGCTCGCGGCCGGGTATGTGACCTCCGGCTTGACCAAGCTCATTGCCTCGGACGGCCAGTGGGTGGCACAACTCCCCAATATTTCTCTCCAGCTCGTAAAGAGCCACGCCAATGTGTTCTACGACACGCTGGTGCCCGAACCGGCATGGTCGGCGGCGCTCCCCCGGCTGATCGCGGAGCACCCGAATCTGACCCGCCTGGCCTTCACCCCGGGGCTGCTGCTGGAACTGGGAGCGTTTCTGGCGCTGACCGGACGACGCGCGTCCCTGGGGGTCGGACTCGCCCTCCTCGCCATGCACGTGTTGGCGCGGGAGGTCATGGATCTGGGCTTTTTGGCCCACGAGTGGTTGCTCGTGATTTATTTCATCAACGTGCCGTGGCTGGTCTGCATCGCCCTGAAGTGGTTTTCGAAGGCGGGAAAAAGCGAGTAAGCGGGATCCCACCGCTCGGTCGGCTCCAACTCAAGCCAATGGATTGACCAGCGTCTTTGCCCCTTCGCGCCTTTGCGCTTATCTCCGGCCTCCGACCATTAGCGTTAATTAGCGTCCATTAGTGGTTAAAAAATCCCGGCCTACTTTCCAAACCCGTCCGGATGCGCCTCGTGCCATTTCCAAGCGGTCGCCACGATGGCCTCGATGCCGGGGTATTTGATGCTCCAGCCCAGCTCGTGCCGGGCCTTTGCCGGGTCGGCGTAAAGTGCCGGTGGGTCGCCCGCACGGCGCGGCGCGATGGTGTGCGGCACCTTTTTTCCGGTCACCGTTTCGATCGCGCGGAGGACTTCCAGTACCGAGGTGGGCGTGCCGGTGCCCAGGTTGTAAAACAGCCCGGCGCCGGGCGCGGCCAGCTTGTCGAACACCGCGATGTGCGCCCGGCTGAGGTCGTCCACATGGACGTAGTCGCGCAGACAGGTGCCGTCTGGGGTGGGGTAATCGTTGCCAAATACCGCCAACTCCGGCCGCCGGCCGGTGGCGGCCGCGATGGCGAGCGGGATCAGGTGCGTCTCGGGGTCATGATCCTCACCGATGGTGCCATCCTCGGCAGCCCCGGCGGCATTAAAGTAGCGGAAGGCCGCAAAACTCAAACCATAGGCGTGGGCAAAGGCCTTGAGCGCGTTCTCCACGTCGAGCTTGGTCTGACCATAGGGGTTGATCGGCGCCTGCGGCAGGTCTTCGGTGATGGGCATCCGGGCCGGGATGCCGTAGGTCGCGCAGGTCGAGGAGAAGACAAATTTTTTCACCCCGGACCCGATCATGCAGCGCAACAGGTGCAGCGTGGAGGCGAGATTGTTGAAGTAATACTTGAGCGGATCGGTCACGCTTTCGCCGACGTAGGCGTAGGCCGCGAAGTGCATCACCAGCTCGATCTTTTCCTTGCGGAGGATTTTCCCGATCTCACTCTCATTGCCGAGGTTGACGCTGTAAAAGGGCACGTCCTCCGCCACCGCGGCCCGGTGTCCAAAAACCAGATTGTCCACCACCACGGGACGGTGCCCGGTGGCGGTGAGCTCGCGGACGCAATGGCTGCCGATGTAACCGGCGCCCCCAACAACAAGAACGTTCATCCCAGCGTTGTATTGCTTTTGGCGGTCGGTTGGCCAGTGATTTCTGCTTCCATGCCCTCCTCGTCCGCCCGCATCGTGATCACCGGCGTCGGCCTCACCGCGCCCAACGGCGACTCGCTGGCCGAGTTCCGGCGCAACCTGCTCACGGGGGTCGCGGGGATTGGCCGCATGGAAATCCGCTACATGGGACCGCAGCTCGCGGGGATCTGCCGCTACGACGCGTTGCGCCACCAGAAAAAAAAGGAGGTCCGCGTTGGCACCCGGGCTGGCAGCATCTCGATTTATTGCGCCCGCGAGGCGCTGGCCGACAGCGGCGTGGCCTGGGAGGCGGTCCCGAAAGACCGCGTGGGCATCTATGTCGGCATCACCGAGCATGGCAATGTTGAGACGGAGAATGAGATCTACAACATCTCCAAGTTCGGCTACGACACCAAGTTCTGGTCGCATTACCACAATCCCCGCACCGTCGCCAACAACCCGGCCGGGGAGGCCTCGCTCAATCTGGGGGTCACCGGCCCCGCCTACACCATCGGCGCGGCCTGCGCCGCCGGCAACATGGGCCTCATTCATGCGGCGCAAATGCTCCGTCTCGGCGAGGTGGACTTCGCGATTTGCGGCGGGGTGAGCGAGAGCATCCACACCTTTGGCATCTTTGCCGGCTTCAAGTCACAAAACGCGCTCGCCACCCACGACGACCCCGCCAAGGCCTCGCGACCCTTTGACCTTGCGCGCAATGGCATTGTCATCTCCGAAGGCGGGTGCCTTTACACCGTGGAACGTCTCGAGGACGCGCAACGGCGGGGGGCGAAAATCTATGCGGAGATCGCCGGCTGGCACGTCAACAGCGATGCCAGCGACTACGTCCTCCCCAACCCCGCCCGGCAGGCCGAGTGCATCCGCTCGGCCCTGACCCGCGCGCACCTGTCCGCCCGCGACATCCACATCGTCAACACCCATGCCACCGCCACCCCGTTGGGCGACATCCAGGAGTGTGAGGCGATCCGGGCCGTCTTTGGCGAGGGCTGCCCCGACACCGCCATCAACAACACCAAGAGCTTCATCGGCCACTGCATGGGCGCGGCTGGCGCGCTCGAACTGGCGGGGAACCTGCCGTCATTCGACGACCTCACGGTCCACCCCACGATCAATGTGGACCACCTCGACCCACAGTGCGCCCTGCCGGGCCTGGTGCTCAACCAGCCCCGCCAGCTGGCCCGGGTGGACACCATCCTCAACAACTCCTTCGGGATGCTGGGCATAAATTCCACGTTGATTGTCCGGCGGTTTGTCCCCTGACTGTCCCGAACTCTCCCAAATGACCAAAGACGAATGCAAGCAAGTGGTGCTCGACATCATCGCCGACATCGCGCCCGACGAGGACCTGACCAACGTCAAGCCCGACGTGCGCCTGCGCGACCAGCTCCAGCTCGACAGCATGGACTTCCTCGACATCGTGATGGAGCTGCGCAAGCGCCATGGCATCGAGGTGCCGGAGGCCGACTACCAGCAGCTCGCCAGCCTCGACAGCAGCGCCGAATATCTCACCCCCAAGTTCATCGCCCTCGGGAAGTAGGTCTCGGGCACGCGACCAGCCAGTCGCGATTGGATGCCAGGGTCTCGCCTGGACCGCGCCGGAGGCCCCGTGAACGTTGGACGTTGAATGTTCAACGTTGAACGTTTGATTCCATCCCGCCTGCATGAACTCCGCCACCCACTACGACGTTGCCATCATTGGCGCGGGCATGTCCGGCCTCGCCGCCGGCATCCGGCTGGCGCATTTTGGGAAAAAGGTCTGCATCTTCGAGCGGCACAACGCCCCGGGAGGGCTCAACAGTTTTTACAGCCTGGCTGGCCGGCGCTACGATGTCGGCCTGCATGCGATGACCAACTTCGTCCGTCCCGGCGTGAAGGGCACCCCGCTCGGCAAGCTGCTGCGCCAGCTCCGCATTGACCGCGATGAGTTTGCCCTCTGCGAGCAGAAGCAGTCCCGGGTGGCCTTCGGCCCCCGGGGCGAAACCTCGCTCTGCTTCACCAACGACTTCACCATGCTGGAGGCCGAGGTTGCCCAAAACTTCCCCGCCCAGATTGACGGTTTCCGCCGGTTGGTTGCCGTCGTACGGGCGCACGACGACGTCTCCTTGGACGCGCCGGCCGAATCCGCCCGCACCATCGTGCGCCGCCACATCGCCGATCCGCTGTTGGAGGACATGCTCTTCTGCCCGGTCATGTATTATGGCAGCGCCACCGAGCACGACATGGATTTCGGCCAGTTTGTCATCATGTTTAAGGCGCTCTACCTGGAAGGTTTTGCGCGGCCGTACGATGGCGTCCGCGTGATCATCCGGGTGTTGCTCGAAAAATACCGTGCCGCCGGTGGCGAACGCCGGATGAAGTGCGGGGTGAGGTCCATTGTCGCCCGCGAGGGCCGCGCGACCGCCCTCGTGCTCGACGACGGTGGTGAGATCACCGCCGACCACATCATCAGCAGCATCGGCGCCCCTGAAACCGAAAGGCTCATGGCCCCCAGCGTCCAACCTCCAGCATCTGACATTCAATCTTCAAGTCTGAACTCCGCACTCCGCATTCCGCATTCCGCATTCCCGATCGGGGTGCTGAGCTTCGTCGAGACCATCACCGTACTCGACCGCCAGCCTGCGGCACTGGGGTGGGGGGAGGACACCATCATTTTTTTCAACGACTCCCACCGCCTCCATTACGCCCGCAGCGAGGACCAGGTGGACGTGCGCAGCGGCGTCATCTGCATTCCGAACAATTTCGATTTTGGCCCCGGCCGGGAGTTGCCGGAGGGGATCTTTCGTTGCACCTGCCTGGCCCGTTATGACCGCTGGGCCGACCTGCCCGAGGCCACCTATCGCGCCGACAAGGCACGGTGGTATGCCGCCATCCAGCGCAGCGCGCATCGTTTCCTGCCTCCGCCGCCCGCACCCGACACCTTGGCCCGTGCGATGATCGGGACCGACATGTTCACCCCCCGGACGATCACCAAGTTCACCGGCCACCTCGGCGGCGCGATCTATGGCTCGCCGGTGAAAAACCGCCAGGGCCGCACCGCTCTGGCCAACGTCTATCTTTGTGGCACCGACCAGGGTTTCCTCGGCATTGTCGGTGCGATGCTGAGCGGTATTTCCATGGCGAATTACCATATCCTGCAAAAGGGATAGGCGATGGGGGCCGGCCGCGGGTGCGGGGGGCTCAGCGATAGACGGGCAGGCTCGCGATGAATTCAGGACCGGCGCCGGCCAACCAGGCCTCGCCATCACGAACCTTCACCATGCGCAAGGCCGTGCCCTTGGTCGTCGCGTAAATCAGGGAGGCGATGAGCATGACCGCTCCCACCACGATGCCGCCGATCATGGCCCCGGAGGAGGTGATGAAGGCACCGGTGAATATCACCAAAAATCCCAGCGCGAAGAGCCCGGCGGCTTTGAGCTGATGCTGGCGCAGTTGATGGCGGCCGGCCGCGCTCAAGGGGATTTTGATGAGGAGCTTTTTCCGGGTGACTAAAACCAGAATCAGCACCACCAGGAGGCTGATGACGATGGTGAGCCAGATCCAGGGGGAGGACCAATACAGTTTTCTCTCCTTGGTGCCGGGTTCCGCCGGTTGGTTGGTCTTGACGCACCGCAGTGGGAGGGTGGGGTCCTTCAGCGGCACGACCACTCGTTTGCCGTCGGCCCTGGCGTTGAACTGGCCCGCCGGGGTGGGTAGCGCGATCCCTTCGCGCAAACACTGGTAATAGGTGTCCTTGCCCTCAAAGGAAACCCAGCCCTGATCGGTTTGGATCATTTGGGCGACGGGGAATTCCCTGCCGGTGACAATACACTTCCTGAGGTCGCTGGCGGGTGACCCCGTGACCTGAATGAGTGCGGGCACGTCTTTGGCGGGCTGCCAGTCCTTGAGGGTCTCGTTCCAAACCAAGGTTTCCGCCTTGATCGTGCCGGCGGCGAGCAAACCGGGCAATTCGGATTCCTTCACGGGTCCGCAGCGGGTGCCATTCTGGGAGTAATACCAATCCATGGGGTTGAGGGCTTGAGGTGGGCCGGGAAGGCTCCATTGCCGGACCTTGGGGAGTCGAGCAAAATCTGGCGCCCCCCCTGCCGGCGGCGCAACCGCCTCCAAACCGGGTTCAGCCCGAATGATACGGGAAAATCCATTGGGCCCGGCCTCCTCGAAAATGTAACAATAGAACACTTGCCGCGCAGCCGGCGCACGATTGTAACCTCATTGTGACACAGTCAGGTTTATCCGGACGGTTCTTCACCCGGAACTCCAAAATACGGCCACTCCGAACCCATCAGACCCATGAAAGCCAAAGCCCCCAGCCAAGCCAAAGCCAGACGTGAACTTGCCCTGAAAGCCGCCGACGCCAAGAAACACGCTGAAGCCGCCCGCAAACTGGCCGACTCGGCCAAGCACGATTTGAAACGCACGCGCAAGATTTTCAAACAGGCGCGGAAGACGGCCAAGGAGGCGCGCAAAGAAGCCAAGGCCCTCAAAAAGGCCCTCGAGTCCGCCGCCGCCAAAGCGGCCCGAACCGCTGCGGCCAAAAGGGCGGCCAAGCGGAAATTGAGCGCCAAGCCCAAGCTCCCCAAGGTCGCCCACACCAAACCGACCACGCTTCCGGCCAAGGCCGTGCCGGTTGCCGCGACAGCGAAAATGAAGTCCGCCGTCCCCGCCATGAGGCGGTCCGTTTCAGTTGCCGAGCCGGTCAGGATTGAAGCGGCGCCGACGCCGGTGTCGGTTCCTGCGGCAGCTGTGCCTGCCTCAACTGGCGCAGCTTTGCCTCCGGTGATCTGATAACAACGTCCCTTAAGAATTAGACTATCTGGAGATTTCGGAAGGTAGGGCGCGACCGCCGGGCGCGCCGTGGGGGTGCCAGCCGATTTTTAACCCGAAAATCAAAAACCGCGGGCTGGTGGTAGGAAGGGGGTGTTTTCTGCGACCCGCCTTCGTTGAAGCTTCCGCCTTCGCTGAGCTATGGCGGACGAGCCGATGCGGGCATTTTTCTTTCCAATTTGGAGATAGCGAGCAAGGGGCGGGCGGGAGCCAGGGTTAGGCGGTGGGTCGGGATGCCCGCCTTCGCTGAAGCTCCGGCGCGGCATTTTTCTTTCCAATTTGGAAATAGCGAGCAAGGGGCGGGCGGGAGCCAAGGTTAGGCGGTGGGTCAGGATGCGGCCGGGAGATGCCCGCCTTCGCTGAAGCTCCGGCGCGGCATTTTTCTTTCCAATTTGGAAATAGCGAGCAAGGGGCGGGCGGGAGCCAAGGTTAGGCGGTGGGTCAGGATGCGGCCGGGAGATGCCC
>CAIYUN010000063.1 GCA_903929355.1 uncultured Opitutaceae bacterium
GGGCGGCCTGGTGTCGCTGGTCCTGGCGGTCTTCTGCCCGGTGATGCTGGCGCACGCCGGGCTCGCCACCTCGGACATGGCGGGGGCGCTCGGCTTCCTGCTCGCGCTCCTGACCTGGTGGCGGCTGTGCCATCGGGTGACCCTCGGCCGCGTGCTGGCGGCCGGCGGCGCGCTGGGGCTGCTGGCCGTGGCCAAGTTCTCCTGCGTGCTGTTTGCGCCGGTCGCGGTGATGCTGGCGGTGGCGCGGCTGCTGCGTCGCGCGCCGCTGCCGGCCGCGCTGGGCGTCCGGCGCTGGCGCCTGCGCGGGTGGCGTCGGGCCGGGGCGCTGGTGGGTGGCGGCCTCGCGGCGGGGGCGCTGGCGGTGGCCGTCATCTGGGCCGCCTACGGCTTCCGCTACGCCGCCCAGGGACCCGGCCTGCCGCCGGGGGTTCAGTTTCTCCAGCCGTGGGACGACGTGCTGCTGACCAGGCCGGGCGGGCTCGCGTTTGACCAGGCGGACCGGCTGCCGTCGTCGGACGTGGCGCGCCTCGACCCCGGCGTCGTGGAGACCTTTGTGGTCTGGGCGAGGGCGCGCCAGCTGCTGCCCGAGGCCTGGCTCTACGGGCTGGCCAACGTGGATCGCGGCAGCCGGTACCGCCTGGCGTATTTTGCCGGTGAATACCGGCTGACCGGCTGGCCGGAGTTTTTTCCCACCGCCTTCCTGCTCAAGACCACCCTGCCGGCGCTCGGCCTGCTGCTGCTGGCGGCGCTGGCGCCGCTGTGGGCGCCGCGCGGCCCGCGTGGGCGGCTGGCCTGGCGGCTGCTGCCGTTGCTCACGTTGTCAGGGGTCTACTGGGCGTTCGCGGTCACCAGCCACCTCAACATCGGCCACCGGCACCTGCTGCCGACCTACCCGGTGCTCTACATCCTGCTCGGCATCACGGGCTGGGCCGCGTCGCGCGTGCGGTCGCGGGGCTTTGCGGTCGTGGTGGCGCTGCTGCTCGCGTGGCACGTGGCGGAGTCGCTGCATGCGCGGCCGTATTATCTGGCCTCCTTCAACGAGCTCGCCGGCGACCCCGACACGACGCACCGCCTGTTCATCGACAGCACGCTCGACTGGGGGCAGGACCTGCCCGGCCTCAAGCAGTGGCTCGACACGCACGCGCGTGGCGAGCGGACGTTTCTCTCCTACTTCGGTGCGGGCGACCCGCGGTTCGAGGGCATCACCGCCACCCGGGTGGCCGACGTTGATCTGCGCCCGCGGCCGGCCCTGCCGGTGATGACCGGCGGGGTGTATTGCCTGAGCGCGACGATGCTGCACCGCGCCTATACCAGCGTCCGCGGCCCGTGGTCGGAGGCCTACGAAGGCGAATTCCAGCGCCTGACCGCATGGGTGCACCACCTGAACGGCCTGCCCCCGGGCACGCCGCCCAACGACACCGACGGTTCGGCGCTCCCGGCGGCTGAGTTCAACTCCCGCCTGGTCAACTTGGAGCAAATGCGGTTCGCCCGACTGTGCTTTTTTCTGCATCTCCGGCGCCCCGTCGCTGTGATCGGTCACTCGATCCTCATCTTCCGCCTGACCGACGAGGAGGTCGCCGTGGCCGAGAGCGCCCCGTTGCCCATCCTCGAGGCCGCCGCCGCCGCGCAGGGCGGATGAGGTGCCTTGAACTTTAGATTCGGAATTGAATGGGGAAATCAGGAAATCAGGAACGGATGGGGTGAATTTTTTTAACCACGGATTGGACGGATCGACACGGATTCATTGGAATCAACTTGACTACACCCATAAATACAGCGGCTTGTATTGCATGAAAGCCACCTTGGATATTCCTGACGAGCTTTACCGTCGGGTCAAGGCCCGTAGCGCCATGGAGGGTCGTCCGGTGCGCGCGGTTGCCGTGCAGCTTTTTCAGAGCTGGCTGGCCACCTCGCCACGGCCTGCTGCTCAACCTGCACCCGATGAACTCACTCAAGCTGAGCGCGATGCCCATCCTTGGCTCGCTCTTGTTGAGCCCCAACTCAAGCCCGGCGTGAGCCATGACATGGAGGCCATTAGGGTGTCCATTGCTCAATGTTGAGCCGCTTCGCATACATAAGTTCGGCGAAGAAAGTTTCCCCATGACCACAGAAATTACCTCAACCCAAATTGGTGCCCGTGATCCGAAGGTGCCCTTCAATGCAGCGGCCCCTTTTGTTTTCTTGTCGGGATTCGTCAACGTAGCGCTGGCGATCCTTCTCTTCAATCGCGGCGCCAACGTCGTCGGCGCTATCCTAGCAGTGGCGCTGCCACTGGGCGCTTTGACGCTGGTTTATCAGATGGTCCGCGATGGCGGTTTTCGCACGAGCCGGCAGTTTATCTCTGCGCAGGACACGCCTAAGCAATTTTGGCTCACGGTTGGGACCCTCACGGGCCTCTATGTCGTCGCGACCGTAATGCTGCTCGTTTTATTCGCCGCTCGCTACCGGTAAAAAGCGGCGGGTGCGGACCAATGGCCGTGCCCATCAGGTATAGCCAACCGCGCGCGGCTCGCTTCAAGGAATCTGATTCGCGAGTCGATTAGTGCCTACGCCTGACACTCGGGCAATGGCTCGACGAATCGCTGTGCCACAATCCAAGGTCTCAGAAACAGAGGCCGCGCAGATTTCACTCGTTTGGCTAACTACCGAGAATTAACGACACCTTGCCCGAGGGTGGGGGGACGAGGCCGCCGCCAAGTTTTCGTCGGCTCCCCTACCGCTATGAGCAGCGAAAGCTTCAGCCTCGACACCTCATTCGTTCTCCGGCTCATGGTTTCGCAACCACTTTACCAATTCCGGGTGGCCGCCCGGTTCCTGCGTGAGCAACGTGCCTCTGACCGCGCCCTTTTTGTCAGCGATCTCGTCCTGGCTGAAGCCTATTTCGCGCTGCAAAGCCACTATCAAGTCTCGAAAACCGATGCCCTCGCCATCCTGACCTCGTTCGCCCAGGACAGCGGTGTCACCGTGTCGCCGATCGCCCGTGACGTCCTGGCCCTGCCGGGCCTCGCCACCGCGAATCCCGGCTTGGTGGATCGTCTCATCCACGGACTCTCCCATTCCGCCGGCCAGACCCTCGTCTCCTTTGAGCAAGCCGCCGGCAAGCTTCCGGCGACGCTCGTCCTCGCCGCAACCCCATGAACTTCAGCAACCGGTAGGGGCGGCTCTCCGAGCCGTCCGTGGACGCCACAGAGTGAGGTCCCCAAGGGGCCAAGATGCGGCTCCGCCCGAAAATAGACCGATGAGCAATAACCAATAAGAAATAAGCCATCGCCCCTCTCTCCCTCTTCCGCAGCTCAAGCTTGCGTCTGCGCGTCCGGCGGTTCCACCCTCTGCCTTCACCCTTTTCCGTCCGCAACCTTCCTCTCCCACCATGTCCAAAGCCGCCCCCGTTACCGTCAAGTCCTCCTCGCCCGCCCCCGCCGTCCACGCGCGCGACAAGAACATCGATCTCGCGCTTTCCGCCATCACCAAGCAATTCGGCGAGGGCTCGATCATGCGCCTGGGCAGCAACCAGAAGATGAAGGTCGAGACGCTCTCCACCGGCTCGCTCGCCATCGACCTCGCCCTCGGGGTCGGGGGCCTGCCCAAGGGCCGCATCATCGAGATCTACGGCCCGGAATCGTCCGGCAAAACCACCTTCTGTCTCAGTGTCATCGCCGAGGCGCAGAAAAAGGGCGGCCTCGCCGCCTTCATCGATGTCGAGCACGCGCTCGATCCCAAATACGCCCGCGTCGTGGGGGTGAAGCTCGACGATCTCCTCGTCTCCCAGCCCGACAGCGGCGAGGACGCCCTCAACATCATGGAGACGCTCATCCGCTCCAACTCGATCGACGTCATCGTGCTCGACTCCGTCGCGGCCCTGATCACCAAGGCCGAGCTCGACGGCCAGATGGGCGACATGACCATGGGCAGCCAGGCCCGCCTGATGTCGCAGGCCATGCGCCGTCTCACCGCGGTTGTCAGCAAGACCAACTGCGTGTGCATTTTCACCAACCAGATCCGCGAAAAGATCGGCGTGATGTTCGGCAGCCCCGAGACGACCTCGGGCGGCCGCGCGCTGAAGTTTTTCTCCTCCGTCCGCATCGACATCCGCCGCAAGGACCAGATCAAGACCCCCGACGGCAAGGTCATCGGCAACCGCACCAAGATCAAGGTGGTCAAGAACAAGATCGCCCCGCCGTTCACCGAGGTGGAGTTCGACATCATGTATGACGAGGGCATCTCGAAAAACGGCTCGCTCATTGATCTCGGCATCGAGCACAAGATTCTGGAAAAGAAAGGCGCCTGGATCGCCTACGAGGGCGCGCTCGTCGGCCAGGGCCGCGACGCGGCCAAACAGGCGCTCAAGGACAAGCCCGAGCTCGCCGACAAGATCACGCGGGCCATCCTCGAAAAAGTGACGGTGACCGGCGGCGCGGTCGTGACCGGCCCGGCGGAGTAAACGGGTGACGCGGCGCCCCCCGCCGCTCTTTGGCGCGGACCGCCTTGCGGGCGGCAAACCGCGTGCTCGTGTGCAGCCAGCTGGTGATCTCCGGCCGGTCCGTCAGTTGCTTGGCCTTGCGGGCGGGATCAATCAAGACACTCTGGCTCACGTCCTGGGCGAGCAGGGTGTCCCCGCCGACCTGCCGCAGGGCGGCGGAATAGACCAGGCCAGCCTTGCGCGGCACCAGCTCGGCGAAGGCCGTTTCCGACCGCTCATGGACGTGGCGGCGCAACAGTTCGGCATCGTCGGTCATCACCTGCTCACACCTGTCGGTGCGGTCAATGGCACATCCGCCCGAAAGATTTTTTCCGGATGGACGGCTGGCAGGGTTGGAACAGACATCCGTGACGCCCACCATTTAAGCAGTTTTATGGCTCAAAAGCACTTGGAATTCGGCCCGACGTTTCCACTGCCAGCCATTTGCGATGCGATGATCAGTTGTAGACGGGGTGCCCTCCGTGTCCGCCATAGCCTTGCATGCGATCCAAAGCCTTGGCGACGGATTGGCGCAGGCGGTACCCCGCGTTTGCTTGCAACCGATTTGACGCGGGGTGGGGGCACCCCGCCTGCCTTTAAAGCTGCCAGTCGCCAGCCGGGCGTCTTGCCAAAGTCCATGCTTTCTTCCACGCTCCCGCCACCATGCAATCGCACGAGGTGATGAAGGCCCTGCTGAGGAAAACCAGCGCGAAGCAGCTCGCCACCGAGATGGGGGTGTCGCTTTCGCTCATCTACAAATGGGCCGAGCCGCCCGAAGACGGGAGTGGGAGCGGCACCGGCAGCCCGCTCGACCGCACGGGTCAGCTCGTGCGGGCCACGGGCGATGTGCGCCTCGCCCAATGGGTGTGCGTGCAGGCGGGCGGATTTTTCATCCGCAACCCCAGGGATTTTCCGCGCCTGCAGCCGCTGCTGCCGGTCACCAACGACATCGTGCATGAGTTTGCCGACATGCTGGCGACCATCGCGTCCTCGTCGGTCGACAGCGTGATCACGCGAGCCGAGGCGGAGAAAATCCGTGCGCGCTGGGAGGAGCTCAAGAGTGTGACCGAGGGCTTTGTGCAGGCGGCCGAGCGCGGGAGCTTTGGCCCGGGACCAGGTAAGGCTGAAGGGCTGAAAGGCTGAAGGGCTGAAAGGCTGAAGGGCTGAATTCAGAGGCCGGAATTTGTCCCGCGGATCCCGCGGATCCCGCTTCGCGAGGCTCCGCAGTTCGCGGTGGTCGCGGATGGCGGAAACGGAGTTGGATTCCTCGGCTGCCCCTGGATCAAGCGAAGCATCTTCTCCGCTTCCGGACTTTCAGCCTTCAGCCCTTCCGTCTTTCAGCCTTTTCTCCACCACCCGCCACACCTCAAACGCCTCGTCGCCAAAACCCTTCAACCGGGCCGGCTCTGGTGCCACGGTGAGCCGCTCCGCCGGATCGGCCAGATGGGCGGCGACCTCCGCATCGGCCCGGACCGCGGCCGACAGGACCAGGTCAGCCCCGGTGCACAGTCCGCATAACCGCGCCGTCAGGTTGACCGTCGTGCCGAAATAATCGAGACGGTCGTTCTGGTTGATCGCGAGGCACGGGCCGCAGTGGATGCCGGCCTTGAGCGCGAGCGGCCGCAGCGACGAGGGCGGCACGGTCACCCCCGCCGGCAGTGTAAAAGCCGCCGGGTTGGCCAGCCCGCGCTGGGCCCGTGCCATCGCGCGGAGCGCCGCGACCGGGCGGGGGAACACCGCCATGATCGCGTCCCCCATCGTCTTCACAATGCCGCCGTCCTCGGCCGCCACCGCGGCCTTGAGAATCTCAAAGTGCGTGAGCACGCGGCCAAAGGCTGGGGCGTCGCCGATCTCGCGATACAGTTGGGTGGAGTTCTTCAGGTCGGTGAACACCACCGTCATCGTGCCCACGCTGAGTTGTGCGCCGGGCCGCAGCACCTCGCGGGAAAAAAGATCGCGGAAGAGTTGCAGCGACGTGACCTCGGCGGCCGTCACGGCTTGGTCACTCCAGGCGACCCGCTCCACGATGGCGAGACAGGCGTCGCCGGCTGGATTGACCAGCTCCAGCCCGCCATCGGGTGCCACCGCCGGCTCGGTCGCATGTCCGACGCCCAGATCCAGCCGCAGCGTGGCGGCGGCGCCGGGTGTGACGCGGAAGATGTGCTGTGCCGCCACCCCGGCCGCACGCACCCGGTAGCGGCCCGCCTCCAACGCGAGGGGCAGCACCCGCCGCCCTCCCGGAGGCAGGCTTTGCTGCGCGACAATGTGCGGGGTGACCTGCGGGCCGCCGACGCAGTAATCCACCCGGGGGATGGAGCGCACGGCGGCGTTGGGCGTGAAGGTGAGCTCGACCGACTGGTCAAAGCTGGCGGTGAAATCCACATTGCACGACTCGCAGTGCGCCAGCGCGGTGACGCCGGCCAAGGCGCCTTGCGGCGCCTGCGCGCCGCGGCAGTGCGGGCAGATGACATCCCAGCTGAAGTCGAGCAGCCCGGCGCGGGTGGCGTGGAGAAAAAGCTGGAGCGTGTCGCGGCGGGGCGTGCCCCAGTCATCGGCCAGCGCATGGGGGCGGATGCGCGTCAGGGCGAGGTCGTCCGCCAAGGCCAGGTGGCCGGTGAGTTTTTCCACCAGTCGGGCGGGTTGGCCGGCCTCCGCCGCCAGCGCCCGGGCGGCGGTGGCGAGGCGGTCGACCGCCCCCGCAGCCATTCGCGGCTTCTGTGCCAGCTGCGAGGCCCGCCGGCCGGCGAGCGCGAACTGGTCGTATTTGCGATACACCTGCTCCGTCGTCGCGCGGGCTTTTTTGCCGATGGAAAACGGCAGCGCCAGCCGGCCCAGAAGCGACGCGGGCGTCAGCCGCATGTCATAGGTGAGCGTCGTGCCCCCGTCCGCGCGCGGGTCGAGCGCGCAGGTCATCACCATCCGGGCGACCGGGCCGCTGTGGTAGGTGCGCTCCACCCCGTAGCGGAAGGGCGCGAGCCATTCAAAGGCGAGTTCGTCCCACTCGATCACCACGCCCATCACCGTGGCCCGCAGGCGGCGCGCGTTAGTGACCTTGCCCGCGGGGTTGGCGGCGGCGGGTACGACGGTCACCGCCGGGTAGCCGCAGTCCCGGTTGAAGCGGTCCGTGTTGGACACCAGCGGCCAGAGCGCGGCCGGCGGCGCGCGGAGTTCAAGGACCCAGTGGAAATGTTGCTCGGGATGCGGCACGGCGTGCGGATACGAACGCAAGACGACCGTGGATGCACGCCCAACCCTCCCCGCCCCATTCATCCTGCATCCTTTTCCTTCCCTCCCTCATAGCCCCCCGTCCTCGGGTGATCGGGCCGCCACACACTCCGGGCAGAGACGTCGTCCGGGTGGCAAAGGCTGCATGCCCATGCAGGCCTCCAGGCTTTGCCACTGGCCGTCGGGCCGGTGGATCCGGTTGCAGGCGGGGCAGATCCGCAGCAACGACTCCAGTTGCTCAATCCGCTCGCGATCAATCTTCCGGCCACGTTTGAAGGTGCGAAAGCTGAAGGCAATGAACCCGAGCAGCACAAAGGTGGACAGGCCCCGTTCCCCAATGACCCAAAGCTTGATCTCGGGGCCCGAGGCCGGCCAGTCCGCCCACCGATGGGCCACCGTCGCCAGCAGGCCCAACCACAGCCCGCAGCCCAGACCGAGAAACCAAGTGGCGAAAACCACGGGTACAATATAAAGAATAAACACGCTGGCCTCAAGCCCGGTCAGGACGTCGAGCCAGATCACGACCACCAGCGACAGCAAGGCTACCAGCAACAGGGTGGTTTTGCGCGTGCCAGGAGTCATCGTGGGGAGAGGGGCAAGTTTTGACGGATCAACGCTTAGGCGACCACCACTCCCTGCGGCAAGCCTCATCTGTCCCGCTCGACGACCAAATCGCCTACGTCAATCAATCATCTCCTCTTGCGGGTGGTGACGCATTTTGCCGCTTCCGGTAGGGACGCCACTCCGTGGCGTCCGCGGACGGCTCGGAGAGCCGCCCCTACCATTGGGTCATTTCAAAACCATTGCTGCCCCCTTGCCGGGTTTCAGCAATGTTCCCGGTCCCGGTTCAAAAACCGCTGGAATCACCCGCCAGCAGACACCTGCCGGTCGGACGCCACCCGTCGGAAAATCGCGGCCGTCGGCGCGCGGGCACCCTTGCCGAGGCGCTTCAGGCAGACCCAGTCCGGCGGGGTGAGCGTGATCTCGCCGGGAATCTCAAACACCACCAGCGCGCCGGGCTTGGTCGCCAATGCGAGGGTCAGGCGCGCGAAGAGTTTGGGGGCGGCCTCCTCGCTCAGCTCGTAGGGCGGGTCGATAAAAACCAAATCCGGCAGGCCGCCCGGACTGGGCTGCCAGCTGAGTGCGTCCATGGTGTGCACCGCGAGGTCGCGCTCGTCGCGGCCGAGGCTTTTGCAGACGCCGGTGAGGTTTTTGCGCAGGCACGCGGTGGCCCGGGCGTTTTGCTCGACCCACTCGCCGCCGGCCGCGCCGCGGCTGAGCGCCTCCAACCCATAGGCCCCCGTCCCGGCAAACAGGTCCGCGAAGCGCGCGCCGGCGACATGGGCCGCCAGGCATGAGAACACGGCCTGCCGTAGCCCGTCCGTCGCTGGACGGACGACATCGCCCTTTGGCACCAAGAGCGGGACCCCCCGCGCACCTCCTCCGCTGATTCGCATGGCTGGGTTTTGAACCACTAATACTTACTATTGAACACTAATCTGAAGCTTGGTTCCTCGTTCTTGGTGCTTGGTTCTTCGTGCGGCGGGCGGAGTTTCCCCGCAAAAACGCGGATGCAGGCGGATCACGGAAGCAGCGGATCGAGGACCCCAGAACACTGAGTCCAGAGTATTTTAACCACGGATTACACGGATGGACACGGATAATATCCAGACTGGGAACGCTGTGCCTTCGGGTTCAGGTCAAGCTCCACAGCTTATTTCCGACATCCTTCACCATCCGTGCAATCCGTGGTAATCCGAGTTTGGATGCAGAGATTAGCGGAGAGCAGCGAAAATTAGCGGTTATCCCCCTCAAATTTCATGCACCCCCCAACCAAGCACCAAGCACTCCGCCTTCCCCTACTTCTTCACCGCGTTCTCCCGGTACTGCAGGAAGCCGTTGCGGACGGCGATATAGGGGTCGAGGGCTGATTTGAGGAAGGCGTCGTAGTGGCGGAGCGTTTCAGGACTGCCTTGGATCACATCGAGCGACTCCAGTCCAGTGCTCCACTCCCAGCGGTAACCATGCATCTGCTGAAACGCGTTCCAGTTCATCGGGACGAGATAATAGTCTCCCACCAGGCCGAAAGTGTCGCGCAGGTCGTTGGGGCCGTAAAAGGGCAGCACCAGATAGGGGCCCGTGTTGATGCCCCAGGCGGCAAACGCCGTGCCCACCCCGGAGGGAGGCACGTCGGCCAGCGCCGGCATGGAGGCGGACACCTGCACGAGGCCGGCGAAGCCGACGGTGGAGTCGAGCAGGAACTTGCCCGTCTCCTGCGCGGCGCGCTTGGGCCGGCCGGCCAGCACATTGCCGACGAGGCGGACGGGAAACTTTATGTTCTCGAAGAAATTGGCGAGGCCGTGGCGGGCGCCTTCCGGCACGGCGCGCTCGTAGCCGTGCGCGACCGGGCGCAGCACGAGCGAATAGAGGCCGTCGTTGAACTTGAATACGGCGCGGTTGAGCGGCTCCAGCGGGTCAGAGATCTTTGGCAGCGCAAACTCGTCGGGTTCGTCCCCCGTCGTCAACGTCAGGGCGGCCGGCGGCGGCGGGGCGGCGGCCGCATCGGCCGCACGCGCAACCGGCGTGAGGGCCAGAATCAGGGTGAAAATGAGGGTGGCGAGGTCGCCGCGTCCCCGGGAAAGGGGGCGGCTGGAGGAGGTGGTCATTTTTTGGCGGCGAAGTCGGCAAGGTTTTTCTGCAGCGCGGCAATGATGGCGGCGGCGCCGCCTTTTTGGAACAACGGGTCGAACTGGGCCCGGTAGTTGGCCACCATGCTCACCCCCTCGATGTTCACGTCGTAGATGCGCCAGCCCGCGGGGAGCTGCCGCACGCGGTAGGAGACGGCGTAGTTTTTGCCGGCATAGGTGATGGTCGTCGGGAGCTCGCGGCGGGCCGCGTCAATCTCCACCGGCTTCGCATAGGTGACTTTGGGCCGGTCGCCCGGCTCGAACTTGTCGGAATAGGTGCGGATGACCAGGTCGGTGAACAGCGCGGTCGTGCGTTGCTGGTCGGCGGGCGCGAAGCTGTTCCAACCCGGCCCGACCGCGCTCCGCGTGATGAGGTCGAAGCTGAAATACTTCTCCAGCACCGGCCGCAGGCGCGTGACCAGGGGATCGGGTGGGGTGGCGGGAGGGGGTGTGGGATAGGCGAGGGCGAGCACCTCATCCACGGCCTGGTGGAGCATGGCCTGGGGATCTGCCGGGACGGCCGGTGCGTCGGCCGCGAACGAGCCGGGTGCGGTGATCAGAAGGAAACACGCCAGGGCGAACAGCGGGGTTCCGCTTGCGCCGATCCGTCGCCAAGGCTTTGGACCGCAGGCAAGGCTAGGGCGGACACGGAGGGCACCTTGCCAACCGGAAAGGAAATGAGCGGGCGTTTTCATTTTTTGTCGGGCGGAGCCGGGGTTTGCACGGCGCCGAAGGCGAAGCGGCTGATGAGCGAGGCGATGTCCACATCGGACTCGGTTTCGGCGATGATGCCGTCGGGCTTGATCATGTCCGGGTCACCGCCGGGGGCAATCGCGATGTATTTGTCCCCGATCAGCCCGGCGGTCTTGACGGATGCGATCGAGTCGGTCGGGAGCTGCACGGTCTTTTCCATCCGGAGGCTCACGAGGGCGCGAAAATTTTTCGGGTTGAGGGTGATCTTTTCCACGCGGCCGACGGTGACGCCGGCAATGACGACGCTGCTGCCGGGGTTGAGGCTGCCGGTGTTGGCGAACTCGGCGGTCACCGGGTAGGAGTCGCCGCCGATGAACACCCCCCGGCCGATTTCGAGCGCGAGCCAGCCGACGGCGAGGAGCCCGGCGAGCACGAACACCCCGACCATGAGCTCCAGCTTGGTTTGTTGCTTGATCATAAAAAGTCCTCCCCGGCCGGCGCCTCGCCGCGACGCACGGCGGCGATGGCCTCATGGAGCGCCGCCGCGCTGTCCCGGAAGGCATGCACGCCGGCATCCTCCGACGACTGAAACTCCCCCGGCGTTCCTTGGAAACGGATCCGACCGCTGTCCAGGAGCGCGATCCGGTCGCTGACGGCCAGCGCCTCAGGCACATCGTGGGTGACGAGCACTGCGGTAAAACCGAACTGGCGCTGGTATTTGGCGATCATCTCAAAAACCGAGTTGCGCCGCAGCGGGTCGAGACCGGCCGTGGGCTCGTCGAACAGCACCAGTTCCGGCCGGGTGACGATGGCCCGGGCCAGCGCGAGGCGCTTCTGCATGCCACCGGAGAGTTCCCCGGGGTGCCGGTCCTTGAACCGCTCCAGCTCGAGCTGACGCAGCGCCTCCAGGCACCGCGCACGGATCTCGGCGTTGGGCACCTGGGTGGTCTGCTCCAGCGGGAGGGCGACGTTTTCCAGCGCGGTGAGGGAGTCGAAGAGGGCGTTGCTCTGGAACAGATAGCTGCAGCGGCGGCGGAACTCCGCCCGCGCGGCCGGGGTGCCGGTGTCGAGCACACAGCCGGCAAACCGGATCTCGCCCGCGTCGGGGGTGACAATGCCGGCGAGGCACTTGAGGAAGACGGACTTGCCCGTGCCGCTCTTGCCCAGGACGGTGACGACGCTGCCGCGGGGCACCACCAGGTCCACGCCGGCGAGCACCGCTTGGTCGCCGAAGCTTTTGTGGATGCCGCGCACATCGAGCAGGAGCTCAGCGGCGGGGGCCTGGAGGGCGGCGGTCATGAGCGGACGAGGAGCGAGGTGATGAGGTAGTCGGCGGCGAGCACGGCGATGCTGGAGAGCACGACCGCGCGGGTGGTCGAGGCGCTCACCGCGCGCGCGCCGGTGGTGCGGCTGCGCCGGTGGGTGTTGTAGCCATTGTGGGCGCAGATGGCGGTCGTGAGCAGGCCAAAGACGACGGCCTTGAGAAAACACTCGCTCACATCGGCCGGCACCACCGCGCGGTGGACCGACGCCCAATACACGCCGCCCGACAGCGGCATCAGCAGCGAGCCGGAGAGGAAGCCGCCCTCGATGGCGATGAGCGAGAAAAACGCGGTCTGGATGGGAAACGAGAGCACGGCCGCGATGAGCCGGGGGGCGATGAGGTACGCGTGCGGGCTGGCGCCCATGGTCTCGAGCGCCGCGATCTGCTCGCTGTTGCGCTGGATGCCCAGCTCGGCGGCGAGGGCGGAGCCGGCCTGGCCGACCAGCATCAGGGCCGCCAGCACCGGTCCGAGCTCGCGTACCAGCGTGAGGGAGACCAGCTCGCCCAGCGCGCCATTGGAGCCGTAGCGGCTGAGCACATAGAAGCCCTGAAGACCGAGCACCAGCCCGGTGAACAGGCCGACAATCAGGATGACCGGCAGGCAGCGCACCCCCTGTTCATAGAGGGCGCGGACAATGCGCCGGCCGAGTTTCCGCGAGCCCACGGCCGAGCGCAGCGACTGCCCGGTGAAAAGGGCAAAATCACCAAGCTCGCCGACGACAGCGAGAGGAACACGACCAAGAAGTTGGAGCATCAAATTGCCGCCAATGTGCAAAGCGCCGCGTCCGGCGCAAGCGAGTTGTAGTCGGGGTCGTCCGCCTTCGCCGAGCTACGCGCGACAAGCCGACCCCGGGTGCATGGCCAGATCGGAGTTGCCGCACTTGATTGTCTCCCGCCGGCCCGGCCGGCTGCAAGCCGCAGCCACTGAGGCCAGTTTCGAGCCCACCGTCCTGAGATTGGCTACAATGTCAACTAATAGTTGACATTTAGTGGCGCCGACCGGGGGTGGCCAACCTCGCACTCATTGCTCCAACTGCGTCCGGGGCGCATCTCAGTTTCCTGCAGGCTCACTCTTATCTCTCTGGTTCAGCCTCCGCGCTCTTCTTGGCGCGCCGAAGTTTTAACGAAGGCGGCCGCGACCTTGTGAAAATCCCCTCCGGAACTTTTGCCGCCAGGTTGATCCATTTGGGTTGGTCAGTGCTATTAGTGACTGATGAACATGCTATTCAGCCCTCCGTTATCTCCGTTACCTCCTGCCTGCCGCGCCATAGCGCAGCGACGGCGGGTTCAAACCTCCGGTCCGGATCTGCTGATTCGGTCTCCTGTGCTTTCTTGCAATAAAGTGAGATACGCCCCTGCGCCCGCCACCCTGCGGTTGGGCGTTGAACCCCGGCCGCGCGCGCCCCAAGGTGGCGCCATGCTTACCCACCTCGATGCCCGCAACCGGCCCGCGATGGTTGACGTCGGCGGCAAGGCGGTGACCCGCCGCTCCGCGCTCGCGAGCGCCGTCGTCTCGCTGCCGCCCGCGCTGGCCCGGCTCGTGACGGCCAACGAAATCCAGTCGAAAAAAGGTCCGCTGTTCCAAACCGCCATCCTCGCCGGGGTGATGGGCGCAAAAAAAACCAGTGAGCTGATCCCCCTCTGTCACCCGCTGCCGCTCGACGACTGCCAGATTGCCATCGAGGCCGGTTTGCCCGACCAAACCGGCGCGGTGGACGTGACCATCCAGTGTCGCGCCAGCACCCACGCGCGGACCGGGGTTGAGATGGAGGCGCTGACCGGCGCGACGATCGCCGCACTCACGCTCTACGACATGGGCAAGGCGGTGAGCCACGGGATCGAGATCAGGGACGTGCGGCTGCTGGAAAAGACCGGGGGCAAACGCGACTGGCGGGCGGGAGAAGAGATGGGCCACCCCCCTTCGCCAAAGCTCCGGCGCGGCCAGCAAAAGGCACCAAGATCACAAATGAAAGGCCGCTGAAACCACGGATTACGCGGATGAGCACGGATAAACAAAGCCGGGTGAATCTGGTGGGGATTTTTGATCGGTCCTTTTCTCCGTGAACTCCGTGGGCTCCGTGTTAAAACCCAATCCGCAATGAAAACCGTCAGCCTCCAGTATTTTGCCATCCTGCGGGAGCAGCGCGGTCTCACCCATGAGACCCTCGCCACCGCGACCGGCACGGCCGGCGAGCTCTACGCCGAGCTGCGCGCGCGCCACGGCTTCACGCTGCCGGCCGACCGGCTGCGGGTCGCGGTCAACGGCGAGTTCGCCCCGTGGGACACGCCGCTGACGGACGGCGCCGAGCTCGTGTTCATCCCGCCCGTCGCGGGAGGGTGAAGGCTCGGAGGGGTGAACCACTGATCCACACTGATGGACACTGAGCCCCATCCCCCCCCGACCATGCTGATCGACTTCACCACCATCCCGACCCGCGAGGCCTATGGCTGGATGATCACCACCATCACCCCGCGGCCCATCGCGTGGGTCGCCACAGTCTCTGCGGACGGGAAAACCAACCTCGCCCCATTCTCGTTTTTCAACGGTGTCACCTCCAACCCACCGACGTTGATGTTTGTGCCGGTCAACAAGGCCGACGGCTCCAAGAAGGACACCGTGCTCAACCTGGAGGCGGTGCCCGAGATGGTGGTCAACCTGGTGCCGTTCGCGCTGGCGGAACAGATGAATGCCTGCGCCTCGCTCCTGCCCCACGGCGAGAGCGAGTTTGAGCGGTTTGGCATCACCTCGGCGCCATCCGCGGCGGTGCGGCCGCCGCGGGTGGCGGCGGCCCCGGTGGCGTTTGAGTGCGCGCTGCACAGCATCGTTCGCATCGGGGAGGGCCCCTTGGCGGCCAACGTGGTTTTCGGCCGCATCCTGCGCGCCCACATCGCCGACGCGGTGCTCGGCCCCGACGGGGCGGTTGACCCGGTGAAGCTGGACACGGTCGGGCGCATGGGTGGGGAGGACTATTGCCGCACCCGCGACACGTTCTCGATCCGCCGCCCCGACCGGCGGTGAGGCCGGCGAGAAAAATATTTCTTTCCGGCGCGAAGGAAGGCGTGACAGGGCTGGCCAAAATGCTAATGCACTGTCCTTTTACCACCGTGAAATCCCTGCTGCTCACCGCCCCCTCCCATCTTGAGTTCACCGATTTTCCCGAGCCCGTGCCCGGCGCGGACGAGGTTCTGCTCCGCGTCAAGGCGTGCGGCATCTGCGGCAGCGACATCCACGGCTGGGACGGCTCGACCGGCCGCCGGCGCCCGCCGCTCATCATGGGACACGAGGCCTCGGGCGAAATCGTGCAGGTCGGCCCCCAGGTGGCAAAATGGAAGGTCGGCGACCGGGTGACCTTTGACTCGACCATTTACTGCGGCACCTGCGCCTTCTGCCGCTCGGGTCAGGTCAACCTGTGCGACAACCGCCGGGTGGTCGGCGTCGCGCCGCTGGAATACCGTCAGCACGGGGCCTTTGCCGAGCTGCTCGCGATTCCGGGGCGCATTCTCTACGCGCTGCCCGACGGGCTCACCTATCAACAGGCGGCGATGATCGAGCCGGTCTCGATCGCCGTTCATGCGGTGCAACGAGTGAAAATCGCCCCGACGGACACGGCCGTCGTGGTCGGCGCGGGCATGATCGGGCTGTTTGTCATCCAGGTGCTGCGTTGGGCCGGGGCCAAACAGATTGTCGCCGTGGACCTGGCCGAAAACCGGCTCGCCCTCGCGCGCGAGCTCGGCGCGACCCACACCCTCAAGTCCGACGCCTGCGATGTGGTCGCCGAGGTCGGCAAGCTGACCGGGGGGCGCGGCGCGGATGTCGCATTGGAGGTGGTCGGCATCGGCCCCACACTCAATCTCGCCATCGCCACGCTGCGACGCGGTGGTGCAGCCGTGCTCGTCGGCAATCTGGCGGCGAAGACGGCGGATTTCCCCTTGCAGGCGGTCGTCACCCGCGAGCTCACCCTCCATGGCACCTGTGGCTCGGCGGGCGAATACCCGCTCTGCCTCGAACTGATCGCGAGCGGCGCGGTGCGCGTCGAGCCGATGATCAGCGCCATTGCCCCGCTCGCCGACGGCGCGGCCTGGTTCGAGCGCCTGAGCGCCAAGGACGGCGGCAAGTACATGAAGGTCATTCTCACCCCGTAACTATCCTTCAGCGCTTATCCGGTCTATTTGCCTTCTGCAATCAGCACTCCGCACTCCGCACGCCGCAATTCCCCATGCCCGCCCCCGCCATCTTCGACCTCACTGGAAAAATCGCCCTCGTCACCGGCGCCAGCCGCGGACTCGGCAAGCACTTCGCCCTCGCCCTGGCCGCGGCGGGCGCGGATGTGGCGATCACGAGCCGCACCACGGCCTCGCTCGACGAGACGGCGCGCGCCATCACCGCACTGGG
Source organism: uncultured Opitutaceae bacterium (assembly GCA_903929355.1). Lineage (GTDB taxonomy): Bacteria > Verrucomicrobiota > Verrucomicrobiia > Opitutales > Opitutaceae > CAIYUN01. Next base: position 16,782 of record CAIYUN010000063.1, read on the forward strand.
CCGCCGCGTGCTGCCGGTCGCGCTCGACGTGCGCGACCACGCGAGCATCCAGTCGGCCGTGGCGACGGTGTCGGCGCATTTCGGCCGGGTGGACATCCTCGTCAACAACGCCGGCTGCAACATCCGCAAGCCTGCGCTCGAGGTGTCGTGGGATGACTGGAACACGATTCTCGACACCAACCTGCGCGGCATTTTCTTCGTCGCGCAGGCGGTCGGCCGCTCCATGGTCGCCGCCGGCCGGGGCCGCATCATCAACATCGGCTCCGTCACCTGCGTCGCCGGCTACGCGGGCCTGGCCCCGTATGGCGCCAGCCGCGGGGGGGTGAAGCAGCTCACAATGAGTCTCGCCGCCGACTGGGGCCCGTCGGGGGTGACGGTCAACTGTCTCGCCCCGGGCTGGTTCAAGACGTCGCAGAACGCTGTGCTCTATGAGAACGCCGAGTGGGTGAAGTATCTCAGCAACCGCATCCCGCTGCGCCGTCCCGGCGCGATGGACGACCTCACCGGCGCGCTCATCTTCCTCGCCAGCGACGCCAGCAACTATGTGACCGGCCAGACCCTGCTGGTGGACGGCGGCATCACCGTCAACGACACGCGTGCGCTGGCGGCGAAGACGCCGGTGGCGAAAGGCTGACAATAGATGTCAGAAGTCAGATATCAGAAGTCAGCCCCTGAGAATCTTCCCCGCTGCTGCCTCGTTCTCGTTCTCCGTTACCCCCCCATTCAAACTATCTGCTCCTTCTGTCTGAAACTGCCCTCCGCCTGTGCCCTCTGACATCTTCCCTCCGCCTTCCGCCCTGACCCCTGCCCTCTGACCTCTGGCATCTGGCTTCTGACATCTGACATCTTCCCCCTGCCCCCTGCCCCCCATACCCCATGCCCCCATCCTCCGCCCCCTCCGCCCCCATGTCCCGCGCCACCAAGTTTCGGTGGGTGATCTGCGGCCTGCTCTTTGCCGCCACCACGATCAACTATGTGGACCGGGCGGTCTTCGGCCAGCTCTCACCGGAGCTCAAGAAGATCTTCAACTGGAGCAGCGGGGACATCGCCGCCATTCTGCTGTGGTTTGAGGTCGCTTACGCGATCGGTCTGGCCTTCGCCGGGCGCATCCTGGACCGGGTCGGCACCCGGATTGGGCTCGGGGTGTCGTTCGCGGCCTGGTGTCTCGCCTCCATGCTGCACGCGGGCATGGGCACGGTGGTCGGCTTTATGATCGCGCGGTTTGCCCTGGGTCTCACCGAATCCGGGGCGTGGCCGGGCGTGACGAAGGCGACGGCCGAGTGGTTCCCGCGCCGGGAGCGCGCCACGGTGGCCGGGGTTTATAATTCCGGCAGCAACGTGGGCTCGATGATCGTGCCGTTGGTGGCGCCGGCCCTCTATCTCGCCTTTGGCTGGCGGTGGGCGTTTATCGCCATCGGCGCGGCCGGCCTGGTGTGGCTGGTGTTCTGGTTTGCGCTCTACCGCCTGCCCGCCGAGCACCCCAGGGTCTCGCCCGCCGAACTCGCGATCATCGAGAGCGACCCGCCCGACACCGTCACCGAGATCATGCCGATGGGGCGCATCCTCTCCACCCGCGCCGCCTGGGCGTTCATCATGGGAAAATTTTTCACCGACATGATTTTCCGCTGGAACATCAACCTGCTGCCGCTGTTTTTCAGCGATCATTTCAACCTCAACATCAAGGAGGTGGGGCTGCCGTTTTTCATCATCTATCTGACGGCCGCGCTGGGGAGCGTCGGGGGCGGCTGGCTCTCCTCTTCGCTGCTCAAGCACGGCTGGTCGGTCAACCGCGCACGCAAGACCGCCATGCTGGTCTGCGTCCTCTGTGTGCTGCCCGTGATGTGCACCACGGCGGTCACGAACAAGTGGCTCGCGGTGGCGATCTTCAGCCTGATGATGGCGGCACACCAAGGGTGGTCGTCCAACCTCTACACCAGCGTTTCCGACATGTTTCCGAAGCACGCGGTCGGCGTGGTGGCCGGCATCGGCGGCACCTCCGGCTCGATCGGGGCGATCCTGCTGCTCCAACTGACCAAGAATCTGTTCGACTCGCAGAAGAACGCCGGGGTGGACGCGGACCATGTCTACACGGTGATCTTCGTCCTCGCCGGCTTCGCCTATCTCGCCGCCCTCGGCTGCTTCCACCTGCTCGCCCCCAAGATGGAGCCGGTGAAAAAGGAGTAAGCTCATGCTGGGGCCGCGCCCCAGCTTCCGTCCCCAACCCAAAACCAAGCACGAAGCACCAAGCTTCAACCTCTCAACCGTTCAACCGCCCCCCCCATCCCCCCCCCATGAAAACCCTGCCCGTCCTCTCCCTCCTGTTCGTCTCCCTCACCGCGTGGCCGCTGTTGGCGGCCGACATGGCGGCCCCGCCGCCCACCCCCACCGCCGCCGAGGCGAAGGCCATTGGTTTCGGTCCCACCATCCCCGCCGATGCCAAGGTCACCAAGCTGGCGGGCGGCTTCAAATTCACCGAGGGGGCCACGACCGCCGCCAACGGCGACGTGTTCTTCATCGACCAGGACAACAACCGCATCCATAAATGGAGCATCACCGAGAACAAGGTCTCGATCTTCCTGGAGCCCTCCAACCGGGCCAACGGCCAGTATTTTGACGCCAAGGGCAACCTCATCTCCTGCTGCGACGAGAAGAATGAGCTCTGGTCCATCGCCCCCGACGGCACCCACACCGTCCTGATTTCGTCCGCCGGCTACGAAGGACACCCGCTCGACGGCCCGAACGATGTCTGGGTCCGGCCCGACGGCGGCCTGTATATCACCGACCCCTGCTACATCCGTTCCTGGTGGGACAAGTCCGTCACCCGTCCGGCGCAGTCGATCCGTGCGGTGTATTATCTCGGCCCCGACCATAAGGGGCTCAAACGGGTGGCCCAGGATTTTGCGATGCCCAACGGCATCGCCGGCACGCCCGATGGCAAGACCCTCTACGTGGCCGACATCAACGCCGGCAAGACCTTCGGCTTTGACATCCAACCCGATGGTTCGCTCACCAACCGTCGGCTCATCTGCAACCTGGGCTCGGACGGCATGACCATTGACGATCAGGGCCACCTTTACATGTCGGCGGCCAACCGCGGCTTGAACGGCGGATTGAGCGTGGTGGACATCAAGAGCGGCCAGCTCGTGGGCTATGTGCCGATGCCGGAACAGCCCGCCAACATGGCCTTCGGCGGCAAGAACCACGACACGCTTTTTCTGACCGCGCGCACGGGCTTCTACATGATCCCCACCAAGGTCAAGGGCGGCAACCCGGCGAAGTAAGGGGCGGCGGCGAACCGGTCTGGGCTTGCCCCGACCGGTCACCCCGCCGGCGGCTTGGGGAGCAGGCGGGCGACCGTCCACAGGAGCAGGGCGACCACCAGCACCAGCGCACACCAGAAGAACGGGCCGCCGAGGGACGTGGAAAATCCGCCGCTCCATGCGGTCGGGCCCAACGCCTCGGCCGGCCCCAGCCGGGCGGCGCTTTTTTCCGCGTTGAACAACTGGTTGGCGACGAGGCTCAGGTCATAGCGCGGCGCGGCGGTCTCCGTCTCGCCGTAATACAACGCCGGCGTGCGGTCCGGCGCAGCTTTGAACAGCAACCGGACGACCGGGTTCCACGCCTGCGCGCCGGCGAGCACCAGCGGGGGGTTGTCGCCGTTGTCGGTTTGCAGCCACAGCGCATCGGTCTGCGGCCGGTCGGAGAGGGTGAACCTCAACGCGGCGCCAGGCTGCCCGGGGGTGTGCTGCCAATCGGCGGCGGCGAGGGTGACCTCGAAGGCGGCACCCCGGTCGTCCGAACGGATCTCGTAGAGCCGCACGTGGCGCTGAAACAACAGGGTGGGGGACGTGAGGGTAAGGTGGGTTAGCGGCAGGCCGGCGCGGGGGAGCTTGAGCTGCCAGCGGCTCAGGCGGGGAGAAGTCGGATCATTGGCCGGCACGGGCACCAATGGAACCGGGCGGGCAAGCGTGGTGTGCTCCACCAAGTAGGGGATTTGCCGGCCCTCCACCAGGAGACGCAGATCGGCCAGATCGGATCGCGCCTGGGCGAGCACGTCCAGGTCGAGCTCGAGCTGTTGCGCCCCCGGGGAGGTGAGCACCACGGGCTTGCGCCAAAGCCAGCCTTTGGGCTCAAACGGTGCGCCGTCCAGGGCCAGGTTTGCGAGGGCCTCGGGCGGATGATAACCAGGATTGGCGGCCGGCGGGGAGAGGGCGGCCGGGGTGAGCGGAATCGCGGTGTAGGCGATGGCGGGGGCGGGCAGGTCGTAACGTGGCGCGGCCGCGTGCGTCTGCCCGAGCAGCAGCGTGAAGGTGCCCGGCGCGGCGGCATTGAACACGAGCCAGATGGGGTGGCGCGCGCCGCGTACCGTCGTCACGGCCAGCGGCGGACTGTCGCCGTTGTCGATATGGACGATGAGCTCGCGCGGCATGGGCCCCGGACCGGTCGGCACGACGAGCCGGGCGGCGGGCGTGAGCCCGTCCACCGCGATGCGGTAGATGGTGCCGTTGGTGAGCGGGCGCTCCACCACGGTGTCGTCGCGGAGTTCGCGCGCCGCCACCGTGAGATTGCGGGTGAACCATGGGTCGTCCGCCACGAAGGTGAGCGAGGCGAGCGGCAGGTGGGCCGCGCCGAGATCGAGTGTGAGCACCGTCTCACCAGGCAGTTCGTCCCGGGCGGTGATGTTCACCGCCACCGGCTCGACGGGAGCCTCCGCCGCGGCCCCGGCCAGGAGGACTGCCCCGGTGAATGGCACCGGGGGCGAACGGCGGTCATCCACCGTCAGGCGCAGGAACGCGGCCGGCCGCTGGCCGAGGTCAAGCGTCAGACCGGCCGCCCCGTTCTGGCGGAACACCGGCACGCCGTCCGCCACCGGCTCCCAGGCCCGCCCGTCGTCGGACCGCTCGATGCGCACGGGCTTGACGAAGGCCGTGCCGGGCGTCGCCACCGTGACCGTGAGGAGCGGCTCGGTGGTGCCAGTCTCGATCGTGAGCACGGTGGCATCGGTGGTTAGGTCGGCGTGAAACTGGCGCGGACTGACCGGCCTGGGCTGCACCTCGCCCGGGCGCACGAGCGCATACGGCACTTCGCGGCCGGCGGCGTCGAGCATGCGCAGGTCGGCCAAATCGGGCCGGGCGTGGTCGAGGGTGGCCGGGGAGAGGGAGAACTTCACCAGGCCGGCCGATTCGAGCGTGAACGTCTGGCGCAGCGCCCACTCTCCGGTGTCGAGCGCGCGGGCGGCCGTGGGCAGCAGCAGCAGGAGCGCAGCGAGCCGTGCGCCCCACCCGCGAAAACTAGGCGGGGCCGGGCGGCGGAGGGGGAGGGGGGGCGGCGTCATGGGCGGTCGGGAGGAAGCGTTGATAGACGAACGAGGCGAGGATCGCGATGATGGCGACCGCAATCAGCGCCACGATGCGGTAGAGGTTGTCGAGATTCGCGAGATCGCGGAAAAACAGCTTGAGCAGCGCGACGCTGAGCAGCCCGAGGCCGGCATAACGGGCGGCAACCTGACGCCGCCAAATGCCGGCGACCAGCAGCCCGAAGGCGAAGAGCGCCCAGGCGATGGTGTAGGTCATGTCGCGCGCCAGGTTGCCCGAGAATTCAAACGCCAGGTTGCCTTCCGCCGGGCTGAAGTAGTCGGCGATCTCCAGGTTCAGCAGTTGAAACGCCAGCACCACGCCCAGACCGTTGAGCCAAGGTGGGGCCACATAACCCAGCACCCGGTCACGCGGGGGCGCGAGCAGGCGGGCGCCGGTGAAAAGCGCCGCCGCCGTCACCCCATAGGTGTAGAGATACCAGTTGAAGATCGGCGCGGTGCGTGGGTGGTAGCCCAGCACGGCGGGATTCAGCCCCAGTCGGACGAAGGCTGCCATCAACAAGCCGAGGCCGGCGAGGCGCAGTCCCGGGTGGGGTAGTCGGTGAAACAGCCACAACAGGGCCGCACCCTCGACCGCCCAACCCAGGGTGATCCACTGGCGGTCAAACTGCACCGGAAAGACCAGGGTGATGAAGAACAACGCCACTCCGCCAAACCACGCCAGGCGGCCCAACTTTTGCGGATGCTCCTCCGGCAACCCCCGCCTCACGGCCACGAGACCGGCCAGCGCGGGCAATACAAAGGCCGCGGGTAGCAGCCCCATGACGTGGTGGTTGGGCCAGGTGGCTCCGATCAGCCGGTGGAGCAACGCAAAGTGCAGTGGGCCGCTGAGCGCCGCCACGATCCACGGTCCACGTGCGTCGGAGAAGGCCTTGCGGAAGACAAACGGAAAAACCGCAAACACGGCGTAAAACAGCAGATACCAGGCGAGCGCCACCGGACCGTGGTCCGGCTGGAAACGCGATCCTTGCCAGGCATATTCGAGCGCGAGGGTGCCGGTGAGCGCGGCGGCCGGCAGCCACTCGATCACCATCAACCGGGTCAGGCCGAGCGCGAGCCCGACGAGCAGCAACGCCAGCCCGAAAACCGGCGAAGGGTCCGGCAGAGCCAGACGGGTGACAACCATCACCAACAGCGCAAACGGCAGCAGCACGGCGACCGAGGGAATTTGCCCGCGCCCATCGCCCGGGAGGGTGAACCGGCCCGGGCCGGACGCGTCGGACTCCAACCGGTCGCCCAGCCGCCGCACCAGCCACTGGCCGGCGAAGAAAAACAGGACGGCAAATCCGCCGATCACGAGCAACAAAGCGGTCGGCGCGGAATTATCGGCGGGAATCTTCAGGATCCAGGCCCCGGTCGCCACGAGCGTGAGCACCAGTACGGCGGCCAGTCCCGCGAGGGAGGCGGTGAGCAGGGCCAGCCCGATGGCGAGCAGGTCGAGCAGCAGCACCGCCGGCCAGACCAGCAGGGGCACGACCGGCAGGCGGGACAGGGTGAGGAGCAGGAGCAGCAACGTGACCGCGGGCCAGAGCTGGTCGCCGGCCGCCGCCGCCACGGCGTGGCGGCGCGCGAGCAACGGCGGCCCCGCAGTGTGCAATGCCGCAAAGGCCAGGTAGAGGGCGAGCCCCCAGGGCAGCAACTCCGGGGTGAGGCTGGCCCCGGTCCAGACCGCCAGCAGGAGAAAGACCGCCGCGCCCGCCAGCGTGTGCACCCGGGCCGCCTCCGCCTCCAGCCACGCCAAGGTCAGCACGGCGGCGTCGGCCAGGAGGACAAACGTGAACAACAGCCCCGGCCGCGCGGCCAGCCCCGGAAACCCCAGGAAATAACCGGCGAAGGCAAAAGCCACAAACGGGAGCGCCGCCGCCGTCGCGAACAGGGGCATCGTCGCCTGCCGCCGGACCCGCGCCACGACCGCCGCCAGGAGGAAAAGTCCGATGAAAACGAGGTTGATGAGGATGGCCGTGGAAAACTTCTCCGGGGCGAAGAACCGGTCCGTCCAGCCGAGCTCCATGAGCACGGTGCCGCCGGCGCCCAGTGGCACGAGAAAGTCCCAGCGGCGGTGCAGCGCCACGGCGATCAGGCCCGCGTCGAGCAGCGCGAGGTAGCCGAACAGCCCCACCGGGTTGTCCTGCCCGGTCGCCAGCAGCACCGGGGTGAGGAACCCGCCCAACATCCCGAGCACGGCCACCACCCGCGCCTCCAGCCGCACCGCCAGGAGAAACGCCGTCGCGGTGATCAGCACCATCAATGCAAACGTGGCCCAGACACTGAAAAACTCGAAGTGGTAATGCGCCCGGCACGCAAAGGTCACCGCATAAAGCACCACAATGCCGGTCGCGCAGAGCGTCTGACCGGTCACGGCATAGCGGCGCGCGAGCCGGAGCCCGGCCACGAGCAGACCCGCGCCGGCGATAAACCCGATGGCCGCCCGCAGCTCGGGCGGGATCCAGTTGTGGTCAATCGAGTATTTGAGAAAGTACACGACGCCCAGAAAGAAGGCGAGCCCGCCCAGCCACGCGAAGAGCTTCACCCCCATGAACAGCTCCCAGTTGATCGCCGGCCCGCGCGCCGGAACCGCAGCTGGAGGAGAGAAAGGCGGCAGCGGCGGTGGCAGGGTCGGCGGCACCGCGGCTTGGTGGCGGGGCGCGGGCCACTCCGGCGGCTCGTTCCAGGCCGGGATCGGCGCCGACGGTTCGGCCGCGGTGACACGTGTTGCCGTGCCCGCGGACTTGTCCGCCATGGCCTTGGCGACGGCGGAAGCCTCGCGCGTAGGCTGGGACCCCAACGCGTCTTCCGCCCGCCCGGCGGTGGGGTTCGGCCCTGGCCCCGACTGGCCCTCCCGCAGCTTGCGTTCCAAGCGCTCGACCTCGTCAGCCAGCCGGTCGTGGTCGCGGCGCAGGTTCCGCAAACTGACCACGATCCAAACGGGGAGCCCGATGCCCACCGCCAACAGGAAGAAGGCCAGCAAAGTCAGAAAAAGTTCACTCATGGGAGAGGATGGATGCGCCGGGCGTGTCTCCACCCCGGCAACGTGGCATCAGACTGGCGAAAAAGAAGTCCGGGTGCGGTCAAGGCGGGTATGGGGGTTGAGATTGAGGATATGGGCGGGATTGCCTCCTGCCAGAAGATACTCGACCACGGGGAGAAACCGTTAATCGAAAAAACTGATGGGTCGCATCGTCCAAAACGATGGGTTCCACGTTTCGGCCGGTCAATTGGGGACGCGACAAGGGCGTCGCGGCTCCTTCACCAGATCCCTTGCGGCCGCCCGCCACCCAGCTCCGTCCGTTCATGAGTTCCTTATTTCTATATTCAATTCGAATCAGGAACTCAGGAACTCAGGCCAGACCAAACCCCTGCCTGATCCTCCCTCTGCCCCCTCCGTGCGCCCCGCGTACTCCGTGTTAAAACTCCGATTCATGGCTTCTGAACGTATCCGTGTGGATCCGTGTCATCCGTGGTTAAAACTCCGTTCCTGGTTTCCTGGCTTCTGAATTCCCCTCTCCCTCCGTCCTCCGTTTCCTCCGGTCAATCTCCGCCCTGTCCGTTCCTGCTTTCCTGCTTTCCATATTCAAATTCCTTGGTCTGTCCTTCGCGCCTTCGCGCTAAAATACCGCCCCTTCTGAATCCGTGCATATCCGTGGTTAAAAAACTCCGTCCCTCGTTCATGGCTTCCTGGCTTCTGAATTCTCCCCTCCGCCCTCCGTTTCCTCAGTTCCCTCCTGTAAAAAAGCTCCCCGTTCCCTTCATGGATCAACCGACCGATGCGCCTGATCACCCGTGCAGTCCGGGCTTGCCGCGCAGCCCGCGTTGCGGCGTCATGATGCCGTCCCTTCTCGCGCCATGAAATCTCTCCTTCCATCCCCGTTGTTACTCCTCGCGGGGCTGCTCGCGCTTGCCGGCTGCCAGTATGTTGACACCACGCCCATGGCGACCGGTGACCAGGTGCTCAAGGGCGCGATCACCTGCCCGCCCGACCTCACCCTGCCGGCGGACGCCTCCGTCACCGTCTGGCTGCTCGACACCGCCAACAACAACATCCCGGTCGGCACGCAGACGATCAGGCACCCGGGCGTCTCGCCCATTCCGTTCGAGATTGATTACACCGCCTCCGATCTTGAAGTGCCCCACCGGGTGCGGATCGAGGCGCGCATCGAGTATGGGGGCAAGCTGCGCCTCATGAGTGGCCACACCCACCAGGTGACTTCGGCCAACGCCCGCCAGCCCTTCGCCCTGACCGTGAGCGAGCTCAGCGGAGCCGGCCCGTGAAGGGTGGGGGCCAATGGGGAGCGCAGGCCCGCAGCCCCTTCACCCAAGGCTCAGCCACCCTCGATAATCCCTGTGAATCCGGGGTTGTTTTTTCCATTCGCGGTTCCCTTCCTGGATTCCTGGCTTCCCCCTTCAACCCCCTTGTCGCGCCATAGCTTTAGCGACGGCGGATCCGCCCCTCGACTTGTGACGTTTTCTCACTGGCGTCTGATATCTGGCTTCTGACATCTTCCGACAACCATGACCATCTGGTGCAACGCCAAGTTTTCCGACGCCGACATGCGCCTCCTCGCCGAGGGGGTCGCGCCCCACCGGCTGGTGCTCGCGACGCAGGCCTCGACCTCCGTGCTCGATGCCGGCCGGCCCGACCCGGCGCTGGGCGAGGCCGACATCGCCTTCGGCCAGCCCGACGACGCCGAGTGCCTGCGCCACCCGCGGCTGCGCTGGGTGGAGGTCACCAGTGCCGGCTACACGCGCTATGACACCCCGGCGTTTCGGGAGGCCTGGCAGGCGCGGGGTGCGGCCTTCACCTGCATGTCGGGCGTGTATGCCGATCCCTGCGCCCAGTATGTGCTCGCGCTGATGCTCGCACTCGGCCGACAGTTGTATGCCTCGCACGGCGACCAGCTCGGCGACCACCGTTGGGAACACGCCCTCCGGCGCGCCGACTCGCGCCTGCTCACCGGCCAGACCGTGCTCCTGCTCGGTTTTGGGGCGATTGGGCGGCGCCTGGCGCGCCTGCTGGAGCCCTTTGGGATGAAAATCTACGCCCTTCGCCGTCGCGTCCAAAGCGAGCCGGGGGTTCATCTCATCGCCGAGGAAAAGCTCACGGCGGTGCTGCCGCTGGCGGACCATGTGGTGAACATCCTGCCGGAAAACGCCTCCACCCTCGGCTACGTCAACGCCCGCCGCCTCGCGTGCCTGAAACCCGGCGCGCGGTTTTACAACATCGGCCGCGGCACGACGGTGGACGAGGCGGCGCTGCTTGCCGCGCTGGAGTCGGGCCGGCTCGGCGCGGCCTGTCTCGACGTGTTCGCGACCGAACCGCTGCCCCCGAACAGCCCCCTGTGGACTGCGCCCAATTGCCTCATCACCCCGCACACGGCGGGCGGCCGCTATGACCAGAACGAGGCCATTGTGCGACATTTTCTCGCCAACCTCGCCGCGTTCACCAGCGGCGGGGCGATGACCGACCGCGTGGTGTAACGCGCTCCGCCCGTCCTGTAGCTTCAGCGCGGGAGAACGACCTCGCCGCAGCTTCGTTTCTCTCTCCCCTTCGTCTGGAAATTACCAACCGGTCGGCCAGTCAGAAACAATCCATCAACGCAAAGACGCCAAGGCGCAGAGGGAATATTGGGCTTTGCGCCTCAGCGCCTCAGCGTCTCAGCGCCTTTGCGTTAAATCCTCTTCTGGGATAGCTCCCGCCCTCGTTTTACAAACCATTGGCAGAGTCTTCCCAAGTATCTGCCCAATCCGAGGTAATCTCCTGTCAAAAATCCGCTCCGACTCCGTATCCGTGTGTATCCGTGGATAAAAACTCTGTTCCTGTTTTCCTGGCTTCTGAATTCCCCTCTCCCTCCGCCCTCCGTTTCCTCCGGTCAATCTCCGCCCCGTCCGTTCCAGCTTTCCTGATTTCCATATTCAAATTCCTTGGTCTGTCCTTCGCGCCTTCGCGTCTTCGCGTCTTCGCGCTAAAATTCCGCCCTTCTGTATCCGCGCAAATCTGTCCCATCCGCGGTAAAATCCGACGGCCGTGTTTAGAACCATGAAATTATTTTGATTTTATCGCATTTCGGACCATCCTTGGTCGCAACCCCCTCCCCGGCCCATGAAAACCCTTTGGATCGCGTTGTCCGTCCTGCTGCTCGGCGGCACCAGCCTCAGCCTGTGGTCCCGACTGAACACCGCACAGCTGCAAGCCATCGCGCTCGAGGCCAGGGCGGACGAGCTGGCCAGCCGGCAGGGGCAGCAGAACGCTGCGGCGATGAGGCTGAAGGCCGAGTTGGACCAGACCGTGGCGGTGCTGGGGCAGACCAAGGACCAGGCCGCCCAGGAGCTGGCGCGGAAGGACAGCCTCGCCGCCCAACAGCAGGCGGTCGAGCAGGCGCAGCTCGAACAGCAGGCCGGGGCGGCCCAGAACCAGACGGTGGCCCTGAAGACCGTGGCGGCCGCCCTGGGCGACGCCCACGCTCAACTGGCCGCGCTTCAGGCCAAGGACGACGCCACCTCGGCGCAAAACAGCCGGCTGATGGCGCAGGTCGCTCAGATGCAGGCGGAGTTTACACAGGCGCAGGCGCGGGACCGGTTGGTGCGGGAGAGCACTGCAAACTTGCGCTTGGAACTGGAGAACACGCGGCAGGAACTGGCGCAGGCCCGGGACCGCGCGGGGCGAGAGCTCACGGCCACGCGCTTGGAACTCGCGAACGCGCAGCAGGAGCTGGCGAACACCCAGCAAACGCTCGTGGCCCTCCAGCCAGGCCCGCGCCCCGTCGTCTTTGTCGACTTGCAGTATCTGGTGGTGAAAAAAATCCACACCGGACCGGCACAGGTCAAAACCGGCACTGTGGTCCAGTTCCAGCCGGCCAGTTGGGTGGTCGTTCTGCAAGGCCTGCAGTCCGGCACCACTTATCCGGCGGTGGCGGTCACCGAGACCGTTTATAACGCGTTGGCCCAGGGTCAGACCTATGCCAAGGGGAACCTCCGGGTGGCCCTGCCCTAGGCCCGCCAGGGGGAGGCACCGCCATCAGGTCAACACCTGCCAAATTTTTTCTGGCCGGATGGGAACCCGGGCCCATCATGGGCGTCTAACCACTCATATGAAACCCTCCACTTCGACAATTCTTACGCTGGCCTTCGCGATGCTCCTGGGCGGTTGCGAGGGCACCGGCCCCAACACCCAGAACGGCGCGGTGGCCGGTGGCCTGCTCGGCGCGCTCGCCGGCGGCATTTTGGGCAACAACAGCAAGGGCCACAACGGCGCCCAGGGCGCGGTCATCGGGGGCATTCTGGGCGCGGTGGCTGGCGGCACGATTGGCAACAGCGCCGACCATAAGAACGGCACAATCTACCACTCGCAGGCCGAGGCGACCACCACCTATGTCGTGGCCGCGCCGCCGCCCCCGCCGCCGCCCCCGGTGGTGATCGTCGCGCCCCCCCCGCCGCCCGCGCAGGAGGTCATCTGGGTTCAGGGCTATTATGCCATGACTCCCCGCCACGAATATATCTGGGTTGAGGGGCACTATGAGCGCCCGCCGCCGCGCTACCGCGAATACATCCAGCCGCACTGGCAGCCTTCTGAGCGCGGTTATGTCTGGGTTGAGGGCTACTGGCGCTGAGCCGTTTTTCGCCCCCGTCGCGGAGAATTACCCCTTGAGGTGGAGCGCGTTGACCCCAACGCGCTGGGCTTCCCTCCTGTAAAAAATCCGCTCCGAGTCCGTATCCGTGTGGATCCGTGTATATCCGTGATTAAAAAAACTCCGTCCGATCCGTTCCTGCTTTCCTGATTTCCATATTTAATTCCGTATCAGGAACTCAGGAACTCAGGCCAGCCCTGTTCCTCTTGGGGCAAAATTTATCGGCGATCGCGGGTTGCTCGCGACCAACTGCAACTGGCAGAAAGGCACCGTATCCCTGTCGATCCGTATTATCCGTAGTAAAATCCGTTCGCTCCCGGATGTCGGAAAGTGGGGAGCCAGGTTCTGGAGGACGGCAAATGAAGTCTACGGCGACGGAGCAAGGGCCAAGCGGAAGCCGAGGTCATTGCTGGTGCCGCCCGGCTCGAAACCGCCGCGGAAAGCGGAGCGACAATCCGCCGCGTCGAATCTCCAAGCGCCGCCGCGGTAAACGCGGCGGGAGCCCGCAGGCGGCCCCATCGGATTCGTCACCTCTCCGCCCGGCAGCTTGTCCGCATACCAGTCGAGGCACCACTGCGAGTTGTTGGGTATTTGTGAACGCAAAATCACGGTCAAAAGGCCGGCTTGGTGCAGGGTGGCCAGCATCGTCAGGACTCCCCTGCCGACCGACCCCAAGACCATTGGCGAACACCTCCACAAAAGGCGTGCCGAGCTTGGCCTGACGCAGCGGCAAGTTGCTGCCCAAATGGGGGTTTGGCTGGCAACCCTCGTTTGCTGGGAGGGCAACCGCCACCAGCCCACCAGCAAGGCCCGCGCTCGGATTGTCGCATGGCTTGGCTTTGATCCCCGGCAGCCAAAATAGGAAACCCAACGTCAGACTTCCGGCCCAACCGCCGTTGGTCTTTTGGAAAACCGCCCCGGCCCGCCCCTTTTGGCAGGCGGCGGGTTCGTGCTACGATTAAGGGCGGAACGGCCGCCCACGACGGGCAGCCGGCGTTCTTTAACCTCAACCCACGATACCATGAATGCGAACACCTACGCCATCATCACGGAGCGGATTCTTTCGCTTCTCAACCAAGGGGTCTGCCCGTGGCGCAGACCTTGGAGCCAGTTGAACATCAGCCCGCAGAATTTCGCCAGCGGGCGCGGATACCAAGGGATCAACTTCTTGCTCCTGTCGGCCCTTGGTTTCGAGGTGCCGGTCTTTATGACCTACAAACAGGTCGAGGAGCGCAAGGGCCGGATCAGGACGGGCAGCAAGGGCTTCCCCGTCGTCTATTGGTCAATGTTTGATACCGGGGAGACCGACGCCAAGGGCAAGGCCAGGAAGGTGCCCATGCTGCGGTTCTACACGGTGTTCAATGCCTCGCAGATTGAAGGCATCCAGTTCCCGGAAGTGCCGAAGCGATCCGGGGCGGAGTTCATGCCATCGGAGGCCGCAGAGTCCGTGGTTGCGTTGTGGCCGGACGGCCCACGCATCCTGCATGGCATGGCCCGCGCCAGCTACGCAGTGAAAGAGGACGAAATCCAAATGCCCAGCCGGGACAGTTTCGACACCCCGGCGGAGTATTACGGGACGCTCTTTCACGAAATGGCCCACGCCACCGGTGCGCCCAAACGCCTGAACCGCGCTTTCGGCAAACGGTATGGCGATGACCTGTATTCGCGGGAGGAGCTTGTGGCAGAAATGACCTCAGCGTTCCTCTGCGCTCACTGTGGCCTCGACAACGATGTCATCCAAAATCAGGCCGCCTACGTCGCCAACTGGATCAAAGCCCTGAAAGCTGAGCCCAAGCTGGTGATCGTGGCGGCAAGCCAAGCCCAAAACGCCGCCAACCTGATTCTGGGGATTGTCCCCGAGGACGTGGCGGCGCAACCCGCCGAGGCCACCGCCTGACGGCAGAGTATAGCCAGCCCCTCTTGCGAGGGGCTTTTTTTGCCCGCTGCTGCGCAGCCGCATTTCATCTGGGAGGCTCAAACAGCCGACTGGGAGAGCACCTGCGCCCGGCTCGCCGATGCCATTGGCAGCGGCCGTCCCCAAGACTGGCAGCGGGTGATCCGCCAACAGCGCCCCGGCCTGCGCGGGGTTCGGCAAGGAAAGAGGGCGACATGACCACGGCACCGCCGCGTCGCCAATCCCCGTCCGCCGTGAGGCGCTCGGGCTACGGGTGAAGGCGGCGTTTTGAAACGCCCTCCGCAAGGAGGGTGTTTTTTAGCTATCAGACGGCTGTAGAGGTATCTCCATGATGGGATCAAGGCAGCCCGGCGACGGGCGTGGGTTCCCCTAGCCCCGGCGATAGTGGGCGGGATGGCCGAAGACGTTGATCGCTGCCTGCTCCGGACGGAGGACGACCTGATGGCCTTGGTCACAGACTCCTTGGCGCGCATGGCAGCCACGCCGGACTCTCGCGTGATCGATTTTTGGGTGGAAGCTGGCCGGAAGGGCAACAAATCGCAGTGGGTGCCGGCGCGGGAGGAACGGATCGCGCCTTGCCTGGGTCGCCGAGAAGTCGGCCTACACCACCGTCGTCTCGGCGACCGAGGGCACCGGCTCCTCGACGCTCACGCACCATGGGCGCACCGCCGACCGGCTCTCCTTTCAAGACCCCGACAGCCCGGCCGTGCAGGTGGCGCGCGAGTTCGAGGGCCGCCTGCAACATTCGCACCAGCACGGCTCGTTCCTCGTGCTCATGGTTCCGCTGAAGCACGCCCGCGCCGCCGAGGCTCTGCTCCTGAAACGCTTCGACCTCGCGCGCCGCGACTTCGACGGGATTTTTATCACTTCCCTCCGGCACACCGCCGACGAGGTGGGCGCAGCGTGGGACACCGTGCTGCGCGCCGACGGCGCGCCGGCCGCCGGGCGCGACTGGGCGCGGTTGCAACAGTTGGTCGAAAAGGCGCTGCCGCCCGCGCTCGACCGCCTAATGGTTCCCGACCAGACCGTGCTGCTCACGCATCCCGGGCTCCTCGCGCGTTACGACCGCCTCGATGTGCTGGCCGGCCTCGGGGCCGAGATCGGCCGCACGGGCAGCCGCCTGCACGGCCTGTGGGTTCTCCTGCCGTGCGACGAGCAAAACGTCCTGCCCACGCTCCTCCGCCGCCCGCTGCCCGTCACCAGCGGCGCGCAGTGGGCGCGCATCGTTTTGCGCACGGCCCTAATGTAAGCGGCGGGCATGGCGGCGGGGAGTCAGTCAGGGAGGCGCGAAAGAGGCAATAGGTTTTCCCCCAGACCCTTTTTACTTGCTGCCGGAGTTTGCTTCTCAAGCCACGCCTTGAGGTCGGAGAGCACTTGTTTATTGTCCGCCAGCTCCTGCGCGGTCCCCTCCCGGTTGGGATCACAATGCCACTTGGAATAATATTTCGCGCCATTTGGCATGTATTCCAACGCCAGAATTATCCCGAAGTTGTAAGTGTTTTTCACCGACGGGTCATCAAAATGCAGGCAACTGGCCAGTCCAGCCGCCGCGTTTGCGTCACCATACATTTTTAGCAGACCGATGCCGGTGCCATCGCCGGCCAAAATCATCGGCTTGACCCACGCCGCATCCACTTTTCGTCCCAGCTCGATCATGCCACCCACCGCGGCGATGCGCAGCGAGAACGCCGGGCTGTCCAGACACTTCAAGAGCACGCCATACGAACGCGGATCCCCCAGCCGACCCACCGCCCGGGCCGCGATGCATCGTACCATCCGGTTCGGGTCCTCCAGCAAGGTGCAGAGCGGGTCGAAAGCGAGCGCCGATCCCGTGAAACTGACGGCGCGCGCGGATTGGGACCGGGTGGTCGAGTTGGTGCTCGTGAGCCCGGGCATCAATTTCACCGCCGCCCGGTCGCCTTGATGCGTGTTCCGCAGGCTCGTTCCTGCCGCTTGGGCCACATCCTCTTCGTCCACACTCGAGCGGATGTCCAGGTCCAACGGTGCTTCGGCGGTGTATCGCGCCAGCTCGTCGGTCAGCGCGTCGGCCGCCGCCTCATCGGGATAGCGCCCCAAGGCCGTGACCACGCTGTAACGTAGTCTGCGGTCTGCATCCGAACGGCCCTGAGTTTTTTTGAGCAAGGCGACTAAAAAGGCCACCCGCCGCGGGTCGTCGATTGCGGACAGCGCGGTCGCCGCCTCATTGAGCGCGGCGCCGGACTTCTTCACCATGGCTCCCCAGCGTTCAATCACCGCGGTGAGGCGTTCCGGGGTGGCCGGCAAAACCGTCAGCCGGAAAGTGGAGCTCATCGGTAGCCCCGGCGGCCGGACGCCGGCGATGTACGGTGGGGCCGCCAGATCACTCCCCCCAAAAAAATTGCAACCACAGGTTACAACATACTCGCCAGGTTCCTCAAGCACGCACCTTTGGTTGAAGTAAACTCGGGCGGTGTAGGTCGTGCCGACCGGCACCGTTTCTTCCGTAGGAAATCCATCGCCGCTGATCCCGAGAGTCTTTGCCCGCCGCCCGTTGGCATCGACCGCTGAAACATGGAAGATCTCGTCCTCCAAATGCTTAAAATGGAACGCCTTGGTCCCGCGATTCGTGATCGTACATGTCAGGAAAAGCGGTTCTCCCACCATGACCTGAGAAACGTCGGGGGTGAAACTGGTCGTCAGGGCAATCCCCTTGGCGGGATCGGCATAATCGCCGGTCACTACTTCGCCCGCGGCAGGAGTGGCTCCCTCGGCCGGCTTCGCGCCTTTCCCAATCTGTGAGTATCCGGTTAAGGCGTAACATCCCAGAGCAACGAGGCAAAGGTGAGTTTTCGACGTGGGCATATGGCAGCGGGGATTTGGAGGACGCCAATAAGACACCGGACTCCGAGATTTCTTAGAGGTATGTTCCCATTTTCAACGATATAAGGGCTGGTGGTCCAGTTAGGCCACCCTTCAGGAAAACTTCTCCGGGTCGAACAAACGGGCCGGTTCGAAAAATTTCAGGATTATCCGTCTTATCCCTGGCCGCCCCTAGTAGCGCTTACAGAGGGAGCCTGGCTTCGGCAAAGGCAGGCGGCCACCGTCTTACCTTTCCATCCGTGGCGATCCGCGCCATCCGTGGTCAAAAAATCTATCCCATCCGTTCCTGATTTCCTGAATTCCCCATTCAATTCGTATCTGTAACTCAGGCCAGCCCAAACCCCGGCCTGGTCCTCCCTCTGCCCCCTCCGTGCACTCCGCGTCCTCCGTGTTAAAACTCCGATTCATGGCTTCTGAACGTATCCGTGTGGATCCGTGTCATCGGTGGTTAAAACTCCGTCCCTGTTTTCCTGTCTTCTGAATTCCCCCTCCCTCCGTCCTCCGTTTCCTCAGTTCCCTCCTGTAAAAAATCCGCTCCGAGTCCGTATCCGTGTGGATCCGTGTATATCCGTGATTAAAAAAACTCCGTCCGATCCGTTCCTGCTTTCCTGATTTCCTGATTTCCATATTCAAATATCTTGGTCTGTCCTTCGCGCCTTCGCGCAAAAACTCTGGTCTGTCTCCGCCGGATGGATCCCTCTGTGCCCTCTGTGTCAACCTGCTGGGGCTTTTAGGCTCACGTCTTCATTTCCTGCTGGAACAAGGCGAGCAACGCCCCCGCATTCCGCCGTGCATCGAAGTTCGCTTCCACCCAGTGCCGCGCCGCGGCACGCAGCCGCTCCGCCCGCGCGTCATCGTTGGCGAGCGACTGCAGCTCCTCCACCCAGCGTGCCGGCTCCTCGGGGGGCGCGACCAGCCCCGTCACCCCGTCGGTGATCGCCTCGGTCGTGGCGGCGGCGGGCGAGGTGATCACCACCACGCCGGCGGCCATCGCCTCGGGAATGACATTGGGGAGACCGTCGCGGTCGCCGCTCGGCGCGACGACCCCGGTGTGCAGCAACCCGTCGGCCCAGGCGAGCAGCTCCGCGATTTCCGCCTGAGGCCGGTGTCCAAGCAACCGCACTTCGTCCGTCAGGCCGAGGGTGGCGATTTGCCGCTCCAGCTCCGCCCGCAGCGGACCCTCGCCCGCGATGCGCGCCACAAACGCCACGCCCGCCGCCTTAAGGGCGGCGTAGATGCGTACTTGGTGATCGAGGCCCTTTTTGGGCACCAGCCGTGCGACGGCGAGCAGGCGTAGGGGCGCGCGGGCTGGGCGCAGGGGTTTCAGGGCGGGCAGGGACATCAGCCCGCGGCGGATGACATGGATTTTTCCCGCCGGGACGCCGCGTTCGAGCAGGGTGTGGCGGCCCATCTCGGTCGAGGTGCGGACAAACCGGGCGGGCCCGAGTTTTTCCGCCAGCCACCAGTCGCCGCCATGATCGTAGAGGTCGTAGGCGTGCGCCGCCGCGCTGTAGGGCTGGCCGTTGAGGCGCCAGAGCAGCCACGCCGCCGTGGCCGGGCCGCCGCTCCAGACGGCGTGGGTGTGCGCCGGCGGCTGCCGGCGAAACTCACCCGCGTGCAGGCAGGCGAAGGCCGCGCCCAGCATGTTCTCCCAGAAATTGAGCCACGACGGCGCGCGTCGCACCGCGAGCCCGCCCACCAATTCGCCGCACAGCCGGGGATGGCGCAACGCGGTCACGGGGATCATCCAGACGAGCGCGAGCAGTTTCCATTTGGGGAAGTTCGCGACCGGCTGGCCGTGAAAATTTCCGCCGCCGCCCCACATGGAATACAACCGCAGCCGGACGCCCACCGCCTGCATGGCCTCGACCTCGCGCTGGAGAAACGTCTCCGTGGCTTTCGGGAACGTGGTGAAAAGACAGGCGATCTCGGGCGGTGCGGACAGCAAAGTCGCGCCAGCATGGGCCGTCATGGGCGCGCGGCAACGCTGCAATCCAACGAGGTCAGGCCATGGAAGACGGACAGAATTAAACGCAAAGACGCGAGAGGGGAGGGGTGCTCGGTGCTTCGTGCTAGGTTGCTGACTCGGCGAAAGACGGCCAGTTAACCGATGAAGACAATCTGAGGTGGAGCGCGTTGACCCCAACGCGCTGGGTCGGCGGTCAATCGAATCTGCCCGGGCCAGCTGAAGGCGCCTTGGGGTCAAGTCGCTCCACCTCGTCCAGAATCCAGCGACTGGCGTCTGGCATCTTCCCTCTGCCCTTCCGCCCTCTGACCTCTGGCATCTGGCATCTGGCATCTGGCTTCTGACCTCTGACCTCTGACTTCCGCCTTGCCCGCTTGCGGCTTCCTGGGCAAGGGTAGTCGCAGCGCTGGGAGACGCTCGGGTGGTGGAATGGCATACACGACGGTCTTAGAAGCCGTTGCCGCAAGGCGTGCAGGTTCAAGTCCTGTCCCGAGCACCAAGCCGTGCTGAACCAAGTCCTCAAGCCGGCGTGGAAAGCCCATGGTCTGTCATGAGTGACGAACCCCGCCACGCCGAAGACTACACCGCGGCTGATTTCCGAGGCACCGCCGCGGAAATCGTCCCAAGCCGTTCCGGTTCCTATTTTCCCGTTGGTCGCGCCGCCACCCGGTGGATGTTCATTCTTCATCCCTTTCCATCCTTCATAGCTTTCTGGCTTCTGAATTCCCCCCTCCGTATTTAAAGCTCCGTCCCCTTTGTGTCTCTTGTGCCTTTTCGTGGCCAATCCTCCGCCTCCGTATCCGTAGGAATCCGTGTATATCCGTGGTAAAAAACTCCGTCCTTCCGTTCCTGCTCCTGTCAAACTCCGCCCCGTCCGTTCCAGCTTTCCTGATTTCCATATTCAAATTCCTTGGTCTGTCCTTAGCGCCTTCGCGCCTTCGCGCTAAAATTCCGCCCTCCGTTTTCTCAGTTACCTCCTGTAAAAAACTCCGTCCTTCCTGGTTTCCTGGCTTCCCCCTTAAATTCTCCGCCTTCATCCTTTCTCTCATGCTTCCGCCCACCTTGCGGCTTCCCGCCTTCCTCGCCTGTGTCGCACTTCTCTCCGCCGCCGGCTGCCAGCGGGGGGGGAAGACCTACACGGTAAACCTCAGCGTGCCCGCCCGGGTCGGCGAGAAGAGCACCGTCGTCACGACCTCCACCACCAATCTGGCGACCATTGTGAAAATGGGCGTGGGCGACCAGGCCCCGATCCCCGTCAAGCAGCAGACCCAGACCCGTGTCGTGCGCCTCGAGGCCGAGGCCGAGACCTTGGCGGTGTTCCCCAACGGCAGCGTGCAAAAGGCCACCCTCACCATCAAGTCCCTGCGGGTCGCCTTGGATGACAAGGCCGAGGCCGAGGTGCTTCCCGCCGGCGCCAAGGTGGTGGCGGAGGCGACCACCGACGGCCAGGTTGCCTTCACCGTGGACGGCCAGCCCGCCACGAACGACATCGCCGCGACCCTCCGCCTCGTGTTTGAGCCCGGCAATCCGGCGCGCACCGACCAGGAAAAGTTTGGCCCGCAGGGCCCGGTGGCGTCCGGCGTGGTCTGGCCGATCAACGGCGCGCTTTTCGCCGGGCAGTTCCAGCAGGAATTTGGCGATGCGACCACCTGCGACGGCACCGTCCGGCTCGACGGCGTGACGGGCGAGGGTGACCACCAGGTCGTGGCGGTGTCCGGTGCCATCACGTTGCGCGGCCTCAAGGCCCCCCTGCCCGATCCGTTTGTGACCAAGTCCGGCGAGGGCCATTCCCTGCTCCAGGCCGCGGTGACGGCCGCCCATGTGGGGACGGACACGCTGAGCATGAGCCTGAACTTCAAGTTTGTGAGCGAGTCACCCGGCCCCAGTGGAGGTCTGCTCACCGCCACGATTGACATGGGCGGGAAACGGGAGAGCCGCGTGACGTATCATTGACCCCGTAGCGGGGTGCTTGGGGCTTCGTTCTTGGTTCTGAGTTCTTGGTTGGGCCGCATCTCAATTTATTGTAGGCCGAGGTGCTGAATCGACGTGTCCTCCGAAGCTTTAGCGTAGGAGGAGGTAGAGCGCGACCGCCGGCGCGCCGTCCGGTGCTTGCAAGATGCCCCCTTGCTTGGAGCGGACAACGTTCAACCTTGAACATCGAATCTGCCCATGCCGGACTAAAACGAAGAACTAAGCACCAAGAACGAAGAACCAAAAACCATGCCCCATGCCCCTTGACCCAAGAACGCTGGAATACCCCCGGCTGGCGCGGACGGCGGCGGCGGGGGTCACCGTCCTGATTGGGAGTGGGCCGGTGGTCCGGGCGGTTGGCGCCCCGGTTGCGGACGGTCCGGCGGAGCAGCAGCAGCTGGCTTCTGGAGAATATGTCTTGGCCAGTGATGGCGTGCTTGGCACGTCCCTGGATTTGCTGGTCCATGCCTCGCGTCCCGGCGACGCCGTCCGTTGTCAGGTGGCCGTACTGGATGAGATTGAACGGCTCCGTCGCATCCTCAGCACTTACGATCCGACCAGCGCGATCTCGATGGCGAGTGGGGTGGGTTGTCCTCCAAGCGCCGCCGGGGGGGCAACGGTTGTCCCGTCCGAGTTGCGCGAGGTCCTCGCGGCCTACGACCTTTGGTCCACCCGGACCGGGGGCGCGCTCGACGTCCGGCTCGGCCGGGTCGCCGCGCTCTGGCGGGAGGCCGGGCGGACCGGGTACGCGCCGTCGCCCGCCGAGCTTCGCGCGGCGCTGAGGGCACCGGATGCGCTCAATGTGGACGCCCTCGGCAAGGGCTTTATCATCGACCGCGCGGTGGACGTCGCCCGCCGGCTGGCGCCCGCCGGACTGCTGAACCTCGGCGGCGACCTCCGCGCCTGGGGCGAGGTCACCTGGGAGATCGGGGTCGCCGACCCGCGAAACCCCGCTGAAAACGCCCCCCTGCTCGCCACGTTCCCATTGCGCGATGCGGCGGTCGCCACCAGCGGCGGCTATGCACGCTTCACCACGGTGGCGGGCGTCAGGCAATCGCACTTGATCGACCCGCGCACGCTCCGCCCCGTCGACATCCTGGCCGGCGCGACCGTGATCGCCGCCGACTGTCTCACCGCCAACGCCCTGGCCACCGCCGGCTGCCTGCTCGACACTGCGCACACCCTGGCGCTGGCTGCGCGGCATGGCTCGCCGGGCCAGCTCCTCACCCGTGCGGACGGCATCGCGGGTGGTGGGATCTTCACTCCCGTGGGCAATGTGACCCACACCGGAAGCAACCCCGCCTTGTCTCCGCCTGACCCGGCACCCCCGGTGTCACCCCCGGCGTTGCCATGGCCCAAGGATTTTCAAGTCACCTTTGACCTGATGATCGGCCCGCCCAACGCAGCCGGCAACCCGGGTGGGCGCGGCGGCAACCGTCCCTATATTGCCATCTGGGTCGAGGATGCGGACCACCAGATCGTCCGGACGCTCAGCCTGCTCGGCACCGAGTCCAACTACCGCAGCGACCTCATCGCCTGGCGCCGCGCCAGCGCCGGCACGAGCCCGGCGCTCCTCAAGGCGGTGACCCGTGCGACCCGCCCGAACGGCCTCTACCCTGTGACCTGGGACGGCACCGACAACCGAGACCGGCCCGTGCCGCAGGGCACCTATGCCCTCTGCATCGAGATCGACCATGAGCGCGGCCACCATATCACGGCGAAAACCGCGATCACCTGTGACGACCGGCCCCATGTGCTCGAGTTCGCGCCCACGGCGGAGTCGGGCGCGTCGAAGATCGAATACGCGGCGAAGCCGAAAGGTTGAAACCCATGGGTTATGTGCTTGGTGCGGGGTTCTTGTTACTTGTCCATTGGTTCTTGTGCTGTGGCGGTGACTGGTTGGGATGGCGGTCGCCCCGATCCCACCTCAATCCCCCTTACCATGAGCCAGCCCACTGTCGCCCAGAAATCCCCCTATGTGAAAGCCATGCCGGCCGGCACCTACTGGTGGTGCGCCTGCGGTCAGTCGAAGGGGCAGCCGTTTTGCGATGGCTCCCACAAGGGCACCGAGTTCACCCCGGTGAAATATGTGCTCACCGAGGCGAAGACGGTCGCCTGGTGCGGCTGCAAGCACTCCACCAACGGCCCCTGCTGCGACGGCTCGCACGCCAAGCTCTGAGCGGGTGCCCGGGGCGTGCTCAATCTCCTGTCAACCCGCTTGGTGACCCTGGGGTCTCATTCTGGCTGATTCCGCACGGTTTCTCATTTGCGTGGCTTCGCGTTCATCCTAAATTCAGCAGTTGGACTCGGAGATCACAGAGATAAAACCCGAGTTCACAGAGCAGAAATACATCGGAAGGAGGGGGGATTTGGATGTCACCCGGTGGATGCGGGTATTGCAGCCAGCACGGAATCTTTAAGTGGTTCGCTCTGTGAACTCGGTGTCTGCACTCTGTGTTCTCTGTGTAATCCTTCTGCGCATTTTAGGTTCATACGCGGTTTCAAACCCCGTTCCTGATTTCCTGATTTCCAAATTTATTCAGGGATCCCTCATTTCAGCTTCACGCGCAGCACCTGCGTCTCGCCGCCGCGGCTGATCAGCATCACAAACTCCGTCCGCGTGGGGTCGCCGTCGATGGCCGCCAGCTTGGCCACCGCTTCGGCAAAGGTTTTCACCGGAACCCCGTCGATCTCCTGGATCCAGTCGTCGGCCCCGAGGCCCGCCGCGCTCACCGGGGTGTTGGTCTTCACGAAGTGCGCGATGACCCCGGTCTGGTCGGCGTGCTTCACGCGCCGCACCACGCCGTCGCCAAAGACAAACTCGCGCACCGTCAGCCCGAGGTTTTCAAAATACTTGCGGTCGGCCTCGCGCGCGAGCTTGGGCTCGTCGCTCAGGGTGGCGGTCAACTCGACCCGTTCGGTCCCGCGCAACACCGTGAAGGCAAATTTATCGCCGGGTTTGCGGATGTCGATCTGGCGCTCGAAATAGTCCACCGCCACCCGGTCGGGCTTCAACCGGGGCAGGGGCTTGCCGTCCACGGCGACAATGATGTCGCGCGGTTTCAGGCCGGCGGTCTCGGCGGGGCTGCCCTCCAGCACTTCGCTCACCACGCAGCCGGACTGGTTCACCAGATTGAGGAAGGAGGCCACTTCCGGGTCCATGGACTCGAGCCCGTAGGCGCCAAACCACGGGATGGGCCGGCCGTGGACGTCGCCGGGCACCCGGGCCAGCCAGGGGATGACCGCGGAGGCGAGCTGGAAGACGCGGCTTTCCTCCGGATCAATGAGCATGATCGGCATGCCGCTGCGCTGGGCGCGGGAAAACTCCACATAGCTCGAACCGAACCCGCCGACCGCCACGCCCTGGAAGGCGCCGTCGTGGTTGAACACCGGGAGGCCGGGCGCCGCCACCTCGGCGAGCGCGACGGCGGTGCGTTCGGGCAGCGACTGCACCATCGAGACCTTGGCGGTGAGGAGATAGGGCGTGTAGTCCTCGTCCTTGCCGCGCAGGCCGATGCCCCAGACCTCCTCGCCGGCCGCGGGCTCGCCGGTTCCGGCGGGGGGGCTGAACGTGGTCACCGGCGTGAGTCGCGCGCGCAACTTTTCCTCCACCCGGATGAAATGCCAGCCGCTCAACCCATCCTGGCCCAGATAATCAGCCTTGGCAAAGGTCTCGGACGGCTCCCCCGGGATATGGACGTGGAAATCCTTCAATTGGGCGGGCGTCAGGCGCGGGCCGACGGTGTCGGGCGGTAGCGCGATGGTGCCGTTGGCGTCCGCCACCAGGCCGGAGACGGTCGTGGGCTGCCGGCCGAGCTCGGTTTCCGTGAAAAAATCCACCGCGACGACGGACTTCACCCGGTCCGACCAGAGGGCGGGCAGGTCGGCCGCGGCCAGGCAGGGGAGGGCGGTGAGGGTGAGAAGGGCGAGGGCCAGGAGGGGACGAAACGTGCCGCGCCGCCGGGCGTTCGGGGCAAATCCGGCGGATTCGCGGCGGGAGAAAGGGGTGGTCATGGTTTTAGGATATGAAGGGAGAGCTGGTGTTCCTGCTGGGCCTCGATCAGGACGGGCGCAGGCATCCCGACAAAGGCATCATAGGCCTTTCTCGCCACCTCCAACGAGACGATGGGCTCGTGGTTGATCGTGGTGATGATGTCGCCGCGACCGAGCCCCGCCACCGCGGCGGGGAATCCCGTCTGCGCCCCCATGACGATCAGGCCGATGTCGTCGGTGAGCTGGTGGTCGCGCGCGAAGGCGCGGGAGACCTTGCGGACGGTCAGGCCCCATTTCTCAAAATCCCACTCCTCCCCCAGCCGGCTCTCGAGCCGCTCGGTGACCAGCGCCAACGTGGCGGTCTGGTCGCCGTGCTTGACGGAGAGCTTCACCGTGGCCCCGACCGCCTTGCTGGCAATGAGGTCCTGGATGGGCGGCAGCTGCTCGGGAAAGCGGCCGTCCACCGGCGTCCCGTCCAGCGCGAGCAGGATATCCCCGGGGTGCAGGCCCGCCTTCGCGGCGGGCGAACCGGAGTCCACGCTGTTGATGAGGACCCCGGTGTTCTGCTTCAGCGCATTGGCATGGTCCAGAATCTGCAGCGGGCCCAGCACGACACCGAGGTAGCTGCGGGTGATGCTGCCGTCCCGCGCCAGCCCGGCGATCACGCGTTTGGCGACGTTGACCGGGATGGCGAAGGCGAGCTCGTTGGCGCCGATGTAGCCGCGGGCGTTGATGCCGACCACCCGGCCGTCATCGGTCACGAGCGGGCCCCCGGAGTTGCCGGGGTTGATGGCGGCATCGGTCTGGAGCCAGTTGTTGAACGCGCCGGTCTCGTAGCCGTCCACGCCGGTGTCGTCCTCAAAGAAGCGGCGGTTGTTGGAGATGATGCCATGCGTGACGGTGCGGGCCAGGCCGAAGGGCGTGCCGACCGCATAGACCGACTCACCCGGGAAAAGATCGTCGGAGTCGCCGAGGTCGGCGTGGGCGAATTTGAGACCGCGGCGTTTCACCTCCGCCAGGTCGAGGCGGAGGAGCGCGAGATCGGTCCAGTGGTCCCAGCCGACGAGCTTGGCCCCCACACTCTCCAGGCTGGCCAGGGTGATGCTCAGCTCGACCGAGCGCGGGCTGGCGACATGGGCGTTGGTGAGGATCAGCCCGTCGTCCGACAGGATGACACCGGAACCGACGCCGGCGGTGAAGCGTTTCACCCCGGACTCGATGGAGACATCGCGCACGTCGATGCGGACGACGGCATCCTGCAGGCGGGTAAACCCGCGGGATACGGCGGCCGAGGCGACCAGGGGCAGGGCAAGAAGGAGGCAGAGCAGGCGCACAGGAGACAGGAAATGGGAGGGAAGTGAGAAAATGACAAGCGGTTTGGAGGGAAAAAGTCGGCGGAATGGCTCCTCCGGGCCGACCGGGAGGCCGTTCCGAAATGGGCGTGCGGCACCCCGCCGCGGATGCCCGCGGCCTGCCTCGGCGCATTCATGTCATCGCCTCATCCCCGGACCACCAGCCTGAGGGGGATGATCCGGCCAAAATATTCCGGACTGAGATCGGGGCGTGGGCTGAGCACGAGCAGATCGTGCTCCGGCGCGCCTCCGGGTTTGGTGGGCGCGCCGCGCGGGATCGCGGTCGCCGGCGTGGGCGGGGTTCGTCCGCCGGGCGTGCGGCCCGGTGGGTGGAAGAGGTCGGTGGTTTTCATGGCTTGGGTGGTGGTGGTTGCCACCGCCGTTGCCAGCCGACCGGATAAAGCAAAAAGCCCCTCCGGTGACTGGCACCGGAGGGGCAAATTCTTGGTTGGAATCAGCACCCCTCCGACGCACAGCTGGCGACGGACACGACGGAGACGACCACCACGGAAATGTGGTGGCAGCTCGAGGCGGACGACGAGGTGCGGGTGGGCTGCATGATTGCGGGCGAAGTCAGGCACGGATGGCCGCCACCGTCAAGCCGACAATTCCGGCGGATGGATGCCCCGTCACCGCTGATTCACGAAGGGAAGAAGATAGAGGACACAAGGGCTTGGTGTTCGCCTTTGACCTAGCCAAACAAAAACCTTTAACCACTTATGCACACTAATCTGCACCTATCCGATCCTCGGAATCAGTGTTCATCAGTGTCCATCAGTGGTTCAAACTCGATCGTTCTGAAAGTTTTCACCCCGAGTTTCCCAATGGTATTTGGTCTCTCATCATCATTGTCTTGTCTCCCCACATGAATCGGCGCTGGGGGAGTTCCAGGGGGCCGGGAACATTGGCGCTTGAGTCGCGCCGCCGGCCGGTGGCATGGTGCGGGCGATGCCGGAACTGCTGTCCATCTGCATTCCCACCTACAATCGCGCCACTTACCTGGCGGACCTGTTGGGCTCCCTGGAGCGGGCGCTGGCCGGCGCGGGCCCGGTCGCAGGGGACATCCGGATTCACATTTCAGACAACGCCTCGGTCGACCGCACCGCCGGGGTGGTGGCGGAATTTGCGGCGCGGTTGCCGCTGAGCTACCACCGCAATGAGACGAATATCGGCGGTGACCACAATTTCGAGCAGCTGATCCGCACCACGCCGGGCGAGTATTTCTGGCTGATCGGCGACGACGATCTGTTGGTGGAGGATGTGTTGCCCAAGCTCATGGCGGTGTTGCGCGCCCAGTCGCCCGGCCTGGTCGTGCTGGATGACCTGTCCGACGCACCCGGGGCCGAGGCGGCGGCCCGGGCATCGGCCCGGCCGCCGCAGATCGCGACCCTGTCGGGCCAGCTGGCTGAGACGAAGCAGTTGCTCACCGCCGTCACCACTGAAAAGGCCGCCGGCGACCAGGCCATCGCCCAGCTCCAGGCCCGGCTGGCGGAGGCCACCAAGCTGGCCGATGAACGCCAGGCCGGGCTCGCCCGGCTGGCCGAGCTGGCCAAGGCCGGTGACGCCCTGGCCGCGGACAAAGCGGCGCTCGCGCAGAAGGCCGACAGCCTGGAAAAGGCCAATGCCGATCTCACCGCGAAAAACAGCCAGCTGATCGAGACCGCGCGGAAAAGCACCGCCGAGTTCCAGACCCAGACCCAGCAACTGCAGGAGAGGCTCGCCGCGGCGCAGGCCGGGGACGCCAACCGCACCAAGCTCACGGCCCAGCTGGCCGCGGCGCAGGACGCCATCACCCAAAGCCGGGCGGACAACGAAAAGCTCGCCGCCGCCCAACAAGCCGCGACGACCGAGCGCGACCAATTGCAGGCGCGGCTGGCCGAGACCACCAAGCTCGCCGCTGACAGCCAGGCGGGGCTGGCCCGGCTCGCCGAACTGACCAAGACCAGCGAAGCCCTCACGGCAGACAAAGCCGCGCTCGCGCAACAACTCGCCGCCGCCAACGAGAAGCTGGCGGCCGCCGCCCCGGCCGCCGGCGCGGCGGCGGCGGAGCTCGCCCGGCTGCGCGGTGCCGCCCAGTCCGCGCAGGACGCGCAGGCGGCCGCGCGGCTCGCCGCCGACCAGTCCGTCGCTGAACTCGCCGCAGCCAAGCGGTCGCTGGACGACCTCACCCGGCAGAACGCCACCCTCACCAAGGACGCCGCCACCGCGCGTGACGCGCTGGCGGCGCGGGAGCAGCAACTGGCGGCACCTTCCACCGCGCAACTGGCTGCGGAACATGCGGCCCAGACGCTGCGGGACCAGCTGGCCGCCGCCACCGCCAAACTGGCCGACCTCGCCGCCGCCGCCACGGCCAAGGACACCCAGCTGGCCCAGATCAAGACCGACCGCGACCGCCTCGCCGCGCTCTCCACCGACACCTCCGCGCAGGACGAGCTCACCCGCCAGGTCGCCGTCGCCCAGCAGGCCGCCGCGGCGGCCCGCGATGCCGCCAGGCGGGCGCAGACGGAAAAAGACCAGGCCGCCGCCGCGCTCGCCGCCCAGACCACCACCATGCAGGCCACGGAGACCCAGTTGGCCCAGCTCAAGGCCGACAACCAGCGCCTGGCCGCCGAAAACCAAAAACTGGCCGCCACCGGCACCACCGATGCCGACAAACTCAAGGCGGACCTGGCCGCCGCCCAGCAGGCGGCCGCGTCCGCCGGCGACGCGGCCAGACGGGCGCAGACGGAAAAGGACCAGACGGCCGCCGCGCTGGCCGCCCAGGCCACCGCCGCCCAGGCCACGGAGGCCCAGCTGGCGCAGCTCAAGGCCGACAACCAGCGCCTGGCCGCCGAGAATCAAAAACTCGCCGCCACCAGTGCCACCGGCGCCGACGCCGCCCAGCTGAAGGCCGACCTGGCCGATGCCAACCGGGGGCTTGCAGCCAGCCAGAAAAGTGTCGCGGAGCTGACCGGCAAGAACGACTCGCTTGAAAAAGACCTGGAGGTTTCCAAGCAGACGGCCGCCGCCGCGCTGGCCGCGCAGACGGCGGCGGCGCAGGCCGTCCCCGATGCCGCCGCCGCCCGCATGGAGCGGCAGACCCTCCAGGACCAGTTGCATGCCCTGGAGGCCCAGGCGGAGGAGGACCGGCAGGCCTCCGCGCGGGAGATCACCGCGCTCGCCACCCAGCTGAGCCGCACGCGGGACACGAACAAGGCGCTCACCGACGCCAATCGGGCGCTCCTCGATTCGGGCAACGGCGCTGATGCGGTGCCCAAGGCCGACGCCGACAAACTCGCCGCCGCCAACGCCAAACTCGCGCAGGAGCGCGACGGGCTTCGCGCCCAGGCGGCCCAGCTCGCCAGCCGCGCCGACGACAGCGACCACCAGCTGGCCGCGCTCAAGGCCCAGCTGGCCGAGTCCGGCAAGGCGGTGGAACAGCACAGCGCCAGCGTGGCCGAACTGACCGCCCTCAACGAGAAACTGGCGGCCGAAAAGACCGCGGTTGCGCAGCAGCTCGAGGACGCCAGGGCTGACGCCGCCCGGCTGGCGCAAACCAGCACCGACCTGGCCGACGCCCGCCGGCAGGCGGCCGCGGCCCAGGCTGCGGCCGACCAGAACCGCACCGAGCTCGCGGCGCTTAAGACGAAACTCGCCGAATCCAACCAGGCGGTGGAACAGCACAGCGCCAGCGTCGCCGAGCTCACCAGCGCCAATGAGAAGACCGCCGCCGAACGCGACCAGCTCAAGAGCCAGCTGGCCGCGTTCACCACCCAGCTCGACGACCTCAAGGCCGCCAACGGCCGCCTCGCCGAAGCGGACGCCGCGCGCCAGCAGGCCGAACAGCGCGCGGCCGCCCTGGCCGACACCGCCACCCGCCTTGCCGCCACGCAGCAGGAACTCGCCGGACTCAAGGTCGCCAACGCCCGTCTCAGCGACCAGGCGCAGGCGCTCGACCGCGACCGCACCTCGCGGGTCACCGAGTTGCAGCAGGACAACGCCGCGCTCAACGCCCGGCTGCGTCAGGCGCAGGGGGCGCTCGACCAGATCGCCACCGCCACGCGGATGATCAACTCCGCCACCGGTTCGGCTCCCGGCGCGACCGGCCTGCTGCCGTCCTCGGTGGGGGAGGCCTCACCCGCGCCGGCAACCCCCGTGGGCACCGGGGCGCCGCGTTTTCACATTGTGGCCGAGGGGGAGTCGCTCTCGCGCATCAGCCTGCAATATTATGGCACCATGAGCCGGTGGCAGAACATCTACGACGCCAACCGCGAGGTGCTGAAGGGCGAGGACTCCCTCCATCCCGGGCAGAGGCTGGTGATCCCGTGAGCCGTCCGGGGGGGTGGTGCGCGGGCTTGCGGGAGCCGGCCTTTCCCCTTCTACTCACCGTTCATGCCTGAATTCGCGCCGCTTCGTCTCCAGAAATTCCTCGCCGACTCCGGGGTGTGTTCGCGGCGCGCGGCGGAGGCGCTCATCGCGCAGGGCGAGGTGTGGGTCAATGGTGCCGCCGCCACCCCGGGGCAGCGCGTCACCCCCGGCGAGGACCGGGTCACCGTCGGCGGCAAGTCCGTGCGCGCCGCCGCCCAGCCGAAGCTGACGTTTGCGCTGCACAAACCGCGCGGCCTGGTCTGCTCCAACGACGACCCGCACAATCCCGACACGATTTTCGACCTGTTGCCGCGCGAGCTGGCGAAGCACCGCTTCTTTTGCGCGGGCCGACTCGACAAGGACAGCGAGGGTCTCGTCATCATCACCACCGACGGGGACCTGGCGAACCGCCTCATGCACCCGCGCCACACCGTGGTGAAACGCTACCACGTGCGGCTCAAGGAGGCCTTTCCCCGGTCCCGCCTCCCGCTGCTGCTGCGCGGCGTCGTGATCGAGGGCGAGCGCCTCCGCGTCGAGCACGCCGCGCTGGTCAACCCGGGGGCCGACGGCACCGCGGTCGATCTCGACGTCCACATGCACCACGGCAAGAAGCGCGAGATCCGCCAGCTCTTCACCACGCTCCGTCACGACGTGAAACGGCTCCGTCGCTACCAGATCGGCTCCTTCCCTCTGCGGGGGATTCCGCTGCGCGGCGGCCGGCAGCTTTCCCCGCAGGAGATCGCCGCGCTTTTCCAGGCCCCCCGCCCGCATACCGGCTTCATCCCGCGCAACACGCGCGCCACGCCGGCGCGCGCGGTGAAACCCTCCCCCCATGCCTAACCAAACCCTGCCCACCCGGTTTGTTTTCCGCGCCACCGCCCCCGTGCTCCTCGCGCTGTGCGCGGGCGTGCGCCTGGTCGCCGCCCCCCTCACCGCGCCCGCGGAGGTGCACGCCCGGCCCGCCGCCGCGTCGCCGGTGCTCACGATCCTGCCCGCCGGCGCGGAGCCCTTTCCGGCCACCGGCGTGGCCGCGCCCGACGGCTGGCAGGCCGTCGCACTGCCCGGGGCGCACGAGGTGCTGGTCCGCAACGGCGACATTCTCAAGGATCTGACCCCGCGTCCCGGGGCGAACTATCTGTGGCGGGGACCCGCGGCGGGCACGAAGGCCGGACCGCTCGTCGAGGTGGCGACGGCGGAGAAGGGCGACCTGGCCGAGATCATGGCCGCACCCCAGGGGGGATACACCAAGTTCAGGCTCAGCAAGCCGCTGGTCGGCTACATCCCTGCGTCCGCGCCGGCTCCTGCTCCGGTCGCGGTGGTCGTGCCGCCTCCGGTGATTTCCGCCGCCCCACCGCCGCCTTTGTCGCGCCATAGCGAAGCGACGGCGGACGCTCCCCCCGTGGTGCGGCCTGCGCCGGTCCCGGTGTCCGGTTCGGCGGCGCAGGGCGAGTCGCCCCGCCTCTTCCAAGGCACACTCGCCTCGACCCGCAGCCTCCTGCATCCGCGCCGCCCCTACGATTACCAGCTCAACGACGTCAACGGGCAGCCCTACGCTTACCTGGACGTTGCCAAACTCCCCGCCACCACCCAGCCCGACGCCAGCCTCGGCCGCACGGTGGTGGTCTATGGCGTCGCCAAATCCGTGCCGGACGAGGCCCTGATGGTGATCGAGGCCGAGACCATTGGGTCGCGCTGAACTCCGCCATGGAACTCATCGACGGCAATCGCATCGCTGCGGCCATCATCGCGGAGCTCACCGCCGAGGTCGCCGCGCTCCCCGGCCGCAAGCCCTGCCTGGCGCTGGTGCGCGTCGGGGAGGATCCCGCGTCGGTCTCCTACGTGCGGAAGAAGGAGACGACCGCCGCAGCCATCGGCGTGACCGGGCGGGTCATCCTGCCGCCGGTGAACATCACCCAGGCCGGGCTGGAGGCGATCGTGGACGAGCTCAATGCCGACCCGGCCGTGGACGGCATCCTCGTGCAGTCGCCCTTGCCGAAGCACCTGGATGAGCTCGCCATTTTCCGCCGCATCGCCCCGCCCAAGGATGTGGACGGGCTGGGCACGGTGAACCTCGGCAAGGTCGCGCAGGAGGATGCCACCGGCTTCGTCTCCTGCACCCCCGCCGGCATCATGGAGCTGCTGGCCCGCAGCGGGGTGGATTTGAACGGTCGGCATGTGGTGGTGCTCGGCCGCAGCCTGCTGGTGGGCAAACCCGTCGCGCTCCTTGCCCTCCAGAAAAAGGCCGGCGCCAACGGCACCGTCACCATCTGCCACTCCGGCACCCGCGACCTCGCCACGCTCACCCGCCTCGCCGATGTGCTCATTGCCGCGATCGGGCGGCCCGAGTTCGTCACGGCCGACATGGTGAAGCCGGGGGCGGTCGTGATTGATGTGGGCATCAACCGCGTGGCGGACGCCACCAACAAAAAGGGCTACCGGCTCACCGGCGACGTGCATTTCCCCTCGGTCGCGCCGCTCTGTGCGAAGATCACGCCCGTCCCCGGCGGCGTCGGCCCGATGACGGTGGCGATGCTCATGAAAAACACCGTGAAGGCCCGCCGCCTCGGCGCGGGCTAGATGGCGGGGCGTCGCT
The DNA here is from genome assembly GCA_903929355.1 of uncultured Opitutaceae bacterium. Lineage (GTDB taxonomy): Bacteria > Verrucomicrobiota > Verrucomicrobiia > Opitutales > Opitutaceae > CAIYUN01. The sequence goes on from CAIYUN010000063.1 coordinate 50,774, forward strand.
GGCCGATGCCCGGTTTGGGTTCTTTCGAGCGGCACCCAACGGATGGGACGGCTCTCCGAGCCGTCCGCGGACGCACGGAGTGGCATCCCTGTCCGAAGAGCCAACCGCGCCGCCCCTGCAAGGCCCCGGTCGCCGCGCTTGTCAATCCCCCGCGTTTAGGTTCTGCTCCCCGCCCGATGCCGGTTCCCAAGATCCTGATCGTTGACGATCAACCGATCAACGTGCTGCTGCTCAAGCGCTGCCTTGAGCGCGAGGGCATCCCGACGGCCAGTGCCTTTGGCGGCGCCGAGGCGCTCGCCCTGGTCGCCCAGGAGCAGCCCGATCTCATCCTCCTCGACGTGATGATGCCCGACATGGACGGCATCGAGGTTTGCCGGCGGCTGCAGGCGGAGGAAGCCACGCGCCACATCCCTATCATCTTCATCACCGCGCGCAGCACCAAGGCGGGCAAGCTGGAGGGCCTGGGCGTGGGCGCGGTGGACTACATCACCAAGCCCATCGACCTCGATGAGACCCTGGCGCGGGTCCGGACGCAGTTGCGCTTTGCGGCCATCAACCGCGAGATGCTCGACCTGCAGCGCCGGCTGGTCGAGACCCGTCGGGCGGCCACCATCGGGGCGGTCACGCAGGGCATTGCGCACAACATGAACAATCTTCTCGGGGTCGCGCTCGGCTACCTCGACCTCATCAAGGCCCGCGCCGACCAGCCCGCCGCCGTACGGGACGGCGCCGGCCACGCCGATGCCGCAGTGCAGCGCATCGTCTCCATCGTCAGTCAGCTCACCGCCCTCGAGGTCCGCTCGCCCCTGCCGCTCGACCGTTGCCGGCTGGAGACGCTGCTCGCCGGCGCGGTGGCGCGCTTCCGGCAGGAGGCCAATGTGGCCCCGCCGCTGCTCATTGACAATCCGTTGGGCGACATCGCGCTCGACACCCATGTCGAGGTGTTTGAGGACGCTTTCGGCAAGGTGCTCCTCAACGCCTGGGAGTCCTACGGCGACCAGCCGGCCGCCGAGCGTCTGATCACCATCCGGGTCCGCTGGGTGGAGCCGGAGGGCCCGGCCAAGGTGCTGCGCCTCACGGTGGAGGACGCCGGCCACGGCATCGACCCCAACATCCGGGACCAGATGTTCGAACCGTTTGTGAGCACCAAGCGCACGGTGGGGGTCGGCATGGGCCTCACGGTCGCCCGGCACGCATTGCGCAGCCTGGGCGGCGAGGTCACCCTGGAGGACCGCCCCGGCGGCGGCACCATCGCCGTGCTCCTGCACCCGATGGAAAAAACCCTCCACCGCACAGGCTACACCCAGCCGCCCATGCGCCGCTGAGCCGAAGCCGATTGGGCGAAGGCTGGTTCGAAACCGTCAGCGAAGATTCTTGTCGCGCCAAAGCCCGGCGACGGCGGAAGCGGTTACTAACGCGGTGGCCCGAATCTGTGGTTGAAAATTTCCGTGTCTTCCTGACCTTCCATCGGCAGGCTGGTTTTCCCATGCCCAACATCGCGTTTCTCGGCGCCGGCCGCATGGCCTCCGCCATCGTGGACGGCCTTCTGGCCCAAAAAATCTGCGCCCCTTCCGAGCTCGCCTGCACCGATGGCGGCCACGGCACCGCCCTCGCGCTCGCCGCCCGCACCGGCATCACCGCCGCCAGTGACCTCGCGGCGCTGCTCGCCACCGCCGACACCGTCGTGCTCGCCTGCAAACCGCAGCAGCTCGCGACCCTCGACCCGCGGGTGACCGACCTCGCCGCCGGCCGGCTCGTCCTCTCCATTCTCGCGGGCAAGCGCCTCGCGCGCCTTGCGCAGGTTTTCCCGCGCGCCCGCAATGTCGTTCGCGCGATGCCCAACACGCCCGGCCAGATCGGGGCCGGCATCACCGCCTGGTGCCCGCTGCAGCCGCTCGCGCCGGCCGACCGCGCCCTCATTGACGCCATCCTCGGCGCGCTCGGCCAGGTCGTCGAAGTGGCGGAACCCCAGCTCGACGCCGTCACCGGCCTGAGCGGCAGCGGTCCGGCCTATGTGTTTGAGTTCGCCGCCGCCCTGCGCGACGCCGGCGAGGCCGCCGGCCTGCCGCGTGCGACCGCGTGGCAGCTGGCGCGTGAAACCGTGCTGGGTGCGGCGAAGCTCATGGCCCAGTCGCCACTCGAGCCCGAGGAGCTGCGCAACCAGGTGACCTCGCCCAACGGCACGACCTTCGCCGGCCTGCAGCGCATGGCCGCGCGCGACTTCCGTGGCCTCGTCAAGGAGACCGTCCTCGCCGCCACCGCCCGCAGCGAGGAGCTTTCGCGGGATTGAGTAAGGATTCGGCAGTTGGTCACAGAGCAGCGGTGTTAACGGACAAGGACAAAGTTGGGGTCGGCAAGCAACCGATTGAGGACGTGGAGCATCTTGCGCATGACGGCAATGAGCGCGACCATCTTGGGTTTACCAGCGGCGACCAGGCGGGCATAAA
>CAIYUN010000064.1 GCA_903929355.1 uncultured Opitutaceae bacterium
AGATCCTCAGTGATGCAACGGCCGCCGGTGAGGACGGCGATGTCCTCGAGCATGGCCTTGCGGCGGTCGCCAAAGCCGGGGGCCTTGACGGCGCACACATTGAGGGTGCCGCGGATCTTGTTGACGACGAGCGCGGCGAGGGCCTCGCCCTCGACCTCCTCGGCGATCACCAGGAGGGGCTTGCCGCCCTTGGCGACGGTCTGGAGCAGCGGCAGGAGGTCCTGCAGGCTCGAGATCTTCTTCTCGTAAATGAGCACGTAGGCATCCTCGAGCGTGGCCTCCATGGCCTCGGTGTTGGTGGTGAAGTACGGCGAGGAATAACCCTTGTCGAACTGCATGCCCTCGACGACATCGAGGGTGGTCTCGATGGACTTGGCCTCCTCGACGGTGATGGTGCCGTCCTTGCCGACCTTGTCCATCGCGTCGGCGATGATCTGGCCGATGGTGTCGTCCCAGTTGGCGGAGACGGTCGCGACCTGGCGGATCTCCTCGCGGTCGTTGACCTTCTTGGAGATCTTGGCGAGCTCGGCGACGGCGGCCTCGACGGCCTTGTCGATGCCGCGCTTGAGGTAGATCGGGTTGGCCCCGGCGGTCACATGCTTGAGACCCTCCTTGTAGACGGCCTCGGCCAGCACGGTGGCGGTCGTGGTGCCGTCGCCGGCGGCGTCATTGGTCTTGGAGGCGACCTCCTTGACCAGTTGGGCGCCGATGTTCTCAAACGGATCGGGCAGTTCGATCTCCTTGGCGACGGTGACGCCGTCCTTGGTGACGGTCGGCGAGCCGAATTTCTTGTCGAGGACGACATTGCGGCCCTTGGGGCCGAGCGTGACTTTCACCGCGCGGGCGAGCAGCTCGACGCCACGGAGAATTTTTTGACGAGCGGCCTCGTCGAAGATGAGTTGTTTGGCGGACATAGGATCTGGGTTTTTTGTGTTAAAAGTTTGTTGGGAGGGGAACGGCTCAGCCGATGACGCCGAGGATGTCGTCCTCGCGGACGATGGTGTACTTCACGTCATCGAGTTTGACCTCGGTGCCGCCGTATTTGGAGATGAGGACCTTGTCGCCGACCTTCACCTCGAAGGCCACGAGCTTGCCATCCTCATCCTTCTTGCCGGTGCCGAGGGCGATGACTTCGGCCTCCTGCGGTTTCTCTTTGGCGGAATCGGGGATGATGATCCCCCCGCGCACTTGCTCTTTTTCTTCCAAGTGCTTCACGAGCACCCGGTCGCCGATGGGCTTGATTTTGACTTTGGCCATGTTGGGTTTGGGTTGGGTTTGGGTTGGAGGTGAGGTTCGTCGTTCGACGAGTGCAAAGCGCGCCGCCACAGGGAAACTGCGGCAGGCGCGCAAATTGGGGGTGGGAGGTTACTTTTTCTTGTCGTCGTCCACAACCTCAAAGTCGGCGTCGACGACATCGGCCGGTTTCTCGGTTTTCTTGGCTCCGCCGGAGCCGGCCCCGGCATCGGAGCCGGCGGACGCCTCGGCCGCGCCAGCGGCGGCGGTGGCCTTCTGGGCGGCGGCGTAAAACTCGCCGCCGACCTTGGAGAGGTTCTCCAGCGCGGCCTTCATCCGGGCGGCGTCATTGCTTTCGAGATCCTTTTTCGCGGAGGCCAGGGCCGACTCGGCGGAGGTCTTGGTCTCGGCCGGGAGCTTGTCGCCCGAATCCTTGACGGCCTTCTCGAGCTGGTAAATCGCGGTGTCGAGCTGGTTTTTGGCCTCGACGGCCTCCTTGCGCTCCTTGTCCTCGGCGGCGTGGAGCTCGGCCTCCTTGGTCATTTTCTCGACCTCCTCCTTGGAAAGGCCGGAGGAGCCCTGGATGGTGATCTTCTGGTCCTTGCCGGTGCCAAGGTCCTTGGCCGAGACATGGAGGATGCCGTTGGCGTCGATGTCGAAGGTGACCTCGATCTGCGGGGCGCCGCGCGGGGCGGGAGGGAGGCCGTCGAGCTTGAATGTGCCGAGCACCTTGTTGTCGCGGGACATCGGGCGCTCGCCCTGGAGCACGACGATCTCGACGCCGGGCTGGTTGTCGCTGTAGGTCGAGAAGGTCTGGGTCTTCTTGGAGGGAATGGTGGTGTTGCGCGGGATCATGGCCGTGGCCACCTGGCCGGCGGTCTCGATGCCGAGCGTGAGCGGGGTCACGTCGAGGAGCAGCACGTCGCGCACTTCACCCTTGAGCACGCCGCCCTGGATGGCCGCGCCGACGGCGACGACCTCATCGGGGTTGACGCCCTGGTGGGGGGGCTTGCCGCCGAGGTTGTGGGCGATTTCGACGACCTTGGGCATGCGGGTCATGCCGCCGACGAGCACGAGCTCGTCAATCTTGGCGGCGGTGAGGTCGGCGTCCTTGAGGCAGCTCTTGAAGGGGGCGATGCAGCGCTCGAAGAGGCTGTCGCAGATCTGCTCCATCTTGGCCCGGGAGAGCTGGACGTTGAGATGTTTCGGGCCGCTCGCGTCGGCGGTGATGAAGGGCAGGTTGATGTCCACCGACTGGGTGGAGGAGAGGGCGATCTTGGCCTTCTCGGCCTCCTCCTTGAGGCGCTGGAGGGCCATCGGGTCCTTGCGGAGATCGATGCCGTTTTCCTTCTTGAAAGTGTCCACGAGCCAGCCGATGAGGGCCTCGTCCCAGTTGTCGCCGCCGAGGTGGGTGTCGCCGTTGGTGGCCTTGACCTCGAACACGCCGTCGCCGATCTCGAGCACGGAGACATCGAACGTGCCGCCGCCGAGGTCGAACACGGCGATTTTCTCGTCCTTCTTTTTGTCGAGGCCGTAGGCGAGCGAGGCGGCGGTGGGCTCGTTAATGATGCGGAGCACCTCCAGGCCGGCGATCTTGCCGGCGTCCTTGGTGGCCTGGCGCTGGGAGTCGTTGAAATAGGCGGGGACGGTGATGACGGCCTGGGTGACCTTCTCGCCCAGGTAGGCCTCGGCGTCGGCCTTGAGCTTGCCGAGCACGAAGGCGGCGATCTGCTGCGGGGCGAACTGCTCGACCTTATCGCCATTCTGCACCTCGATGTAGGCGTCGCCGTTCTTGCCCTCGACGACCTTGAACGGCATGTTGGCGGCCTCGGCCTTGACCTCGGTGAACTTGCGCCCGATGAAACGCTTGGCGGAGAAAATGGTGTTGCGGGAGTTTGTCACGGCCTGGCGTTTCGCGGCCTGGCCGACGAGACGCTCGCCCGACTTGGTGAACGCGACGACGGAAGGGGTGGTGCGGGCACCCTCGGCATTGGCGATGACGACAGGTTCGCCCCCCTCCATGACGGCCATGCAGGAGTTGGTGGTGCCAAGATCGATTCCAAGGACGCGGCTCATAATGCCCGGTCAGATAGCAACGGCTGTGCCCTGAATTTCGCTTTGTTTGTTACTCGTTGGAGTAAGATGCTTTAAAAATATCCGATCGGCGAAGCGTGAAGGCTGGGAGGGCCCGTGTCGTGCCAGCCTGTCGCAGATTTGTGCCACGGCCCGCGCCATGCGTCACGGGGATGGCACACGCAACAGGGAAGAGGAAGTCATTAATATGGAACTCAGGAAATCAGGGACGGAGACGGAGTTTTAACACAGAGGGCAAGGTGGACACGGAGACGGAGTATGGCCGCAAAAAGGCGCAGGAGGCCAGCCGGGACGGATTTTTAACAGGAGGGAACGGAGGAAACGGAGCAACGGGGAGAATTCAGACGCCAGGAAACCTGGGATGGAGGACGGAGGAATTGGCCTCAAAAAGGCACGAAGGGACGCAAAAGGGACGGATTTTTAACGCGGCGGTCGATGAGGGCACAGAGAGCTGGAAGCCAAGGCCCAAACTGACCAAGAGATGTTGAGTTGCTCCGATGGGGTTGTCGCGGAGAGATTCAAAATCAGGGGAAGATTGAATCCGGCCTGATTTCCTGAGTTCCACATTGGGAATTGCCTTTGGGGCCAGAGGATCCCAAGTTCGGGCCATGCGTCTCGTAGCACTTCTTTTCCAACTGGGACGACAGGGCTTTCAATGTGGTGTCACCTTGATGGCGCTGATGGGGGCGTGCATGGCGGTGCCGGTGCTCTGGGCGGGATTTTCGCTTATCCGCGGGCATGAAGGGGTCATCCGACTGTGTGGCGAGGTGGTGGTGCTGGGCGCGTTCATTTTCCTGGCCGGGCTCGGGTTGATGGTGGCGACGGCGTTCCTGGGCTGGAACCGAAGCGAGGACTGAAGATTAAACCGCGAATGGATGCGAACTGAAGGAAGCCGGACTTCGACACAGAGTTCACGGAGAGGACGAGCCGAGGGCACAGAGACTCGGATTTTTTAACGACGGATGGACACGGATAAACACGGATGGCGGAAAGGGCGGGATCGGAAGCAAGGCGGGAAGTTTGAACCGCGAATTCACGCGAAGGGTTCGGAAGAAGCCGGAGTTTTTTTGCCGCAGATTACGCGGATCCGCGCGGATGACGGAAAGGCTGAAGGACAAAGATTTAACCACTGATGCACACTAATTAGCACTGATGGCGGAAGGGGCGGTAGGGCTGGAACCGAGGTGAAGACTGAAGGCTGAACCGCGAATGCACGCGAATGAGGAAGGGAAGAATGCAGCCGAAGTGAGTGCGGACGGATTTTTTATATGGAACTCAGGAAAGCAGGAACGGAGACGGAGTTTTAACACGGCCGCCTTCGCCCAGCTATGGCGCGCCAAGGAGGATGCGGAGGACACGGCGGGGCGGAAGAGGAAATACCGTCAAGCAGGACCAGGAGTAAGAGAACGAGACGGAAAGGCGGAGGGGGTTGCTTGTGTTTGCGCGCGGTCCGCCCATCGTACCCCGCATGGACACGGACTTGGCGCTGCCCGATGAAATCGCCGTGATGACGCTGCCGGGGGCGGTATTTTTTCCGCAGGCACTGCTGCCGCTGCACATTTTTGAGCCGCGCTACCAGGCCATGCTGCGCGACGTGCTCGCCAGCCACCGACTGTTCGCCGTGGCCGGGCTCAACCCGGACGCCGCGCCCGGACGCTTTGAGCCGCCGCACCGCATTGCCACCGTGGGTGTCGTGCGCGCGTGCCAGGCGGGCGACGACGGCACCTCGAACCTGCTGCTGCACGGCCTCACCCGCGTGCGGCTCCTCGGCATCGTGGCCGAGGAGCCCTACCGGCGGGTGCGCGTCCGTGCGTTGGCCAGCGAGGACGGCGCGCCGGAGGAAGACAATCTCCGTCGCCGCGCCAGCCTCGCCCGCCTGCTGGTGCAGCGGGCAAGGCTGGGGCGGCCGACGCCCGACGAGATGCTGAGTTTTCTTCGGACCGTCGAGGATCCCGGAACGTTCGCGGACCTGGCGGCCTTCAACCTGTGCGACGATGCCGGGTTCCGGCAAAAGCTTTTGGAGACGCTGGAGGTGTCGGAACGCCTGCGGCTCCTTGGCGCACAACTGCGGCGCGAGATCGCCACCCTGCGGCTGCAACGCCAGCTGCAAGGCGGGCTGGAGGACGATGAGATTGAGAATAACTGAGATCATTCCGGCAATCGGACTTTACCACGGATTGCACGGATAGACACGGATGGGGGAGTTGTTCTTGGTTCTTGGTTCTTGGTTCTTGGTGTATCCCGCTGCGTTTGGCAAAAGATGGCGGAGGCAGTCGTCTCGGAAGAGGATTGAACGCGAAGACGCTGAGACGCAGAGGCGCACAGCCCAATATTCCCCCTGCGCCTGTGAGCCTTTGCGGCTTTGCGTTGATAGATTGAGGGACCCGATGCCGCAGCTACAGACCTGAACGGCGCGGGCGAGAAACCCGTGCGCCCGGGTTAATAACGCGGCGGGTCCACGCCGGGGGCGGCCACCCGGTCGGGGGCCACCGCGCCCACCGGCTCGTGGCGCAGATCGCGCGCGCGACGCACGAGATCCATGAACTCCGCCCGATGGCCGGCCGGATCGTCGGCCGCGCCGCGGGCGGCCCAGGCGAGCACATCGCCCGCCGTCGCACCGCCGCGATAAGGTGAATCCCGCAGCACCAGCCCGAAGCCCGCCACCGCCGCCGCGAACTGAAACTCGGCGTCGGCCTCCTCGAACTTCGCGCCGCGGTCCACAAAGGGGAAATCCATCCGCTGGCTGACGTCGGCGCCCGGCAGCTTGTAACGGACCTTGACGGTCATGAGCTCGTTGCTGTTGGCCCCGGCGGCGGGCCGGCCGGGGTCGGCCCGCGTCGCGGGGGCGGTTTCCGTGTAGCGCAACGGATCCACCCCGGGCGCGGAGGGGTAGCCGTAGTCGGCACCCACGGGTACAATCTCATAGAGCGCGGTGACGGTGTGGCCCGCGCCGATATCGCCGGCGGCCACGCGGTCGTTGTTGAAATCCGACGCGGCCAGCAACCGGTCCTCGTAACCGAGCAGCCGGTAGGCTGCCACCCGCGACGGGTTGAACTCGACTTGAATCTTCACGTCCCGGGCCACGGTCACCAGCGTGCCGCCGATCTGTTCGACAAACAGTTTTTGCGCCTCCGCCCGGGTGTCGATGTAGCCGAAGTCGCCCCGACCCTTGCCGGCCAGCTGCTCGAGCATATTGTCCTTGAGGTTGCCCGTCCCAAAGCCGAGGACGGTGAGCGAAACCCCGCCCGAGGCCTGCTCCGCGACCATGCCCAGCAGCTGGGAACCGGTCAGGCCGACATTGAAGTCGCCGTCGGTGCAGAGGATGATGCGGTTGACGCCCTCGCGGTTGAGGTTCTCGTGGGCGACTTGGTACGCGAGCTGGATGCCCGCGCCACCATTGGTGCCGCCGCCGGCGTTGAGCGCGTCCACGGCGTTGAGGATGGTGTCGCGCTGGGCAACGGGGGTGGGCGGGAGCGCGACGCCGGAGCCGTTGGCATAGGTGACGATGGCGACGCGGTCGTCGGGCCGCAGCCGGGCGAGCAGCAGCCGCAGCGACTCCTTCACCAGCGGGAGCTTGTTGGCCTGGTTCATCGAACCGGACACATCGAGGAGAAACACCAGGTTGGCCGCGCCCCGCTCGGCGGTGGACACGTCGCGGGCCTTGAGGGCGACGCGCACGAGCCGGTGGGACGGAGACCAGGGCGCGGAGGTCGCCTCAAGGTTGACCCAGAACGGGGCGGTAGCGGGAGCGGGACCGACGGGCTTGGCCGCCGGGAGGCGGGCGTAGTCATAGGGGAAGTAGTTGACGAGCTCCTCGACCCGCACCGCATCGGGCGGCGGGAGACGGCCGCCGGTGAGGAAGCGCCGGAGGTTGGCGTAACTGGCGGTGTCCACATCGAGGGCGAAGGTGGACAGCGGAGTCTGCGCCGGATCGGTGAAGGCGTTGTCCTGCAGGTGGAGGTAGCCCTCACCGGACGAGGCATAAGGTGCGGGAGGCGGCGGGCGGCGGCGGATGACCATGGTGTCCGGCGGCAGCGTCGGATAGCGATAACCCCAGCCCAAATCGGGCTCGATGGTGAAGTCCACCGGCGAATTGGTGCTGATGACGATGGGGCTGATGGCGGAGGAACGGCCACCACCGGCCCTGCCGCCGCCGCCACGCAGTCCGCCCGCGCCGCCCGCGC
>CAIYUN010000065.1 GCA_903929355.1 uncultured Opitutaceae bacterium
CGCGGAGCACACGGAGGAGCAGAGTGAGAGAAGACCAAGGCCCAGAGACTGGTCTGGCCTGAGTTCCTGATTCGGAATTGAATATGGAAATCAGGAAATCAGGGACGGAAGGAACGGAGTGTTGTAACCACGGATGGACACGGATGGGATTGAATCGGAGTGGGGACACGGAGGACGGAGTTTTTAACCACGGATCGTCACGGATGGGATGGTGTCGGAGCAGAAGTTGTAACACGGAGGACGCGGAGCACACGGAGGAGGAGAGTGAGAGAAGACCAAGGCCCAGAGAGTGGTCTGGCCTGAGTTCCTGAGTTCCTGATTCGGAATTGAATGGGGAAATCAGGAAATCAGGGACGGAGGGGATAGTGTTTTAACCACGGATAACACGGATAGACACGGATACAGTATGACTCGAAAACCGCTCCGTCCCTGGCGTTCTTCGGGTAAATTCCGTCTGCCATCTGGGTTGCCGCGGGGTGCAGGGCTGGTTCAATCAAGGCTGTGGGCACATCCTGGACCGAACAGCTTATTCACTTTGTCGACTTCGAAGGCAGCCTCACCTCGGGGGTGCTCGAATACGGCATGGTGACGGTGCGGGGCGGGGCCATCACCGCGATCCACACCCGCCTGTGTCGGCCGCGCGGCGCAATCCGCGCTGCGGACACGGCGATCCACGGGCTGAGCAGCGGCGCGCTGGCGGAGTGCGCGCCGCTGGCCGATGACTGGGAGTTTTTCGCCGGGTGGCGCGAGACGGGACCGCTGGCCGCCCATTTCGCCGGCGTGGAGAACGCGCTGATTAAATCGGTGTGGCCCTACCCGCGTCCATCGCCCGACTTCGCCCGGCCCGGCGCGACCGTGGCGGAGTGGGGGCCGTGGATCGACACGGGGAGGCTGTATCCCCAGCTCCGGCCGATGGCGGCCGCAGCCGGACTGGCGGAACTCGTCGCCGCCCACGGCTTGCAGGACGAGCTCGACCAACTGGCCGCCTCACACTGCCCGCCGGAGCGCCGGCGGTATCACGCCGCGCCCTACGACGCGCTCGCGGGCGCGCTGCTGCTGGCGGCGCTGGCGCGCGAGCCGCGGTCCGCCGCCCTCTCCACGCCCCAGCTTCTCACCCTCAGCACGCTCGATGGCGCCAGGCGCGACGCGATCTCGCAGGACGTGATGTTTTGAGCGGGCGCCGGCTGCGACTCACGTCCCTGCCCACGGCATCTCCTGGAGCTGAGGGACAGATTGTCCCTGCGGTTTTGGCTCCTGAGGGTAAAGCTCTTACGAGCAATGTCAGATGTTGCCTGACAATCGAATTAGGTGCCATCACCCCCGGCGCCTGGTTGCCAAGGTGGGGTGGATTACCCACTATTACCACCGACCCCAGTAAAGGTGTCTACCCCCACCCCATGAAATTATATACTGCTACTTACTGTATATTAACGATATGCCTGCCTTTGACCATGCCGGCGGGGACTCCGCAGGCAGGACCGGCCGGACCGGCCGTCGTGGCGGCGTTACAGACGGCCGCCGACCAAGGATGGGACAAGCTGCTCAGTCTCGCCGCCAGCCACCCGGCGCCCCTGATGCCGTCGTCCTGGCATGTGGCCAACGTGACCGCCGACGCCCGGCGCCCGGACGAGGCCGCCGCCGCCGCGCTCGGCCGGACCCTCGCGCAACAGCTGGCCACCCTGGCCCCAAGCTTTCAGACCCTGCCAGCCGGCGACGAGCTGCGGCGGCAAACCGCCGGCCTGTGCGACGTGGCTGACTGGTGCGAGAAGGCCCCCGGCTACGGCAACGTATTGCTGGCCCAACGCGCGCGTGACCTCGCGGCGGTGGGGGTGGCGCGGCTCGCGGCCAATCTGGATTATCCCCTGGAAAAAATTTCCCCGCTGGCGGCGCGGCTGCATCCCACCGGACCGGGCGTGGCGGAACGGCAGCGGCTGCTCAACGCGGAGGCGGGCGCGGAAGTTTTCCGGGCGGCCGACCAAGGCGACCTGGAGGCGACCTGGGCCGCGGGCGCGCGGCTGGTGGCGCAAAGTCGGCAGCCTGCCCCGCCGCGCGGCGGCGGAGCGCGGGGTGCCCAACTGGCCCTGTTGAAGGCGCACCTGACTTTTTTCCAGGACGACCCGCCGGCCATGGGCGTGCCTGCGACCCTTGCCGCCACGTGGGACTGCAAATGGCACAAGCAGGTGGTGGACGGACTCGAGTCGCGCGCCGCCGCCCTGGCGGTGGCGTTGGTGGAGTTTCGCCGCGTGACGGGTCGGTTTCCGGTGCAGCCGATGTTGGACTCGGCCGAAGCGACGGCCGCCGTCGGCCGCAGCACGGCGGCGACCATGGCGGTGCCGTCGGGATTTCAGCTGGTGCTGCCGGCTCGGACCTCGCCACTCGGCCAGCGGGCCTTTGTGCAGGCCTGGCAGGAATCCCCGGGTTCGGTGCCCATCGCCCACCCCACGCAGGATCCCCGCCGGTCCCATGTGCCCATCCTCGCTTGGACGGCCTTCGAGGCCGTGCGGCAGGGGGAGTTTCTCGACCACGATACGGCCAGCGACCGCTACCGGAAATAACCGGGGCGCGGGACCGGGACGCGGTGTCGCCGCCCGCCCGCCAAAATTTTGAGTTGGCGTTGACCGGGTCCGCCCGCATGGTCGCGGCCCTCCCTTTCACCATGCCCAAATCCCATTCCGACATCGGACTCATCGGCCTCGCCGTCATGGGTCAGAACCTGGCCCTCAACATCGCCGACCACGGCTTTAAAATCTCGGTCTACAACCGCACCACGGAAAAGACGGAAAAGTTCGTCGCCGAAAATCCGCTCACGCCCGGGGGGGTGGTCGGCACGTCCACCCTGGAGGAGTTCGTCGCCTCGCTGGCCAAGCCGCGCAAGATGATCATCCTGGTGCAGGCCGGCAAGGGCACCGACGCCGTGATTGATGGTCTCGTGCCGCTGCTCAGCGCCGGCGACATCGTCATTGACGGCGGCAACGCGCTCTGGACCGACACCATCCGCCGCGAAAAGGCCCTCAAGGAAAAAGGCCTGCGCTTCGTGGGCAGCGGCGTCTCCGGCGGGGAGGAGGGCGCGCGTTTCGGTCCGTCGCTCATGCCGGGCGGCGACTTTGCCGCGTGGCAGGAAATCAAGCCCATCTGGGAGGCCATCGCCGCGAAGGTGGACGCGAAGACCGGCAAGCCCCTCACCGGCGCGACTCCCGGCCACCCGGTCAGCGGCGGCGTGCCCTGCACGACCTACATTGGCGAAAACGGCGCCGGCCACTACGTCAAAATGGTCCACAATGGCATCGAGTATGGCGACATGCAGATGATCTGCGAGGCCTATGCCCTGATGCGCGGCCTGCTCGGCCTCAAGCCCGCCGAGATGGGCGCGATTTTCTCCGAGTGGAACACCGGCAAGCTCGACAGCTTCCTCATCGAGATCACCGCCGACATTTTGAAGCAGAATGATCCGGTGACGAAGAAACCCTTCGTGGACATCGTGCTCGACACCGCCGGCCAGAAGGGGACCGGCAAATGGACCTCGGTCAATGCGCTCGACATGGGCGTCGCCGCGCCGACGGTCGCCGAGTCGGTTTTTGCCCGCTGCCTCTCCGCGATCAAGGAGGAGCGCGTGGCCGCCTCGAAAATCCTGAAGGGTCCGTCGAAAAAATACCGCGGTTCGAAAAAGGCGCTCCTCGCCGCCATCCACGACGCGCTCTACTGCTCGAAAATCTGCTCCTACGCGCAGGGCTTCCAGCTCATGCGCGAGGCGCAGAAGGAATACAAATGGAAGCTGAACTTCGGCGAGATCGCGCAGATCTTCCGCGGCGGCTGCATCATCCGGGCGGCGTTCCTGCAAAAGATCACGGAGGCCTACGCGCGCCAGCCGGACCTGGCCAACCTCCTGCTCGACCCGTATTTCAACAAGACGGTGCAGAAAGCGCAGGCCAACTGGCGCAAGGTGGTGGCCCTCGCCGCCGAGTGCGGCGTGCCGGTGCCGACCTTTGGCAGCGCGCTCAGCTACTACGATGGCTATCGCTCGGCCCGCCTCCCGGCCAATTTGCTGCAAGGCCAGCGCGACTACTTCGGCGCCCACACCTACGAACGCGTGGACCAGCCGCGCGGGAAGTTTTTCCACATTGACTGGCCCGAGGCAAAACGGCCGCAGTTGGCCCTGTGAGGTGGGCCGGGGAAGGCTCGCCGAGCCTTCGGCGGACGCCTGGGAGAGGCGTCCCTACCCTTGGCTTGATTCCAATTTCATTCCAATTTGACCTAAATCGGAATGAAGCCCACCCCCAACCGCCGGGTTGACGCCTATATTGAGAATGCGGCCGAGTTTGCCCGGCCGATGCTGCAGCATTGGCGCAAGCTGGTGCACCAAGCGTGTCCGGAAGCGGTGGAGGACATCAAATGGGGCATGCCGTTCTTCATCCACCACGGCAACCTCTGCCACATGGCGGCGTTCAAGGCGCATTGCGCGTTTGGCTTCTGGCATCACGGGATGAAGGCCGTCCTCAACCCCGACTCCGTGAAGGCGAAGGAAGCCATGGGCAGTTTTGGCCGAGTCACCCGGCGCACCGACCTGCCGACTGACCGGACACTGCTGCGGCTGTTCAAAACGGCCGCCAAACTCAATGAATCCGGCCAGCCCGCGCGCGCGGCCACAAAGCCCAGGCCCGCACCAAAGACGCCCCGCGACCTTGCCACCGCACTGGGGAGGAATCTCGCGGCCGCGGAAGCGTTCAATCGGTTCAGTCCCAGCCACCGCCGCGAATACATCGAATGGATCACGGAGGCGAAGCGCCCGGAGACCCGCGCGAAGCGCGTGGCGGGCGCGATCACCCAGATGACCGAGGGCAAATCACGACATTGGAAACACCAAGGGGGTTGAGTGGCTCAAGGGGCGGGAGCGCTCGAACAAGCGCGGCGACCCTCTAACGGCGCGTTGGGGACAACGCGCCCCACCCTCAGACGGCCTGAGTCAAGCCGGGGAAGATTTTCGCCGCCGCCAGGCGGCGAGGCCAAGCGTGGCGAGGCCGAGCATGGCGGCATAAGTCTGCGGCTCGGGAATGCCGCCGGTGCCGGCAAACTGGACCTCGTCCGCAAAGGCATATTCGTTGCCGACGTCGGTCAGGCTGACCGTGACGGTGTTGCCGGTCCACGGGCCGTTAAAATCGAGGAAACCGCGGGTGTCGTTGGCGATCGCTCCCGCCCCCACCGGAAAAATTGTGCCGTTGATGGTGACGGCGGCGGGCAGGAAGATGTTGACCTCCTCCGCCCGGTTGAAACCCACCTGCACTTGATTGATGGTCGGACTGCCGGCGAAGGTGAAAACCAAAGTCGGATTTGACCCGTTGTCCCAGCCGACCCATTCGGCCGCAGGACCGTGGCCCAGATCGGCCTGCCAGCTGTTGGCACCCAACACCCCGTCGGTCAGCTTCGAAGGGGGGGTGGTGTCAAAGTAGGTGTATAACCCCCTGCCGCCGGGATCCGTCTCGGTGTAGGAAACCGCCATGACGAACTGCGCGCGGGCGGCCAGAAGCCCCGCGAACCAAATGGCCAGAAGATAGACGATGCGACGCACGGCGGTGGGTGTGGGTTTAGCGCGAGGGTCGGTCAATCAAAATCCGCCCTGCTTGCGCCGGCAAACCCGGGGTTGGCATTTGTCGGCAGATGTGAAAGCGTGCCCGCCCGACAATGAAATCCGTCCTCGAGTTCAAGGCCCGCAAGGCGACCGGCCCAAAGATCAGCATGGTCTCGGCCTATACGCACTGGGAGGCGCGTTTCCTGGCGGCAGCGCCCGTGGACTGCATCCTGGTGGGCGACAGCCTCACGGTCGTGCTCGATGGCGAGGCGCAAACCTTTGCCGCGACACCGGAGATCATGGCCCGCCACACCCGCGCGGTCGCGCGCGGCGCCGGCGGCAAGCTCGTCATCGCGGACTTCCCCTTCCTCGCCGCCCGGAAGGGAATCGCCGCAGCGGTGGACTGCGCCGCCGAACTGCTACGGGCGGGCGCGCACGCCGTGAAAATCGAGGGCGTGGACGGCCACGAGGACGTGCTCCGGCATTTGGTCCAGTCCGGCGTGCCGGTGCTCGGCCACCTGGGTCTCACGCCGCAGTCCATCCATGCCTTCGGCGGCCACAAGGTGCAGGGCAAAGGCGCGACCGCCGCGGCGGACCTCGTCCGCCAGGCGGTGGCAATCGAGGACGCAGGTTGTTTCGGCGTGGTGCTTGAATGTATTCCCGCCGGCGTTGCGATGGAAATCACCGCCGCGCTGGGTATCCCGACCATCGGGATCGGCGCGGGCCCGGACACCGACGGGCAGGTGCTGGTGTTTCACGACCTGCTCGGACTGAACCCGGGGTTCAACGCGCGCTATGTGCGGCATTTCGCCGACGGGGGAGCCTTGGTCGCCGACGGGCTGGCCGCGTTTGCGCAGGCCGTCGCCAAGGGGGATTATCCGGCCAAAGGGGAAAGTTACTGAGCCCAGGAACCCAAATCCAGAAGGTGACACAGAGCACACTGAGGCCCAATCCGAGTTCACAGAGCCAATCCTCCAAACCTATTTCTTTTCCTCCGTGACCTCGGTGCCGCCTCCCTCCGTCGCTGGGTCCCAGATTGAAACTTAAACCATGGCTGCCGTCCACAAACCCCGGGTGTTGTTCCTCCTCAGCGGCTCCATCGCCTGCTACAAGGCGTGCCAGGTCGTGTCGCGGCTGGTGCAGGCGGGGATCGAGGTTCGCACCGCCGCGACGCCGGCCGCGCTGCGGTTTGTCGGCGCGGCCACGCTGGAGGGCCTGACGGGCACGCCGGTGTTCAGCGACGTGTGGACCGAGGGGCGCGCGATGGACCATATCACCCTCGCCCGCTGGGCGGACCTCGCGCTGGTCTGCCCGGCGACGGCCAACACCCTCAACCGCCTCGCCGCCGGGCTGGCCGACGACCCGGTGGGCGCGCTGTTCCTGGCGTGGGAAATCCAGAAGAAGCCCTGGTGGGTCGCACCCGCGATGAACCACGCGATGCTCGCGCACCCGGCAACCCAGGCGTCGCTCACCCGGCTGGCGGCCATGGGCGTGCGCGTGCTCGAGCCCGGCCGGGGCGCGCTGGCGTGCGGCGAGGAGGGCGAGGGGCGGTTGATCGAGCCCGAGCCGCTCGTGCTGCAGGTACTGGCGGAGCTGGGGCCGAAACTGGCGTGAGGTGGGGTCCGGCCCGCAATCCCCTGACGAACGATTAAGAGAAAGCGGATTGATCCCACCGTCATGAAAATACTTATCACGTCCGGGGCCACGCGCGAGCCGGTGGATGATGTGCGCTTTATCTCCAACCTCAGCACCGGGGCGACCGGAGCGGCGCTGGCGGACGCCCTCGCGACCCGAGGGCATGAAGTCACGCTGCTGCACGGCACCAGCGCGGTGTTGCCGCAGCAGGTTCGCGATCTTCAGGCCTTTTCATCCGCAAAAGACCTCCATGAAAAACTCAAGGGATTGCTCCCTGGTGGGGGTTACGGAGCGGTCATTCAATGTGCGGCGGTGGCCGACTACACGCCCGCGCGGGTTCCGCACGGCAAGATCTCGTCCCAACGGAAAGCGCTCACGCTCCGGCTGGTGCCGGTGCCTAAAATCCTGCCGCAGATCAAAGCCTTCGGACGGGGAGGGGCGGAGCCGCTGGTCGTCGGCTTCAAGCTCACCGCGGGGGCGGACCGGCCGAGGCGGGAGGCTGAGGTGGCACGCCTGTGGGTGGCGGGCACGGTGGACGCGGTCATTCACAACGATCTGGACAACCTCGCGGACAACCGCACGCGGCCGTTTCGCGCGTATGTCGCGGGTCGGGCGCGGCCGCAGCTGCTCGCGGGCGTGGAGGCGCTGGCCGAATGGCTGCATGAATTTGTGTCGCGGGTGGGGTAAGGCGCTTGCGCCCGGGCACCGACCCCGCCAGCCTCGCCGCCTTTTCCACTGTGTTCCGCACCTTTCTCAAAAGCAAAATCCACCGCGCCGTCATCACGGCGGCGGCGCCCGACTACGAGGGCTCCATCACCATCGACCGCGCGGTCTGCCGTGCGGCCGGTTTGCTCGCATTTGAGCAGGTGGATGTCTATGACATCACCAATGGCGCGCGCTTCACGACGTATGTCATCTATGGCGCGACGGGCGAGTTTCAGGTGAACGGCGCGGCCGCGCGGCTGGTGGCGCCCGGCGACCTCATCATCGTGGCCGGCTACTGCCGCCTCGCGGAAAACGAGATCCCCGCCCACCGCGCCCGCGTCGTGCTCATGGGGCCCGGCAACACGATCAACGGCACCCAGGATCACGCCGTCACGCCGCCGTGAGCCAGGATGGAACTCAATCCTTCCGGAGCGCACGCTCCGTGCGCTGCGGATCCTGACGACAGTCCAAAACGCGGAAAACCACCGCTTCGCCCTTCACCACCTTGTAATAGATGGCATAGGGAAACTTCTTCGAAAGCAGTCGGTGGAAACCCTGAATTTGGCGGTGAATGCCGCCATGCACCGCGAGCGTATCTATTTCGCAAAACAAGCTCTCGAAGAAATAGTCGCCCAACCCCGCGCCCTGACGGTCATAAAACCGCCGACCGTCGGCCAAATCCAGCAAGGCGGAGCGGAGCGCGCGAACCTTCATTCAGCCACCCGCCGCAATTCATCCTTGGCTGTAGTCCAGTCCACCACCTCCTCCTGTCCGGCGGCGAATCGCTGCTCGGTTTTCCGCAGTTCATCCAAGTGCCAGGGGGGTGAGATTTCAGGGCCGTCGTCCCGGGTCAAATCCACCCAGAGAACTTCCATGAGCCGCACCTTCTCGGCACGGGGAAGACCGATAATTTCGGCAATGCTCATGCAGCCCACGATGGCCGGAAACACGGACTAGGCAAACTTTTAAGCGTGCCCCTTCCCTTGTCGTGCCCAAGGTTCCGGGCAACACGATCACGGGAACCCAGGATCACGCGGTGACGCCGCCGTGAGGCTCAACCTCCGAACACCTCATTGGGTTGGTTGACGATCGGAAGAAACAATGCGACCACGCCGGTGGCGCTAAAGATGGCAAGCGCGATAATAAACACCTGGATTGGCACGCGCCATTTCCAACGTTCATTGGCCAAAACCAGCAACGCCAGGCCGACGAAGATCAGCAACCAGCCCCAAGGGGTGGGTACCAGCAACAGCTGCGTCAAAGTGGGAAGCGGCTTGTCCTTGAGCATCGCGTGAAAGATCGCCTGAAACTTGGAGATAACCCTTAGCGCGCCCACGCCGACGACGAGGCAGATTCCCGCCACCACATACGCTTCGGTGGTTTCGGATTTTGTTTTCATTGCTTCTCGGGATCAGCTCTGGAGCATATGTCGGATCTGGATAATCGGAAGAAACAAACCGCAAACCACGAGCCAAAACCCGAGAACTAGGATCGAAATGAAAAGCCAGTTGGGTGGCCGCCGTTTCATGCGGTCCTTGCCCAGAACCAGCAAAGCCAGGGCGATGGCTGCCAGCAACAGGCTCCACGGGGCCCCCGTAAGCACCCACTGGGTCAATTTTGGCAGCGGCTCACCTTTGAGCATGGTGTGAAAAATTCCTTGGTATTTGGGCACCACAAAAAGGGCAAGTCCACCCCAGATGATAAGGTAGCACGCAGCCAAGACGTAGGAACCGGGGTTGGGTTTCATCTTCGACGAAGGGTGCGTCGATTCACCTCAAAGACAAGTCGCAAGGGCGAGCAACCAGACCAGCGAGGTAGCGGGTAGGGGCGCCTCTCTGAGGCGTCCGCGGATGGCGCGGAGAGCCATCCCGACCAAAAGGCCACCGCCACCCGTCACTCGTACCGCGCGCTGCGGCCGAGGTATTGCAGGAGCCAATATTCCTTCCAAACGCGGTAGCGACCGGCCTGGGTGATCTTGCCGTGCTCCTCGCGCTGGCCCGGTGGGAACAGGAAGCCGAGCTCCGTGTTGACCTGCTCCAGCTCCCGTTGCTGGGCGTTGAGGTCGGTGAGCGGATCGTCGGTCCAGGGCACCGGGGTCTCGTCGGCCCGGGCGAGACGGGCGCGGTGGCGGGCGAGCAGGCGGGGCAGCGCGCGGCGCCAGGGGTCGCGCTCCACCAGCCAGTGGTCGGGGTAGAATCCCCCAAAGGGCAGACAGAGATTGTCGGTCAGATACCGGCGGCCGGAGGCGGTCTGCGTGGTGAGCGCGTGGCAGACCGTGAGGGTGCCGCCGGGCTGGGGCAGAAACAGGATTTGGAGACGAATCGTACCCGTGGCGTCCTGATAAAACGAGCCGCGCAGCTTGAGATCCGGCCGCACCTCGGCCTGGAGGGCCTGCACCGACCGGAAGCCCTGGGACCGCAGCCAGTCGCGCAGCCGAAGAAAGCGCGGATGCGTGGGCCATTCCTCCCCGGAGGCGTTGACCGAAAAACGGGGAAACAGGGGCTCGGCGCTGAGGCTGAGCGCCGAGATCGCGAGCCAGTTGTAAAGGGTCTCGGCCAGCAGCCAGAGCAGAAAAAACGCCGGCACGAGCGCCCAATAGGGCCGGTCAATCAGACCCAGATCGCGGCTGAGCGCGGCGGCGGAAAAGGTGAAGACCAGCCAGCGCAGCCAGCGGCCGAAGATCGAGCGCACTGGCGAGGAAAACGGTTGCGCGCGGTCGAGCAACACGAAGGCGAGCGCGCAGACCGTCAGCGCTCCCAGCAGGAGATAGGCGAAGTCAGGCACGGACGAAAGGACTGCACATGGCCAAACCGGGGCGGCGGTGAAGCCGTGCCCCTCAGCTCAGGTGAGGCGGACAGGCATGATGACACAGACAAAATTTTCCAAGGTCTTGAACACCCCGGGGCTGACCTCGTCCTTGAACTCAAAGAAAATCTCGTCCTTGGTCAGCGCGTCGAGCGGGTCGAGCATGAAGGCCGGGTTGAAGGCGACCTGCATCTCCGCCCCACTGTAGGCGACCGCGAGCGACTCGTGGGCTTCCCCGAAATCCGGACTCTGCGCGGTGATTTCCAGCAGATTGGTGGAGAGCTTGATCTTGATCGAGTTGGCCTTCTCCGAGCAGACGAGCGCCGCGCGATGCACACACTGTTTGAAGAGCTCCCGCTCCAGCTTGATGCGCTGGTGGGTCTCCTTGGGAATAACCTGTTGATAATTCGGATAGTTCCCCTCGACGACTTTGGAATAGAGGTAGATGGAATCAACGAGGCCCCCGGTGTCCTTGTCCGTGGCGATCTGGAAGGAGGCGCGGCGTTCGTTGAAAGAAATCTTGAGCTTGTCCCCCTTGCCGAGCATGCGGAGGAGCTCGGCCACCGTTTTGGCGGGCAGGATGATGCTGCCGGCATTGGCGGCCGGCACGGGCAGCTCCCGGGAAACCAGGGCCAACCGGCGGCCATCCGTGGCCACCAACGTGAGCTTGTCATCCTTGAAGTTGAAATAGACCCCGTTGAGAATGTAGCGGGTTTCGTCGGTGGACTGGGCGTAGGAGACGCTTTGCAGCATCGTGATGAGGTCGGCCTGCGCGAGGGCAAAGACTTTCTCGTCGCCAAATTCCGGGAGTGGCGGAAACTCCTCCTTGCCGATGCCCATGATGCGGAAAGTGGATCCACCGGACGAAATTTTCACGTTGTGGTTGGCCGCCGCGTCCACGGCCACATCCAGATTGGGCAGCTCCCGCACGATGGTCGCGAGGCGCTTCACGGGGAGCGTGACGGCGCCCGCCTCCTTGATCTCGGCCTTGATTTGCACGCGAATGCCCAGATCGAGATTGGTGGTGGTCAACGAGACGTGGTCTTTTTCCGCCTGAATCAGCACATTGCTCAGGATGGGCATCGTGGCCTTGGAGCCCACGACGTTGAGGACCTGGGCCAGGCCGTTGGCGAAGTGGTCGCGGTTGATCTTGAATTTCATCGGCGGAGTTTGCGGGAAAAGGGAAGAAACTGACAAGGGAGAAATCAGACTCTGATTACTTAAGGATTATATCACTATCCCTATGTGAGGCCAACAAGTGGGATAACCGGGGCGTCCGCCCCTGACAACCGGCCGGTCCGGGGCTGCGAACAACCCGGCTGGGGCCTGCCGGTAACCGGCGGGTTGTTCGCAACGGCCAAGTTGTTGGCCGGATGCCGGGTGGTTACACGCAGGGAAATCGGCATGGGATTTTCAGGCTTTGGCTGGGGCCGGGGTGGCCGACCGCGGTCGGCGCCAATGCCGGATCAGGCCGAAAAATATATAGCCCAGACAGATCAGCAACAGGCCCACTTGCGGAATCCAGACCAGCGGAGCCCCGATGATCGCCAGCCAAAGCACGAGGTGTTGCGCCCGGGTTTTGGTCTGCAGATCGATATGTTTGCCGCTCGGATACCGCACGGTGCTCATCATAAGGAGGGCGATCAGCAGCATCAGGAACGGCAGGGCCAGCGCCCACCGGCTGGGGGTGCGGTTTTGCGCGTCGAGGTAAAGGAGGAATAACACCAGCGCCGCCACCGTACCGGCCGCCGCCGGCACCGGCAGGCCGACGAAATCGCGGTTCGACTCCTTGGCGCCGCGGTGCAGCAGGGGATTGGTGATCACATTGAACCGCGCGAGCCGCATGGCGGCGCACAAGAGAAAGACGAAACCGACAAACCAGCCGATGTTGCGGAATCCTTCGATGCCCTGCGTGGGCGCGAGAATGAAGAAAAACATCATCAGGGCCGGGGCGAGGCCAAAGGAGACCACGTCGGCGAGGGAGTCAAACTCGGCCCCGAACAGCGACTCGCGGCCGCCGAGCCGGGCCAGCCGCCCGTCCAGCGCGTCAAAGGCCGCGGCACCGAAGATCAGATAGACGGCATAGCGGTAATGATCCGCCCGGGTGGCGCCCAGGTAGGAGCCATCATCGGCCGTCTCCGCCAGCCGGGCTTGGATACAGTTGATGATCGCGAGAAAGCCGCAGAAGAGGTTGCCCGCCGTCATCAGGTTCGGCAGAAAATAGATCCGGCTGGCCTGCGCCACATGATAGGGGTTGTCGCGATCATCCTCGCGCAGGTTCGGGGGCAGCGGCTGGGCGGCCATGGTGGAAAGGTTTTTTGGGGAGAGGGTGTTGCCGGGGGGGCACGGCGTCATTTCAACTTGGCCAGGGATTCCAGGTATTTCCAGAATTTCGAATGCTGCTCGGCGAGCTGATGCTCGGACACCGGCAGCTTATTCCGGAGCAGGAAGTCCTCCAGCGAGTTTTGGTGCAGGATGTAGAGGACATGCAGGGTGGTCTCCTCCCGCAGCTCGAAATAAAAGCGATGGCCGCCGCTCCGGAGACGGTAGAGCGCCTTGCCGGCGCGGGTGAACAGACCCAGTGGCTCGCGGGGATGCGCGAGATCGGCGGCCGTCAGCCGGCTGATCGGCCCGACGGCCTCCATCTGCGCGAGCGTCTCGAGCTGGTTCAGCTCGTGGATGCTCTGCTCGGAAAAAGTGACCTGGTACATAAGGTGGACAGGGAGGGCCACACTGCCCCACCCCATGCCTGGCGGCAACGCTAAACAAAACCACCTGCGTCAGGGCTTTGGCGCGACCAGGTTTGGGGCCTGCCAGGCTCAGCACCCGTAGTAACTCCGGAACCACTCCACAAACCCCCGTAATCCGTCCTCCAGCGCCACGCGGGGAGCATAGCCCACGGCCGCCTGCACCCGGGTGAGGTCGGCGCACGTCTCCACCAGATCGCCCGGCTGGGGCGGGAGCAGCTCAAGCTGCGCCTGCTTGCCCAGCAGGGTCGCCAACATCTCGACGAACAAGCGCATTTCGACGGGGCGGTGGTGGCCCAGGTTGAAAATCCTGCAAGGAGCAGGGGCCGGAGCAGCCTCGGAGGGTAAACCCGACGGGCCTGCCGCCGGCGGATAAAGGAGTATTT
Source organism: uncultured Opitutaceae bacterium (assembly GCA_903929355.1). GTDB lineage: Bacteria > Verrucomicrobiota > Verrucomicrobiia > Opitutales > Opitutaceae > CAIYUN01. The sequence goes on from CAIYUN010000065.1 coordinate 13,842, forward strand.
TCAGCAGACCGTCCACGATGTCATCCACATGGGTGAAATCGCGCAGATTTTTGCCGGCGTTGAACAACTGGACCGGCCGGCCTTCACAGAGGGCCTTGGAAAAAATCACCGGGGTCATGTCGGGGCGCCCCCAAGGGCCATAGACGGTGAAAAAGCGCACCCCGGTGGTGTTCAGTCCGTGCAGATGAGAGTAGCTGTGCGCCATGAGCTCGTTGGCGCGCTTGGTCGCGCCGTAAAACGACACGGGCCGGTCCGCCGCCTGGTCCTCGGAGAACGGCACGCGCGCCCCCGCGCCATAGACGCTGCTCGATGAGGCGAACACCAGGTGTTTCGGCGGGCGGGCCCGGCAGGCCTCCAGCACGCTCAGGAAGCCGGTGATGTTGCTGTGGACGTAGGCGGCGGGGTTTTCCGCGCTGTAGCGCACCCCGGCCTGGGCGCCGAGGTGGACAACGTAGTCGGGGGCGAAGCCGGCGTGCAGCTGGCGGAAATTCTCGGCGTCGGCGAAGTCCGCCTGGACAAGGCGAAATTTTTCCAGCGGGGCGAGCTCCGCGAGCCGGGCGCGTTTGAGCGCGACCGGGTAGTAGTCGCTGAGATTGTCCACGCCGAGCACGTCGCAGTGCCGCGTGGCCGCCAGCCGGCGGCAAAGATGGAAACCGATGAAGCCGGCGGCGCCGGTGACGAGCACTTTCATTGGAGCGGTGGCCTAACGGGGGCCGGGCGGCTGGGCCAGAGGAAAAATTTCGGCAGAACGCGACGAGGGCGTCCGCCCCCCCCGGGGGGCGGACGCCGGCCCGGTCCGTCCCCCACGCAAAAAAATGCAAACTTCCGCTTGAATGCGCGCGAATCCTGCTACAGAAGTTTGCGTCACTGCATTTTCCGCCCAGTTTCCAAGCATGAAAATCAAAGCCTATCTCAAGCCCTCCTGCGGGTGGTCCAACGGCGTCCGCGCCGTCCTCCGCAAGCACGGCCTCGCGTTTGAGGACATCGACATCATCAACCAACGGGCGAACTACGCCGAGATGGTGCAGAAGTCCGGCCAGCCGTTGTCGCCGTGCGTGGAGGTCGACGGCGTGATGCTGGCCGATGTGTCCGGCGAGGAGGTCGAGAACTACCTGCTGGCGAACGAGCTGGTGCAGCCCGCCGGCCAGGACGCGGGCGTCCCGCTCAACGCGGGCTGCTCCGACGCGGAGCACGCCCAGATGGCCACCAAAACGGTCCGCTTCTTCTGACGCGGCCGCCTGAACCGATGCGCATCCTCAGGCCGGCCCTCGCACGCGAGCGACCGGCTTTTTTTTGCCCACCGCCCGCCACCGGGCCCAGCCCCCACCCTCACCCAATCCGCCTGTTTTCACATTGACGCCGGGGTCCGCCCCGCCCGGCATCGCCCTTCAAAAATGTCCCGCTCGCCCTCCGCCCCCACCCTTCCCGCCCGCCGTCCCGGCCAGCCGCCGAAGCAGGGTCTCTACGACCCGTGGTTCGAGCATGACGCCTGCGGGCTCGGCTTCGTGGTGGACATGAAGGGCCGGAAGTCGCACCGGATTTTGGAGCAGGGGCTGGAGATCTTGAAAAACCTGGACCACCGCGGCGCGGCGGGCAGCGAGGCCAACACCGGCGACGGTGCCGGGGTGTTGCTCCAGATGCCCCACACCTTCCTCGCCAAGGTCTGCCAGGAGGCCGGCCTCACGCTCCCCCCGGCCGGCGAATACGGCTGCGGCATCATCTTCCTTCCCCGCAACGCGGCGCGGCGGCGCAAGCTGGAGCAGAAGCTCGAGCAGATCGTGCAGGCCGAGGGCCAGCTTTTCCTCGGCTGGCGGACCGTGCCGGTGAACAACCAGCCCTTGGGCGACACCGCCAAGACGAGCGAGCCCCTGATGCGGCAGGTCTTCATCGGCCGCGCGGAGGGGCTGTCGCCGGCTGATTTCGAGCGCAAGCTCTACGTCATTCGCAAGCGGGCCTACACCGACATCCGCGTCTCGACCATCGACGGGGCGGAGGACTGGTATGTCTGCAGCCTGTCCGCCCACACGATCGTGTACAAGGGCATGCTGCTGACCGAGCAGCTCCCGCAATACTTTGCCGATCTGCGCGACCCGACGATGGAGACGGCGCTCGCGCTGGTCCACTCGCGCTTTTCGACCAACACGTTCCCGAGCTGGGACCGGGCGCACCCCTACCGCTGCATCGCGCACAACGGCGAGATCAACACCCTGCGCGGCAACATCAACTGGATGCACGCGCGGCAGGCGCTGTTTGCCTCCGAGGTGTTTGGCGACGACATCCGGAAGATACTGCCGGTGATCAATCCGCACGGCAGCGACTCGGCGATGTTTGACAACACCCTCGAGTTGCTGGTGCTGGCGGGTCGCCCGCTGGCGCACGCGGTGATGATGATGATCCCCGAGCCGTGGTCCAACCATGAGAGCATGGATGACGCGCGGCGTGCGTTCTACGAGTATCACGCCTGCCTGATGGAGCCGTGGGACGGCCCGGCGGACATCGCCTTCACCGACGGCCGCCAGATTGGCGCGGTGCTCGACCGCAACGGCCTGCGCCCCGCGCGTTATTATGTCACCAAGGACGGGCTGGTCATCCTCGCCTCGGAGGCGGGGGTGCTGGATCTGCCGCCTGAGACGATTGTACAAAAAGGCCGACTGCAACCCGGCCGCATGTTCCTGGTGGACACCGAGCAGGGCCGGATCATCGAGGACGAGGAGATCAAGACGCAGTTTGCCGCCGCGCATCCCTACCGGGAATGGCTCAACGAGCATCTGCTGCATCTCAAGCAACTGCCGGCCGGCCCGGTCCGGCCCGCGCCGGACCGCGGCACCCTCCTGCACCGCCAGCTCGCGTTCGGCTACACCAACGAGGACGAGCGCATCCTCCTCACCCCGATGGCGAAGGACGGGGTCGAGGCTACGGGCTCGATGGGCAACGACGCCCCGTTTGCCGTGCTCTCCAACCGGCCGCGCCTGCTCTACGATTATTTCAAACAGCTGTTCGCCCAGGTGACCAACCCGCCGATCGACTGCATCCGCGAGGAGATTGTCACCTCGGTCGAGACCCGGCTGGGTCCCGAGGGCAATCTGCTCCAGCCCGTCCCCGGCGACTGCCGGCGGCTGGAGCTGACGTGGCCGGTCCTGACCAACGAGGAGCTGGCACAGATCCGCGTGCTGGACCGGCCGGGCCTCAAGGTTGGCGAGCTGCCCATCCTCTTTCCGGTCGCCGACGGCGAGCCCGGCCTGGTGACCGCGCTGGACCAGTTGTTTGCGGGCGCGCGCCGGCTCATCACCGAGGAGGGCGTGGGGATCTTGATCCTGAGCGACCGCGGCGTCAGCCGTGAGCTGGCACCCCTGCCGGCCCTGCTGGCCGTCGCCGGGCTGCATCATTTTCTGATCCGCGAGGGGCTGCGCATGAAGGCGAGCCTGGTGCTGGAGACCGGGGAGGCGCGCGAGGTGCACCACTTCTCGCTGCTCATCGGCTACGGCTGCAGCGCCATCAACCCCTGGCTCGCGTTCGAGACCATCGACGACATGATCCACGAAGGGCTGTTGCCCGGCCTGGACCACAAGGCCGCCTGCAAGAACCTGGTGAAGGCCGCCTCCAAGGGCGTGGTGAAGGTCGCCTCCAAAATGGGCATCTCGGCCGTGCAGAGCTATTGCGGCGCGCAGGTGTTCGAGGCGGTCGGCATCCGGCAGGACGTGATTGACCGGTATTTCACCTGGACGCCGTCGCGCATCGGCGGCATCGGGCTCGATGTGATCGCGCACGAGGTGCTCGCGCGCCATCATGCGGCGTTTCCGGACCGCCCGGTCACCCATGTGCTGCCCGCAGGCGGGGAATACAAGTGGCGCGACGACGGCGAGTTCCATTTATTCAACCCCGAGTCCATCCACCGTCTGCAGAAGGCGGTCCGCACGGGCAGTTACGCGACCTTCAAGGAGTTCTCGCGGCTGGTCAACGACCAGGGCAAAAACTACTGCACGCTGCGGAGTCTGCTGGACTTCAAGCCTGCCACGGCCATCCCGCTCGACCAGGTCGAGCCGGTCGAGGCGATTGTGAAGCGGTTCAAGACCGGCGCGATGTCCTACGGCTCCATCTCGAAGGAGGCGCACGAGACGCTGGCGATCGCCATGAACCGCCTCGGCGGCAAGTCGAACACCGGCGAGGGCGGCGAGGATCCCGAGCGCTACCTTCGTGAGCCGAACGGCGACTCCAAGAACTCGGCGATCAAGCAGGTTGCCTCGGGCCGCTTCGGCGTGACGAGCGAATATCTCGTCAACGCCCGCGAGCTGCAGATCAAGATGGCCCAGGGCGCGAAGCCCGGCGAGGGCGGCCAGCTGCCCGGCACCAAGGTGTACCCGTGGGTGGCCAAGACCCGGCACTCCACCCCGGGCGTCGGCCTCATCTCGCCCCCGCCGCACCATGACATCTACTCCATCGAGGACCTGGCCGAGCTGATCCACGACCTCAAGAACGGCAACCGTGACGCCCGGATCAGCGTGAAGCTGGTCGCCGAGGTCGGCGTGGGCACGATCGCGGCCGGCGTCGCCAAGGCGCACGCCGATGTCGTCCTCATCGCCGGCTTTGACGGTGGCACCGGCGCCTCGCCGCAGACCTCGATCAAGCACGCCGGACTGCCCTGGGAGCTGGGGCTCGCCGAGACCCACCAGACGCTGGTCCTCAACAATCTGCGCAGCCGCATCGCCGTCGAGACCGACGGCCAGCTCAAGACCGGCCGTGATGTCGTCATGGCGGCGTTGCTGGGCGCGGAGGAGTTTGGCTTCGCCACCGCGCCGCTGGTCGCCACCGGCTGCATCATGATGCGCGTCTGCCATCTCAACACCTGCCCGGTCGGCGTGGCCACGCAGGATCCGCGGCTGCGCGCCAAGTACGCCGGCAAGCCCGAGCATGTCATCAACTTCATGCGCTTCATCGCCGAGGAGATGCGCGAGCTGATGGCCATGCTGGGTTTCCGGACCGTCGAGGAGATGGTCGGACGGGTGGACCGGCTCGAGCCGCGCAAGGCCGTCGAGCATTGGAAGGCCAAGGGTCTCGATTTTTCCAACATCCTCTACCAGCCGGACGCCGGCGCCGAGGTCGGCCGGTTCTGCTCCAAGCCGCAGGACCACGGTCTCGACAAGTCGCTTGACGTCACGACGCTGCTGGAAATCTGCCGGCCGGCGATTGAGCGCGGCGAGAAAGTCGTCGCGGAGATGCCCATCCGGAACGTCAACCGCGTGGTCGGCACCATCACGAGCGGCGAGATCACGAAAAAGTGGGGGGCCCAGGGGCTGCCCGCCGACACGATCCGCCTCCATTTCAAGGGCTCGGCCGGCCAGAGTTTTGGCGCGTTCATGACGCACGGGATGACGTTGTCGCTGGAAGGCGACGCCAACGATTACTTCGGCAAGGGCCTGTCCGGCGGCAAGCTGGTCATCCATCCGTCCCCGGCGGCGATGTTTCCGGCGGAGGACAACATCATCATTGGCAATGTCGCGCTCTACGGCGCGACCGCCGGCGAGGTGTATGTGCGCGGCATGGCGGGCGAGCGTTTCGCCGTGCGCAACAGCGGCGTCAACGCCGTGGTCGAGGGGGTCGGGGACAACGGGTGCGAATACATGACCGGCGGCCGGGTGGTCGTGCTGGGCCGCGCGGGGCGCAATTTCGGCGCGGGCATGTCCGGCGGCACCGCCTACGTGCTCGACGCGGCCGGGGACTTCACCCAGCGGGTCAACAAGCAGATGGTCGGCCTGAGCCGGCTCACCGCGCCCGCCGAGATCGCCGAGGTGCGGGCCATGATCGAGCGTCACCTTGACTGGACCAAGAGCGCGCGGGCGCGCCAGGTGCTCGACCAGTGGGACCAGATGCTGCCGAAGTTCGTCAAGGTTCTCCCCAAGGACTACGAGCGGATGCTCGCCTGCATCGCGCGCGCGGAGTCACAGGGCCTCACCGGTGACGAGGCCATCATGGCCGCCTTTGAGGAAAATGCCCGCGACACCTCGCGCGTCGGCGGCAATTGAAACCCGGACCGAAGCGAAATCACGCATGCTCCCCAACGAAAACCACCCCTCTCCTGGACCGGCTCCGATCCTCCGGCATCAGTGTCCCTTAGTGTTCATCAGTGGTTAACTCCGACTCCGACCCTCTTCCTAACCCATGGGCAAACCCACCGGCTTCTTCGAATATCCGCGCGAACTTCCCGCCGACCGCTCGCCCGTCGCGCGCACGGGCGACTGGCACGAATTTCACGACCACCTGGCGGAGCCCAAGCTCCGCGAGCAGGGCGCGCGCTGCATGGATTGCGGCGTCCCCTTCTGCCACGCGGGCAAGCTGATCAGCGGCATGGCGGCGGGCTGCCCGATCCACAACCTGATCCCGGAGTGGAACGACCTTGTCTATCGCGGTCTCTGGCGCGAGGCGCTGGAGCGGTTGCACCAGACCAACAATTTCCCCGAGTTCACCGGCCGCGTCTGCCCCGCGCCGTGCGAGGGTTCGTGCGTGCTCGGCATCACCAGCCCGGCCGTCACGATCAAGAGCATCGAGTGCGCGATTGTGGACAAGGGCTTTGCCGAGGGTTGGATCACCCCGGCGACCCCGGAGAAGCGCACCGGCCGGAAGGTCGCCGTGATCGGTTCCGGGCCGGCCGGCCTCGCCGCCGCCGCGCAGCTCAACTCCGCGGGCCATAGCGTCACGGTGTTTGAGCGCGCCGACCGCCCCGGCGGGCTGCTGATGTATGGCATCCCCAACATGAAATTGGACAAGAAGGAGGTCGTGCTCCGCCGCCTGGGCCTCCTGGAGCAGGAGGGCGTGAAGTTTGTCTGCAACACCACCGTGGGCGGCAATCTTCCGGCCCAGCAGCTGCTGGGGGATTTTGACGCCACGGTCATCTGCACCGGCGCGACGCTGCCGCGCGACCTCCCGATCGAGGGCCGCAGCCTCCAGGGCGTCCACTTCGCGATGGAGTTTCTCACCGCCAACACCAAGGCCCTCCTCAACGGCGGGGCGGAGCACGCGCCCATCCACGCGGGCGGCAAGGATGTGGTGGTCATCGGCGGCGGTGACACCGGCACGGACTGCGTCGGCACCTCGATGCGCCATGGCTGCAAGAGCCTCCTGCAGATCGAGATTCTGCCGCAGCCCCCGCTCGACCGCGCGGCCGACAACCCCTGGCCAGAGTGGCCCAAGACCTACAAGATGGACTACGGTCAAGAGGAGGCCGCCGCCAAGTTTGGCGCCGACCCGCGCATCTATTTGACGACCGTCAAGAAGTTCATCGGTGACGCCCAGGGCAACCTGCAGTCGCTGGTGACCGTCGAGATCAAGTGGGAGAAAAACGAAAAAGGGCAGTTCATCCCCAAGGAACAGCCCGGCACGGAACGGACTCGCCCCGCGCAGCTGGTGCTGCTGGCCATGGGCTTCCTCGGGCCGGAGCAACCCCTGTTGAAGTCGCTGGGCCTGGAGACCGACCCGCGCAGCAACATCAAGGCCGAGTTCGAGAAATACACGACCAGCCTCAAGGGGGTCTTCGCCGCGGGCGACTGCCGCCGCGGCCAGAGCCTTGTCGTGTGGGCCATCAACGAGGGCCGCGGAGCGGCCCGGGAGTGCGACCGCTACCTGATGGAGGGGACGGATTTGCCTTGAGGTAGGGCGCACCGTTCCCGTTTGGACACTCCGGCCGATGGATACTCCGGTTGGACTGCGGCGACCTCGCCGCAGTTCAGCCCAGATTCAGCAATTGGTCAGAGAGGCCACAGAGGGAAGACCTGAGGTCACAGAGCAATGCATCGAAGGTGAGAAAGTTTTGATGTCACTCACCGGGTGCGATGCTTGCCGTCACGCTGGATTATTTAAGTGGTTTGCTCCGTGAATTCTATGGCTTGGCTCGGTGTTCTCTCTGCAACCCTTCTGCGCTTTTAGGTTCAGATGGATCGCGACCTCCGAGCGCGTTTTCCGGCAAACAATGGACGGAAAACTGTTTTGGGACGCGATGGGCCCAAAACCGTTTGCGCGCCGGTTGCAGCCGGGGTCGCTGACCCGGTCCAAACCAGAAAAATTGACAGCGCGGAAATCGCGTCCTTAACCTGTGCTGATGAATCCTCCTCCCGCGAATATGTCCCGTTGGATCATGCTTCTCGCCGGGCTCGGTCTGGCCTCACTCTTGGGCGGCTGTTCCTATTTTTCGGGTCCCAATGTCATTCATGTGGGGTCCGGCCTGCAATCGGAGGCGTACCCCTTGGGCCTGCCCGGCGCCATCGGCCAGACGAATCTGGCGGCCGGCGATCAGGGGCAGGGCGGCTGACGTGCTGAACGCGACGGGGGGGCGCGTCGTGTCTCCGTTTCTGCTCTGGCGAGGGCGGCTCAGGAGGCCTTGGGCAGCAGCTCGGCCACCATCGCGCGCTCTTCGGTTAGCTCCCGATTGGTCGCGGCGATTTTGGTCTGGGCAAACTCGTCCATCGCCTGACCGGTGATGACCGCGTAGCTGCCGGGCGTGGTCGTTCGGACCGGCATGCCGGCCCAGACGTTGGCGTCAAAACCGTAGGCCCCGTTTGACTTCACCGCGACCGAGTGAATCGCCCCGGGCGTGACCAGGGAGCGGACGTGGTCCACCAGGGCGTTGGCGGCCGAGGCGGCCGAGGACGCGCCGCGGGCGGCGATGATCGCGGCGCCGCGCTTGCCCACCGTCTCGCAAAACGCACCCTGCAACCAGGCGTCGTCGTTGATCACGGCCATGGCCGGCCGACCATTGATCGTCGCGTGGGCAAAGGCGGGGAACATCGTCGGGCTGTGGTTGCCGTAGATAAAGATGTTTTCGACGGCGGTGAGCGGGACGCCGGCTTTCTTCGCGAGCTGGGACTGCGCGCGGTTCTGGTCGAGGCGGACCATCGCGGTGAAGCGTTCGGGCGGGAGGCGCTTCGCCTGGCTGGCCGCGATCATGCAATTGGTGTTGGCGGGGTTGCCGACCACGGCCACGCGGGCGTCGGCCGCGGCGACTTGGTCGATGATCTGGCCCTGCCCGATGAAAATGCGCCCATTGTCCTTGAGCAGGTCCGCGCGCTCCATGCCGGGGCCGCGCGGTTTTGCGCCCACGAGCAGGCACCAGTTGGCGTCCTTGAACCCGACCGCGGGGTCGGACGTCTGCACGATGCCGTGGAGCAGCGGGAAGGCGCAGTCATCGAGCTCCATCGCGACGCCCTCCAGGGCCTTGAGCGCCTTCTCGATGGGGGCCTCGATGAGTTGGAGAATGACCGGCTGCCCGGGGCCGAACATCGCGCCGGAGGCGATGCGGAAAAGCAGGGAGTAACCAATCTGGCCGGCGGCGCCGGTGACTGCGACACGGATGGGGGAGTTCATGGGTGAAAAAATGGTTAACCACGAAACCCGCGAAACACACGAAAGAATTTTTTGCGGGGGCGCTTTTTTCGCGGTTTCAAACCGGGCTGGCAAACCGGGGGGTGAGCGCGGTGTGGATCTCGCGCACCAGCGCCTCGGTCGTCGGCCAGTCGATGCAGGCGTCGGTGATGCTCACGCCATAGCGGAGTTTTTCGCGCGGCTGCGGGAAGGGCTGGCTGCCGGCGTGGAGATTGCTCTCGAGCATCGCCCCCATGATCGAGGGGTCGCCGGCGGCAATCTGGGCGAGCAGACCGCGCATCACCTCGGGCTGGCGCTCGGGTTGCTTGGCGGAGTTGCCGTGGGAGCAATCCACGAGAATGGCGCGCGGCAGTCCGGCCTTGGCCAGAAGCGCCCCGGTCTGGGCCAGGTGCGCGGGCGAGCAGTTCGCGCCGGCCGAGCCGCCGCGGAGGACGACATGGCCGTCGGGGTTGCCCTGGGTGACAATGGCGGCGGCGGCACCATCGAGGTCGATGCCGAGGAAAGTCTGCGGCTGCGCGGCGGCGAGGATGGCGTTGACCGCGGTCTGGACGGAGCCGTCGGTGCCGTTCTTGAAGCCCACCGGCATGGAGAGGCCCGACGCCATCTGGCGGTGCGTCTGCGACTCCACGGTGCGTGCGCCGATGGCCGACCAGCAGATGAGGTCGGCGATGTATTGCGGGGTGATGGGGTCGAGAAACTCCGTGGCCGTCGGCAGCCCGAGGTCGAGCACGTCCCGCAAAAACGCCCGGGCGAGCCGCAGTCCGGTGGCGATGTCGTGCGTGCCGTCGAGGTGCGGATCCATGATGAGGCCCTTCCATCCGACCGTGGTCCGGGGTTTCTCAAAATAGACCCGCATCACGATCAGCACGCGGTCGGCGACGTCGTGGGCCAGGGCGGCCAGCCGCTGCGCATATTCGCGGCCGGCGGCCACATCATGGATGGAGCATGGGCCGACGATCAGCAGCAGCCGGCGATCGCCGGTGAACATGAGCCGGTGAATCTCCGCGCGGGCGCGGGCGATAAAATCCGCCTGCGCCTCGGAGGTGGGCGCCCCGGCGAGGAGCTGCCGGGGTGACGGCAGGGCGCGCGTCTCGACGACATGGAGGTCGGAGGTTTTCTGCATAAACCGGCGAGACTGTCAGGTTTGATCGCTGAGGGGCAAGCCTCGGTGCACGCCGACCCTTGGCATTTGGGCAAAAAGTTGCCCGGTCGCCTACCCCTAAGCGACCGGGCATTTGCTTTCTTAGTTACCCCAAAACTCCCGCTAAGCGGGAGAAGCGAGGAAATTTGATGGCTAAGAACTATCCTTGTTCCTAACTTCGTCAAGTGGAAGTCAGTCAATTAGTCCTAAGCAACTGTGATTCAATGAAATGAAACCTAAGTTTTTCCCGCTCCCCCAGGGCCCCTGGTGGCATGGCTGGGCTCCGGCCGCCGTGCTGAAGGTCGTCGGCGAGGATGCGCTGCGTTTCCTCCAAGGCCAGTTTTCCCAAGACCTGTTGGTCCCGGCCGGGCCAGATCGGGTGGCTTATGGCTTGTGGCTCAACCACAAAGGTCGGGTTCTGGCGGATAGTTTTGCCCTGGTCCATGGGCCGACCGAGGTGTGGCTGGTCAGTTATTTCTCGGTGGGGGCCGAAATCAAGGATCACTTGGAAAAGCATGTTATCGCCGACGACGTGACGATCGAGGATTTGACGGCGGATTGGAGCGGTCTCACCCTCGGCGGCCCGGTGAGAATGTCAGGGATGGAACCGAATGGTGAGGAAAGACTTGATGCGCCTGTGCCACCCGCACAATTTGGCCGAAGAGGCCCGGGTTGGATGTTCCGCGGGCGCCGGGACGCGGGAGAATGCTGGGAATGGCTGGCCCCTCGCGGAACCTTGCCGCCCATCCAGGACGAACGGGTTGAGCTATCATCCAAAACCTTGGAATCCATACGGATGGAGGCCGGAGTCCCTGCCGTACCCGTTGACCTTGGCCCGGGTGACCTGCCGCACGAGGGCGGGCTCGACCAAGTGGCGGTTTCTTATAGCAAGGGATGTTATCTTGGCCAGGAGGTCATGGCCCGGCTGCGCACGGGGAAGATCCGACGCCGTCTGTTCCGCGTGGCGGGTGCCGGTCTGCCGCCGGAGGGGCGCCCCACCCCGCTCTTTCAAGCCGGTCGGCGGTGCGGGGAGCTGCGGTCGGCGGTGCCCGATGCGACCGGCGGATGGCTGGGCCTGGCCATGCTCACCCTGCTGGGCTTGGACGGGACCGCACCGCTGACGGCCATCCCCGAGCCCGACGCGCCGGCGATACGTTTGCTTGACGTGCCGTGAGGCGTGGCGCGGATTAGGGACAGACATGCGGCAAAAACTCCTCGCCCTGTTTCAGGAAAGCCATGGCCGCCTGCCGGAGGTCATCGCGCGGGCGCCCGGACGGATCGAATTCATCGGCAACCACACCGACTACAACGGCGGCACCGTACTCGGGGCATCCATTGATCGCGGCGTCTGGGTCGCGCTCGCGGCGCGCCCGGACGGACGGCGGAATTTTGTCAGCGACCTGACCGGCCGCCTGGTGACGCTAGCGGCGGACACGCCGGTGCGGCAGGAAGGTGCGGCGGCCTGGGTGAACTATCCGCTCGGCGTGCTGGCGGCGTTGCCGGCCTTCGGCCTGCCCGTGCCGGAGGGTTTTGACTTTGCGGTCGTTTCCAACCTGCCGCCGGGCGCGGGCCTGAGCAGCAGCGCGGCGCTCGAGCTGGCGTCGGCGCTGGCTTTTCTGGCCGCCACGGGCCGGCGCGACGTGCCGCCGGCGACGCTGGCGCAGATTGGCCGGCAGGCGGAGAACAATTTTGTCGGCGTGCCCTGCGGCATCCTCGATCAGGGCGTGTCGGCGTTCGGCCGGAAAAACCACCTCGTGTACATCGACTGCCGCGGACCCCGCTTCGAGGCGGTGCCGCTGCCGCCGGACGCGCACTTCTGGATTTTCAACACCCACACCCAACACGCGCTGGTGGACGGCCTCTACACCGCACGGCACCGGGAGTGCCTGGCGGCGGCGGCGGCGCTCGGCGTGGCGCTGCTCGCGGACGTCACCCCCGCCCGGCTGGCGGCGGAGCTGGCCTCGCTGCCCTCCATTGAGGGCCGACGCGCGCAGCATGTCGTCGGGGAGATCGCCCGCGTGGACCAGACGGTCGCGGCGCTGCGGCGCGGCGACCTGGCGGAGGCGGGCCGGCTGCTCACCGCCTCGCACCGCAGCTCGCAGACCCTGTTTGAGAACAGCACGCCCGCGCTGGATTTACTCGTGGACGCGCTCACCGGACGACCGGAGGTTTTTGGCGCGCGGCTGACCGGCGGCGGCTTTGGGGGCGCGGTGATGGCGCTGACCAGCCCTCGGTTCGACGCGGCCGCAGCATCGGCGGTGGCCGCCGCCTATGCGGAAAAGTTTGGTACCGCGCCGGAGGTCCTTCACTTGCGGACCGGCGACGGGGCTGCGGTCCTATGACTGAAAAAGGGGATTTGAACTGAAGGTAACGAAGGGAACAAAGCGACCGGGGTGGTTGGGGAACTCAGGAAGGTGCGGGAACCAATGAAATCCCATGAAGCTGTGGGAAAACCGTAGCGCGGCTACATCGGGCCGCGCAGCAGCACGGTGATCTGCTCCACCTTCCAGGCGGTCCAGTGGTGGAACCAGAGGAAATGCGCGAGGCCGGCGATGGCGAGCATCGGGCCAAAGGGCACCTGCGCGCCAAAGCCGAGCTCCGCCGGCTGGCCCTCGGCGGTTTCAGTGGGCGGGGCGACGGCGGTTTTTTTCCCGGAAATCTTCTGGAGCAGGAACGCCAGGGCCACCCAGACCGTGCCGACGACCGCGCCGCCGAAGACGGCGAACACCGCACCCTGCCACCCGGTGAAGGCGCCGATCGCTCCGACCAGCTTCACATCGCCAAAACCCATCGCCTCCTTTTTCAGCGCGGCCTCGCCGAGCACCGCGATCCAGACCACCAGGCCGGCACCGATCAGCATGCCCAGGACCGCGTCGCCGCCGGAGCGAACCATGGCAAAAAACGGCAGGCCGGAGGCCTCGCCGTGCAGGGCCGGCACGAAGAGGGACAGCGCGACCCCGGCCAGCCCGAGCCCGATGGTGAAACGGTCGGGGATGATGAAGTGGTCAAGATCAATGAAGGTCGCCGCCACCAGCGCGCTGACAAGCACCCAGCCGCACACCGCCACGGACGGGGGGTAAAGCCACCAGCAGGCGAGGAACAGCAGGCCGGTGAGCAGCTCGACAAAAACATACCGGAACGAGTAGGGCCGGCCGCAGCAACGGGCCCGGCCGCGGAGGATGAACCAGCTCAGGATCGGGAGGTTGTCGAACCACGCGATGGGCTTCCCGCAGGCGCAACGGGAGCCGGGTGTGACAATGGATTTTTCCGCCGGGATGCGGTAGATGCAGACATTGAGAAAGCTGCCGATAATCGCGCCAAGCAGGAACGCGAGAGTGGTAAAAAACCATGGCAGGTCGGCATTGGCTTCGGCGAGGCGGGTGAACATGGCGCGGGGCCATTCCGCCGCCCGGGAGCGGAAAAGTCAACGCAGGCGCAGTGTGGTGGGAGACTTTGGTAGGGATGGCTCTCCGAGCCATTCGCGGACGCCTCGGAGAGGCGCCCCCACCCGCCAAGGCCCGAGATAAACTGATCCACTACCTCGCGGCCCGAAAGCGGGGAGGCACGCCACGGGGGGACTTGCGGCGGAAAAAGAAAGGGCCCGCCGATTACCCCTAAACGGCGGGCCCACTATTTTCTTGTCCGGCGTCGCCGCCGGGCATCCATGTTACCCCAAGATCTCCCCCATCGCTGGTGGAGAACCCTGATGCAGTTATTCCTTAGAGCAGCACGCGTGCCAACGAGCGCGCAGTTTGGCGGGCTTGGGAAAATATTTTCAGGTCGGTTTTACCACCTCCATCCGCCCCGCCAAAGACGCCCGCTTTCGTCAGAGGTTGGCCTGACCAACCGGAAAAGACGGTTGTGGGTCGGGAGGCCCCACCCCACCCTGCCGCCATGCCACTGCCGCCCATGCTCCTGGAGGACGACACCCTCGTCGCATTCGACAAGCCCGCCGGCCTGCTCGTTGCGCCCGACCGTTGGGACAAGGCGCGCACCAACCTCATGCAGCTCGTCCATGATCAGCTTGGCCGGGACATTGCCACGGTCCACCGGCTCGACGCGGCCACCAGCGGGGTGGTGTTGTGCGCGAAGACGAAGCTGGCGCTGGATTTTCTCAGTGGCCAGTTCCAGAGCAAGACGGCCGCGCTGGTCTGCCATGCGCTGGTGGCCGTCCTGCCGCCGGAAGAGGCGATGAAAGTGGTCGCGCCGGTGCGCACCGAGGGCGGCGCGCTGCCGGAAACCTTTGCGGTGGAGCTGGCGTTGGGCGAGGACGAGCGGGAACCGGGGCGGATGCGGGTGTTCCGGGGCCGTGACGGCAAGCCCGCCGCGACGGAGTTCCGCGTGTTGGAGCGATTCGGGCGCTTCGCTTATGTCGAATGCCGGCCGCTCACCGGCCGCCGGCACCAAGTGCGGCTGCACCTCGCCGCCATCGGCGCGCCGGTACTCAACGACCCGCTTTACGGGGTGCCCGAGATCGAGCTGCGATTGTCGGACCTGAAGCCCCGCTACAAAGGCCGCGCGGACGAGAAGCCGCTGATCCGCCAGCTGGCCCTGCACGCGAGCACGCTGACGGTGCGGCATCCGACCACGGGCGAGCCGGTGACCATCACCTCCCCCCTGCCGAATGAGTTTGAGGTCGCGCTGAAATACCTGCGGAAGTTCGGCAGTGGCCGGAGGTAGGGACGGACCTCCGGGTCCGTCCGTTTCACCACCCCCGTTGGTTGGAATGGAGCCCCGACGGCGCGCCCATCCGCCTTCGCCGAGCCTCCGGCGCGACTAGGCGGTCGCGCCCTACCCCCAGACCAAGGCGTGCTCGCCCGTGTTCTGTTCCAGCGAGAACTCCGGCCAGCCGTGCTTGGGTGCACGGCGGCCGATAATGATCCGCCGCCGGCCCGGAGTCGGCCGGCGGATCTCCACCCCGTCGGTCAACGTGATGTTCCCGACCGCCACCTGGCCAAGGCCGCGCACGGCGATGCGCAGCGGCCGGTCGGAGTCGTCGACGGGCACGGAGAACGGCTGGCGCAGCCGGGCGCGCGGGCGCGCCGCGGCCGCGCGGAACTCGATGGTAAAGCGGCCGACCAGCGCGCGCCAGCTGCCGTCCGGATCCTGCTGCTCGACGACGACCTTTTGCAGCGCGGGGGCGAAGTTGCGCACATCAAAGCTCAGCTGCCAGCGGCCGCAGCAGGGCGAGGCCGAGGCGGCGGCGGTGGTCCGGCGGGCGACGCGTGCGAGCCACTGCCGCCACGCCCGCAGGCGCGCGGCGTCCTGCGCGAGGAGGGTTTCATTGGGGGAGATCGCGCGTGGGTCGCGCGTCCGCCGCCACATCACCCGGGCGGCGGCGCAGCCGCGGCGGATTTCCGCCGCAAACTCCGCGGCCCCGGCCCGGCACCGTGTCACGTAATACGTGACAAGGTGGTTTTGAGCCGCGGTCGAGCCGGCGGCCTTGGCCAGCAGGCGGCGGAGCTTGAGGACGGCGCGGGCGTTGGTGCGGATAAAGACATCGCGGGTGGCGAGGTAGCGCAGGAGGCCGGCGCTTGCCGTGAAGGGCACCGGGAGCGGCTGGCGGGCGAGGCGGGTGTAGAAGCGCGCGCTCCGGGCGTAGCGGGCCACGCTGTCGTCGGGGGCGGCGCCGCCATCCCAGCGCTCGTTGGCCTCCCAGCGGGTGTAGCCGGTGAAAGCGTGCTCGTCGCACTGGAGCGCGGCCCGGGCCGCCGCTTGCGCGCCCGCCGCGCCCAGACCGAACACACGGGCGAAGCCGTGCGCGAGCAGGGCGGTGGCGTCGTCGGCTTCCGGGTTCAGCCAAAGGCTGGCGGCGGCGGCGTCCACCACGGTGGTCATCTCCAAGGCGAGGCGGTTCGGCTCCCAGGAAGTGACGAGAAAGCCGGCGGCCGCAGTGCGACGGCAGCGCTCCCACCAGGAGCGGAGGTTGGCGATGCGCTCGCCAAAGACCGGCAGCGGCTCGTGGCGAAACGCGCCGTTCATCGGGCAGCCCCAGTAATCGATCCCGCGGGCGCGCAGCGCCGGGGCGAGGTCGCACGGGGCGAAGTTGAACAGCTCGACCCGGGGGTGGCGGGCGAAGGGATAATAGTACCAGTCGCAGGCGCTGAGGCCGGGCGGGAGCAGCGGGATGGCTTCCGGGACCAACGCGAGCATGTCGGCCCACAGGGCCATCCGCAGGCCGAGGCGAGAAGTGAGCGCGTGCAGGCGGGTGACGTGGCCCGCAAAATGCCCGCCGATCCCGATCGCGGCGGCCTCGGCGCGGCAGCGCGGGCAGCGGGCGAGATGAAACGACTCGTCGAGCCCCACATGGACCTTGCCCGCAGTGCAGAACGGAGCCAGGTCGTGCAGGAGCTTTTCGGCCACCACCAGCGTGCGCGGATGCAGCGGGCAGAGCTGGCCGCGCGGGAGCGGCGAGCCGTCGGTCGCGCGGAGCTCGTTCAGGTCGCGGAGCGCGGGCGTTTTGATCAGGTATTGCGTGTGCCCGAGGAGATTGGCGATGGGCACGACCTTGATTCCGGCCCGCGTGGCGGCGCCGACGAGCTTTTCAAAATCCCGGTATCCATAGGCATCGGCGCGCGCGACGCCGGGGAGGCTGGGGTACTCGACCGCGTCCTCGAGGTGGAGATAGAGCTCGTCGTAGCCCCAGGCCGCGTAGCGCGGGAGCTGCGCGACCAGCCAGTCGAGGCGTTCGACCTGGCGCGCAAGATCCCATTGGAAGGCGCGAATCATGGGTAGGAGTTGGCTAGGCGGTCGGGGTCCCTTCCAACACCGGGTTCCATACCGACCTAATTGGACCAGCAACCATCCGCAGGTGCGAATTGGGTACGGGTATGCTCACCGGAGCATGATGATTGTTCCTTTTTTGACCACGATGGGAGGCGCAATCGCCATGACCCATTTCCGAGTGCCGTCGGGAAAAACTTCGTAGATAGCGCCGTTGTCGGACTCCAGCACGCTCTGGCCGGAGGCGAGGGTGCGGGCACGAGCAGCCGCAAAGACAGCCCCAGCCATGGCCGGAATTTGCTCGTCAAGCTCAAGGATGATTTGCTCTTCTTCTGACATCAGGAAGTGTGGCCGACACCATGGAGTTCAGGGAGGCCAACGCAATCCAATCCTCCGGATGGCGCGGGGGCGTCCATCCGCCCAAGCAATGATTGGCAAGGCGCCGGATTTCCGGCTAGGCTCCCGCTTCAACCCCCACCCTTTTATGCCCCGTCCGAAGCTTTCCCCCTGCTGGCTGTTCGTGGCCGCCCTCGTCGGATTATCGACCCTGCGCGCGGCCGTGCCACCACCTGCGCCCCTGTCGGTGGTCACTTCGCCCTCCCGGACCACGCTCGACCTAGCCGGCGAATGGCGCTTCGCGCTCGACCCCGCCGCTGAGCAACGCACCGGTGGCGCGACCGGACCGACCGATGCGAAACCGCTGCCGCCCGGCGATGGCATCGCGCAGGAGTGGTTCAAGCGCGACCTGTCCGACAAGATCAGGCTGCCAGGAATTCTCCAGGCGCAGGGCTACGGCAACGACATCGCCACCGACACCCCCTGGGTGCTCACCCTCGGCGATGCGTGGTGGAAACTCCAGCCGACCGCGCTGCGCGAACATTTTTCGCAGCCCGGCCACGTCGAGGTGCCGTTCCTGGCCCAGCCACCGAAGCACTATCTGGGGGTCGCATGGTACCAGCGTGATATCGACATCACCGCGGACCAGCAGGGTCGGCATTTTATCCTCTTTCTGGAACGGGCGCACTGGCAGACGACGGTCTGGCTCGATGACCGGGCGTTTCCGGCCGACGACAGCCTTGTCGCCCCGCATGTCACCGACCTCGGTTTGGTGGCACCCGGCAAACACCGGCTCACCATCCGGGTGGACAACCGCACGCAACTGGCTGCGGCCGGTCATCTGGTGGACGGCCACGCCGTCTCCGACGGCCTCGGCGCGGCGTGGAACGGCATCGTCGGCCGCATTGAGCTACAGTCCACGCCCCCGGTGTGGATCGAAGACGTGCAGGCGTTCCCCAACGTCGCCAAAGGCACGGTGCTCCTGAAGGTGAAGATCGGCAATGCCAGCGGCCAGCCCGGCGAGGGGATTCTGCGCCCCCGGCCGCTTGCCAGCTCACCCGGCGTTGTCACCAGCGGGGGCTTTACCGTTGGCGAAGCGCAAGTGAAGTGGACCGCTGAAGGTGGCACAGCCGAGGTGGAAGTCGGCCAAGCAGCACCTGAGAGGGTTGGGCTCAGAATTTACAGCATCCAGTCCAATTGGGATGAATTTAATCCGACAATCAACAAGCTCAGCCTTGGCCTGTTCGATTCACGTCTTCATCTCCACGCCAAACCTTCTGGCAGCTATCCGGAAACACCACTCGATCTCTCCGGCAATAATTCGTCCTTACGGGCTTCGGTGACTCGGGCCAATCCAGCAACGTCGGCTGCAACTAGCGCCGACGATTTGCTGGACGCCTGCGATGTATCCTTCGGCTTCCGCGAGGTCACCGCCAGCGGCAAGGACCTCCTGGTCAACGGCCGGCCGGTCAATCTGCGGCTGACCCATTTTGGGGGAGACTTCCCACTCACCGGCTATCCGGCGATGGATGTGCCGTCGTGGGAAAAAATCATCGCGGCCTGCAAGGACCATGGATTGAACGGCATCCGTTTCCATTCCTGGTGTCCGCCCGAGGCGGCGTTCACCGCGGCCGACCGGCTGGGTTTTTATCTCCAGCCCGAGTGCGGCATGTGGAACACCCTGAGCCCCGGCACTCCGATGGCCCGGCGGCTCGACGAGGAGACCGCGCGGCTGGTGCAGGCGTATGGCAACCACCCGTCGTTCCTCCTGCTGGCGCCGAGCAACGAGCCGAGCGGCCGCTACCAGCAGGTCTTGCCCCAATGGGCCACGGCCTGGTATGCCAAGGACAACCGCCGGCTCTACTCCGCCGGCACGGGTTGGGCCGACCCGGCGCAGGTCACCGGCGGAGCGCAGTTCGCCACGCTGGTGCGCTACGGCAACGGCCAGTTGCGCAACACCACCGGGTGGTTCGGAAAAGATTTCGGCGCCGCACTCACCAACGTGAACATTCCGGTGCTCGCGCACGAGGTCGGGCAATGGTGCGCGTATCCGGATTTTGACGTCATGAAGAAATTCACCGGCTACCTGCAGCCGGGCAACTACGATATCTTCAAATACATCGCGGACCAGAACGGCGTGCTCGACGAGAACCATGCGCTGGCCAATGCCTCGGGCAAGTTCCAGCTCGCCTGTTACAAGGAAGAGATCGAGGCGAATCTCCGCACGCCCGGCCTCGCGGGCTTTCAGTTGCTGGACCTCCACGACTATCTCGGCCAGGGCACGGCGCTCATCGGCGTGCTCGACGCGTTCTGGGAGTCCAAGGGCTATGTCACCCCTACGGAGTTCCGTCGTTTCGCCGGCCCGACTGTGCCGCTTGCGCGCCTCGCGAAGCGGACGTTCACGACCGCCGAAATCCTGGAGTGCCCGGTCGAGCTCTACAATTTTGGGGACAGACCGCTCCAGGCAGCCGCTTCGGATTGGAAAATCATCGACGCCGCGGGTCGCACCGTGGCAGGAGGGCAATGGGATCCGCGTGACCTCCCCCGCGGGAAAAACATCCCGCTCGGGCAGGTTTCCGCCAGCCTCGCTGCGTTGCCGGCCCCGGGGGCCTACAAGTTGGTGGTCGGTGTGAGCGGGCCCGACGGGGAATCCATCCGCAGCCGGGGGCTTCGCGGCTCAAACGAGCCGTTCTTCGCTTTCGTGAATACCTGGAATTTCTGGCTCTACCCCGCCCCGGCTGCAGGCGCGGTCGCGTCCGCCGATGTGCTGGTGACCTCCGCGTGGGCGGAGGCCGACACGCGGCTCGCGGCCGGCGGCAAGGTGCTGTTCAGCCCGCCCGCCGCCGACCTTGACGCGGCCAAGAGCCCGCCGATGAAGGATGTGCCGGTGTTCTGGAACATCCAGATGACCGTGCGCCCGCCGAACAATCCCGCGCCCAAGTTTGACGCGATGCTCGGCCTGCTCTGCGACGCCACCCACCCTGCCCTCGCGGAGTTCCCCACGGCGGCCAACTGCGACTGGCAGTGGACGCCCCTGGTCAACAATGTCCGCTCGGTCAATCTCACCGGTGCGCCGCGCGAACTGCGGCCCATCGTGGCGGCGATCGACGATTGGAACCGCAACTGGCGGCTGGGCGTGATCTTCGAGTGCCGGGTTGGCCCCGGGAGGCTGCTGGTCTCGGCGATCAACCTGGACAACGCGCGCGGCGGCGCTGGCCTGGTGCAACTGCGGCGCTCGCTGCTCGACTACATGGGGGGCGAAAAGTTTCAGCCCGCGGCCACGCTCACGACCGAACAGGTCCGCGCACTCTGGACCGCGGGCGCCGCGACCACCCCGGCGGCGGCGCGGGCGTTTGATCCGGATTTGAACGACGGCACCGTCCCGGTGCCGCCCGCCGGTGCCAAGTAGGAGGCAGGACGTGACCGCCGGGCGCGCCGTCCGGAAATCTGGAGGACACGAGATGCACCCGGCCACGGGTTGAAGCCTGCGGCTGGGATTGCTCTGCCCCACGCAGCCCAACTGCCGCGCGTAATTTTTACCGCGGATAACACAGATCAGCCCAAAAAGCGCAGATTGGTTACACGGAGAACACAGAGCCCAGCCACAGAGTTCACAGAGCAATGCACTTAAATGATCCAGGGTGGCTGCAACCCTCGCACCTGGTGGATGACTCCCAGCCCTTCCCGCCGTTCGATGCCTTTCTCTGTGTCCTCGTATTTTATCTCTGTGTGCTCTGTGACCAACTGCCGAATTTAGATTCAGTTTTTAGGGAGAAAGCCTTCCGCCAAAGTCATTGACCAGCGGGTGTCGTCCGTATCCCAATATAGACTACGCCCGGATCTTTTCGGGGACCGTCCTCTCGCGCCCTGCAGGCAGAGCCCGATGCCCGTGATCCCGGCCGCCCGGATCAAATCCGCATCAAGCGTGGAGAGCGGCAGGTGACGGCGGAGCGCGAGCTCGAGGTAAGCGGCATCGTAGGTGGAGAGTTGATACAACAGGGCGAGGTCGAGGGTCTTGGCCCAGGCATGGGCCACGCTTTGGTCGTCAACGTCGATGGCGTAGACCTTAAGCTTGGCGAGAAACGCCTCCACCCCGGCCTGATCAATTCGTTTCCGCCGTTGCGCGCCCAGCAAAACATTGCCCAGCTCAAAGGGCCAAAGTGCCGGCACCCATGCCTGGGCTCCTGAGGACAGATCGTCCAGCAGCCGATCGCTGGCCGGGGTGACCTCGTCGGCAAAAATCCATGGGAGGGTCGCGGAGCAGTCTAGGAAGAAGGCCGGGTCACGCGCGCCCCTCCTCCCGCAGCGCACGGACGTCGAGACCACCCAGGGTGCAACGGGTGCGCAAGGCACGCAGCTCCGTGGTCGCGGCGGCGCGTTGGGTGGCGCGATCACTGGAAAAGCCAATTAACCGCGCCACCGGTTGGTCATGTTTGGTGATGGTGAAGGCGGCGTCTTGGCGTACGCGCTCCAGCAATTCACTCAGCTTGGTTTTGGCCTCAAAGGCTCCGACGGTGTCGGTGGGAGATTTCATAAAAAAACAGTAGAAACAGCGGTTATTGTTAATTGAAAACTATGCAGGTGGAGAAAACCTTAAAGATCGCCCAAAATCTTTGTGGCGGGTCATTTAGGTAAGGATGGCTCTCCGAGCCATCCGCGGACGCCTCGGAGAGGCGCCCCTACCTGCCGAGGCCTGAATACAATGACCCAGTACTCAAATCCTTCCTCGCTTGCCTATCCGTGGGCATTCGTGTTATACGTGGTTAAACCATCAGGCTAGAATGACTTATAACGACAAGCATTTCGACGTGATCGTCTGTGGCGCCGGCCATGCGGGGGTCGAGGCGGCGCTGGCGGCCTCGCGCATGGGGGCTGCCACCCTGCTCCTGACCGGTAATCTCGATACCGTAGCGCAAATGAGCTGCAATCCGGCCATCGGTGGCCAGGCGAAGGGCCAGATCGTCCGCGAGATCGATGCCCTGGGCGGTGAGATGGCCATCAATACGGACGTCACCGGCATCCAGTTCCGGCTACTCAATGAATCCAAGGGTCCGGCGGTCCAGTCACCCCGGGCCCAGTGCGACAAAAAGGCTTACCAGTTCCGCCTGAAACATACCCTTGAGCTCCAAACCAACCTCCAGATTTTCCAGGCCACAGTCACCGGACTCATCTTTGAAGGCGACCGGGTCATCGGCTGTCGAACCAATCTGGATATTGATTTCATGGGGCAAACGGTGGTGGTAACCACCGGCACATTCCTGCGGGGATTGATGCACATCGGACAGAACAAAAATGAAGGTGGGCGCCTAGGTGACTTCTCATCCAAAACTCTATCAGATAGTTTCTTACAATCTGGCATCGAGCTCAAGCGACTCAAGACCGGCACGCCCCCTCGCCTGCTCGGTAGGAGCATCGACTTCAGCAAGATGCAGGAGCAAAAAGGCGATGACCGCCCTACCCTTTTCGCTTATCACGACACCCGCGATGCAGAGGATTTGTTCCACGTGGAACGCACTGGCGAATCCCGCTTGGGATGGGCACCCGGGACAAACGCCATCTCCTGCTGGCTCACCTACTCCACCGCCGAGACCGCCCAGATCGTCCGGGACAATCTCCACTTGTCCGCCATGTATTCCGGCCAGATCGAGGGTGTGGGTCCACGGTATTGTCCGAGTTTTGAGGACAAGATCGTGCGTTTCGCCGACAAGACCCGGCACTTGCTTTTCCTGGAGCCCGAGGGCCGGTCCACCAATGAATACTATGTGAACGGGCTTTCGACCTCCCTGCCCTTCGAGGTTCAGCTCAAACTGGTCCACAGTATTCCCGGACTTGAGCACGCCCAGTTGCTGCGGCCGGCGTATGCGGTGGAATACGATTTTGCGCCTCCGACCCAGCTTTGGCCTTCGCTCGAATCGCGCAAGGTCGCCAATCTCTTCTTCGCCGGCCAGATCAATGGAACCTCTGGTTATGAGGAAGCCGCTGGCCAGGGGTTGGTCGCCGGGGTCAATGCGGTCAACAAGGTTCGCAGCCGACCGCCGCTGCGGATCCAGCGGCATGAGGGCTATCTGGGGGTGCTTATAGACGATCTTGTGACCAAGGGGACCAACGAACCCTATCGGATGTTCACGAGCCGGGCCGAGCACCGGCTGCTGTTCAATCATGGCAGCGCGGAGCTGCGGCTGCAGCATCTCGCCCGCGAACATGGGTTGGTGTCGGCCAGCCGCCTGGCGCGGATCGAGGAGAAAAGCCGCCGGGTGGCCCATTGGATCTCCTTCCTGGAGAGCAACCGAACGGCTGGAGTCACCTGGGGCGACCTCATCCGCCGCGAATCCGCCGCACCAGGTCGGCAACGCCAAAGTTCCGACAATGGGGGAGGGGACCTATCGATTCAGAATGATCCGGTAATCCAAAACCCAAATTCCAAATTCCAAAATCAAGCCGAACGGAGCGAGCTTCCCGTGCCCGATGAACTCCGCCGCGAATCGCCCCAGATCCGGGACGAGGCACTCTATCGGGTCAGCTACGCCGGTTATCTCCAGCGCGAGCAGCGGCAGATCGAAAAGTTTTCCACCATCGAAAAAATACGGATCCCGGAAAACACTAACTATATCAAGATAAGAGGCTTAAGACGAGAAAGCGCCCTCAAGCTCACGGAGTTCAAGCCCGGCACCCTAGGCCAGGCCAGCCGGATCAGCGGGGTCAATCCATCTGACATTGGAGTGTTGATGATTTGGATCGAGTCGGGCAGGGGAGTGGGGTGAGGGTGGGGGGGTGATTTGTTATTGCTTATTGGTTATGGGTCATTTGGTTATATCAAGCAATGGCAGGAAGCAGGAGCCTGCTTGCAGGCGATGTTTGATCAGCTTGGTGATTGGCCCGGAATTAGCCCAATAAGAGATACTCAATAACCAATAAGAAATGCCTCCGCCCTCCTGGTTGTAACAATTGTGCAACGGGACGGAAATTCTCTCGGACTTTTCTTACACCTTGTGCTAGATTACGCCCGCATGCCGGAATCCAAACCCAAGAAGATCCTGATTGTGGACGACGAGGCGGACGTGACCGAGCTTCTGGCCTACCACCTGAAGGCGAAGGGCTATGTCGTGGAGACGCTCAACGACCCGAACAGCAGCATCAGCCTGGCGCGCAGCTTCAATCCCGACCTGATCATGTTGGACATGATGATGCCCGACTTGAACGGGATCCAGATCTGCCGGATGCTGCGCGCCGACCCCAAGCTCAAAAACGTGCCCGTGGTTTTTCTCACCGCCAAAACCGAGGAGGTTGACCGGGTGCAGGGATTTGAGACCGGGGCCGATGACTACGTTTGCAAGCCATTCAGCACAAAAGAGTTGCTGCTAAGAGTGCAGTCCATCCTGCGGCGCTCCACCGAGCCCGCGACCGATGCCCCGAAGAAGCTGCAGGCGGGTGGGATCCTGATTGATGAGGAACGCCATGAGGTCACGATGCGGGGCCGACTCGTGGAGCTGACCGCGACGGAGTTCAAGCTGCTGCGTTTGCTCATGTCCCGCCGCGGTCGCGTGCAGACCCGCGAGCATCTGCTGATCAACGGCTGGAATTACGAGACCGAGATCGAGACCCGCACGGTGGACACCCATGTACGCCGGCTGCGGGAAAAGCTGGGCCCCGAGGCGGGATGGATCGAGACGATCCGCGGCGTGGGCTACCGCGTCGCGCTGGAGCGGAAAGAGACCGCCGCCAGCGCCTGAGCGGGCCCGGGGCGCATCGTAGATTATTGCAAAGTGGCACAGGAGATAGAAGCAACAGGATCCGACCGAAGGTTTTACAGGAGTAAACGGAGGGAACGGAGGGATCGAACTTTAACGACTGATGGGCACTGATGAGCACTGATGGATTAAGCTGAAGGAAACAGCCCCGGAGAGTATTTACACCAAGGTCGCGGCCGCCTTCGTTAAAACTTCGGCGCGCCAAGAAGACCGCAAAGGCGGAACCAGCGGACTGAAAGTCCACCTGCAAGCAACAGAGATGCGCGTGCGGGCCCGCACAGGTGGCGGAGAGGATTGCGTCCATGGACGAATTCTGCGCGCATGCTTCCCCGACAACTCCATGCCATTCCTTGCCATCTTCCTTTTACTTGCGCTGACCGTCTCGCTCGTCGTGGCGGTCACCCGGCTCCGGGCCCACCGGCGCGCGGTCGAGAGCCTGTACCAGGCGGTCGAGCGGCGGCAGCGGTTGCTGCGGGAAGACCTGCCGGGCGCGCTGGGCCGGCCCTGGGACAATCTCTGCGCCACGGTTGGCGGCCTGCTCGACGAGGTCGCGCACCTGCGCCAGCTCCGCACCGGCCAGCTCGCGCAGCTCGAGGCGACGCTCGGCAGCCTGCGCGAGGCGGTGCTGGTGATCGACGCGGGCAACCACATCGTGCTCGCCAACCCGGCGCTGCAGGCGATCTTCCCGCGGGCGACCCGCATCCTCGGGGAGCGGCTGGAGCTCGTGCTGCAAAGCGCGACGTTTCTCACCCAGGTCGAGGCGGTGCGCCGCGGGGCCGCGGCGCCGCAACAGGAGATCGAGTTTGTCGAGGGGGACCATTCCACCTGGCTCGAGGTCACCGGCACGCGCATCCCCCCGCTCGACGGCGCGCGGGGCAACTGGGCGCTCTTTGTGCTGCACGATGTGACGCGGCAGAAAAAGCTCGAGTCCGTCCGCCGGGAGTTCGTGGCCAACGTCTCGCACGAACTGCGCACGCCGCTGAGCGTCATCAAGGGCTATGTCGAGACCTTGGTGGACGGCCACCGCGAGATCCCGGTGGCGGACCGCGAGAAGTTTCTGCTCACGATCCAGCGGCACACCGAGCGGCTCAACTCGCTGCTGGAGGATCTGCTTGCGCTCTCGCGCCTCGAGTCGGTCAACCCCGGCCTGCGCCGCGAGCCGGTGGGACTGGCCACCCTGCTGACCGGCATTGTGGACGATTTCCGTGCCCGTCCGGCGACGGCGGGACACGACCTGCGCGGCGTGCTCGGGGCGGGCCTGGGCGAGCTCTCGCTCGACCCGTTGAAAATCACGCAGGCGGTTGAAAACCTCTTGGACAACGCCGTCAAATACACCCCGGTGGGCGCGCGCATCGAGGTGGCCGCGCAGCGCAATGACGGCGAGATCGTGCTGTCAGTGCGGGACAACGGCCCCGGCATCCCCGCGGCGGACCTGCCGCACCTGTTTGAGCGGTTTTACCGCGTGGACAAAGGCCGCTCGCGCGAGAAAGGCGGCACCGGGCTGGGGCTCTCGATCGTGAAGCACATCGTGCAGCTCCACGGCGGGCGGGTGTGGGTGGAGAGCACGCCGGGGCAGGGGAGCGTTTTCTACTTCAGCCTGCCCGCCGGTGGGGGAGGGATTGAGAAATTGATTGCTTAATGGCTATTGGTTAACGCTTATTGGGCGATTGCTGAGACGGGAAAAGGGGAAATAGCCCGAGTGGAAATCGGCGATGATAGGATTGAAATTTGCCGCCCTTTCGGCGGCAGCGCTTGCTTGGATTTCCGTGGGCTGGTGAGTTTCGAACTCGTGGCGAGGCTCCTGCAAGCGCTTGGTTTGGAGGATGCCTGCGCTACTTTTCAGAGCCTTTCCGGGATTCATTTTTCGCCGATTCATCGCATCGGGCAACTTTCGGCGTCCGGCGTCCGGCTTCTGGCATCTGCTTCTTGCACCCGTCCACCCGCCCGCTAGTTCTCGCGCATGGAGCCCACCGCCCCCGACCCGCCCGCGACGGCGCGCGCGCCCGAGCCGCCGGATCCCGCGCATCTCTCGCGGCTGGAGGCCCGCCGCGACATGCTGCGGGCGGAATTCGCGCGTATTTTCCCGGCGGGCGCGCGCTTCGTCTGGGAGATCGGTTGCGGTCATGGGCATTTTCTCACGGCCTACGCCGCCGCCCATCCGGCGGCATTGTGCGTGGGCGTGGATCAGGACAGCTTCCGCGTCCGGCGGGCGGTCAAAAAACAGGCGAGCGCCCGGCTGGCCAACCTCCATTTCCTGCGCGCCGAGGCGCGGCTGTTTCTCGCCGCGCTGCCCCCGGGGGTGGAGCTCGCGGCCGTGTTCATCCTTTTTCCGGACCCGTGGCCCAAGCGCCGGCACCACAAACACCGGCTGTTGCAGGCGGATTTCTTCCAGGCCCTGGCGGAACGGGCAGGGCAGGGGACCCCCTTCTATTTCCGCACCGACCACGGGGACTATTTCCGCGAGGTCGAGGAGCTGCTCGCGGCGCATCCGGACTGGCGGATCGCGCCCACCGCACCGTGGCCCTTTGAGGAGCCCACCGTTTTCCAGCAAAAAGCCGCCGCCCATCACTCGCTCGTGGCACTGCGGCGATAGGGTGCTCGGATGGCCCCTCCTCGCCCCATAAGCCCGCCGGGCAGCCCTGGCGGGCGGGTCTAATGCTTGGGCGGGCGGCTGGCGGGGGGGCAATTTCAGAGATTGACGCCCCCGGCGCGGTTTGCCTTCGTCAACCTTTCTCCCGCCATTCCCATCCAGCCGTGATCACGTCCCGTGCCGCCAAATTCTCCTTCAGCCTGCTGTCGCTGCTCGCGACCGGCCTGCCGGCGTTTGCCGCCGAGGCCGCGCCCGAGGGCGTGTCGGCCAAGGCCGGGGTGCTGTTCAATGTCGGCCCGCTCCCGGTGACCAACAGCATGGTGACGAGCTGGCTCGTCGCCGCGGTTGTGCTCATTGTCCTCCGACTCCTGGTCAGCAAACCGAAGCTGGTGCCGTCGGCCGCCCAGACGGTGATTGAGACGGTGCTGGAGGGCATCATGGATCTGGTCGGCCCCATTGTCGGACCCAAGGCCATCGGGGCGGCGTTTCCCCTCCTCATCAGCTTCTTCATTTTCATCCTCGTGCAGAACTGGAGCGGGCTCATCCCCGGCGTCGGCACGCTCAAGGTCATGCGGGGCGGAGAATGGGAGGAGATCTTCCGGCCCGGCAATGCCGACATGAACGGCACCGTCGCGCTCTCGCTGGTCTCGTTTATCGCCTGGGGCTACCTCATCCTGCGCTATGCCGGCCCCAAGGCGGTGTTTCTCGATCTGTTTGGCAACAAGGCCGACAAGCGCGATGTGCCGGCGGCGATCTTTTACCCGCTGTATGTGATCTTCTTTCTCGTCGGCCTGCTGGAGATCGTCTCCATCATCTTCCGGCCGGTCTCCCTCTCCTTTCGTCTATTCGGCAACATTTTTGGCGGCGAGAACCTGCTGCATTCCATGTCGGCGATCTGCCAGTGGATTCTGCCGGTGCCGTTCTACTTCATGGAGCTGCTGGTTGGTTTCGTTCAGGCGTTTGTCTTCACCCTGCTGGTGGCGGTCTACGTCGGCCTGATCTTCAACCACGGCGACGACCACGGGAATGATGACCATGCGGCCCACCCGCCCGCCGCCCACTGACCCTTTCCCGTCGGGACCATGCTTCGCGCGTGGACGACGGACCTGCAACCAACCCAACCCACCACCACATGATCCACATCCTCGCTGAAATGACCGGTAGCATCCAGGGCGGCCTCGGCTGTCTCGGCGCCGCCATCGGCGTCGGTTTCGTCGGCACCAAGGCCGCCGAGGCCGTCGGCCGCAATCCCGCCGCGTTCGGCAAAATCCTCGTCATCGGCATCCTCGGGATGGCCTTCGCCGAGGCCGTTGCCTTCTACTCGCTGTTCCTGGGCAAGTAACCGTCGGTTTCACCGCCGCGCCGCGATTTTTCCCGGCGCGGCCCCTTTTTCCCCGCCATGCTTCCGCACCTCTTCCTCCTCGCTGCCGATGCCGCCACCCCGGTCGCGGCCGACAGTGCCATCACCAAGCTCGCCTCGGACTTCGGCGTCAACCTGCCCGGCGTCGTTGCGCAGATGCTCAGCTTCAGCATCGTCGCCTTCGTCCTCTGGCGCTTCGGCCTCAAGCCCGTGCGCGCCACCATGGAGGAGCGGACGCAGAAGATCGAATCCGGACTGAAATACGCCGAGGAGATGCAGGCCAAGCTCGCCGCCACGCAGCAGGAGACCGCCGCCATCCTCAAAAAGGCCTCGGTTGACGCCGGCCGCATCGTGGACGAGGCCCGCAAGACCGCGAAGGACTTCCTCGACAAGCAGACCCAGGAGGCCGCCGCCAAGTCCAACGAACTGCTCGTGAAGGCCCAGCAGGCCATTGAGCTCGAGCACAAGAAAATGCTCGCCGAGACCCGCACCGAGATCGCCCGCCTCGTCGTCACCACGACCGAGCGCGTCCTGGCCAAGCGCCTCACCGACGCCGACCGCGCCGCCTACAACGAGGCCGCCGCGAGGGAGCTGACGAGCGTCTGATTATTTCTTATTGGTTATTGCTTAACGCTTATTGAGCCATTTCCGAAACAAATTCTCGATCCACCCGCTTCTTTCAAGCCGCACGAGGCGTGCACGGCCCACCTCTGAAAATAACCAAATAAGCGATAACCATTAACCCCTAACCAATTTCCCCATGTCCTCCGGCAGCAAGCAAAACCAGCAACTCGCCCGCCAGTTCTTCCAACTGAGCCTGGCCGGCGGCGTGGTTTCCGCCGACCGGGTGGCGGGCGTCCTGGCCTACGTTGAGAAACACCAGCCGGCCAACGCCATCGCCGTGCTCAAGGCCTATCAGCGGCTCATCGCCGCCGAGGTTGCGCGCGGGCTGGCGGTGGTTGAGCACGCCGGGTTTGCCAACACCTCCGCGCTCGATGCGATTGCCACCGCGCTTTCCGCCAAGTACCGCCGTCCCGTCACCTGGGTGAGCAAGCCCGCCCCTGAGCTCCTCGCCGGTCTGCGCATCCGGGTCGGCGACGATGTCTATGAGACCTCCGTCGCCGGCCAGCTCGACACCCTCGCCGCCGCCGTCTGAGCCCCAATTTCAGCCCTTCAGCCTTTCAGTCCTTCAGCCTTTTTCCCATGAGCACCGTCCTCGAACAAATCGAACAGGAGATCGCCAAGCTTTCCAGCAAGGCCGTCAAAAAGAACAACGGCAACATCCGCACCATCGCCGACGGCGTGGCGAAGATCGACGGCCTGTCCGCCGTCATGTACAACGAGATGGTGCAGTTCCCTGGCGGGGCCATCGGCATCGCGCTCAATCTGGAGGCCGACGAGGTCGGCTGCGTCATTCTCGGCGACATCGCCCTGCTCAAGGAGGGCGACGAGGTCCAGACCACCGGCCGCCTCCTCTCCGTCCCGGTCGGCAAGTCGCTCCTCGGCCGCGCCGTGGACGCGCTGGGCAACCCGGTGGATGGCAAGGGCCCGCTCGACGCCAAGGAGTTCTACCCTGTGGAAAAGATCGCGCCCGGCATCATCGTCCGCAAATCCGTTTCGCAGCCCCTCTTCACCGGCATCATGGCGATCGACTCCATGATCCCGATCGGTCGTGGCCAGCGCGAGCTCATCATCGGTGACCGCGGGACGGGCAAGACGACCATCGCGATCGACACCATCATCAACCAGGCGAAGATCAACAAGGTCGGGCTCGCGTCCGGCGACCCCAAGTTCCGCCCGGTGTATTCCATCTACGTGGCGGTCGGGCAGAAGAACTCCAACATCGTCCGCACCATCGCCGCCCTCGAGGCCGCCGGGGCGTTCGAATACACCATCATCGTCGCGGCCCCCGCCGCCGACAACCCCGCCAACCAGTATCTGGCCCCCTTCTCCGGCGCGGCGATGGGTGAATGGTTCATGGAAAACGGCATGGATGCGCTGATCGTTTATGACGATCTCTCCAAGCACGCCGTCGCCTACCGCCAGATTTCGCTCATCCTGAAGCGCCCCTCCGGCCGCGAGGCGTATCCCGGCGACGTGTTTTATCTCCACTCCCGCCTGCTCGAGCGCTCGGCCCGCCTGGATGGCAAAGGTTCGCTGACCGCGCTGCCCATCATCGAGACCCAGGCCGGCGACGTGTCCGCCTACATCCCGACCAACGTCATTTCGATCACCGACGGCCAGATCTTCCTCGAGACCGATCTCTTTAATCAAGGCATCCGCCCCGCGGTGTCGGTCGGTCTCTCCGTCTCGCGCGTCGGCTCGGCGGCGCAGATCAAGGCGACCAAGCAGGTCGGCGGCAAACTCAAGGGCGAGCTCGCCCAGTTCCGCGAGCTGGCCGCGTTCGCGCAGTTCGGCTCGGATCTCGACGCCAAGACGAAGGCCCAGCTTGAGCGGGGCGCGCGCATCGTCGAGCTCTTCAAGCAGCCCGCCTTCAGCCCCGCCCCCATCGAGCTGCAGGTTGCGATCCTCTTCGCGATGCAGAAAAACATCTTCGACGCCATCGACAACAAGAAGGTCGTCGCCGCCGCCGCGGCCATGAAGGAGTTTTTCACCACCCGCAAGGACGCCCTCCTCACGGAGATCCGCACCAAGGCCGCGCTCGACAAGGACCTCGAGGCCAAGCTCCAGGCCGCCTGCGACGAGTGGAAAGCGGGATACCAAGGCTGATTTCTTGATGGTTATTGCTTATTTCTCATTGGGCCAATTTTCCAAACCGAAATCCAAATCGACCAACCTTCAGCCAGCCGCGCGCGAAGCGCCCGGCCCACCTCTGAAAATAACCCGATAAGCGATAGCTAATAAGCAATAAGCAATCTCCTCAATGGCCTCCACCCGAGACATCCGCCGGCGCATCAAGTCGGTCAAGAACACCCGCCAAATCACCAAGGCGATGGAGCTGGTCGCGGCGTCGAAGATGAAGAAGGCGCAGCAGGCCGCGCTCGCCGGCCGGCCCTATGCCGAGCTCATGGCCGACATGCTCGCCGCGCTCGCCGACCGGGTGGAGGAGAGCCAGCATCCCTTTCTGGCGCGGCGCGAGATCCGCACCCGCGGCATCATCCTGGTCACCTCCGACAAGGGCCTCTGCGGGCCGCTCAACGCCAACCTCTTCAAGCTCGCCGCCGACATCAAGACCCCCGCGAAATTCGCGGCGATCGGCCGCAAGGGCGCGCAGTTCCTGGCCCGCACCAAGCGCGACCTCCTTGCCGACTTCCAGGTGCATGACCGGGTGCCGTTCAACGAGGTCCGGCTCGCCGCCGAGTTCATGACCAAGCAGTATCTCGAGGGCGTCGTGGACACCGTTGAGATCATCTGGCCGCGCTTCAAGAACACCCTCATCCAGGTCCCCACGGTGCTCCCGCTGCTCCCGCTGGCCAGCGTGCAGGCGGCCATCGCGGCGCTCCGCGCCGAGGCCGGCCGGCCGGTCGTGCCGGCGCGGGCCGTTGACAACCAGATGCTCTTCGAGCCGGACGCCGCGACCGTGCTGGCCTCGCTGCTGCCGCTTTACGTCAACCGCCAGGTGCACCAGCAGGTCCTCGACGCCAAGGCCAGCGAGCACAGCGCCCGCATGGTCGCCATGAAGACCGCCAAGGACAACGCGACCAAGCTGCTCGGCGACCTCACCCTCGAATACAACAAGGCCCGCCAGGCCGCCATCACCCAGGAGATCCTCGAGATCTCCGCCGCGGCGTTCGCGGCGTAAGGAGAATTTAACCGCTAATCTGCGCTGATCCTCGCTAATTGTTCCGGCCCTACAACACCTTAAGCCCAACTCCTCCGATCATTAGTGCCAATTAGTGCGCATTAGTGGTTCCACCCTTCCTTTTCATCATGAACACCGGCAAAATCGTCCAAGTCATCGGCCCCGTCGTTGACGTCCAGTTCGCGGAGCACACCATCCCGCCCATCTACCAGGCGCTCACCATCGAGTTCTCCGCCGCCGGCCGGCAGGAGAAGCTCACCCTGGAGATTCAGCAGCATCTTGGCGGCGGGGTGGCCCGCACCATCGCGATGTCCTCCTCCGAGGGCCTCGTGCGCGGCATGGAGGTCACCGACACGGGCGCTCCCATCTCGGTGCCCGTCGGGGCCGGCGTGCTCGGCCGAATCTTCAACGTCACCGGCGACCCGGTGGACAACAAGGGTCCGGTGAACTACGACAAGAAATACCCGATCCACCGCCCCGCGCCCGCGCTCGTGGACCAGGATACCAAGGCCAACATTCTCGAGACCGGCATCAAGGTCATCGATCTCATCGCCCCCTTCACCAAGGGCGGCAAGGTCGGCGCCTTCGGCGGCGCGGGCGTCGGCAAGACCGTCGTCATCATGGAGCTCATCAACAATATTGCCAAGGCGCACGGCGGCTACTCCGTGTTCGCCGGGGTGGGGGAGCGTTCCCGCGAGGGCAACGATCTTTACCATGAGATGTCCGAGGCGGGCGTCATTGACCAGAAGGACCTCTCCAAGTCCAAGGTCGCGCTGGTGTACGGCCAGATGAACGAGCCGCCGGGCGCCCGCATGCGCGTCGCCCTCTCCGCGCTCGCGATGACCGAGTATTTCCGCGACGAGAAAAACCAGGACGTGCTGCTCTTTGTGGACAACATTTTCCGCTTCTCGCAGGCCGGTTCCGAGGTGTCCGCGCTCCTCGGCCGCTCCCCCTCCGCGGTCGGTTACCAGCCGACGCTGGCCAACGAGATGGGCCTCCTCCAGGAGCGCATCACCTCGACCAAGAAGGGCTCCATCACCTCCTTCCAGGCGGTTTACGTTCCGGCGGACGATCTCACCGATCCCGCGCCGGCCAACACCTTCGCCCACCTCGACTCGACGATCGTGCTGGAGCGCTCGATCGCCGAGCTGGGCATCTATCCCGCCGTGGATCCGCTCTCGTCCGTCTCGAAGGCGCTCCAGGCCGACATCGTCGGCGAGGAGCACTACAAGGTGGCCCGCGAGGTGCAGCGCGTCCTCCAGCGCTACAAGGATCTGCAGGACATCATCGCGATTCTCGGCCTCGACGAGCTCTCCCCCGAGGACAAGCAGACCGTCTATCGCGCGCGCAAGATCCAGCGTTTCCTGTCGCAGCCGTTCGCGGTCGCCGAGGTGTTCACCGGCTCGCCGGGCAAATACGTCTCGGTCAAGGAGACCGTCCGCGGCTTCAAGATGATCCTCGACGGCCAGCTCGACGATGTTGCCGAGGGCGACTTCTACATGAAGGGCGGCATCGACGAGGTCATCGCAGCCTCGAAGAAAGCCTGAAAAGGAATTATTTCTTAATGGTTATTGCTTAACGCTTATCGGGCCATTGCCAACCGCCGAAATCCTCCCGGAGCAGAGCAAGCGATCTGCCCGGGGACTCCGAAAATAACCCAATAAGCAATAGCCATTAACCAATAAGCAATCTCACCCCCATGACTTTGACTCTTGAAATCGTCACTCCCGAGGCCCGGGTTTATTCCGACACCATCGACACCGTCGTCATCCCGACGGCCGAGGGTGAGATCGGCATCCTGCCGGGCCACATCCCCCTGCTGTCGCAGGTGGACCACGGGGAGCTGCGCGTGACCAAGGGCAACGCCACCCAGTTGCTCGCCGTGAGCGGCGGGTTTGTGCAGGTGGTGGACGACAGGGTCTCGGTGCTGGCCGAGGGTGCGATCACCGAGGAGAAGATTGACGAGCATGCCGTCGAGGCCGCGATGAAGCGCGCCGAGGACGCCCTCAAGGGCCAGGACTCGCTGGAACCCGCCGAGATCGAGCGCCTCGAAAGCGTCGTCCGCTTCTCGGTCGCCCAGCTCGCCCTCAAACGCCGCCGCCGCTGACTTCGGCCGAGAGTTGAAGGCCGAGGAGGTCGGATTGTAAATCCGCATTCCGAAATCCGCATTCCGCACTTCCATGAACTACCGCGTCCTTGGCCGCACCGGCCTGCGGGTCTCCACGCTCAGTTTTGGCGGCGCGCCGCTCGGCTCGGCCTATGGCGCGACGACCCAGGATGAAAGCACCGCCACGGTGCAGGCGGCACTCGAGGCCGGGATCAACTTTTTCGACACGTCCCCCTATTACGGCGCGACCACCGCCGAGAGCGCCCTGGGGCGCGCGTTGGAGGGCGTGCCGCGCGACCGCTACATTCTCGCCACGAAGGTGGGCCGCTACGGGCTGGATGACTTTGATTTTTCCGCCGCGCGCGTCGTCGCCAGCGTGGACGAGAGCCTCGCCCGGCTGCAATGTGACCACCTCGACCTGATCCAGGTGCATGACCTCGAGTTCGGCCGCCTGGAGCAGGTGGTGAACGAGACGCTCCCTGCGCTCGACGGTTTGCGTGCCAGCGGCAAGGTGCGTTTTGTGGGCATCACGGGCCTGCCGCTGCGCGCCCTCACCGTGGCCCACTCCTTCTGGCCGGCCGACACGGTTCTCTCGTACTGTCACTACTGCCTGCACGACACGACGCTGGCCGCCGCCGTCCCGGCCTGGCGCGCCCGCGACAGTGGCGTCATCAACGCCTCCGCGCTGGCGATGGGGCTGCTGTCCGATGCTGGTCCTCCCTCCTGGCACCCCGCGCCGGCCGCGTTGCGCGACGCCTGCCGGGCCGCCGCCGAGTATTGTCGGGCGCAGGGCCGGAGCCTCGCCGACCTCGCCCTCCAGTTCGCCTTCGCCAACTCTCCGGCCGACACCACCCTGGTCGGCATGCGCACGGTGGCGGAGGTGCACCTCAATGTCGCCGCCGTCGCCGCGGCGCCGGATTTGGAGTTCATCGCCAAATTGCAGCAGCGGTTCGCCCCGGTCCGCAACCTCACCTGGCCCAGCGGCCGCCCGGAAAACAACTGAAAACGGAGTTCGGCAATCGGATTTAACCACGGATTGTCAAACTGTCGCTTCGCTCGGTACACGGATCAACACGGATGCAGACACGATCCGATCGAATCCTCCTTTTCCAATCCGTTCCGGCACATCCGGGATGATCCGTGTGATCGGTGATTAAAAACGCCGTCCTCCGTGCCCTCGGCTCGGTTCTCTGTGCTCTCCGTGTCCAAATTCCGATTCCGACCCATTCGCATCGACCGTGTCATCCGTAGCCTTGGCGAGGGAGGATCCGCGTTACCGTGTCCTGCGAAGCCTCGGCGTAGTAGGATCCGCAGGAAATCCGCGATTGGTTTTGGGTGCTTTGGGCCTTTTGTGGCCAATCCCTCTGCCCCATCCGTGTCCATCCGTGCAATCCGTGGTTAAAAAATCCAAGGTCGGGTTTTCATAATTCATCCTTAGTAAATCCAGTGGCGAAAAGGTGGCCTGCGTCGCGCCCAGAGGCGCGCGGGAGAAGATCACCCGAGCCAGCGCGGTGGGGAATAGCGTTGCCCTCCGCACCCTCTGCGCCATGGTGATGGCCATGAACGAACTCATTTTTGAGGTCAGCCAGGAGGCGGATGGCGGCTTTGTCGCCGAGGCACTTGGTGAAAGCATCTTCACCCAGGCCGACAGTTGGGACGAGTTGCGCGCCCAAGTGCGCGAGGCGGTGACCGCGTTTTACTTTGACCGGCCCGCGCCGGCTCGCGTGCGGCTGCACCTCGTACGGGACGAAGTCCTCGCCTGAAACTGTGCACATCCCCCGTGACCTTGACGGCCGCGACCTGGCTGCGGCGCTCTGCCGGCAGTGGGGCTACACGAAGGTGAACCAGGTTGGCAGCCACATCATATTGCAGACGCAGACGCCGGAGCCCCACCGCCTGTCCGTGCCCGCCCACAAGCCGCTGCGGCTCGGCACACTCAACGCCATTCTGCGGACGGTGGCTGCGGTCAAGCACGTCACCCGCGAGGACATTGTTGCCTCGCTGTAAACCGGAAATCCGGCCCCCCCATGTTCTCCCTCGCCCAAAAAACCGCCCTCGTCACCGGCGCCGGCTCCGGCATCGGCCGGGCCGTCGCCCAGCTCTTCGCGCGGGCCGGCGCGACTGTGTGGGTGGTGGACCGTGACGCCGCGGCCGGCGAGGGCACCGTTGCCGCCATCCGGGCCGCTGGCGGTGCGGCGGAGTTTGCCGCGCTCGACGTCTCCAACGAGGCCGATGCGCTTGCCCTGTCTGCGCGGCTGCCCGCTCTCGATATCCTCGTGAACAACGCCGGTATCGGCCATGTGGGCAGCCTGCCCAACACCGCCGCCGCCGACCTCGACCGGCTCTATGCGGTCAACGTGCGCGGCGCCTTCAACCTCTGCCGGGCCTTTGTGCCGGCGATGCTGGCGCGCGGGCGCGGCAGCGTCATCAACCTCGCGTCGGTGGCCGGGGTGGTGGCGGTGCGGGAGCGGCTCGCCTACACCACGACCAAGTTTGCGCTGGTCGGCCTGACGAAGGCGCTGGCGCTCGACCACTCGCACACGGGGGTGCGCTTCAACGCGGTCTGCCCCGGCCGGGTGGAGACGCCCTTTGTGCAGGCCCGGCTGGCCGAGTCGCCCGACCCGGCCGCGGCCCGCCGCGAGATGGCCTCCACCCAACTTGCCGGCCGCATGGCGCAGCCGGAGGAAATCGCCGCCGCAGCCCTCTACCTCGCCGCCGACGAGTCCGCCATGGTCACCGGCAGCACCCTGATGATCGACAGCGGCTGGACGGCGGGGAAATAAACCTAAAAAGCGCAGAAGGGTTGCACCGAGAACACCGAGCCCAGCCATGGAGTTCACGGAGCAAACCACTTGAATAATCCAGCGTGACGGCAAGCATCGCACCCGGTGAGTGACCTCAAAACTTTCTCACCTTCCGATGGATTTCTCTGTGACCTCTGGTCTTCCCTCTGTGGCCTGTGATCAATTGTTGAATCCAGGTTGATTGATTATCCGTGTCCCTCCGTGTCCCTCCGGGGTTCAACTGGGTCTTTTAGGATCAGTTGAGCCGGGCCTTGATCAAGGCCTCCTCCCTGGTCGATTGCAGGCCGGCATTCAAGGAGGCCAGCACCTTGCGGGCCTCGGCCTTTTGTCCGGTGCCCGCCAAAGCCAGACCGTAGGCAAAGGCGACAGGCGGGGTTTGCGGCCATTTGTCCGCCACGGGCTTGAGCAGCGCCAGGGCCTCGTTGGCCCGATTTTCCTCGCACAGCCAGAAGGCATAAGTCGAAAGATAGGCCAGATTGGCCGGGTCTCGCGCATGGTTATCGCGGGCGATTTTTCCCACCGACAGCGGCTTGTTGCCAGTGAGAATGGCAAAATAGGCGTAATTGTTGGCGATCGCCGGGTCTTGCATGCGCAGTGTGTGCAGGCGGGAGTAGGCCCGGTATTGCCCATCGGCGTCGCGTTGCACCTGATAGTGGCGGACGAGGGTGCCGAGCGCGAGCACCGCGGTGTCGGGTGCGTCCGCCGCGGTCCAGAGCAGGGTGACCGCGTCGTCCAGCCAGCCCCAGGCATAGATCAGGTCCGCGGCAAAGAGGGCCTGACCCCCATGGCCGCGGGTCCGCTTTTGCAGGGTTTGCCACAATTCGTCCGCGGCGGCGGTTTGTTTGAGCGCCCGCGCCGCCGCCAGCGCGTAAACCGTCCCGAGGAACTCGCGCTCCCCGCTCCAGTCACCGGCCGCGACCCAGGTGCGCAGTTCCTCCCAGGCCGAGACCTGGCGCAACGCCTCGGCGCCTGCGACCAGGGCGGGCGCCTGTCGGGTCAACGACGGGGGGAGCGAACGAAACCACTGGACCGCCTCGTCCTGCCGACCGAGCTGTTCCAGCCAGCCCAGCATGAGACCGATGGCGGTGGGATTCCCGGCATGGTCCTGCTCCATGAAGCGCAGCACGGCAGAGCAGTGCGCCGGGTCGGCCCGGGACAGTGCCAGCAGGCAGGCGGGGATGTCGCCCACGGTGCAGCGGGGATGGGATCGCAAGGCGTCGGCCAGCTCGAGCATGGCCGGGTGGTCGTCCCGCTGCACGGCATCGTCCAGCAGGGTGCGCAACGCCGTCGCCCCCCAGACGGGATCCTTGGTCCACCGGGTCAGCAGGCTGAGACCGCGGTCGCGCTCCGCCTGGGCGCGGGCGTGGAGCAGAACCGTGCCCAGCGGCACCTCGTCGATCGCGGCCGGACCGTCGAGGTTGAGCGCGGCCTCAAAGTGGTCGCGCGCGGCGGTGAGCTGGAATTGGCGCCGGGCGATTTCCCCGGCGATGCGATGGGCCGGGGCCGAGCTGGCGAGGACCTCGGGGGGCAGCGTGGCCAGAGCCTGCTGGGCCATGTCGAAATGGCTGGCCAGCAGTTCGTCGGTCGCCCACTCCAGCACCAGGGTGGTGTTCGTCGGCGCGAGTTTAGCCGCGTTGCTGGAGTAGATGAGCGCCTGGGACGGGTTCTTGAGCCGGCGTGAGACCTCCGCCGCCAGCTGCCAGGACTCGGCCCGGTCGGGCGCGGCCGCGAGCGCGACCTTCGCGGCTTCCGCGGCGTAGTCCATCCGGCCCGCGTCGATCCACCCGCGCGCGATCGTCAGGGCGTTGCGCCGGGTGAGCCACGGGTCGAGGCCGAGCCACCACGTGGCGCCCAGCGCCACCACCGCCAACGTGACGTAGGTCAAGCGGCGCAGCCCGCGTTGGGTCTCCCACTGGTCGAGCAGCCACCACCAGCATTCGCGCGGGCTGAAGCCCGCAAGGCCGGCCCGCCAGCGCCGGCACCGCTGGCGCCAGGATTCACCGGCACCCGGCTGGGGTGGGGGTGGGTCACGGTGAGCGGGAGGAGGCATGGGCGCGCGGCGGAAGTCAGGAAAAACTGCGCGTGATTGGGGTCAATCTCAAGTCGGATCGGGCTTGGGCGCGGTCCAGCCAGGGGGCCACGGAGAGATTGCATGGGAGGCAACCCAAGAAGCGGATTTACGCGAAGACGCTGAGGCGCAGTGCCCAACATGCCCGTCCACGCGATGGCGTTGATGGACAAGTTGGCGGGATTTAATTGGCTCGAAGGTGACGCATTTTTCCGTTGATGGGTGGGGACGCCACTCCGAGGAGATGGCGGACGGAGCGGAGAGCCGCCACCACGGTTGTGGTGGCATTGCAAAATGCGCCATCTTTGCGCACGGGTTGCAACCTGTGGTAGTGGGTCAGTTTGCCTTGTTTGGGTAGGGACGTCACTCCGTGGCGTCCGCGGACGGCTCGGAGAGCCGCCCCTACCGTTGAGGTGTCATAGCCAAACTGACCCACCGCCCAATCTGCACCGATCGGAAGTTGTTTAACACCACAATCAACAAAACCCGGCCTGACTCCCTTGGCTAGTTTCCCCTTGGCTAGTTCCAGGATATTCGAGTCTCACTTGCGTGCCATCCTCCCAGCTTTCGATTGACCGCGCGCTCGTCAATGTTAATTATTAAAACCTGACCCCGTTGATTGGTCTTGCCCACGGGTTGCAACCTGTACCGATCGGAAGTTATTTTACGCCACAATCAACAAAATCCGGCCTGACCCCTTGGCTAGTCCCATTTTCATGGCACCGGCTTTTTGCGTCCTGCCAGCCTTCTGAGAACCTTGCCGAGAATGATGTGGGCGTGCGCGTAACGGGGATCCGCCATGAGTTCCTCGATGTCCTCGATCATGCTTTTGTCGCCGACCACTGTGAGCGCGTTTGCCAGGACCCAGCGCACATCTTCCGGATTTTCCTCAGGTGGCCTTTTCAGCTCAGCCAAGATCAAGTGTCCGCCAATGCCGCGGGCCTCTTTCACTGTCAGAGCACGTGTGATTACCATGCGCAGCACAGGATGACGCGCACGTTGAAGATGCTGGCACAGGACAGGGATCGCCTCGGGATAGCTCGCACTCGTGTTCACCAAGTCCTCCACCGAAGTGACCGGCCACCCAACCGCCGCGAGGTCGGCCAGCAAAGCATCATGTTCCGGTTTGATCTCCGCCTGTAGCTTGGCAACCGAGGCCTGGTGCTTGGCCGCGCGTTCCGCAGCTTGATGAACCCATTCGGGGTCGCTTTGGAGAATGGCATCGGCCTCCGCATTAGTCATTCGCTTCCATGTTCTCTTCATGGCAATGGGGGAATATCTTTGATGATGATAAGGCCAGCATTTTTTGCCTCCAACAACGGCCCGGACAACTCCGTCCCCTGCTTCAGCCACAGGGTGAATGTGTAACCTTTCGCCTGACAAAAGGTCACATAATCCCGAAGTTGCTGGGTATAGTTCATCACACCGCTGACGTTTTTCACCTCCCACAATGTTTTGGTGGTATCTATGACCTGATCTGGAAACCGAGTCTGCCCGGAGCCGGGGATGGTGATGGCCTTCTTTGGGCCGATGATCCCGACCGCCTTCTCACCTTCGTTCCCAAGCTCGCGGGCGAGGGCCGTGCCGCCTTTGCGCTCGGCGATGGCCAGTTTTCCCGCCTTGAGCAGCCCGCCTGCATCCATCAAGTTGAGCACCACGCCGGCGGCGGCCATATACTGGCTGACCGGCTCGTTGGTGATGTAATCCCGGCCTGAAATCAATTCGGTCCACGATTGGAGCTCCGAAGCCACCGGCACAAATCCGACGGCGACTGAAGATCCGGTTTGCAGCCAGTTTGGGTCGCCGTCACCAGCAGGATTGGTATCCACCACCAGCACCGAAGGCACCAGCAGCACCGGCTGGGTGACCTGATATGCTGCCGGGATGTCCGAGCCGTCCGGATTCTTGACCTGGGTGGCGTAGGCCAGAATGGTGCCGGAATTGTTGATGTCCACCGTCACGCTGATGCGCCAGCAGTCGCGCGGGGCCAGCCGGGTGTTGAGGTCGTAGATGCGCTCGTTCCGGACGAGCCGGTTGTCGCCGAGGATGATCTCAAGCTGGTTGTTGGACCGCACAAAGGTCGGGGGGGCGATCCGATCGGAAATGATTTGATTGTGAGCCACATCCCACAGTTCCACCGGTCCCGCCTCGGACCAGCCCTGGGTTTCACCTCCAGGGCCGCCCGGCCAACCATGCGCCAACCAAAGCTCATTTGGAGCGCTGTAGTCTGGCGTGGCCAGAGCGAGCACGACCGGCTGGGTCAGGGTCACCGGGTTGGAGCCGCCCCCCTCTGTATAGACTAGGGCGTCATCGCCGGAAAGTGTGACCCCGTTGGTCAGGGACTGAAACGACAGCCCTGGATCGCCGTTGCTCGGGCGTATTTGGCCGAGGTTATATTCGTCCGTGCTATCGACCACCATCAGGTGGGCGGAATCAGGACCATTGATGGACTTGATCATCACGGACACACCGCCATCGTTGAGGGAGGCCGGGAAGTAATAGGGGCCCACGGTGGCATCGGCGTCGGAACCGAGCAGGCCAGTGGATGAACCCACCGGGTCGTAGATGGTCCCGCCCAAGCTGTCGGCCAGATTGCCGTTGCCGTCCAACCCGTGGTGCCATTCCCAGCCCAAGGTCTGGCCGCTGGCGTTGACCACCGAGGCGACCGACCTCCCAAAGTTGGAGGAACCGACGGGCTGGCTGGCGTCCTCCAAAACACTCAACAACGGGGAGAGGCTGGTCGTCAGCCCGGTGGCGGACGACCACACGGCCGCCACCCCGCCCGGCTCGTTGCGGTGGCCGACCTTGAAAATGCCGCCAGCGACCTTCCCGTCGCTGCTCAACGGACGCAACTTGGGGGGCAGCACGATCGTGGCCGAGGGCGTGAGCGGCAACCAGGTGGGATCTAGCGGCACTGACACATACGAGGGGGCCACCGTGCCCGATCCTGGTTTCCAGAGAAACAGCTGGTAACCACTGGCACTTTGCGCCAGCACGTCGCCCAAATCGTCGAGCGCCAGCGCACTGGAGTTGTTGGGCCAGTTATGGCCGATCAGGGGCACGACCGCATAGCGCACATCCGGCAGCGGGGGAAGCATGTTCCATCCGGCCTCTGCGGCCTCCGGCCAACCGTACCGCACGGGCACCGGCGGCTGGATCGTGGTGGGGGCGGGGGCGTTGGGGTCGTCGGTGCGGGGCAGGCTCCCGGGAGCGGGCGACCCATTGTGCAGGGCAGCAGGATCATCCCCGACGCTGGCCGCCCGGCCCTGCGCCTGGGCAAACCCCGCAATTAGGGCTACCGTTACCAACAATTTGAAGAGGCAGGGTGTTTTCATTGTTGGACGTAGACCCAAGCCAACCCATGTTCGTCGGTCCGCACCGTGATCTTCCTCACCAAAGGAGACGAGTCATCTCCGGTTGTCGAAAAATAGCCCGGTTCGTCATCGTTGAACCAAAAGGTCACCGGCGCGTTGACGAAAAAGTGGCCATGGGCATCGGTGACCTTCACCGTCCATGGATACTCAAGAAAAGCGCCCCGAGGACCGGTCTGATTACTTCCCTCGATGGTGGTGAAGAAGTGCGGCTGACCATTAAAATAATCATGGGGGTCGGTGCCGTTCAGGAACTCCTGATGATCGCTCACCCCGTCGCCATCGCTGTCGAGGCTTAGGTCGGCCCCCAGGTCGTAGCCGTGATCATACATCCACTGGTCCGGTACGCCGTCGCCGCGACTTGAGTGGCTTAGGTCGGCGTCCAAGTCCAGGCCATTATGCGCGAGCCAGAGTAGGTTTGTGCCATCGCTCCGGCTAACGTTCAGGTTGGCATTTGGTTTCAGCCCATTGCGCGCCAGCCAGATGAGATTCACACTGTCGCTCCGGAAACCGTATATGTCGTTCAACAAGTTATAGCCGTTTTGGAGCAGCCAGCTTTCCGATTGTCCATAGCCCAACACGTAGCCCAGGTCGGTCGATAAGTCGTAACCGTGGTCATACCGCCACTGGTCGCTCACGCCATCACCCCGGGAACTGCTCGGATGGTACGACCAATTCT
Source organism: uncultured Opitutaceae bacterium (assembly GCA_903929355.1). Classification (GTDB taxonomy): domain Bacteria; phylum Verrucomicrobiota; class Verrucomicrobiia; order Opitutales; family Opitutaceae; genus CAIYUN01. Next base: position 57,901 of record CAIYUN010000065.1, read on the forward strand.
CCGGCACAGAGTAGCTAAACAGGTAGCCCAGGTCGGTCGACAGGTCGTAACCGTGAGCGTACCGCCACTGGTCGCTCACGCCATCACCCCGGGTGGAATGGCTCAGGTCGGCGTCGAGATTCAGGCCATTGCGGGCGAGCCACACATAGGTCACGCCGTCGTCACGCGTGGCATTGCCCAAATAGCGCCAAGCTGACAGCCCGTTGTCCGCCCGCCATTGGGCCGTGGTGCCATCGCCCCAGGGGTCGGGATCGTTCGGGTCGGAGCCGATAATGTATTCCTGCAGTAGCGTCATGCCGATCCCGTCGACATCGCTGTTCAGGTTCATGTCGACGGTGAAGTTGAACATCGTCAGGAGATCGGCCACGTTGATCATCGGCGGGTGGTCGTACAGCACGTCCAAGGGAAAATCGGTGTCGCCAAACACGGCGAGACGGGCGCGGAAAAGCCCCGCGAGACCCAGCAGGTCGCCGTAGGTTGCGGGCGCGTTCCCGGTGTCGCCGGCTTCGGAGGCGTCCGACGATCCGTACTGGTCCGACGAATCCAAGGACCAGTGAACCTCGCTGGGACTGCCGTCAAACTGGCTGAAATCAATGCCGACGGAGTGGAGGCCAGCCGAAAGCCAGATCGTGTTCGATTGCGACTCGCCATGCTCGTATTGGACGACATACGCCCCGTCCACAAAAATGAAAAGCCCACCGGAAGACATGCTGTTCAGGACATAATAGCCATCGGCCGGCACCTCAAAGGATCCCGACCAGTTCGCGGAAAAGTTGCCCGGATCCATCAGCGTGGAATCAGGCGAGCTCTCACCCCAGTAAAGGTCGACCACTTCGTCGGTCTCCATCACCGGATCACCCTCCTCACTGAGATTGTTATAATACTCACCGTGCAGGGTGGGAGTGATGGAGCCCGAGAATGGGTTGGCCGGCCAGTTGCTCTGCCAGGTGGCCAGGGCGGAGTAGATGTCCCCGGCTCCACCCACCGGCGCCAGATCGATATCCAGCTCCGAGGCCGCCGCCATGGCGGCCCCCAACAACTGGGACTTGGTGACCGGGGCGTTGACGTTGGGCGTCAGGTCGCCGAGCAAACCCTGCGTAACCCACCAGTCAGGCCCCGTGCCTGCGGTGGCCCACCAGTTGTCGGACGAGTCCTGCGCCCGCAGCGCTGACGGCACGCCCGCGAGTCCGGCGAGAAGAGCCAAGAACACAGGCAGGACAAGACGGCGCGGGAGCTTCATAGGGGGCAAGTGGTGAGGGGCGTCACCCTCCTAAGTGATCGGTGGACGGGAGGTTGGCGAGGGAATTCGGCAATTGACGGCCTTTTGTTTGCCGCGCGGGAGCCTGACCTGCGGTCCAAAGCCACGGCGAAGGATCGGTGAAGGCGGGAGGCCCGGCTCCCTCCCTCATCATTTCCTCACACCGGCATCCGCCGGCCTTGCCAGGCCCGATGCTCCCGCCCCGGGAGGGTGATGGGCTCGAACCCGCCGCTCCCGCGGTCCACCTCGCCTGCCGCCTCCAACGCGAGCGCGAGCGCCGTGCAGCGGTCGCTGTGCCCCTCCCGCGTGCGGGGCGCCCAGTAGTTGAACTGCCCGTTGTTCACCACTTGCTGCATCGCGTGCAGATCCTCGCGCACGGCGGTCGCGACCGGCACCCGCAGCCGCACCGGCGCCTCAAACGTCCGTCGCAGCCGGCCAAAAATCCTCCGTTTGAATTCCGGCGTGAAGGTGCACAGCTCGATCTTCCCAAACTGGTGCGCGGCCGGTTTCCACTCCGCGAACCCCGAGCCCGGCCGCACCAGGTAGTCGCCCAGCCCGACGCCCGCCCCGGTGTGGTCGAAACACACGCGCGCCGCCCGGGTGAGGCGCAGTTGCAAAATCCGCTCCTGCTCGGGCGTCGCCATGCCCTGCAACACCAGCACCTCGCGCGTCCACAGCACATCGCCCACCCGCTCCAGCGCCCAGCACACCGTCGGGTCAGTGGTGCGCCCAAAGTCGATGCCCAGATAGACCGCCCCGCCGCCGCGCGCCGCCCACCAGGCCGGATCCCGCTGTTCGGTCGCCTCCGCGCTTTCCGCCCCGGCAATCAGCTCATAGGGCAGCAGCACGTTGGACGTGTCGATGAACTCGCACTCAAACTCCTGCGCCCAGCCTTCCGGGTCGTCGAGCCCGGCCTTGAGCTCTGCGATGAACTCCTCCCCGGATTTCCCGGCCTTCGCCGCCAGCCCGCCCGCGACCGCATCGTGGATTGTCGTCCGGTGCTTGGCGTAGCCGTTGGGCTTGGCCCACAGGTCGTGAAACCGGTTGCTCCGCCCGTTGGCGGTGCTGGCGATCCGCAGCTTGAACTCCCCTTTGAGCGGGTTCGCGATCGACGGGTAGATCCCGCGCCAGATCGCGTCCGGGTCGTCGTGAAACGCAAACTCGTCGAGGATGAGGTTGGCCGCGTAGCCCCGCGCCGTGCTCGCGTTGGCGGGCAGCGCGATCATGCGCGACCCGTTCTGCCACCGGATTTCCGCCGCCTTGATCAACGCCCCGCGGTGGGCGCGATCCTCCAGCATTTCCGCTTCCTCCAGCTCACAGGCCGCCGCCCACTGCCGCGCCTTCTCCATGAACTCCAGCGCCTGCCGTTCGCCCGCCGACAACACCACCCACAGGTCGCCGGGGTGCGCCGCGCAGGCGCCCACGGCTTCCGCCGCCATGGCCATGGATTTACCCACCTGCCGTGAGGCGAGCCAAAGCTTGAACCGCGCTGCGTCGTCCACGAACGCGCGTTGATACGGCAGCAAGATCTCGTACAGCCCCCTCCGGTTGGCTTTTCCCTTGGTGGGGGGCGTCGCCCGCCGTCCCGCCCCGCCCCGTGGCCCCTGCCGCGCCGGTTTCATTTGATCCCGAAGATGTCCTTGATCTTCCGTTCGCGTTCCTCCGGCGTGAGTTTCGTTTTCGGCGCCGGCGCCGCCTTCTTTTCGGCCAAATCCAGCCTGCGTCGCGCCAGTTCAATCTTGTGCTTTTCCCAGGTTTCCCGGCGCAACGTGGCTTGTTCCACCAGCCGCAATTCGCGGAGCTTGATGAAATCCTCGGTGCGCTGATCGGTTGATGCCTTGTGCTCAAAAAAGATCTGGGCGATTTCCGCCGCGAGCGCGGCGTCTTCCCGCAGCCGGGGGCTTTTCCGGAGGGCCTCCTTGATCAGGTCAGCCTCAAATTGCACGTCCTCCAGGGTGTGGCTCACGCGAAACCAACGGAAGAACCTGATCAGAGTCGCCCGGCCGGTGTTCACCTGGTGCGTTTCCCATAGCCATTTGAGCCCCGCTTTGGCCTCCTTGCGGTGGAAATCAAGGTAGAGCTCCTCCTGCACCGCTTCGGGGAGACTCATGAGAATTGCATTATAACGTATGAGCCTCGGCCGCTTGAGCGCATGCTTGAGTTTGCCCGGGGCGGCGCCAGCGGGTCTCGAGTCAGGGCCCGGCGGCTCCGACGAGCTGGTGATTTGATCGTCCATGGGAGGGTCCCTTCTGCCCGTTGGTCACGCCGTGGCGGAGCGAGGGCGGATCAGCCGGCGGTCTCATCCGTGCTGCGCCAGCCAGTGCCGGCCCGCATCGGTGAGCGACCATTTGCGCCCGCGCTCCGCGGGCAGGGCGGTGGCGAGCCGGTCGGCCTCGATCCCCCGCAGCACCGCCGCCATTTCCGTGCGGGTCGGTTCGAGATAGTCGGCCTTGTGGCCGATGGAATCCAGCAGCGCGTCCTCCGGGCAGAGGTACGGCCCGCAGTCGTCGAGTGAGCGCAGCGCCGCGCGCCGCAGCCGGTGTTTTCGTTCGGTTTGGTTCATGGGTGGTTGGTTGCCCTCCGTCGCTGAAGCTTTGGAGGGTGCGGCCGATGCGGCCGCAGTTCCTGGTTCTGGGTTCTTAGTGCTTTGTGCTTGGTTCTTGGTGAAGGATCGGACGGATCAAGTGGATCGGTCGAATTGGGCGCTGGTTACTTCAGCCTTTCCCCCCGCACCCGCCCGGTCAGCTCGCGGAGCGCACCGAACACGTCGGTCACGCGGTGGTGGATCTTGTCGGTGTCGGTCTTCAGCTCGGCGCGGAGCGCGTCGGTCCGGGTTTGGAGGTCCCCGTGGAGCTTTTCCAAGGAAGTCGTCCGTTTCAAATCGAGCGCCGCGAACCCGCGATCGATCTTCGCGGTGAGCGTCGCGACGGTCCGCTTGACCTCCTCGAGCTCGGCCCGCGTGGCGAACTGGGTCGCGGCGGTCACCACGAGCGGCGAGGGGACGATGCGTCGCTCCCCGTCGCGCCCGGTCAGGTAATACCAGGCGGCGACGAGGGCGGCGGTCCCGCCCGCGAGGTAAAACAGCACCTCCAGCCAGGAGGCGAGCACGGCAGGCGGCGGCGAGGTTTGGGCCAGCAGGGCGGAAGGAAGAGGCCAGAGGTCAGACATGAGAGGTCAGCGGGCGGAGTTCAGGGAAAGACGCTTTATGGGTCGGCGATCGATGTCTGACATCTGTTTTCTGACGTCTGAGGTCAGACCTCTGACGGCTTCAGTTTTTCTCCTTCGCCACGGCCGCGGTGACATGCGCCTTAAGCCGGTTTTCGAGGGAGGTGAGATCGGTGGTGACGGCGGTTTCGAGACGGCCGAGAGCGTGGCCGCAATGGTGCAGGCCGGCGTAGAGGCCGGCGGCAAAGCCGGCGAGGAAGGCAAGGATGAGGGGGAGGTTCATGGTGTTAGGGTGGTTGCTATCGGTTGAGGGGATGAAGGGTTGAGTGGTTGAGATCGCGGAGTGCGGAGTGCGGAATTATGATCGTTGGGCGTTAGGTTCGTTGTGATTGGTTCAGCCTTCAGTCTTTCAGCCTTCCGCCTTTGGCCATTGTCACCTGTTACTTGTTACTTGTCGCTGCGGGCGCGGCGGGGGGTTTGCCGGGTGCGAATTTTTCCATCTGGCGCGAGCCAAACCACCAGGCGATCGAGGTGGTGCCGGCCATGACATAGGCCTCGGTGATGTGCTGCTGCATGTCGGCCCCGACCCGCGGGAACATCCACAGCGAGTAGGCGACCAGCCCGGCGGTGAGGCCCGGTCGCCAGAGCGCGAGCAGTCCCGCCACCGCCGCCGGGACATTGTTGATGTTGGCCGCAGCCTGGCTCGCGACAAACGCGGCGTTGGCCCCCTGCTCGACCGTGACCTTGAGCTGGTCGGCCGAGAGCCTGGCCTGCGCGTCGCTCTGGGCGGCGAGGCGCTGCAGCTCGAGCGCGCCCATCGCCTCGTCATGGGCGAACTGGGCCTTCTGCTGGAAGATCGAGACGATGCCGGTGCCGAGACTGCCCAGGCAGCCGAGAATGCCGCCACTGGCGGCGTTGCCGAGGAGGGAGACGAGGTCCATGGGGGAAGGTTGGCGGAAGGGTTAGAGGTTGAGTGGTTGAAGGGTTCCGGAGGTTCGAACCGTTCAACTTTTCAACGGTTCAACCGGTTTTAACGCGCCAGCAGGCGCGCCCGCCTGCGCCGCCTCGATGCGCTTGTTGAAATGCAGGAGGGCGAGGAGCGGCGCGTTCGCCGCGCTGACAAACCCGGTCACGCTGCCGGGGAACTCCAGCAACGCGCGGGCGCGGAGGGAGAGTGCGGCCCACACGAGGAGAGGGGTGAGAATCGCGGCCGGCACGACGGCGACGGCGAGGAGCCGGGCCGACGACGGGTTTTCGCCGTCGCCCATCGCGCGCCCGAGAAAGGAGAAAAATGGATTCATGGGAATTGCGGAATGCGGATTGTGGAATGCGGATTGGTTGGGAGACGGGACGAGTGGGCTTTGGGCTTGGCTGGGCCTGCCCCCCACCATAACCCATGCGCGGCGCGGGCGTGAGCGTCCGATTCCGCCGGTTCCCTGCATTCCGGCAATTTTTCAGAAAAAGGCGCATTCCGCCCCCGCCCGCAGTCATTCCCGCCCATTCTGCGGCGGCGGCGGCGCGGGCGGGCCTCTCCGCCGGCGTTGACTCCGCGGGCCTCGTCCTTCGCTCTGGAGCCCCTCTCCCCATGAAGATCTTCCTCACCGGCGCGTCCGGGCTCGTTGGCAGTGCGTTCGCGGAGGCCGCGCACCGGCGCGGCCACCACGTGATCGGCGTCGTCGGCCGGTTCCCCGGCCCGGTGCCGGGCCTCGCGCAAAAACTTTCCCTCGAACTCACCGATCCCATCGCGCTCAACACCGCCGCGCTCGATCTGTTTCCCGACGCCATCGTCAATTGCGCCGCCGTGCCCGAGCCGGCGGCCTGCGACGCCGACCCGGCGCGCGCGCAGGCGCTCAACGTCGCGCTGCCCACCCAGCTCGCGCAAATCGCCCACCACGTCTGCGCCCGCTTTGTCCACGTCTCCTCCGAGCAGGTGTTCGACGGGACGGCCGCGCCCTACCACGTGGACAGCCGGCCCAACCCGATCAACCTCTATGGCCGGCAGAAACTGGAGAGCGAGCGGGCCGTGGCCGCCGCCGCGCGGGCGTTTGCCGCCACCGTGCGCGCGCCGCTCCTCACCGGCAACAGCCCGACGGGCCGCCGCAGCCTGCACGAGCGGTTGATGGGCGAATGGGCGGCGGGCCGCGCCGCGCGGCTCTACCGCGACGAGATCCGCCAGCCCTGCACCGCGGGCAACCTCGCGGAGGTCCTGGTCGAGCTGTGCGAGCGGACGGAGCTCCTCGGGGTGTTTCACTGGGCGGGGGCCGAGGCCCTCTCGCGCGCGGAGCTCGGACGGCGGGTGCGGGCCCATTTCAAGCTGGACGAAAAATCGGCGCCCATTGAGGAGATCGGCCGGGAAGGCGACCCGGCGGCGGCGAAGCGCCAGGCCAACCTCACCCTCGACCTCCAGCCGCTGGCCGGCATCCTCAAGACGCAGCCGGAGTCGTTTGAGGCGCAGCTCGACCAGTTCATCGTCCCACCGCCCTGCCGGGAGTGGTACCATGCGCAATGATGGCCAACGACACCGGAGAAGATTCAGCAGCCATGAAGCCATGAAAAATCCATGAGTTGGTTTCCTGGTTTCCTGGCTTCAGAATTAAATTTGTGATGCAGCTCGACCTACTTCCCTACCGCGCCGCCGGCGCCGCCGAGAACATGGCGGCCGATTTTTTGCTGCTGAAACGGGCCCCGGCTGACCGCGCGCGGTTCCGGCACTACGGCTGGCGCGCGCCGGCGTTCACCTTTGGCTACAGCCAGCAGATCGCCTTTGTGCGCGCGCAACTTCCCTCCTTCGCTAAAGCCACGGAGGGCGCGCCCTCGGGAGGCCCCTTCGACCTCTGCCGCCGCGCGACGGGTGGGGGGCTGGTGGACCACCGCGACGACTGGACCTACGCGCTGGTCCTCCCGCGCGGCCACGCGCTGGAGGAGATGCGTGCGACGCAAAGCTACCGCCTCGTCCACGAGGCCCTGGCCGCCGCGCTGGTGGCCCAAGGGGTGCCGGCCGTGCTCAAACCGGTGGCTGCACAGGTGGAACCCGTTGACCCCAACGGGTTGTCGGACCACGGAAAAGCCGCTTGGGGTCAAGCGGCTCCACCTCAGTCTGGCGAAGGCCACGGGAAAGCCGCTTGGGGTCAAGCGGCTGCACCTCAATCGGGCGCGCCGGCCGGGGTGTGCTTTCAGCGGGCCGAGATTTTCGACGTGTGCCATGCCACGACCGGGGAAAAACTGGCCGGGGCCGCGCAGAAACGCGCGAAGCAGGGCATGCTGTTCCAAGGCTCAATCTGGAAGGCCGCGGTCGGCGGGGCGGTGGACTGGGAGAAGTTTGGCGATGACTTCGCCGCGAGCCTCGCGGCCGTGCTCGGGGCCGAGGCGGCACCGGCGCCGTGGCCCGAGGACATCGGGGACGACGCGCTCGACGCCCTCGCCGAGGGCTACCGCGCGCCGGAGTGGATGGAGTTTCGGTGAGACTGGCTCAACGATCCCGCCGCAGCGTGATCACGCACTCCAGATGCCGGGTCTGGGGGAAGAGGTCGAAGGGCTGCACCGCCGTGAGCGCATACCCGGCGGCCAGGAACTGCTTCAGGTCGCGCATCTGGGTCGCCGGGTCGCAGGAGACATAGACCACCGCGCGCGGGCCGAACGCAAAAAGCTGCGCGAGGAAACTCTCGTCACAGCCTTTGCGCGGCGGATCAATCACGACCACGGTGTCGGCGGCGGGAAAGGTGAGGCCCGAGAAAATCGCGGAGGCGTCGCCAGCCTGGAACGTGGCGTTGGCGATCCCGTTCGCGGTGGCGTTCTCCCGGGCGAAGCGCACGCTGCTCTCGCTCACCTCGACCCCGACGACCCGTTCAAACGCCGGCGCACAGGCCAGCGCGAACAACCCGCTGCCACAGTAGGCGTCCACCAGGAACCGCGCCCCGCCGGCCGCCGCCTGGTCGCGCACATAAGCCGTGAACGCGGGCAGGATGAAAGGGTTATTTTGGAAGAAATCGCGGGCGAGAAAACGCAGCCGGAGTGATTGCGGAGGGCGTCCGCCTTCGCCGGGCTCCGGCGCGACAAGGAATGCGTCCGCCATTGCCGGGCTCTGGCGAGACATGGCAGGCGAAGTAATCAGGGCGATTTCCTCGGTGATGACCGCCTCATGGTCGGTGGTGACGCCATCCCGGGCGTGCCGGAGCAGGAGCGTGGCGTCCCGCTGGTAGTCCCCGGCGGCGATTTTCCTTTGCGTCTCGGTCCTCACCGCCGTCAGCCGCTCGTTGATCTCGTCCGTGGCGATCTCGCAGCGCGGCACATCCACGATGTCGAACCGCGTCCCCTGCCGCAAAAACCCGATGGGGATCGCTGGAGCCGGGGTCTCAATTCCGCCCTCCGCCTTCCGCCCTCCGCAATGGAAGTGCGGCGTGATCTTCGAGCGGTAGCCAAACTCCCGGGGCGAACCGATGACCGGGGCGACCGGGAAGGTGACCCCCGCCATGTGCTCCAGCAGCTCCGCGACCTGGCGGCGTTTCCACGCGATTTGCTCCGCATAGGCGAGGTGCTGATACTGGCAGCCCCCGCAGCGGCCGAACAGCGCACAGCGCGGCGCCACGCGGTGGGGCGACGGGGACAGCACCGCCACGAGGTCGGCCTCGGAAAAGTTCTTGTGATTGCGGAACACCCGCGCGCGCACCCGCTCGCCCGGGAGGGTGAACGGCACCATCACGACCCAGCCGGGGGAATTTGGGATTGCGGAATCTGGATTTTGGATGGGGGGCAGCGCGACGCGGCCCAGGCCCAGGCCGAGGTTGGTGAGCGTGGAGATCTCCAGCTCAAGCTCGGTGTGGTAGGGGAAGGGATGGTCCTGGAATTTTTTGTTTTTGCCCACGGGAGCGGCAACCATTCACGAAAAGGCTGCTTTCCAAAATCTAATTGTGCGTTTGTGTGCCTTTTGTGGCCAACGAGAAAATCACCAGCCTCCAAAACCCGCGCCTGAAGCAACTGGTGCGGCTGCGTGATCGCCGACCGCGCGACGAGGCCGGGGTGTTCCTCATCGAGGGCTACCGCGAGCTGCGCCGCGCCCTCGACAAGGGCCTGCGGCCCACGGAGCTGTATTTCGCGCCGGAGTGGTTTCTGGGGGAAAACGAGCCCGCCCTGATCGCGCAGGCGGAGGCGGCGGGCGCGCAGGTGTTTGAGCTGACCAAGGACGCCTTTGCCAAGGTCGCCTACCGCGAGCGGCCCGACGGCCTGCTCGCGGTCGCCCCGCAGTGGCACCGGACGCTCGGCGACCTGGACCAACTTGGAGCCGGCCCGGTGACGCCCTTTCTGCTCGTGGTCGAGGCGATTGAGAAGCCGGGCAACCTCGGCACCCTCCTGCGCGGGGCCGATGCGGCGGGCGTGCAGGCGGTGATCGTCTGCGATCCGGTGACCGACCTGTTCAACCCCAATGTCGTCCGTGCCTCGACCGGGGTGCTCTTTTCCGTGCCGGTGGTCGTCGCGGAGAGCGCGGCGGTCCGGGCCTGGCTGCGCGCGAAAAAGATCCGGGCCGTGGCCACGACCCCGGCCGCAGCGGGGTTGCACACCGACGCGGATCTGCGGGGGCCGCTCGCACTCGTCATGGGGAGCGAACAGTATGGGTTGAGCCAGTTCTGGCTCAAGGAGAGCGACGCCCAGGTGCGCATCCCCATGGCGGGCCAGGCCGACTCGCTCAACGTGGCGATGGCGGCGATCATCACCCTGTTCGAAGCCGTCCGCCAGCGGGGTCTGAAGTAATGCAGGCCGGGATTGGCGCGCGCCTATTTGGTGGACAAGGTGCCGCCGGCGGTGATCCTCATCCCACCATGAAGGACAGCAAGAGACCCATTGAAAAAAAGCTCGATCGGATTGCCACCGAGATGCGCCTGTTGCGCTGGTCGGCGCTCATCTGCTTTTTCACCTATTACCTGAGTGTTGACCGGGGGCTGGTGCTTCTGGTCATCGGCGCGGGCGCGGCGGGCTTCGTGGTTTTTGAGCTGGGGCGGTCCATCATCGCCGCTGCCAATAAATCACGGGCGGGGCGGGAACGGCGGGAACTGGCGCAGCTGCTGCGGGCCACGGGGCGCATGAATCCGGACAGAACCGAACCGCCGCACTGAAGTCCGGCCCGGCGGCTCGTGAAACCCTGCGGATAATCCTAAAAAGCGCAGAAGGGTTGCACAGAGATCACAGATCCCAGCCATGGAGTTCACGGAGCAAACCACTTAAATACTCCAGCGTGACGGCAAGCATCGCACCCGGTGAGTGACGCAAAACTTTCTCACCTACCGATGGATTTCTCTGTATCAGGTATTCCCGCTGTGGCCCTGTGACCAATTGCTGAATCCAGGATAATCGCAGACCGCGTCCCGTCCCGACCAAATCAAGGCCCGTACGTCACGGTGCGCGCGCCGGCGACCCCGGCGGCGCTGATGCCCGCGCCCTGGACCACGACGGCGGTGTAGGTCTCCTGGGCGACGGTCGCGAAGCTCTTCACATATTGCGAGGTGTTCGTGCCGACGATGTCGCTGGAGTTGACCGAGCTGACCCCGTTTTCCAGAAAGTACTGGTCGGCACCGGCCTGGATTTGGCGGAGATTGTTGAGGACCGCCTTGTCCTGCGAGCTGGCCCGGACTTTTTGGAACGCGGGAATGGCCATTGCGGCCAGGAGCCCGATGATGACCACGACGATCATGATTTCAACGAGGGTGAAACCTTTGGTGGAGCGGATGATTTTCATGTTGAGCTGGATGAATTTGGAAGATTGGACTGCTGGGTGAACGAGGAGCGGGGCTTGTTCGCTAGGTAGAAACCCCCATGTCAATGCAGTATCTCAGCATTCTTTTTCGTAGGGCGATATACTACACGCCTAGTCCGCTTCAAGCTGCCATGCGCCTGTCACCGGTCACTCCGACTTGGGCTCCAGCGCCTTGGCGAAGGAGGGCATTGCGAACCACTGTAAACCTAAAAAGCGCAGTTGAACCACGGATGGACACGGATGGACACGGATGGACACGGATAAAACCTCTCATCAGAGCCGGAGCAGACCGGGATCCCGGCGCCACGACTCGGAGGGCCGGCCGTGCCGCCACCGAGTGCCGCCTCAATGCCGGCGGAAATGCACGATCGCCAGCGCGGCGAGCGCCACCAGGGCCACCCCGAGCGCCACACCATAGACGAGATGCAGGCGGCTGATGACTTTCTCCAGTTTCTCCTTTTGCGCACTGAGGTCGGCAAACGCCTGCTGGAGCTGCCCGTGGTTGGCGGTGAGCTCCTGTGCCAGGCGACGCTCCTTGCCGCGGGAGGACTCGAGGGCGTCCTGGGCGATCGCGCTCTGGATGGTGATGGCCGCCTGGTCGCAAAAGACCCCGGCCAGTTCCTGGTCGCGGGGATCAAAAGGACCGCTGTTTTTGTTCAGCACCTGGATGACCCCGGCCTTCGTGCCGTCCGGGCGGAGCATCGGCACGCAGAGCACGGTGTGCGTACGGAAACCGGTGCGCTGGTCGATCTCCCGGTTGAACCGCGGGTCGGCATAGGCGTCGGGGATGTTGATGATCTGGCCGGTGGTGAAACACTCGCCGGCCAGACCCGCCCCGGAGGGGATGCGAATCACCTTCACCTCCGCGCCGGTGGCGACCCGCGACCAGAGGGTGTTGGAAAAACGGTCGTAGATGAAAATCGTGCAGCGTTCGGCGGCGAGCAGCGCGAGCATGCGACCGGCGAGCAGCGCGAGGACGGCGTCAAGTCTGGCGGTGGGCTGGCTGGCTCCGGGCGGGTCGCTGGCGGCGGTCGGGTTCATGCGGTGGCCCCCACCCTGGGCGGTGGGCGGGGAAAATTCGAGGATATTCCTTCAGCTTAAATTCGGCAGGGGCGCATCTCAATTTATCCCAATCGCCCTTACCTGATAGACTTTAGACCAGCTTCTGTGGGTAGTCCCAATCAACGGGGTCAGGTTTTAATAATTAACATTGACGGGGTAGTCCCAATCAACGGGGTCAGGTTTTAATAATTAACATTGACGAGCACTCGGTCGGTCGCAAACTGGGAGGATGGCACGCAAGTTGAGACTCGAATATCCTGGGGCGGTCTACCATGTGATCAACCGCGGGAACTATCGTGCGGACGTCTTCGCGACGGCGGGGGCACGGACCGCGTTTGAGCAGTGCCTGTTCGAGGCCGTGGCCAAGTCGGGTTGGGTGCTCCATGCCTTCGTGGTGATGCGCAACCATTTTCACCTGGCGATCGAGACCCCGGCGGGGAACTTGGTGGCGGGGATGCAGTGGTTGCAGGCGACCTTTGCCAACCGGTTCAACCGACTGCGCGGAGAACGCGGGCATCTCTTCCAGGGACGCTACAAGGCGCTGCTGGTAGAACCTGGTGACGCCTTGGGGCAGGTGTGCCATTACATCCATCTCAACCCGGTGCGGGCGGGAATCGTGCCGGTGGAGCGATTGGGCGGTTACCGCGCATCCAGCTACTGGCATCTATGCCGGGTCCGACGACCGGAAGGCCTGCGGGTCACGACCGCACTGACGGAGGCGGGCGGGCTGGCGGACACGACCGCGGGCCGGGCCGCCTATGCGAAATATCTGGCCTGGCAGGCGGCGGAAGGGCCAGCCGGCAAAAATGCGGCCTACGTGGCCATGAGCCGGGGATGGGCGTTGGGTGGCGACGATTTCAAGGCGATGGTGCAGGCCGAGGAATTCGTGCCAGAGAGCAGCCGAGCGTGGGATGCGGAAGGTGTGCGACAACTTCGGGAGGCGGCGTGGGCGCAGGAGCTGACGAAAGCGCTTCGGGCGATCCGACGGACGGAAGGCGGGGCCGGCGCCGACCGCAAGTCAGTCCCATGGAAAGTGGCGGTCGCGGCCCATCTGAAGTTGACCACGCAAGCGGACAACCGGTGGTTGGCGACAAAGCTCCACATGGGCACCCCCGTCGCGGTGAGTCACTACACCGGGCAGTTGCGCCGGGGTCGCATCCCCGCAGCGGCCCAGATCCTCGCCGAACTTCAACTAAATATTAAACGTTAAAACCTGACCCCTTATGAATTTTCGAATGGACTTTCCGGGCAACTAGGCCTGATGTATCCTTACGATCCGGTCACGAAGTGGATCCGCCAGCAAGACTGGAATGCATCCAATTACAATGCAACACAACCTCCATATCATTAAAAATTTAATAGCAATGTCCCTGATCTGTGGTTCGCTTCACGCTGCCATGGACGCGGTGGACATTGAGATTGCGGCTAACAACACGACTATTCTCATTGGCCCTGACCACAAGGATCTCAGCCTGATGACTCCCGCTGAGCGAGAGGATGTGCTGCGTCGTCTCCGCATCGAATCGGATAATCCCGATGCCAACACACGTAATCAAGCTGAATATGTTTTGTTGCTACAAAATGATGATGAAACAATATTGCGCCTGTTAAAGGCCTACCATGCGGGTGATCGTTCATCTGAATTGGGTCTTAGCGGGGCCGCTAACCGTGGGACCACAGCTGTGCTGCCATATCTAATTGATGACATCTATAACGGCCCAACAACGGAGCGGGGAAAAGTTGGAGCAGATGTAGGCATATATTCCATCAGGGATGCGTCCTCCATAATGTTTTTGGAGGATGTTATGCGTGCGACCGCTTTTTCGCCCGAAACCCGCGATTGGGCCAAGGCCGCATACAACGGGTTTCGCACGTTTTCTCACGAGCAGGTCTTGACCCAAGTCAAAGACTGGTGGGAACACAACAAGGAGGCGATCTTGTCGAAACAGTACGACAAGGCGACCTGGCTCCCGACGGACAAGGCCAGCCTGAATCCCGTAGCCGCATCCACCCAGACACCACCGACCAATCCCGCATCTCCCACGCCTTCTCCGTCGCCATCCTCCCCATCGCCTCTGCCGTGGAAGCTGATTGTAGTCGTGGTTGCAGTCCTCGCCGCTGGGGCCGCTGCATTCAAACTTCGCGGTATAAAACGCTGAGATCGGTGTCACCTTGGTGAGGTTTTTAGGTTAAGCCGGTCCGGCCGGTCCCCTTGAGATGGGTCACCAGCTCCGCCAGGCCTTCGGCCATGCTGACCCGCGGGACATAGCCCAGGTCGCGGCGGACGGCTGCGAGTGAAAACCAATGGTCCTTCGCCAGCTCCGCGGCGACAAAACGGGTGAGCGGCGGCTCGCCCCGGAGCGGCAATATCCGCCACGCCAGCTCGCAGGCTCCGCCCAGCGCCATGGCGGTGGCCAGCGGGAGTCTTTTCGTCACCGGCGGCTCACCGAGCGCGGCGAGCAGCGAATTGATCCAGTCCCAGAGGAACACGGGCTCGCCATTGGTGATGAAGTAGGGCCGGCCGGCGGCGGCCGGATTGACGCCAGCCAGCGCGGCTTCGGCGGCCAGATGCGCATCCACCGCGTTTTCGACATGGACCATATCCACGCGATTTTTCCCGTCACCGATGATCCGGAGGCGTCCGGCGCGGGCGCGGGCGAGAATCCGCGGCACCAAATGCGGGTCGCCCACGCCCCAGATGAGGTGCGGGCGGAGCGCGACCGTTTGGAGACCCTCATGGCCAAGGGTGCTGGCGGCCAGAACCTCGCGCTCGGCGATCGCCTTGGTCAGCGGGTAGGCGGCGGGGCAGCGGGTGGTGAGCGGGAGGGACTCGTCGGCCCCGGCGAGGTCACGGCCGTTGTAAACCACGCTGGGGGTGCTGGTGTAAATCAGGCGTTTGACCCCGTGGACGCGGCAGCCGTCGAGCACGGCTCGGGTGCCCAGCACGTTGGCACGGAAGAAGTCCTCGTGGCGGCCCCAGACGCCTACTTTGGCGGCGACATGGAAAACCGTCTCCATCCCCGCGCAGGCGGCGCGCACGGCGGCGGCGTCATCGAGCGAGGCGCGGATCAGCCGCACGCCGCGTGCCTCCAGATCCGGCGCCGGCGCCCGGGCGAGCACGGTCACGCTGCGGCCCGCGGCGAGCAGGCGCTCGACCAATCGCCGGCCGAGAAAGCCGGTCCCGCCGGTGACGAGGGTGGGGGTCATGGCTGATGGGTCAGGTCTGATGGGTTATTGCCGATTTGGCCATTGCAGAAACGAACCATCAGCAAGGGGGAAGCCAGGAAACCCGGAGAAAAACCTGCCAGGAAGACCAACAGGCATTCGGATTAAGCGCAAAGACGCCAAGGGGCAAAGTCGCGGAGGGCGGCCTTGAATCAGGGTTGGGCGCTTTGACCCCGGAAGACACGGCCGGCAAGAGTGGGAAGCCAGGAAACCAGGAGCAATCCCCCGCCGAAGAAGGCCAATCCCATTTCCTGGCTTCATGGTTTCCCCCTTAAACAATTCAGGTGTCCCTCTCACCGTTTCGGGTCGGTCATGAACCCGGTGGCGGTGGTGGCCCAGCGCGTGAGCTCCAGGCGGTGGATCTTGGCGTTGTGGCGCACGTCCACGGGAAATTTTGGGTGGAAGAAATACACCATGATGGCGGCGGTGTGCGGGTGGGCCCGCGCGAGCGCCCGCAGCTCGCGGGCCAGCGTGCGGCTTTCGCGGGAGTCCTTCGGGCTGGCCTCGACCACCAGGGCGGGCCGCTGGCGCCCTTGGTCGGACAGCCCGATGAGGGCGCAACGCGCGGCCCGGGGGTGGGCGCGGAACACCTGCTCGCAGGGCTCGGTGTGGAGCGTGCCCTGGGCGGTTTCCACCCGTTCCACCAGCCGGCCGCAGAACCAGAGACGGCCGGCGGCATCGAGATATCCGGCGTCGCCCAGGCGGTGCCAGACCGTGCCGCCCTCGCCCTGAATCTTGGCCCGCGCCGTGGCTTCGGGCAGGGCGTCATAGGTCTTGGTGACCACGGGGCCGCTGGCGATGATCTCCCCGATTTCGCCCCGGGGGAGCTCGCGGGTATCTCCGAGGGTGCCGATGGGCTGGTCGGAAGCGGCGATGATTTTCAAGCCAATGCCGGGGAGCGGTCGGCCGACACAGGCCCCCAGGCCGGGCGGTTCCTGGGCGGCCGCCATGCCGGTCGCCGAGATCGAGGCGAGGGGCAGCGCCTCGGTCGCGCCGTAGGGGCTATGGAGCTCGCCGTGGGGCAGAAAGCTGCGGGAACTGCGCCAGAGCGCCGCCGGCACCGGTGCGCCGGCACACAGCACCCGGCGGAGCGAGGGCAGGGTGATCCGATGGGCGATGCAATGGTCCCCAATCTTGCGCCAGAGCGTCGGCGAGCCGAACGAGTTGGTGACGTTTTCCTGCTGGATGGCCTGGACGATTTTTGCGGGGTCGAGCTCCCCCGGGCGGCGGGGGTCGAGCTCGGGCACGATGGTGGTCAGCCCGAGCGCGGGGTTGAACAGGGCAAAGATGGGGAGCAGGGGCAGATCAATCTCCCCGGGTGCGATCCCATAGGTTTCCCGGATCAGGGCCACCTGGGCGTCAAACATGCCGTGCTCGTAGCAAACCCCCTTGGGCCGGCCGGTGGAGCCGCTCGTGAAAAGAATGGCGGCGAGATCGGAGGCGGCGGCCGCCGGGGCGGCGGGGGCGGCAGCCGCGCCGGCTGGCGGGGCGAGGCGGGCCGTGAGGGAGCCGCTGGCCGCGATGCGCACGGCCACCGAACGGAACGGGCGGCGGAAGACATGGCTCACGATTTGCGCGAAGGGGATGCCCAGGAGCACCCGGGGGCGGGAGCGCGCCACGCAGTCGAGAAAACTCCTCCGGCCCATGCCGGGGTCAATGATCACCGGCACCGCCCCGAGACGGAAGAGCGCAAAGGTCGCCGCGATCAGCGGCAGGCCCGGCCGCACCATCACCAGCGTGCGGTCGCCGGGGCGCACGCCGCGCGCGGCCAGCCGCGCCTGCCAGGCGGCGGCCTCCGCGTCCAACCCGGCAAAGGAGAGCGTGAGGTAGTCGAGGTCGCCGGCCCGGGTGCGGCCACGGGGAATCTTGAGGGCGGGCGCCAGTGGCAGGCACCCGGCCATGAGACCGAGATGGCGGGCGATGTTGGCGTCGGGGGGAGGCAAGGAGGGCAGAGGTCGGGGGTCAGATGTCAGAGGTCAGATGTCAGATGTCAGAGGTCAGAGGTCAGATGTCAGATGTCAGAGGTCAGAGGTCAGATGTCAGAAGACAGAGGTCAGATGTCAGAGGTCAGAGGTAGAAGGCGGACGGTGGCTGGTGCTTGGTGCTGAGTTCCGGGTCAGGCTGGGCGTGGAATGTTCAAGGTTGAAGGTTGGACGGGGGGCGGGGCCAAGAAAAACCCCGCGCTGCACGGGCCGGGCGGGGTCGGGAAAAAAACGCGAAGGGGCGGGATCAGTAGTTGTTGAACTCGAACGCGTCATCGAGGATGGAAACGCTCGTCCCGGAGGGCGAGCCGTGGCCAAACCACTTGGTGGTGTCGACATCATTGGCGGCCGGCTGGGGATCCAGGTAATAGCCGGTCCTGACCGTGACCAGACCGTCCAGGATGTAGGTGTTTTTGCCGGTGTGGGTCTGTTCCGTGGCACAGCCGGAGGCGAAGAGGGCGACGAACCCGAGGGCGGGAAGAAGCAAGGTTTTCATGGGTAGGGAGGGCAAGGTAGGCGGAGGGGGCGGCCCTTGGCAAGCCCTCCCTGCAATTTTTTTTGGCGGGGGGGCTCAGGCGGGGCGGAGGGCCGGGGCGGCGCCCAGGAGCTCCGCCTGCCAGGGCAGCAGAATGGCGCCGATTCGGTCCGGGGTGCGGGCGATCTCCGCCAGCTGGGCCCGGTTGGCGATCAGGGTGGGATCGAGGGTGAGCTGGGCGGCGACCCGGTCCCGGTGGGCCTTCATCTCGTCCTGGCGGGCGATTTCGGCGGCCGTGAGCGAATGCCGCTCCGTGCGGGGCCGGCGGGGCAGCGTGCGCGGGTCGGCGGTCACGGCTTGGGCGATAACGCCGGCCAGCGAAGGGGCTAGGCGCAGGTGGCGTTTGCCCAAGTCCACCCGGGCGAGGATCGCGTCGGGGGCCGTGCCCTCCTCGGCGGCAAACGCCAGCTGGAGCAGGAGATCCTGGTGGCAAACCTTGAACGGGGGGGTGTCGAGCTTCCGGGCCCAGTCCTCGCGCCAATGCCAGACGGCGTGGAGGACGCACAGTCCGGGCCCGCGGAGACGTTCGCTGTGGCCGACGCGCCAGGAGTTTTCGTCGTTGGCCGGGAAACCCACGCGGGCCGATTCGATCTGGCGGCGGCACTGCTGGTCGAGCCAGTCCAGGCGGTGGAGCTGCCTGAGCTCGGACGCGAGCAAGTCGCGCAGGGCGGGCAGATGCCACACATCGAGGGCGGCGTAGTCGAGCAGCCGGGGGGTGAACGGGCGGCGGGACCAGTTGGCGCGCTGGCTGGCCTTGTCGAGGGTGACGCCGAAATGCTCCTCCAGCAACGGGGCGAGGCCCGTGCGCGGGCGGTTGAGCAACTGCGCCGCCAGCATGGTGTCGAACAGGCTCCGCGCGCGGAATCCGCACAGGTCCTGCAGCAACCGCAGGTCGAAGTCGCTCCCGTGCATGAGCAGATGTTTGGTGGCCAGGATCTCCCACAGCGGTTCCAGGCGCAGGCCGGGCGCGAGGGCGTCCACCAGGTACACCTCCCCGCCGGCGAGAATCTGCAGCAGGCAGACGCGCGTGCGGTAGCAGTTCATGTTGTCCGCCTCCGTGTCCATGGGGGCCTCGACCGCGCGGTCGAGGGCGGCCAGCAGCGGGGCCAGCCGGTCGGGCCGGTCGATCAGGTGATAGCCGGGCAGGCGCGCGGGGGACGCCGGCCGGGCGGGAGCGGGCGCAGGCGCGGGCAAGGCCTCGGCGGCGCCGCCGATGAGACGGCGCACGGCTGCGGGAAGAAAACGGGAAATCATGCCGGGAACAAAGCTGCCATCCGGGCAGTGTCGCAGGGTCGGGGGGCCGCCGGCAAAACAATTTTGCCATGGACGATCCGGCGGCCACAGTGGTCCCCATGCAAGTCGTGGTGCTCTGCTCCGGCGGGATGGATTCCGTGACCGCGCTCTACTGGGCGCGGGCGGAGCATGGCGTGGCCGCAGTCGTGAGTTTTGACTACGGGGCCAAGCACAATGCGCGGGAACTGCCCTTTGCGGCCGAACACGCGGGGCGGCTGGGCCTCCGGCACGAAGTGGTGCGCCTCGATTTCATGGCGCGCCTGTTCACCTCGCACCTGCTGGAAGGGGGCGGCGCGATTCCCGACGGCCATTACGAGGCGGCGACCATGAGGCAGACGGTCGTCCCCTTCCGCAACGCCATCATGCTGGCGGTCGCGACGGGCCTGGCCGAGAGCATCGGGGCCGCCGGCCTGGTGATCGCCGCGCATGGGGGCGACCACGCGATCTACCCCGACTGCCGCGAGGATTTCATGCGCGCCATGGGCGAGGCGATGCGCCACGGCACCCATGCCGGGATCGCGCTGTTGCGGCCGTTCATCGCCACCGACAAGGGGGGCATTGTGACCACGGGCGCGCGGCTGGGAGTCGACTTCGCCCGCACCTGGTCGTGCTACAAGGGCGGCGCGGTCCATTGCGGCACCTGCGGCACCTGTGTCGAGCGCCGCGAGGCGTTTCTGCGCGCGGCGCTGCCGGACCCCACCGTCTACGCCTGCGCCGGCCCGCTGCCGCCCAAACCGGCCCCGGCCTGACCCGCAGCTCAGTTGTTTGCTTTAAAAGAACATAACGCGAAGACGCAGAGGCGCAGAGGCGCAAAGCCCAATCTTCCCTCCGCGTCTTGGCGTCTTGGCGTTGATGGATTGATCGGCGGTGTGCTCCGTGTCTCAATCCGGGTTTGCTTCCGCCCTGCCCCGCGCCGCAGGCTTCCCCTTTTCGCCCCGGGCTGTCATGGCTGCGGGGTCGCCGATGTTGATCTCCGAAATCTTCTACTCGCTGCAGGGTGAGGGCACGCTCGCCGGCGTGCCCTCCGTCTTCGTGCGCACCAGCGGCTGCAATCTGCGCTGCGCCTGGTGCGACACCCCCTATGCCTCGTGGGTGCCCGAGGGCGATGCGCGCACGGTTGAGGAGATTGTCGCCGAGGTGCAACGGCATCCGGCGGGCCATGTGGTGCTCACCGGAGGGGAGCCGATGATCGCCCGGGACATCCACGCGCTGGCCGCCGGGCTCCGGTCGCGGGGCCGCCACCTCACGATCGAGACGGCGGCCACGGTCCCGCCGGCCGGCATTGCGTGCGACCTCGCCTCGCTCTCACCGAAGCTGCTCAACTCCGCCCCCGACGCGGCGCAGCACCCGGCCTGGCGGCGGCGGCATGAGGCGACCCGCTGGCAGCCGGACGTCGTGCGCGCCTGGCTCGACCACTGCGCGTGGCAGCTCAAGTTTGTCATCGCGCAGCCCGCCGACGTGGACGAGCTGGAGGCCATGCTCGCCAAGCTGGGCCGCGACCTGCCGCGCGACCGGGTGCTGCTGATGCCGGAGGGGGTGACCCGCGAAAAGATCCACGAGCGCGCCGCGTGGCTCGGCGAGCTGTGCAAGGCCCGCGGCTATCGTTACGCGCCGCGCCTGCAGATCGAACTTTACGGGCACCGGCGCGGGACCTGAGGCCGGGACGCAAAAAACCGCCGCAGGCACGAGGCCCGCGGCGGCAGGGAAAGCTTACCAGGAAAACCCGGATCAGGATTTCACATGGCCCGAGACGAGTTTCGTCATCTCGAACATGCTGACCGACTTCTTGCCACCGAAGACCGCCATAAGCGCGGCGTCGGCATCGATCTGGGTTCTGACCTTCTTGTTCTGGAGACCATGCTTCTTGATGTAGTCCCAGAGTTTCTTGGTAAGCTCCGTGCGGGGGAGAGGTTTCGAACCGACGACGGCCGCGAGGACGGCGTCAGGTTGAACCGGTTTCATGAATGCTGCGTTGGGTTTGCGTTTGGCCATAGCGAGGTCGGGTCTAGGGCGGCCTGTGGCGTTTGCAAAGCATTTTTCAGAGGGAAAATTACCCATGGCGTTTCCCGGCCCGGCCCGGGCCACCGGCCCGGCCATCCTGGCCAAAAAAAACGCCCGCCAGAAATGGCGGACGTTTTTGAAAAATGAAGTTGGGCACCAGACCTCAACCGCCGCCGCGCCCGCCACCCGCGCCGCCACCGCCACCGGCGCCGCCGCCCGCCCCACCGCCGCCGCCGCGTCGGCCAGCACCGGCACCGGCACCGGC
>CAIYUN010000066.1 GCA_903929355.1 uncultured Opitutaceae bacterium
CATCACAGTCAACAGCGTGGGGCTGACCGATGTCTTCGCACCGGCCAACACCAACGACGGCCTCCATGATGACAGCAGCGGCTCGGCCGTGTGGAACAACCTGACCGGAGGTGTTTTCACCCTGCACGACAGTGCGAGCGTGCTGGGCTACAGCGGCTCGGTGTTCACCAACGCGACGGGTGGGAGCTTTGTGCACGTCGGCTCTCAGACGGGCCTTGTGGAATGGGGCTTCGTGAACCACGGGCTGATCAACGTGACCGGGGGCACGCTGGAGTTTGACAACACGAGCCTGACGAGTGACGGCACGGTGAGCGTCAGCGCGGGCGCGACGCTGGCGTTCTCGCAAAGCACGCTGGGCGACGGCACAAGCCTGCTGGTCAACGGGGGTGGGAGCGCCGCGCTTCTCGACACTTTGACCGTGGCGGGGACGGCCACGATCACCAATCTCGTCTGGAACCCCAGCGCCGTGCTCACGGGCAGGAACGCGACGGTGACGCTGGGCGGCGCGGTGGTGCTCAACCCCGGGGCGGCCAACGCCAATGAGTACCTTTATGCGAACTGCAGGCTCATCACGGTGAACAGCGTGGGGCTGACCGAGGTCTTTGCGCCGGCGAACACCAACGACGGCCTCTCTGATAATGGCAGCGGCACGGCCATTTGGAACAATCAGTCCGGGGGTGTCTTCACGCTGCATGACAGCGCAAGCGTGCTGGGTAGCAGCAGCTCGGTCTTCACCAACCTGGCGGGTGGAAGCCTGGTCCATGACGGCTCGCAGACCGGAGTGGTCGAATGGGGGTTGGTGAACCACGGACTGATCAACGTGGCCGGGGGCACGCTGGAGTTCTCCGACACCACGCTGACAAGCGACGGCACGGTGAGCGTGAGCGCTGGCGCGACGCTGGCGTTCTCGCAAAGCACGCTGGGCGATGGCACGACCTTGGCGGTCAACGGGGGCGGGAGCGCGGCACTCCTTGACACCCTGACCCTGGCGGGGGCGGCCACGATCTCCAATCTCGTCTGGTCACCGAACGCCCTGCTGACGGGGGCCGACTCAACGGTGACCCTGGGGGGCGCGGTGGTGCTCAACCCCGGGTCCGGCAACGCCAACGAGAATCTTTACGCCAGCACCGGGGAGATCACCGTCAACAGTGTGGGACTGACTGATGTCTTCGCGCCGGCCAACACCAACGACGGTCTTTACGACAGTAACACCGGCACCACAGTTTGGAACAACCTGGCTGGGGGTGTCTTCACCTTGCACGACAGCGCCAGCGTGTTGGGATCCGCTGGTTCGGTGTTCACCAACGCGGTGGGAGGGATTTTTGCCCACACGGGTGGTCAGACCGGATTGGTGGAGTGGGGGTTCGTGAACCACGGGCTGATCAACGTGACCGGGGGCACGCTGGAGTTCTCCGACACCACGCTGACAAGTGACGGCACGGTGAGCGTGAGCGCCGGCGCGTCCCTGGCGTTTTCCGACAGCACGCTGGGCGACGGCACGACTCTGGCGGTCAACGGGGGCGGGAGCGCGGCACTCCTCGACACACTGACGCTGGCCGGGACGGCCACGGTTTCCAATCTCGTCTGGGCGCCGAACGCCGTGCTCACGGGCAAGAACGCGACGGTGACGCTGGGCGGCACGGTGGTGCTCAACCCCGGGGAGGCCAACGCCAATGAGTACCTGTATGCGAACTGCAAGTTCATCACGGTCAATAGCGTGGGACTGACCGATGTCTTCGCGCCGGCGAACACCAACGACGGTCTTTATGATAACGGCAGTGGCACAGCCGTCTGGAATAACCTGGCCGGGGGGGTCTTCACGCTGCACGACAGCGCGAGCGTGCTGGGCAATCCCGGCTCGGTGTTCACCAACGCGGTGGGCGGAAGTTTTGTGCACACGGGTTCGCAGACTGGCGTCGTGCAATGGGCGTTCAACAACGCCGGATCGGTCGAGGTGCAGGCGGGCACGCTCACGTTCCAAGGCACGGTGGGCCAGGATGACGGCGTGGGCGACCTGACCGGCGGGACCTGGATCGTGGACAGTAATGCCGCCTTGGTCTTTCCCGACAATCCCAGCTTCACCACGATCGCTGGCGGTGCGGCGGTCACGCTTAATGGCGCCGGTTCCACCTTTGCCGCGATCAATTCCCTCACCGCCAACAACGGCACGTTCCAGCTTCTTGGCGGGAGCGGATTCACCACCGTGGGTGATTTCGCCAATAACGGGCTCGTCGCGGTGGATGGCTCCAGCTCGATCCTTAATGTGAGCGGGATTCTGACCGTCGGCGGTCCGGGCACTCTCTCCCTGACGAACGGCGGCACGGCGAACATCGGCGGGACGGGTCCGGCCAACGGGGCGGTGAATATTCTCAACGGTGGAACCCTTACCGGACAGGGCATGGTCAATGGCAACGTGATTCTTGATGCTGGTGGCGCCATTGCTCCGGGCTTTGGCGGCATTGTCCGGGTCGCATTTGACGGCCCGGGCGGCCCGGGCAGCCCGGGTGGCCCGGGTTTGGGGCTCCCTTCCGGCACGCTCACGCTCAATGGTAACGTGACATTCAACGGCGGGGGCATCCTCAACTTCAGCCTGGGTGCCGGGTCGGGTCAGCTCAATCTCACCGGCGGCACGTTCACGGGGCCGGCCTCCGGTGCCCTCACGGTAAATATCACCGGACTGGACGGTTTTGGGAATGGCACTTATGCCCTGATCGATTTCATCAGCGGTACAGCCCTCGACCTCACCGCCGGAGATTTTGTGATCGGCACCGCCCCGGTTGGGTTTAATTACGGATTCGAAGTCACCGCCGACACCGTTTCACTGGATGTTTCCGGCGGCCCGATCCCGGAGCCGTCGACGGTGGCCCTGCTGACCGGTCTCGGCGCCCTCGCCCTCGCTGCCCTCCGCCGTCGGCCGACCCGGCGCTCCTGAAAGCGCCTATCGCACAATGGCTAACGCAGGGGAAAGCCCCATCCTGGCGTAAGATATAGGCTCGAAATTGGCTTGCCCCCGGAGAGTTTTTCGTCACTGATGCCAAGCCCCCCGCATCTTTGACGAAATTCATTTTTCCATGAAATCCGCGCTTCGCCGGCTGCGCGCAATTCTTTGGTTGTTGCCCGCAGTCCTCGTCGCGTTTGCCGCCGGTCAGGCAACTATTTCGGCGACGGGTAACGGCAACTGGGGCGACAGCACCACCTGGACGGGCGGTGTCGTCCCCGGTGCGTCCGATACAGCGAGTTTCAGCGCCGTCACCCTCACGCTGGACAATAATTACACCGTCGGCGCGTTGGTCTTTGGGGCGGAGGGCTTGATCACCGGCGCCAACACCGTGCTCACCGTGAGCGGCCCCCTCACGCTCGACCCCGGGGGAGCCAACGCGAACGAGCATCTTTACGCGGGTACGAACTCGGCGACGATCACGGTGAACAGCCTGGGCCCGACCGATGTGTTCGCCTTTCCCAACACGCAGGAGGGTTTGTGGGACAATAATACGGGGACGGCCATCTGGAACAACCAGGCTGGTGCGACCTTCACCCTGCATGACGCAGCTGGAATCTATGGCGCCACCGGCTCCCAGTTCACCAACGCGGCGGGCGCGACCTTCACGCACACCGGCCCGGGCGCCGCCCTCGTCCAGTGGACCTTTGTTAACCACGGCGTGCTCAATGTCGCCCAAGGCTCGCTGGCGTTTTCCGGGACGACCGTGATGAGCGACGGCACCATCGGGGTCGCCTCGGGCGCGACCCTCAATCTTTCCAACACGGTCCTCGGGGCGGCGGCCACGGTTTCGCTCGCCGGCGGCGCAACGCTCGGTCTCGACAGCGTCGGGCTTGGTGCGGGCGTGGTGGTCAAGGGCGCGGGCAACACAACCTTGGCGGATGTCATCACCCTGCAACCCGGGACCGTCACGCTGGCGAATGCGGTTTGGGCGCCCGAGGCCACGCTGACGGGCACCAATTCCACCTTGGAGGTTGGCGGCCCCCTCACGCTCGACCCCGGGGGAGCCAACGCCAACGAGCATCTTTACGCGGGGACGAACTCGGCGACGATCACGGTGAACAGCCTGGGCCCGACCGATGTGTTCGCCTTTCCCAACACACAGGAGGGTTTGTGGGACAATAATACGGGGACGGCCATCTGGAACAACCAGGCTGGTGCGACCTTCACCCTGCATGACGCAGCTGGAATCTATGGCGCCACCGGCTCGGTTTTCACCAACACAGCCGGGGCGTCGTTCGTCCACACCGAATCAGGTTCCGCCCAAGTGCAATGGGCGTTCAGCAACGCCGGCTCGGTCGAGGTGCAGGCGGGCGGCACGCTCACGTTTCAAGGCCCTGTCGCGCAGGATAACGGCGCGGGCACGCTGACAGGGGGTTCCTGGATTGTGGACAACGGTGCCACGCTCGTGTTTCCCGGCAACCCCAGCTTCACGACCATCGGGGCCGGGGCGGCGGTCGCCCTAAATGGCCTCACCGCCGTCTTCACCCCCGCCAACACCATCATCACCAACCTCGGCTCTTTCTCGTTGCTCGGCGGGCAAAGCTTCGCCGTCACTCCGGGATCTGACTTTACCAACAATGGCGGGTTGACGGTCAGCGGCACCGGCTCGGCCCTGTTGGTGAATGGTAATTTCTTCAACGGGACCACCGGATCGGGTTCACTAACGGTCGCCGCCGGTGGTGCAGTCTCACTCAGCGGCAACCTGGTTCTCGCTTCGGGCAACGGCGCAGCCGGAACTGTGAATCTTAATACCAATGGGGTGCTCCAGTTGGGTGGATCGAACGGCCTGCAATCCGGCACGGGCACGGCGACTTTCAATTGGACTGGCGGCACGCTGCAGGTTGTCGGCTCCGACTTCACGACTGCGGTTGGGGCCGCGCTCGGTGGCGGCACCAGCTCGATCCTCGACACCAACGGGTTCAACGCCACCTGGTCGGGAGTGCTGTCAGGGGCGGGCGGGCTCATGAAGCAGGGAGGGGGCACGCTTTCGCTGTCGGGGGTCAACCTTTACATGGGTGGCACCGCCATCAACGCTGGAACGGTGGTCCTGATCGGTGCCGGCAACACGATTGGAGCGAGCAGCGGAGTGACGATCGCCAGCGGTGGGGTGCTCAGCGTGCTGCACAGAGAAACCATCGCCGGACTGGCCGGGCCGGCCGGGAGCGCCGTGAGTTTGAGCAGTGGTGCCATCCTCACCACCGGCAACGCCGGGAACACAGAATTCGACGGAGTAATCGCGGGTCCGGGCGGACTCACGAAGCAGGGTCTAGGCACCTTTACCTTGTCTGGGATCAACGCCTACACGGGTGGGACGACGGTCAGTGGCGGGATACTAAGCCTCGGCAGCCCCGGCACATTGGGCTCGGTGTTGAACGGGCTGACCATTGTAGGCGGGTCCCTAAACTTGGGGGGTACGACCCAAACGCTGTCGAGCCTGTTGCTCGCCGGCGGCGCGGTGGCTGGTGGCACGCTCGAGAGCACCGGGTCCTTTACCTTGATAAGCGGTACGGTGAGCGCAGTGCTGGCTGGGAGCGCCGGGTTGGCGATTAACGGTTCCGGCACCGTTTCGCTTTCGGGCGCCAATTCCTATGCCGGGGTGACCAGCCTGAATGGCGGTACTTTGGCGCTGATCAGCGCGGGTGCGCTGGGTTCGACCAGCACGATTCATTTCAACGGGGGCACCCTGCAATTCAGCGCCACCAACACCACGGACTACTCCCTTCGATTCAGCACCGCCGCGAACCAGCAGTACCGCATAGATTCCAACGGGCGGACGGTTACCCTCGCTTCCGCCCTGACCAGTGTCGGTGGCTCGTTGACGAAGGTTGGACCGGGCACTCTTACCCTGACCAATGCCAACAACAGCTACACTGGAAACACGATCGTGGACGGAGGAGTGCTGGCGCTCAGCACATCCGGCGCGGGGATCGGCGCCACAAATAAGTTTGTGGTGGGGAATGCCGGCACGGGGGCATTTTTGATCAGCGGGAATGCCACAACTGCGCTCACGAGTTCGACCAGTTTGATCGGCAATTTGCCCGGATCCAACGGCACCGTCACGGCTTCCGGCGGCATCTTCACCACGAACAATGGGCTGGCCGTGGGCAACAGCGGAAGCGGTTCGCTCACCATCAATGGATCAGGGAACGTCACCGACACGGCCGGGTTTGTCGGAGGCCTGGAAGGCGGTATGGAAATTGGTCTCAATGCGGGTGCCACGGGCACGGTGGTCGTCGCCGGCGGCACGCTGACCAGCAACGGCATGGATGTCGGGGCCTCCGGCAACGGTTCGTTCCAGATGACGGGCGGAACCGCCACGTTCGGCGAGTTGGATCTCGGGCTTGCGGCTGGTGCCAGCGGCGCGGCCACCTTGAGCGGGGGCACGTTGACGACCTATGGCCTTACGGCGGTGGGATCGGCCGGCAAGGGCTCGCTTGTGATCATGGGCGGCACGCTGTCGTCCGGGGGTCTTGTGATCGGGAACGAGGCCGGATCCATCGGCGCGGTCACGCTTTCCGCGGGTACCTTCAGCAGTGGGTCTATTTATATTGGCAGCTCAGCCCCCCTGCTTTCCTCCACTGGAGTGCCCAACTTGATTGCTTCCAGCACCGCCTCGTTGGCGATCAGCGGGGGGGTGCTGACCGACAATGGGGTGGTCATTGGCGAAGGCGGTGCCACGACCGGGTCGGCGACGGCGACTGTTACGGGTGGAAAATGGACCTCCTCATTCACATACTCCGTCGGCTATGGCAGCATCGGCTCACTCAATCTCAGTGCGGGAACGGTCTCTGATCAATTCGCCGTTGTGGGCGAATACTTCCCCCCTCTTGCCACTTCGTCGAACAGTCTGGGCACGGTCACAGTTTCCGGCGGGTTGTGGGCGTCGTCCTTCGAACTTTTTGTGGGCGATGGTGCCATCGGTGTCGTGACGGTCGCCGGCACCGGCTCGATCTCGTCCCCTCTCGTGCAGCTTGCCACCGCCACTGCCAGCATCGGATTCTTTCCCGCCGGCAACGGTACGCTTGATCTGAACAGTACAACGTCGAGCCGTGGAGTGCTTTTGACCTCCCAGATCCTCGCGGGCCAAGGCACCTCCGCCTTGAACTTCAACGGCGGCATCCTCCGTGCCACTCGCAGCCAGGCCAGCTTTCTCAGTGGCTTCACCACCGGCGATGTGCAGTTCCTTTCCGGCGGCGCGTTCATCGACACCCAGACCTTTTCCATCGGCATCCCCGCCGCGATGGCTGGCGTGGGCGGTCTCACCAAGATGGGCGCCGGCACACTGACGCTGTCCGGAGCGAACACCTACACTGGTGGCACCACCTTGGGTCACGGTACGCTCGACCTCGGTAATGCGGCTGCGCTGGGCCTGACCGGCACCATCACCTTCAATGGTGGGATTCTCCAATATGGCGCCGGGAGCGCGACCGACTATTCGAGTCGCTTCAGTTCCGCGAACACCCAGGCCTACAACATCGACACCAATGGGCAGTCGGCCACCTTCGGCTCGGCCTTGTCGAGTTCCGGCGGGTTTCTCACCAAATTCGGTGCCGGCACCCTCACGCTCACCGGGGCCAACACCTACACCGGCGCAACGACCATCGCCTCCGGCACGCTGCTCCTTACCGGCCTGGGATCCTTGGGCGCGGGCAGCTATGGCGGGGCGATCAGTGACGCGGGCTCATTGAATTTTGCCGGTCTTGCCACCCAGTTGTTGACCGGTGCCATTTCCGGTCCGGGCGCGCTATTCCAAACCGGTTCGGGCACGCTCACTCTCGGTGGCAACAACGCGCAAACGGGTGGGACGACGGTGGCCAACGGGGTGGTGATGCTCGTTGGCGCGGGGACGCTTGGCGCGGTGACGAATGCTTTGACTGTATCGGGTGGGCTGCTCGACTTGGGCGGGACGACGCAGACTGTTTCAAGTGTCACGCTCTCCAACGGCGCTTTGTCAGATGGCATTTTGACGAGCGGGGGTTTCTTTGCTTTGCAGGGTGGGACCGTCAGTGCGGCCTTGGCAGGCAGCGGTGGTCTGACGAAGAGCACTGCCGGCATGGCCACGTTGTCCGGCCCCAACACTTACACCGGCGGCACCATCGTCAGTGCCGGCACATTGGTGCTCAGCGGGATCGGCACTTTGGGTAGTGCCACGGGGAGCCTGACCATTGCCGGCGGAGCGACGCTCGACCTGACCGCCAGCACCGCCAGCATTTCAGTCGGAACGCTGTTCGACAGCGGCACGCTCGCCCTCGGCACCAATAATCTCACCATCGACTTCGCGCTTGCCAACGCCTTGGCCGGCATCGGCAACAGCTACAACCCGCGTTCGGGAATCACCGGCACCGGCGCCATTGACGCCGCCGGCTCGACCGCACAGGCCGTCACCGGCCCGGCGGTTACCGGTGGCACCACCGCCGCGCCCGAGCTTGGACTGGGCAACATCCACGTTGGAGACACGGTCACGACAACCTACGCGATCGCGAACACTGGTTCGAACGGTCCGTCGCTCAGCGGTGCGGTCCAGACCGCTGTCAACGGTGGCAACATCTCCGATCCCCGGCTTTCGGGCCTTGGGGTCTCGGCGGCCAACTTCGGCCCCGTCGCCGCCGGTGCGAAGGCCGGCAGCTTGGGCGTCACGTTCATTGGATCCTCTGCCGGTGCGATCACCGGTCAGTCGGTTGCGGTCGTCAATGAGTTCAGCAACGTGCCGGACCAAGTGATCGACATCACCGGGGCGGTCTACGCCTACGCCGCCGCCAGCCCGCTGCCGGGCGGCGTGCATTTCGGCAACTTCCATGTCGGTGATATCGTGCAGCAGGCGTTCATGGTTTCCAACGCTGCCGCCGCCTCGGGCGGCTTCACTGAAAATCTGGCGGGGGCCTTTGGCGGCGCGTCTGGGGCGGTCATGGGCGGCGGCAGCTTCGGCGGCGTCGCCCCCGGTGGGAGCAGCGGCGCGCTGACCATGGGCCTGAGCACCTCCACTGCCGGCGCGGTGACCGGCAGCGCGACTTACGACTTCTCCTCCCAGGCGGTCAATGGCAGCGGCCTCGGCCCGACGGCGCTCGCGCCGCAGACTGTCACCGCCTCCGCCAACGTCTACGCCTACGCCGTCGCCAGCTCTTTGCCCTCCAGCCTCAATCTGGGTATCATGCATGTCGGGGATGCTGGCTCCACCAATCTCAGCATCACCAACACTGCGGCCCCCACTGGTGGCTTCACGGAGAACCTTGGGGCCTCCTTCGGCCCGGTCGCGCCGGGCCTGACGGGCACAGGATTCATCACCGGGCTGGCTCCCGGGGGCAGCAGCACGGCGATGGGCCTGACGCTCAACACCGATGCGGCCGGCTTGGTCATCGCGGTGCCCGTGATCGTGAACTTCACCTCTCAGGCGGTGGGCGGCAGCGGGCTGGGCAACACCGTCCTCGCCGGGCAGACCGTGGCGGTCACCGGCCAGGTCAATAACTATGCTGCGCCGGCGTTTAGTCTGGTTTCCGGTGCCGCGGGCAGTCTCACCCCCCTCACATCCACCACCTCCGTGCTGAACTTTGGCACGCTCGCGCTCGGCTCAGGCACGGTCACTCTGCAGCTGAAGCTGGCCAACGCCGCCGCCGCCCCGGCCGACTCCGTCGACGGCGTCTTTGGTATTTCCAATCCCAGCGCGGAGTTTTTCATCACGGGAGCAAGCAACGTCACTGGACTGATTCCCGGAGCCTTCGAGGCTTTCTCGGTCGGCATCCTCGGCGGCAGCCAGCCCGGAACCTACAACGCGGTGCTGACCTTCGACGGCACGGGCGAGAATAGCACCGGCTACGCCGGCTCGCTTGGGGAATACCAATTGGAGATCACCGGCACCATCAGTACGGTGCCCGAGCCCTCGACGGTAGCGCTGCTCACCGGCCTAGGTGTCCTTGGACTGGTCGCCCTCCGCCGTCGCCGGTCCGGCCGGTGCGACTGAGAAAGCTCGCCCAAGCCAAGCATCCGCCTTCGCTGAAGCTACGGCGCGACAAGCCAAGAACCACGCCGCTCAGATTTGATCATCGGTCGGCGTTTCCGTGGCAGGCCCGCCAGAGCCGGCGGGCGCCTGCGGCCGGTCGTAGAAAATGCGCACGGCCGGCCGGTTGGTGCCGCCCTCGGCCCGGAGGAGCTCCTGAACGCGCGGGAGCGCACGCTTGGCGTTCTCCCAGGCAGCTCCGGAAAAAGCGGCGAATCCGGCCGACAGGGTCGGCCGCTTCACCGGTTGCAGTCATCGCCCTCCTTACGTTCCCACACCCAGTTTTTCCAGGATGCGCTGCAGATCCTCGTTGCCGCGATACTCGATGATGATTTTGCCCAGCTTGGGGGTGTGCTGCAACGCCACGCGCGCACCGAGATGCGAGGTGAGCCGCTTTTCCACGTCGGCCACGGCCGAGGAGTCCGTGGCGGGCAGCTTGCGCCGGCGGCCGGCCGCGCCGGGCTTGCCGGCCTGCACCAACTGCTCGGCCGCGCGCACGCTCAGCCCGTCCGCGATGATCCGCCGCGCGAGGAGGGCGCGTTGCGCGGCCTCGGTCACGCCCAGCAGCACCTTGGCATGGCCGACCGAGAGGAGATTTTTGCCCACATAACCCTGCAACTCGGCGTCGAGGGCGAGGAGGCGCAGGGAGTTGGCCACCGTGGCGCGGCCCCGGCCAACGCGGCCGGCGGCGGCGTCCTGGGTGAGGTCGAAATCGCGGATCAGGCTGGCATAGCCATGGGCCTCTTCCAAGGGGTTCAGGCCCTCGCGCTGGAGATTTTCGATGAGCCCGATGGCGGCGGCGGAAGCGTTGCCCGCCTCGACCAGGCGGGCGGGGATGGTCTTGAGACCAAGCTGCTGGAATGCGCGCCACCGCCGTTCCCCGGCGATGAGCTGGAATTTTGCCCCCTGCCGGCGCACCACGATGGGTTGGAGCAGGCCTTCCGCCCGGATGCTTTCCGCCAGTTCGGCGAGCTGCTCGGCAGGAATCTCACGGCGAGCCTGGTAGGGGCTCGGCTCGATCAGGTTCACCGCGATCTCCTGATAACCAGGTGCGGCCACGGCGGGTGCGGCCAGAGCCTTTGGGTCGGCGGCAACGGGTTCGGCGGCTGCGGCGGCGGATTTGGCGGGCGTGGCGTGGGCGATCAGGCCGCCGAGGCCGCGGCCGAGTCGGGATTTTTGGGGGGCGGGCATGGGGGGATCAGAAGGTTGGGTTGGCCACAAATGGGCACATGGGACACAAATCAGAGTCGAGGTTCGGGCGAACGGACATGTTTTCCACGATCTTCACGGGTGGACAACAAGAGAGTGAAACTTGCGGGTGTGCCGGGCGAAGCGAATCATTTTTTTGATCCTGGTGCCGATGGGCCCTGGGCTGGACGGTGGGACCTAGGGTGCAGGGGGCGGCAGTTTGCCACCGGGGATCAGCAGGGTCTGGCCGACCTGGATCTTTGACGGGTCGGTGATTTTGTTCGCGTTGATGATATCCTGCTTTTTGGCCCCGGTCTTCTTGACGATGATCGAAAGGCTGTCCCCAGGCTGAACGGTGTAGCGGATCACGGCATCCTTGGGGTAATCCCCGCTGAAATCGGGTGCCACCGGCGGGCGCATGGCCTGGCCCTTGGCCAAAGCGTCGAGGGCGGCGTTGGTCTCATCGCCGAGCTTCTTGATTTGCGTGCCGATTTGACCCCGGGTGTTCTGGTCAGTTGACTGGACGAGGCGGTTCAGGTCGGCGACGGCGGCGTTGAGACGGGTGAGCGTGACAGCGGACTGCCGGAGCGTCTCGACCTGGGCGCGCAGCTCGGTGTTCTGGCGCTCAATCTGTTCGAGTCGCAGGGTGAGCTGGCCGGTCTGGTCGGTGAGTGCGCGTACCTGTTCGGACAAGTTCGCCCAATCCACCGAGGACGACGGCCCGCCCAAATTTTGGGCCGGGGCCAGCGGGATGGCCAAGACGGTGCCAAGGAGGAGAGCTTTCCACATGGGGCCAAGATGGGGGAGTTTGGGCGGGAAAACAAGCGCCGGCTGGCACTCACATCGTGACCAGCCAGGCGGAGAGCGCGACCGCGTAGAGCGCCAGATACAGCCCCGTGTGGCCGAGCAGCGTGATGAGCGCTCCGGGAGTCTGGGCCGCATGGAGGGCGGTGCGCTGCCGTGCGGCGGGCCACGCCAGCAGCAGGGTCAGGGGCACGGCCGACCACAGGCGGTTGGGCTGAGGGTCCAGCAGGGCCAACGCCACGGGGACAGCCAAAGCCAGGATGAGTGCCACGGTGAACTGGCCGCGCGCGAACGGGCGGCCGAGGCGGACCACCAGCGTGCGTTTGTCGGCGCGGGCGTCGGTGTCGGCGTCCCGATAGTTGTTCACCAAGAGGATGTTGCTGGCGAGCGCGCCCACCCCCGCCGCGGCCGCCAACGCGGCGACGGTGACCCGACCGGTCTGGACGAAAAAGGTCGCCCCGACTGCGACCAGGCCGAAGAAGACAAACACAAACACATCGCCGAGCCCGCGGTAACCGAGCGGCCAGGGACCGCCGGTGTAGGCCAGCCCGCTGGCAATGCTGGCGACCCCGATGGCCAGCAACGGCCAGCCGCCGTAGCGCAGCAGGGTCAGCCCGACGCAGAAAGCCGCCGCAAACACCGCCAGCATGGCGTGGCGCATGACCGCGGGGCGGACGAGGCCGGCGGCGACGGCGCGACGCGGGCCGACGCGCGCGGGGGTGTCGGCACCCTTGATGAAATCAAAATAATCGTTGGCGAAGTTGGTGCCGACCTGAACCAGCAGGGCGAAGGCCAGACAGATACCGGCTGCCGGGCCCACGAAGTGTCCCGCCCGCCAGGCGAGGGCGGAGCCTACCAGCACCGGAGCCACGGCGGCCGGCAGGGTGCGCGGACGGGTGGCGGCCAGCCAGATCATGCCCGGGGACGGTCGCGTGGCATCGCCGGAAGTAGCGATCGGAGTCATGCGGAAATGGCCGAAGCTTGCGACAGGAGAGTGAGGCCGACCATCCGCTAGTCCGGGGTTGGCGAAGAATCGATGATCTTGGTCCGCTTGGTGAACTGGGCCAGGTGGCGTTTAAACAGGATGCTGATGAGCACCGGGAGCACGCTGAGCGCGGCGGCCAGCAGGATGTCCTTGGGCCGCGCGTTCGGGGCCTTGAACATGAATCCCAAACAGAGCTCCAGAAAGCCAAAGACCACCAGGAAGATCGCCGCCGACGGCAGCACCGCATTGAGCGCCCAGACCCCGATCACCGCCAGCAGGGCGGCGGGAACGTTGGTCAGCAGCCCAAACGCCAGTCCTTGCACGTAGAAGAGGGGGGCGAACAAGGTGAGCCGTCCCTCCCAACGCAGCATTTGGATGAGCAGGCCGGTCAAAAAGACCACGACTTTGAGGATGAAGAGCAGTTGGATCGTCTCCTTGGTGGGTTTGGGGTCAGCGGTGGCAAAAGCCACCACCCCCGGAAAGAGCCCTCCGACTGCGGCGCCGCCGGTGAAGGCGCGAAAAAAATCGACCCAGTTGCGCGCTTTGGAAAACTCCTCGCCGAACCGGACCGAAACATCACCCGGCTCACGATCGCGGTTGGGCGCCCAATTTTTCCGTTTGCGGCTGCCGCGAGCGCGGCCCAGGAATCCGACGCGCAGCCATTGCCGGGGGAACCAGAGCAGCGCGAGCCCGAGCCCGAGGTAGAGGCAGTCGAAGGTGACCGAGGAAACGGTGAAGGACACCGGTGGAGAAAAAGCCGTTTGGTCGGGCAACACAAGCCCCGCCACTCAGAGGATCATCCCGGCGGCGACCGTGGCGTTGGTGAACTCGTCCACCAGGATGAAACCGCCCGTCGCGCGGTTGCGCTGGTAGGAGTCCCACAGCAGTGGCACGGAGGCCCGCAGGTGGACGCGGCCGAAGTCATTCATGCCGATTTCCTGGTCGCCCTCGACCTTGTGGAGGGTGTTGATGTTGATCTTGTAACGCACGACTTTGATGGCGCACTTGGCCTCCCGGGTGGTGTGGCGGATCAGATATTTGCCTCCGGGCACGAGTTTCGCTTCGGAGAACCAGCAGATCATCGCCTCGATGTCCTTGGTCGCGTTGGGCGGGTTATTGGCCTTCACGATCATGTCGCCGCGCGAGATGTCGATCTCGTCCGCCAGGTTGATCACGACCGACATGGGCGAGAATGCCTCCGCCAGCGGGCCGGTCGCGCCGGGGCCATGGAGCGCGGTGATGCGTGACGTCCGGCCAGAGGGGAGGGCGGTGATCTCGTCGCCGGGCTTGAACACGCCGCCCGCAATGCGACCGGCGAAACCGCGGAAGTCGTGGTGCGCGTCGTTGTTGGGGCGGATCACGGTCTGCACCGGGAAGCGGGCGTCAATGTGGTTGTGGTCGCTGCCGATATAGACGGTCTCGAGGGTGTAGAGCAGCGCGCCGCCCTGGTACCAGGGCGACTTGGGGGATTTCTCCACGACATTGTCCCCGTGCAGCGCGGAGATGGGGATGAACTTGATGTCGGGAATCTCCAGCCGTGAGGCGAACTCGGAGAACTGCGCCACGATCTCATTGTAGCGCGCCTCCGACCATTCCACGAGGTCCATCTTGTTGACGGCGACGATCAGGTGGGGGATGCGCAGGAGCGACGCGATGAACGAGTGCCGGCAGGTCTGCTCGATGACGCCCTTGCGCGCGTCCACGAGCACGATGGCCAGGTTGGCGGTGGACGCGCCGGTGACCATGTTACGCGTGTATTGGATGTGGCCGGGCGTGTCGGCGACAATGAACTTGCGGCGCGGCGTGGCAAAATAGCGGTAGGCGACGTCGATGGTGATGCCCTGCTCACGCTCGGCGCGGAGGCCATCGGTGAGGAGCGACAGGTTGAGGGTCTCCTCGCCGCGCTGCTCGGTGGCGCGCTCGATGGCCTCCAACTGGTCCTCGAAGATGGCCTTCGAGTCGTAGAGCAGGCGACCGATGAGCGTGGATTTGCCGTCATCCACGCTGCCCGCCGTGGTGAAGCGGAGCAGATCCATGGCGAGGTAGTGCTGGTCGGAATGTGGGTTGGTGGCGGTGGGCATGATGGATTAACGCAAAGGCGCGGAGGCGCGAAGACGCGATGGAGCGGAGTGAGTTTGGTTAAAGTTGGTTCACGACGCGATGAATGCCATCCTTGACGAGGCGTTCGCCAAAATTGATGACCAGTCCGAGTTTGAGCCGGGTGAGTCGGAGATAGGTGAGCATTTGCGCCTCGAAGATCGGATTGAAAACACCTACGGCCTTGTTATCCACAAGCACGAGGCCGTTGACCCGCAAATCCAGCCGCAGCGGTGTGGCGAGCAACCTGCCCTTGTAACTCAACGGGACGGGCTGCTGCCGGTCAACATTGAGGCCGCGCAAGCCCAGCTCCTCCACGAGGGCTTCCTCATAGACACTTTCCAGCAAGCCCGGCCCGCCGAGCGCGCGATGAACTTCGATCGCCGCATCGACGATTATACGGCTGATATCATTCTCATCCATGTGGGTCTTAGCGGCTCAGCGTCTTTGCGACTTGGCGTTGAACTCAGAAATACCCGGCTTTCTTGCGGTCTTCCATCGCGGTGTCGGAGCGCTTGTCGTCGGCACGGGTGCCGCGCTCGGTCTGACGGGCGCTGGCCACCTCCTGGATGATCTCGGCCAGCGTGCAGGCGTCGCTGATCACCGCGCCGGTGCAGGTGCTGTCACCCACCGTGCGGTAGCGCACCCGTTTCGTCTCATACTTCTCGCCCGGCAGCAGGGTGATATAAGGTGACCGGGCGAGCAACACGCCGTCGCGGTCGACCACCTCGCGTTCATGAGCGAAGTAGATCGAGGGGATGGCCAGGTTTTCGCTGGCGATGTATTGCCACACATCCATCTCGGTCCAGTTCGAGAGGGGGAACACCCGGAAATTTTCACCGACATTCTTGCGGCCGTTGAACAGGTTCCACAGCTCGGGGCGCTGGTTTTTGGGATCCCACTGGCCGAACTCATCGCGGGCCGAGAAAAACCGCTCCTTGGCCCGGGCCTTCTCCTCATCGCGACGCGCGCCGCCGAGGCAGGCGTCAAATTTGAACTCCTCGATGGTGTCGAGCAGCGTCGGGATCTGGAGCTTGTTCCGTGAGGCATTGAGCCCCTTCTCCTCGACCGCCCGCCCGGCCTTGATCGAGTCCTCCACATAACGGACGATGAGACGGGCCTGCGTCTCGGAGGTGAGCTGGTCGCGGAAGGCGATGGTCTCGGGAAAATTATGGCCGGTGTCGATGTGGACGAGCGGAAAGGGGAATTTTGCCGGCCAGAACGCCTTTTGGGCGAGCTGCACCATCACGATGGAGTCCTTGCCCCCGGAAAAAAGGAGCGCGGGCCGTTCGAACTGGGCGGCGACCTCGCGCAGCACGAAGATGGATTCGTGCTCCAGCTGGGCCAGATGCGTGAGATTGTAGGAACTCATGGTTGAAAGCGGAGTCGCGGGGCGACGGCGGTGTGCAGACGGACGAGCGAGGCCTCGGCCCCCTCCGCCTCCGTGTCGAGGATGAGTGCGTCTCCGCCGGTGGCGGGGGGCTCAAACGTGGAGTCCCGGCCGGTGAACTGCGGCACTCCGCCGGCCTGCGCCTTGGCGTAGAGGCCTTTGGGGTCGCGCCGCGCGCACGTTGCAAACGACGCGGCGGCATAAACTTCCACAAAGTCCTCCGGACCGATAATAGTGCGCGCTAGCTCCCGGTACGCGCGGAGGGGGGTGATGAACGCGGCGATCACCACGATCCCGGCTTGTACGAACAGCTTGGCCACCTCGGCCACGCGGCGGATGTTTTCCGCGCGGTCGGCGTCCCCGAAGCCGAGGCCGAGGTTGAGCCCGGTGCGGACATTATCGCCGTCCAGCAAATGGGTGGTGAAGCCTTCCGCGTGCAGCCGCCGCTCCAGGGCGATGGCGAGGGTGCTCTTGCCCGAGCCGGACAACCCGTAAAGCCAGATCACCCGCCCGCGCTGATTCAGCCGCGTTTCCTTGGTGGCGCGGTCGAGCACACGGTCAAAAATGGGATGCAGGCTGGCCTGCGGCGCGGGCGTGGGCATGTGCGAGTCGGTCAAACTCTGCCACCCCCCGCCCGCGCGCAAGCCCAAATCCGACCGGCCGGGGCAACGGGTGCAGCGCCAATTTTCGCCAGCGTTGGGTGCAACACGCCGCCCCCGGCGGCGGCCACAGTGGCGGCATGGGTTTCGGACCGCAACATTGCCCAAGGATACAATGTCAACCATTAGTTGACATTGTAGGCAATTTAGGTTAGTTTCGGGTCAACGGCATGGGGGGGAGGCGGCGATTTGGTGATACGCCCCGGGGCCACGATTGCCATTGCTTGGTTGGCTCCGAGTATTTTCATTTTTTCGCCTCATGTCCGTCGACGAACTCCCCCTGCTCAGGCTCAGCCGCATCGCCAAGTCCTTTGGCGCGGTGCGCGCGCTCAAGGGGGTGTCGTTGGACTTGCGCGCGGGGGAGGTCCACGCGTTGCTCGGCGAAAACGGCGCGGGCAAATCGACCCTGATCAAAGTCATCACCGGCGCCCACCAGCCGGACGAGGGCACAATTGAGCTCGCGGGGGAACGGGTGGAAAAGCTGAATCCGGCTTCAGCGCACGGGCTCGGCATCGCCTGTATTTACCAGCAGCCCGCGCTGTTTCCGGACCTGACGGTGGCGGAAAACATCGGGCTGCGTCTGGAGCGGGCGGCGAAGCTCGCCCGGGTGAACTGGGCGGGACGGCGCACCCGCGCGGCGCAACTGCTGCAGCGCATCGGGGCCGCGATCTCCCCGGACGCGGAGGTCCGGTCGCTTTCCATGCCGGAGCAACAGTTGGTGGAAATCGCCTGCGCGCTGGGCGCGGGCGCCCGCATCGTCATCATGGACGAACCAACCGCCTCGCTGACGCAGAAGGAGCAACACCTGCTCTTTGCCGTCGTGCGGGATCTGCGCGCCAGCGGGGTGGGGGTGATCTACATCTCCCACCGGCTGGAGGAGATTTTTGCCCTGGCCGACCGCGTGACCGTGCTGCGCGACGGCGAGAGCGTGGGCCTGCGGGTGGTGGATCGGGCGGGAGATCGCCCCGCCGCCCCTGAAGCGGCCGGACGGCGCGTGGGGGACAACGCGCCCCACCTCACGGAATCGGAGCTCATCCGGCTGATGGTCGGGCGCGAGGTCACCAGTCTCTACCCCCCCGGCGGAGCGGCGCCGGGCGGCGAAGTACTGGTGTTGCGCGGGGTGGGGTGCGCGGTTTCCGGCCTGCATGGTGTCAATTTGGAGGTGCGGGCGGGCGAGGTGGTCGCCCTGGCCGGGTTGGTCGGCGCGGGGCGCACCGAGCTGGCGCGGGTGCTCTTCGGGCTCACGCCGGCGGATGCGGGCGAGATTGTGCTCAATGGGGCGCGCGTGACCATCCATTCGCCCCAGGAGGCGGTGGCCTCCGGCATCGCCTATGTGCCGGAGGACCGGCGCCGCCACGGGGTCATCCTGGAGATGCCCATCGCGCAAAACATGACGATGGCCGTCCACCCAAGTCTGTTTCCCCGCGCCTGGCTGCGTTTTGGCGCCGAGTGGAAGCTGGCCGACGGGTATATCCGCGATCTGGCGGTGAAATGCGCCGGGCCCGAGGCGCCTGCGGGCAGCCTGAGCGGCGGCAACCAGCAGAAAGTGGCCCTCGCGCGCTGGCTGGCGACCAAACCGAAGCTGCTGATCCTGGACGAGCCGACGCAGGGGGTGGACGTGGGTGCGAAGAGCGAGATCCACAAGCTCATCCGCCGCCTTGCCCAGGAAGGGATGGCGGTGTTGATGATCTCCAGCGACTTGCCCGAGGCCCTCGGCATGGGTGATCGGATTGGCGTGATGCGCGGCGGCACCTTGGTGGCGATGCTTCCGGGCGGGAGTGACGCCCACACCGTCATGGCGGCTGCGCTCGGGCAGAACGAGAAGGGAGCGGCCGCATGAAACGCCATTTCCGCGAGCTTTCCGTGGCGGGTGCGCTGGCCCTGTTGCTGATCGCAATGGCACTTTGGGCCCCCAAGTTTTTTGATCCGCAGCCGTTGCTCACACGGCTGACCGGCCAGATGGCGCCCACGCTGGTGGTCGCCTGTGGCATGACCCTGGTGATCATCGCGCGGCAGATCGACATCTCCGTCGGTTCCCAGTTTGCCATCTGCGGGGTATGCGGCGGACTGCTGCTGAACCACGGCGTGCCGGTGGTGGTGGCGATGCTGGCGGCGGTTCTGCTTGGCGCCCTGCTGGGGGCCTTTAACGGCGCGCTGGTCGCCGGGCTCGGCCTGCCGTCCATTGTGGTCACCCTTGCGACCATGGTGACTTGGCGGGAGGCATTGCGCTGGCAGCGCTCCGGGGTGTTTGTCGACATCGGTCCGGCGCAGTGGTTTGGTCTCGGGCAGGCCGCCGGACAATGGACCATCCTGATCGGGGCGGTCGCGCTGATGGTCGCGCTGGCGCTGGCCATGAAGCATCTGGCGGCGGGGCGGTTTTGCTATGCGGTGGGCACCGACGCGGAGGCGGCGCGACTGGCCGGCATTCCGCCGCGGGGTGTCACCTTTGCCGCGTTTGTGTTCCTGGGCGCGCTCACCGGGCTGGCGGCGATGCTGGCGGCGGTGCAATCGCCCCAGGTGGACCCGGGCGCTGGCGGCGGCCTCGAATTGCGCACCATTGCGGCGGTGGTGGTCGGCGGCGTGTCGATTTCGGGCGGACGGGGCAACTTGTGGGGTGTGCTGGCGGGGCTGCTGCTGTTGTCCAGCATCAGCCCGGCTCTCACCTACATGGGAGTCGAGGCCTATTGGGAGAAAGCCATCCAAGGGACGATCATCCTCCTCGCCGTCGTCGCCGACGGCTGGCGCAACCGGAAGCAGAATCATTAACCACGGATGAACACGCATAAACACGGATACCGGAACCTGCTCCTGCGCCATGAGACGTTGCTGCTCGTCGGCCTGGTCGCGGAATGGCTGTTCTTTTACTGCGCTGGGACCCGGCACAATTTCAGCGGGGCCACCGTGGGCTTTGGCACGGCGGGAGCCCAGGCCGACATCGTGACCCATGCCTGCGAAATCGGGCTCCTCGCACTCGTCATGACCCCGGTCATTCTTACGGGTGGAATCGATCTGTCCGTCGGGTCGCTCATGGGATTGAGCGCGGTAATCTTTGGGAAGCTGTGGCGCGATGCGGGGGTGCCGATCCCGGCCGCGCTGACCGTCACCCTTGCTCTCGGCGCGCTGGCGGGCGGGCTGAATGCCACTCTTATCACTTTTCTGCGACTGCCCCCCCTCATTGTCACGTTGGGGACCTTTTCCTTGTTTCGCGGCCTGGCCGAGGCGTTGACGCACGGGGTGGACACCTTCACCGGGTTTCCGGCGGGATTCACCGCGCTGGGGCAGGGCAGCTGGCTGGGGTTGCCGGTGCAGCTGTATGTGTTCGCCCTCGTGGCGGTGGGGGTGTGGGTGCTGGTGCATCGCACGACCTGGGGCCGGTCGTTTCGCGCGATCGGGTTCGCCCCCGAGGGCGCGAAATACGCCGGGCTGCCGGTGACCCGGCGGTTGGTCTCGGTTTATGTGCTGGCGGGGGTGGTGGCGGCGCTGGCCGGATTGATTTTCACCGCCCGGCTCAACCAGGCGAAGGCCGACGCCGGCACCGGTTACGAACTCTTCGCCATCACGGCCGTGGTGCTGGGCGGCACGAGCATCTTTGGTGGGAGCGGTGGTGTCCCCGGGACCCTGCTCGGTTGGGGGGCCGTGGCGGTGCTGAGCGACAGCCTGACGTATGTGGGCTGGCCGCGCGAAATTGGTGGCATGCTCACCGGCGTGTTGCTGATCGTTGCCCTCACGGCCAGCGGCGGCCTAAAAATCTTGTCACGGCGGCGCCCCCGCCCCCATCCTGCCCCTTCCTCTCCGCCCTCAACCTTATCACCCCCATGAAGCGCCTCCTCGCCCTGTCCCTCGCCGTCGGCCTGATCCTGTCCGGCTGTGGCAAAAACGCCGACTCCGGCACCCCGGCCGCGTCTGCTCCCGCAGCCGGCGGCAAGAAGCTCACCATCGCGATGCTGCCCAAGTCCAAGGGCAACGCCTATTTCCTATCCGCCGCCAAGGGCGCGCAGAAGGCCGCCGACGCACTGGGCGACACCCTGCTGTTTGACGGTCCGACCCAGACCGACCCGGCGATGCAAAACCAGATTGTCGAAAACTGGATCAATTCCGGGGTCGATGTGATCGCGGTCGCGGCGGAAAACAAGGACGCCCTCTCCACGGCGTTGCGGAAGGCCCAGACGAAAGGCATCAAGGTCGTGAGCTTTGACGCCGACGTGCTGCCCGACGCGCGCACGTTCTTCGTCAACCAGGCCACGCCCCAGGGCATCGGCTTCGCGCTGATGGACGAGGCGGCCCGGCTCTGCAACAGCGAGGGGGAGTTTGCGATCATCACGGCGTCGCTCACCGCCGCGAACCAGAACGAGTGGAAGAAGCACATTGACGAACGGCTCAAGACCTACCCGAAGATGACACTGGTTGACTTCCGCCCGAGCGATGACGACAAGGCCAAGGCCCAGGCGGAGGCCACGACGCTGATGAGCGCGCATCCCAACCTCAAACTTATCATGGCCATCTGCTCGCCGGGCGTCCCCGGCGCGGCCGAGGCGGTCAAACAGGCCGGCAAGACCGGCCAGGTGAAGGTCATCGGCCTGGGCTTGCCGAACGAGAACAAGGTGTACGTCCACGGGGGCGTGACCGACAGCGTCATCCTCTGGAACACCGAGGAATTGGGTTATCTGGCCATCGCCGCAGCCGACGCGC
The DNA here is from genome assembly GCA_903929355.1 of uncultured Opitutaceae bacterium. Lineage (GTDB taxonomy): Bacteria > Verrucomicrobiota > Verrucomicrobiia > Opitutales > Opitutaceae > CAIYUN01. Next base: position 21,805 of record CAIYUN010000066.1, read on the forward strand.
TGGCGAAAGGATCGCTCAAAGCCGGCGACACGTCGTTCAAGGCCAACGGGAAAACCTATGAGATTTCCGGTGACAACATCATGCTCGGCAAGCCCTTTATCTTCAACAAAGACAACATCGACCAGTTTGATTTCTAGGCGAGTGCCGGGGGGGGGCGCGCCGGAGCAGGCAAGAAGGCCTGCGCTACTTTCGGCGTCGCCCCGCCAACCTCAGGCGTAATCGCGGCGGAGGTTGCTGGGGAGCAGACCGAGCTCCTCGCGGTATTTGGCGACGGTGCGCCGGGCCAGTTGCAGCCCTTTTTCCTTGAGCCGGCCGACAATCTCCTGGTCGCTGAGCGGGTGGCTGCGGTCCTCGGTCGCGATGAGGGTGTGGATGATCTCCTTGACGCTGGTATTGGACACGGCATCGCCGCCCGAAGCCTGGTAGCCGGGGGTGAAGAAATATTTGAATTCAAAGACCCCGTGCGGGGTTTTCAGGTATTTGTTGGCGATGGCGCGGCTGACCGTGGTCTCATGCACCCCGACGGCGCTGGCGATCTGGGTCATGGTCAGCGGGTGCAGCCGGGAGACGCCATGTTCGAAAAAATCAAGCTGGGCCTTGATGATCTCGCGGGTGATGCGCTCGATGGTCTGCTGGCGTTGGGCGATCGAGTTGATCAAAAACTTGCCCGCCCGGATCCGCTCGACGAGGTAGTCGCGCTCGGTCCGCGCCAGGGTGCCCTTGGCGATAAGGTCGCGATAGGTGCTGTTGATGCGCAGGCGCGGGATGTAGTCGCGGTTGAGATGGATCTTCCATTCCTCGCCGTCCTTTTCGACGGTGGCATCGGGGATGACGACGCGGTTGCTGTCGTCGGCGAACCGGCGGCCGGGGGCGGGGTCGAGCGCGCCGATTTCGGCGAGCGCGAGCTGGATGTCGTCGGTGCTGGCGCCGGCCCGGCGAGCCAGGTCAGGGATGCGGCGGCGGGCGAGCAGGGCGTAGTGGTCGCGCACGATGCGGGCGGCCAGGGAGTCGCCCAGCCCCCGGGCCTGGAGCTGGAGGAGCAGGCATTCGCCGAGGCTTTGCGCCCCGATGCCGGCCGGCTCGAAGGTCTTGAGGAGCCGCACCGCCTCCTGCACGGCCGAGAGCGGGAGCCGGGCCTGGAGCGCGAGGTCGGACGGGGAGGCGGTGAGCAGGCCGCTGTCGTTAAGACTGCCTACGAGGTGCTGCAGGGCCTCCAGTACCGGGGGGGTGAGGTCGGCCATCTCGGCCTGGCTCATCAGATGTTCCTGCAACGAAGTCTCGCTGACCAGTGAGTCGAAAAAATGCTGGCGGCGCTCGGCATCCTCGCTGGTGAAAGGCTGGTTGCCGCCGGCATTGGCCATGTGGTCGCGCCAGTCCTCGTCCAGTTTGGCAAGGATCTCGAACTCCTTGTCCTTGGAAAAATCCATTTCCTCGCGTTCGGGCGTACCTTCACCGTCACCCTCGCCCTGGGTTTTTTTCTCCTCCCCGGTCCCGGCGGACTCACCGTTCTCCCCGTTTTCGCCATTCTCCCCGGTCTCGGCGCCAGGCCCGTTGTCCAGGCTCACGCCCTCCATGGGCAGCTCGTCCAGGACGGGGTTGTTCTGCAGCTCCTCCTGGATGACGGAGCGCAGATCGAGCGCCGCCACCTGGAGAATTTTCAGGGACTGGCGGAGCTGCGGCGCAAGGACGAGGCTCTGGCGCTGGCGTAAATCCTGGCTTAACCTGAAACCACTCATGGCAGGCTGGCGCGAGGGGCCGTCAAGCTGGGGCGGGGCTGGGGGCGGAGCCGGGTTCGCGGTATCCCATCACTTCCTTGAGATACACGCCGAGTTTTTCGTTGGTGGGACCGTAGCCGTCGGAATAAAGGTAGACCTCCAGCGCATTGAGCACGTCATAGGCCGTCTGGTAGCGATCCTCGCGGTCGCGTTGGAGGGCCCGCTGGAGGATGACCTCAAGCTTGGGGTTGATGTCGGAGCGCAGGGTGCCAAATTGGGGGATCGGCAGCGAGAGAATGTTCTGCCGCGACTCCAGGCGGTCGGTGGAGCGGAAGATGTTGTGCCCGAGCAGCAGCTCGGCGAGCACGATGCCGAGCGGGAAGATGTCGGCACGGGCATCGGTTACCGCATAGTTGGCCTGCTCGGGGGACAGATACTCGTCCTTGCCGGCGATGACCTTGCCTTCCTCGTTGTACATCAGGTCGAGCGCCTTCGCGATGCCGAAGTCGGTGAGCTTTACGTCGCCCTCGTAGGCGAGCATGATGTTCTTCGGGCCGATGTCGCGGTGGACGATGCCGAGGGGGCGGCCCTCGCTGTCGCGTTTCTGGTGGGCGTAGGTCAGACCCCGGGCAATCCGGGAGACGATGAATGCGGCCAGATCGACCGGCAGGGGACGGTTCATCGCGCGGTGCCGTTCCAGAAACTGCTCGAGATTCACCCCATTCACAAACTCCATCACCATGAAATACTGGCCGCCGATCTGGCCGAGGTGGTAGGTTTGGACGATGTTGGTGTGGATCAGGTCGGCCACGAGGCGGGCCTCGCCGATGAAATTGCTCTGAAACTCCGGGATCGTGGAATACTCCTCCCGGATGAGTTTCACCGCGACGACCTTGCGAAAATTACCAGCGCCCTTCTGCACCGCCTGATAGACGACGCCCATGCCGCCTTCGGCGATGGTGCGGATCATTTCATAGTGAAGTTCGTTGAAAATGTGCTTGATGGAGGCCACGCAGCCCCGAGGTAAAACGCCCGACGGCGCGCTGGCAAGCGAGGAAAATTGTTTTTTGGCACGGAAGTCGCTGCGGGTTTGACATCACCCGGTTTCCGGGGCAAAGTGGGCCCCATGATCAATCTGAGTCCGCGCGCCGCCGCCCAAATTCGCGTCATGCGTGCGGCTGCGCCGGCGGGTCCGCAACATCTGCGCGTTTCGGTCGAAACGGGTGGCTGTTCCGGTCGGCAGTATGGCATGGCTTTCGACGAACCGAAGCCGGGTGACCGCGAGCTGGAGAGCGAGGGAGTGGTGTTGGTCGTGGATCCCGCAAGTCTGGCGCTGCTGGACGGGATGAGCATCGATTTCGATGACGGGTTGCATGGCAAGGGCTTTGAGATCACCAATCCCAACGCCCACAGCACCTGTGGCTGCGGGAAATCGTTTAATTAAGCGAGGAGTAACGGCCGGGTGCCCTCATGCAGGGCCACAATACCCAAGGTCATCCGCGTGACATTCACCGGGACAAAACCGGCCGCGAGCATTTCGGCGGCGAGGGCGGCATGGTCTGGGAAAGCGCCGACTGAGCCGCCCAGATATTCGTAGGCCGCGCGGTCGCCGGTGACCCGGGTGGCCAGCCAAGGCAGGACCTGGCGCAGATAGAAGTAATAGGCGGGGCGGAACCAGGCGGCTGGCTGCGAAAACTCCAGCACCAAGAGCCTTCCTCCCGGCCGGAGGACCCGGCGCATCTCGCGGAACCCGCGGGCCCGGTCGGCGAGGTTCCGCAATCCGAAGGCGATAGTGACGACATCGATGCTTTCGTCCGCCAATGGCAGAGCCAGGGCGTCGCCCACCAGAAAAGCAACTTTGGCCTGCAGCCCGCCAGTACGGGAAAGTTTCTTCACCGCCTCGGCGATCATCGGGGCGCAAAAATCCATGCCCTGCACCATGGCCCCGGCCGGCAGCACCCGGGCCAGCGCGAGCGCGACATCGCCGCTGCCCGTGGCCAGGTCGAGCACCTCTTGGGGAGGGATGCGGCAGGCTGCCGCGACGAGCCGGTGCCGCCACCAGCGGTCGGTCCCCAGGCTGAGCACGCGGTTCGCCGCATCGTAACGCGGTGCGATCCGGGCAAACATCGTGTTGATTTGAGCGGGGTCTGGCATGGGCTGGATAGAACTACGCTGACGATTCGGCAGGTAGTCAAATGCGAGGTTTTAGTCACCATCGAGCTGTCAGGTGAAGTCCTACAAGTCGTTAAGCCCCAAAGGCCATGCAGGATCATGCCACCCGATATTTTGTGTAGAAAATCAAAAAATAGTGAAAAAATTCCATCGACTAGGGTTTGATCCCTAGGCTTTTGCATACAAGAACAGACATAACGGGCATAAAGCATTGCGTTTTGGCCCGATGCATACATATTCAAGTGGTTCGAATTCAGTTGATCCAACCCTACCCCAAAACAGCCCAAACATTATGTCATCCAACCTAACTAAAAGAGAAATCGTCCTCGATATCTACGAAAAGACCGGCTTCCCACAGAAGGAAATTGTGGCGACGGTGCAGATGTCGCTGGACATCATTATGCACGCGCTGGCGAAAGGCCGCAACGTGGAGCTGCGCAATTTCGGCGTGCTAGAGGTGCAACGGCGCAAGGCGCGCGTGGGACGCAATCCCAACAAGCCTGAGACCGAGGTGGTCATCCCGGAGCGCGCCGTGGTGAAATTCAAGTCCGGCAAGGTGCTCAAGCACCTGATCAAGAAGATCGACATCAACAAGCTCTGACGCCCGCAGGCGGTTGATCCCCTTGGACCCGAGCACCTGCCCGGGTCATCCTCTCCCTGTGATTTCAGGCCGACGTCAAACGTCGGCCTTTTTTGTGACCGGGAAGGATGGGGAGGAATGTAAATTTTGCATCGCCCCGCAACCCGACGGTTCCCAAGGTGTCGGGGCAAGCACCCATGCCCTCCTTTCAATCCCTGCCCGGCTTCCGCGAATTTTATCCCGACGCCCTCGCGCGCCGGAACCACCTGTTCCGTGTTTGGCGGCAGACGGCGCGCGCCTTCGGTTTCCAGGAATACGACGCGCCGGTGCTTGAGCCACTCGACCTCTATCGCGCCAAGTCCGGCGATGAGATCGAGGGCCAGCTTTTCAGTTTCACCGACAAAGGCGGGCGCGAGGTCGCGCTGCGGCCGGAGATGACCCCGACCGTCTGCCGTCTGGTCGGGGAAAAGGCCGCGACCCTGAAGCGGCCGATCAAATGGTTCAGTATCGCGGAGTTTTACCGCTATGAGCGGATGCAGAAAGGCCGCGGGCGCTGCTTTCACCAGTTCAACGCCGACATCTTCGGCGAGCCCGGGCCCGAGGCGGAAACCGAGTTGATCGCCCTGCTGGTGCAATGCCTCTCGACGTTCGGCCTGACCGCGCAGGATTTTTACGTGCGGCTGAGCGACCGCAACCTCTGGTTCCATTATCTGGAGGCCCTCGGGCTCGACGGGCCGCGGGTCCGGGCCGTGCTCGGCGCCGTGGACAAGTTTGAAAAACTCGGGGACGACGCGTTCAAGGCGTACGCGGAGCAGTTTGGTCCGCTGGAACCGGTGGTGAAGGACAAGGTACTGGCCTTTCTTCAGGTCAAATCGCTGGCGGCGATCGAGGAAACGCTCGCGCCGCACGGCTCTGCGGCCCTCGCGGCCCGACTGGCGGACTGGCGCCGGCTCCTCGGCGGATTGGCGGCGATGGGGCTGGCGGAGTTTGTGCAGGTGGACCTCGGGGTCGTGCGCGGGCTGGCCTACTACACCGGCTTTGTCTTCGAGGCTTTCGACCGCAAAGGGGAACTGCGCGCCATTGCGGGCGGGGGGCGTTACGACGACCTCGTGGGAAAACTGGGCGGTCCGGACCTGCCCGCCGTCGGCTTCGCCATCGGCGACATGACCTTCGCGCTCCTGCTGGAGGCCCGCGGGCTGACGCCGGCGTTGGTGCAGGCAGCCGATGTGTATTGCGTGATCGGCGGCGAGGCGGAACGGAGTGCGGCCTTCGGAGACATCCACGCGCTGCGCGCGGCCGGTTTTGCGGTGGAGTATCCGTTCAAGGAGCTGGGATTTGGCAAGCAGTTCAAGGCGGCGGCTGAATCAGGCGCGCGGCTGGCGCTGATCTATGGAGGCGACGAGCTCGCGAAGGGCGTGGTAAAAATCCGCGACCTCAGCACCCGCACCGAGCGCGAGGTCCCGGCAGATGCCGTAGTCGCGGCGGTGCGCGACAGTCTGGGCGGAGCTTGAAAGGGCTCCGCTGGCTGCCATGCTCCGCCTCCTGCTTCCGCCCAATCTCGCCGCCGCGGCGGCACGCAATGCCATCGTGGTCAGGCTGGAGCTTGATCGCGACGCCGTGCCGCCGAACGCGTTACTGCCGGTGCTGGCGGTGCTCCAGCGGATTTGTGGCGCGGAGGTGCCTCCGGGTTTTATCCAGGTGACGCGGGCCCAGCTCGGCGAGGTGGCCAGTGCGGCCGGTGACCAGCCGGTCTTTGTGGAAAACGGTTGGGCGGGCCCATGGCGGCATGCCGCCCTCTTTGCGGACCTGGCCGCCAAGGGTGGTGCCGGGGAGGAGGAGACGCCGGGCCCGATCGGAGCCGCGCGCCCCAAACGGCCCGCGCAACCGATCCGGCCCGACCGGTCGCCCGGTCTCACGCGCATGACCGTGGACGGATCCGAGCATTTTCTGGCGATCACGCTGCCCTCGCCCGAACATCCCGGCCATGCCGCAGTTCTTGCCCTGTTGCGAAACCACGGCTTTGGGCTGGAGCCCTCCAACCGCAAATGGTGGCTGCGCGACCGGCATAAGACGCTCAATTTTCTCGCCGCCCATGGCGGGCGCCTGCGGGAGGAGTTCGACGCGGATTTCGCCCCCGGCTTCACACAACGCACGGCGCACCTGCGCCCCGCCGAGGTGGCGGCCGAGGTGGCGGCGGCGGGCGAGGGCTTTGCCGTCACCCTGGCCTTGCGGGCCGGACCGGCGGATGAGGCTCAGCTTCGCACGGCCCTTGCCACCAGCCGCAATTACCTGGAGGCCGGCGGCCAGATCTTCCTCCTCGCGCCCGCCCGTCTGGCCCAACTGGCCGCCGCGCAATCCGCGCTGGCCGGAGAGCCGTCCGCGGGGCTGTCGCCCCGCCGCACGCAACGAATCAGCGCCGCACGGGTGGCGGAGGCCGAGGGGATCATCGAGGCGCTGTCCCCCGGATTTCAGGGGCCGGCGGAATGGCGGGCGCGGAGCGTCGCCTTGCGCGATCTCTCCGCGCTCGCGCCGGCGCCGGTCCCCGCCGAGCTCGATGGGGCGCTGCGCCCCTACCAACGTCTGGGGGTCGCGTGGCTCTGGCACCTCTGGCAACATCGGCTGGGCGGCGTTCTGGCCGACGAGATGGGGCTCGGGAAAACGATCCAGGCCATCGCGCTGCTCACCGCCGTGGGGCAGGGAAACCGGCCTGGGCCCTCGCTGGTGGTGGTGCCGGCGTCGCTGTTGGAGAACTGGCGCCGGGAGGTCGCAAGGTTTGCGCCCCAACTCCGCGTGTTTGTCCACCATGCGGGCTTAAGATTGGGCACGGGCGCGGAATTTGCCGGCTTCGATCTCGTGATCACGAGCTATGGCACGCTGGCGCGCGACCAGGCGCTGTTTTCCCCGGTGGAGTTCGTCACCGTCATCGCCGACGAGGCGCAGCATATCAAGAACCGGCGCTCGCAAAACGCCGGGGCGCTCCGCGCCCTGCGCGCCGGGGCGCGTTTCCTGCTCACGGGCACCCCGCTGGAAAATTCGCTGGACGATCTGCGCTCACTCTTCGAGTTCCTGCTGCCGGGTTTTCTCACCCGGCTCCCCGCCGGGGTGCGGGGCGACGAGCGCGCGTGGTTCGACGGACGGTTGCGGGCGCAAACCGCGCCCTACCTCCTGCGCCGGACCAAGCGGGCGGTGGCCCCGGAGCTGCCGGAAAAGATCGAGCAGACCATCTGGTGTGAGCTCACCCCCGCGCAGGCCGCGCTCTATCGTGAAACCCAGGAGAAATCCGAGCGCGAGCTGACCGACTTGGCGGCCGCGGGGGTGGGGGAGAACCAGTTGCGCTTCGCCGCACTCACCCAACTGCTCCGACTCCGGCAAATCTGCTGCGACCCGCGTTTGCTGCCGAGTGAACCGGGGACCAAGGACGAAGTAACATGTAACAAGGGACAAGGAGGAAGCATCCGTCTTCGCCAAGGCTCCCGCCGTCGCGGCGCTATGGCGCGGCAAGACGACGCGACAAGCCAGGAACCAAGAACAGGCTTTGCCGACTCGGCCAAGCTTGACGCGTTTCGTGAATTGCTGGCCGAGGCGGTGGACGACGGTCATCGCGTGCTGGTCTTCTCCCAATTCACCTCGCTGCTCGCGCTGCTGCGCGCCGAACTCGACGCGCAGGGGGTGGGCTATTGCTATCTCGACGGGTCGATGTCCGTTCCCGCGCGGCAGGCCGAGGTGGACCGCTTCCAGGCCGGACCCGCGGTGCCGGTGTTTCTGCTCTCGCTCAAGGCGGGCGGCACCGGCCTCAACCTCACGGGGGCGGACACGGTGGTGCATTTCGACCCGTGGTGGAATCCGGCGGTGGAGGCGCAGGCGACGGACCGGGCCCACCGCATCGGCCAGACCCGCACGGTGACGAGCTACAAGCTGATCGCCGTGGGTACCGTGGAGGAAAAAGTGCTGGCCCTGCAGGCCGGCAAGCGCGCGCTGCTGGCCGACGTGTTCGAGGCGAGCGATGCCGCCGCCGCCAAACTCTCGCTGGCCGACCTGCTGAATTTGGCGAAGTGACGGCGAAATTTCGAAGCAAGAAATTGATCTGGGGCCATTGCGTCCGAACGGCGCGTATGCTCACGGTGCCGGCAGGGGCGGCAGCTCGGTGCCGGCGGCCTGGCGGGCGAGCATGGCGGTCAAGCGTTGGATTTCCAACTCGGCGTTTCGCTTGTCGATGCGCGCGAGCTCCACAGTTTTGGCCGTGGCAAAGGCCTCGGCGGACAGTTTGGCGCGCTTGGCTCGGACGCTGGCCAACTGGCTTTGCAGGTCGGCGACCTCGGCGGCGAGCTTTGCGGCGCCGGCGCTGTAACCGGCGGTGTCGGCGGCGATTCGCCTGCTCTCGTCCTCCCATTGGGCGCGCTTGGCTTCGGCCGCCTGTTTCTCTGCGGCGAGGCGGGCGGCGGCGCGTTGGTCGGCATCGGCCCGTGCCTTGAGTTCGGCGGCCTGGCTTTCCTTCTCGGCGTCAGCCTGCTGCCGGGCCGTGGTCGCGGCCCGGGCGAGGGTGGCCTGCTCCTCGTGGCGGAGGTGCGCCACAAAGGGCACGGCAAAAAGGCCGAGCAGCGCGAGCGGGATGAGGAGGTAAAGGCGTTTCACCTGGACCCTCCGGTGGGTGCAGCTTTGTCGGCTGGCGCGGTTGGGGAGGGCGTCGCGGCGGCGAGCTTTTTCAGCACCGCGGTGAGGTCACCGATGTTGGCCGTGGCCTTAGAGTTGAACTTTTGGAGATAGACTTGCTCATCGAGCGCGGCGGTCTGTTCACGCTCGAGTGCGGCGAGGGCCGCCTGTTCCGTGGTGAGGTCACGTCTGAGCTGGTCGGCCTCGCGGGTGAGCCGGGTTGATTCGTCGCGAGCCCGGTCACGATCGGACAGCGCGGCGTGCCGGGCGGCTTGATCGGCCTGTTCGCGGGCGGCTTGGTCGGCGAGTTCCTGCTTGCGCCTGGCCTGGGCGGCAAGGGCGGCCTGTACCGCCAGCTCGTTTTGCGCCGCCTCCTGTCGGAGGGCGGCGGTGTGGTCAGATTCGGCCCGGGCCCTGAGCATGGCCAATTCCTGTGCGCGCTGTCCGGCATAATGCCAGTAGCCCACGCCGAAGGCGAGGAGTGCGAGGAGCGGGGCGAGCAGATAGGCTTTCTTCATCGGAGGAGAAAGAGATCGGAACGCGACGGGGGCGTCGCGTCTCCATGGAGGATGCAAGCGGAAGCGGGGCTCATGGCGGGGTGGGGTGGGCGGCGGCGAGGGACTCGCGCAGGCGGGCAATGTCGGCGGGCGGGGTGTCGTCGTGGCGGGCGGCCTCGTCGAGCCAGCGGGCGGCGGCATCGAACTGGCGCGCCTCCATGTCGAGGAAGGCCAGCAGAAACGCGGCCTGGCCGGGGTGGTCGAGATGGCCTCTGGCCAGGGCCAACTCCAAGTGTTTGCGGGCGGCGGGGTGCTGGTCCATCGCGTATTCCAAGCGGGCCGTCGCGTAATTGACGCGACCGTCGTCCGGGTGTCGCGCGGCGACGTCGGCCAGGGTGGAGAGGGCGCGGGTCTCCTCGTGCGCGGACTGGCCGGCGTTGGCCAGCAGCTCCCAATGACCGGGTTCGTCGGTGATGGCCCCGGTCTGCAGCCCCGACTCAAGCAGGCTGAGGGCGCGGTCGAACTGGTGCAGGTTGTAGTAAAGTCCGGCGACATTGAAGTTGTCGGCCGGGGTGGTGAGCGCACCGTGAACCTGCGCCCGTTCGAAGGTGAGCAGGGCGCGGAGGTTCAGGCGGTCGTTCTCCCGGGTAGCTTTGGCCGCCGACGCCTGGGCGAGGTAGATGGCGGCCAGCTGTTGCCAGTAATCGTGGTTTGCCGGTGAGCGTTGGACGAGGAGCTCGAGGGTGTCGGCCGCAGCCGCGGTGTCCCCGAGTTGCTGTTCCGCGTCGAGCACGAGGAGATATAGGGTCTCCTTGGGTTGGAGACTGAGCGTCAGTCCCTGCGCGGCCACGTCGAGCACGCGCCGGAGCGCGGCCGGCTCGGGCGGGTGGTTGCCCACGGTGGCCTCATTGTAGTAGATCAGTGCGGCCAGCAGCACCGCGTCCTCACCCGGTCGTGCCACCTGGTCCAGCCAGCGGCGGATTGCGGCGGCGGCGGCGGAGAATTCCGCCAACTGGAGCGCGGCGTCATGGTTTTCGGTCGCCCGCTGGTAATGCAACTGGGCCAGCAGATAGAGCACATCGAGGGTCTGGCGTGGGTCGAGGTAGCCATGGGCATCGCCGAGGCGAAGGGCGGTCTCGAGCGGGGCGACGGCCTGATCGGTCGCATCGCCTTGGTTCAGGATGATCTGGGCTTTGATTTGCGACAGGACGGCGAGGTCATAGCTGTCGGAGGGGGCGACGGCGATGAGCGGAGCAAGCAGGGCCAGGGCGGCGGTATAATTTTTGGCGTCGGTGAAATCGCGGAGGGCGGAGAGCTGGTCCGAAACGGGTGAGGAAAGTTCACGGGCGGGCGGGGCGACGGGTGCAGCGGGCAGGGTGGTGGGAAGGGCGAGGATGACGGCGAGCAGCGCCCCCACAAAGGGCAACGGCCGTCGAAATGGCAGGAGAGCGGACATGGCTCAGGGCTGGCCTTCGAGGGTGAATCCGATCGCCAGTTGCATGCGGGTGTTGACCACGCGGCCAGCGCGCCGGCCGGGCTTGAATTTCCACTGGAGCACGGCCTGCAGGGCGCTGGCCTCAAACTCCTTTTGGGTTGAGTGCAGGATCTGGGCATCGCGAACGTTGCCCTCGGCGTCCACGGTGAAAACCACCGTGACCTGGCCGGTCAGGCCCGCTCGCCGCATCTCATAGGGATAGACCGGACTGATGGTCAACGTCGGCTCCGGTCCCTGGTCGAGGTCCGCGAGCGCGAAAAGTTGGGCGAGGATCTTCCCGCCCGAACCCAGGCCGCCCAGGCCGACTGGAATGGTGATCAGGGCGGCAGGGCGCGTGACGCCGGCGGGCGGAGTGGGTTGCAAGAGCTGCACAAAGGGAACCTCGAGGTGCAGGGAGGGCAGATCGGGCTGGAGGGGAGGGGCGATCGCGGTCTGATCGGAGGCTGGAGCTCCGGGGTCAGTGGGCGCAGGTGCATCCGGCTCCAAGGGCGGCAGGTTGAGGGCGAGCGTGGGGATATCCTCGGGTGGCCGGGCGGGTGCCGTCATCGTTTGGTTAAAACCAAGGGCCAACCCGGCATGAAGGAGCAGGGAGACGAGCAGGCCGATGAGGAGGTCGCGGCGCATGGGGGGCAGAAGGAGGGATTGGTTATTTCTTATTGGTTAACGCTTATTGGGTTATTTTCGGAATTGGCGGACGTGCGGTTGCGTTTGGTTTGGCAATAATCCGATAAGCATTAAGCGATAACCAATAAGAGATTTTTCCCTCACCGGCCTGTGCTCCGGTCGGTGGTTTCGACGGCGACCTGGGTGAGGCCGGCGCGGCGGACCTCGTCGAGCGCGGCCACGGTGTCGCCGAAGCTGGCGTGGTTGTCGCCGGCCAGCAGCAGGTGCGGGTTGGGGGTGCCGGTTTTGTAGGCAAGCAGACGACCGGGAAGATCGGCGAGCGTGATCAGCTCATGGTTCCAGTAGGCGGTGCCATGCTCCGAGATTTGCAGGACGACGGCTGTGTCATCAGGGAAGGGGGGCGCACTGGTTTGGACCGCGGGAACCGAGACAGGCAGCGACTGGATTTTGTTGAGCGAGAGTGTGAACAGGACGAACGTCGCGAGCAGGAAGAAGATCACGTCAATCAGAGGGATGATCTCGATCCGCGCCCGTTTGCGGCCGCTGGAAGGGTCGGGGGGGAAGAGTTCCATGTTCAGGGGGCCGGCGGGCGGAGGCGGGTTTCGATGAGGATTTGCGTGAGACCGGCCTTGCGGGCCTCGTCGATGACGTAGCGGGCCTGCGCGAAGAGCGCGTTGCCATCGCCGTTGAGCAGCAGACGCGGGTTGGGCGCGGACTGTTTGTAGGCCTGGAGGCGGGCGATGAACTCGTCGAGGGACACGGGGCGCTTGTCCCACGCGAGGGAGCCGTCGGCCTTGAGGGTGACGGTGACGGCCCCGTGGGGGTCCCGCGGCACCCCGGTGACGGCGGATGGGAGAGCGACCGCGAGGCCGCCGGATTGATTGAGCGAGAGGGTGAAGAGAACGAAGGTGGCGAGCAGGAAGAAGATGACGTCGATCAGCGGAATGATCTCAATCCGCGCGCGGCGCGGGGGCTGGCCGGTGAAACTGGCGGGCAGGAGCGGCATGGGCGGAGGAAAACAGAGGTCAGAGATCAGATGTCAGAAGTCAGAGCGCGGAGGGCAGAAGTGGAAGGTCGGAGGTCGGAAGGCAGAGGTCAGGCGGAAGCAGGGGAGGGCGGGGCGTTTTTCTTGAGCAGGAGCTCGAGGGCGTTGGCGGCGTCGGAAATCTCGTGGCGGGCGTGTTCCACGCGGGCGTTGAGGAGATTGAAGGGCAGGAGGGCGAGGATGGCGATGGCCAGCCCGCAGGCGGTGGCAATGAGCGCCTCGGCCACGCCGCCGGTGATCTGGCCGGCGTTGGACGCGATGTCGGTCCCGGCACCCAGCGCCCCAAAGGTGTTCATCATCCCAGTCACGGTGCCCAGGAGCCCGAGCAGGGGCGCGGCGGTGATGCAGGTGTCGAGCACGGCGAGGCCCTGCTGGAACCGCGCGAGCTCGCGGTTGGCGGCACGGAGAAACGCGTTGGCGAGCGAGTGTTCCCGGTGGGTGAGCGCGTAGGTCAGGACCCGTGCGACGCTGTCCCGGCTGGCGCCGCCCAGCAGCACGGCGCCCGCGATATCGTTGGCCTCGACCCGGCCGAGCATCTTTTCGACCACCTCGGGCTGGCGCGTGGCGTTTTCCCGCACGAGGAAGATCAGGCGCTCGACGACCACGGTGACGGCCACGAAGGACACAAACAAGATCGGCCACATGACGGGCCCGCCGCGGGCGAAGAGCTCAAGCGGGGACTGGCCCATGAGAAAGGCGAGGGGCGGGGAGATCGGCATGGTCAAAGGAGGGGAGGGCGGGTGACGGATTCAGCCTAGCACACCCGCCAAGGACAACGAAAGCGAATGTTGGTGCCGTGGTTTCAGCGGGTCAGCGGGTCACCTGCCACCAATAGATTTTCGACTCACTCAGGTGGCCCTAAATTTTCGATCCCAGTTCGGCCCCTCCTGATTTCCTGAGTTCCCCATTCCAAAACTCTCATCCCTTTTTCTTCCGCCGTCCCCCGTTGCGCTCAATGTTCAGGTAGGTCTTGGCCCGCATCTGCTCCTCGTAGAACTCCAGCAGCCGCACGCCTTCCCGGGGCTTCACCAAATCCTTTTTCGTCGCGTGGTCGATCTGCTGCTTCATCCGGCGGCAGAGCTCCTCCCACTGGTATTGCACGCCCTCGATCACCTCAGACATCACATTCCCGGGAATGGTCTCCTCCACATAGAAACCATTGGGCTCGTCGTCCTCAAGGAAGACATGCACCTCATTGACCCGGCCGAAGAGATTGTGCAAATCCCCCATGATGTCCTGGTAGGCGCCGGTCAGGAAGATGCCGAGGTAGTACGGTTTGCCGTTCAGGGGATGCAGGGTGATGTAGTCCTTCACGTCCTGCAAATCTATGAACGAGGAGATCTTGCCGTCGGAGTCGCAGGTGATGTCGGCCAGGGTGGCGTTGACCGTGGGGCGTTCCTTCAGGCGGTGGAGCGGGGCGATGGGGAAGAGCTGCTTGAGCGCCCAGTGGTCGAGCAGCGACTGGAAGACCGAGAAATTGCCGATGTATTGGTCCGCGAGGAGCCGCTTGAGGTCGCGCAACTCCTCCGGCACGTAGCCGGTGCGGTCGGTCTCGCGGCCAATCTCCTCGCAGATTTGCCAGAACAACTGCTCGGCGGCGGCGCGGTTCTCCAGGTCGAGATAGCCGAGATTGAATAGGGACAGGGCCTCCTCCTTTTTCTGCACGGCGTCATGGTAGCGCTCCAGGCCGCCGAGTTTGGGCTTGTTGGCCAGCATGGCCTCCAGGTCGGTGACCACCTTGTGCTTCTCGCGCGGACGCTGCTGCTGGCCAAGGGACTCCCGCTTGTTGATCCGCTCAAAGACCTCCACCACCAGCATGGAGTGAGGGGCGACCACCGCGCGGCCCGACTCGCTCACGATGTCCGGCACGGGGACGCCCGCGTCCACGCAGATTTCCTTGATGTTGTGGACCACGTCGCGGGCGTATTCGTCCATCGAGTAGTTGGTGGAGGACTCGAAGTTGGTGCGCGAGCCGTCGTAATCGATCCCCAGGCCACCGCCGACATCAAGGTAACCCATGGGGAAGCCCATCTGGGCGAGCTGGCAGTAGAACCGCGCGGCCTCGACCACCGCGTTCTTGATCGTAAGGATGTTGGGCACCTGCGAGCCGATGTGAAAATGAACCAGCCGCAGCGCCGACTTGAGCCGGGCCTGTTTGAGCTTTTCCACCGCGAAAAGGATTTCGGCGGTGTTGAGGCCGAATTTGGCGTTGTCGCCGGTCGAGGTGGCCCATTTGCCCTCGCCCCGGGTCTGCAGCTTGGCGCGCAGGCCGAGCAGCGGCTTCACCCCGGTCTCCTCGGCCAGGCGGATGATCTCATCGAGCTCGGAGAGCTGCTCGACGACCAGGATGATTTTCTTACCCAGCTTGCGACCCAGCAGCGCGAGGCGGATGTAGTCATGGTCCTTGTAACCATTGCAGATGATGAGACGCTGGCCGCCCTCGTTCATGGCCAGGGCGATCATCAGCTCAGGCTTGGAGCCGGCCTCCAGGCCGTAGTGATAGTCCTTTCCGGACGAGATGACCTCCTCGACGACCTCGCGCAACTGGTTGACCTTGATCGGGAAAACACCCCGGTAGTCGCCCTTGTAGCCCTCCTCCTTGATGGCCTTGCGGAAGAGCTCGTTGAGCTGCACCACCCGGTGGCGGAGCAGATCCTGAAACCGGATGACGAGGGGGGCGATCAGGCCCATGCCGGTGGCCTCCTGGACCACGTCCATCAGGCGGATGGCGCGGCCGTCGGCCTGGGGCTGCACGTTCACAAAGCCGGCGGGGTCCACGCTGAAATGGCCCGCGCCCCAGCGCTTGAAACCGTACAGCTCTTCAGACTGGGCGGCGGACCAGGAGGCGGTGCTTTTGCTTTTCAAGGCGGGAAGGGCGGGCGGTTAGGGCTTGCGTTGGCGGGCGGGGCTTGGGTTGAATGCATGTTTCTTTTTTCAAAACCCTTCACACGCAATGACGAAAATGGTCTTCTCCGCCGCCCACCTTCTGCTCGCCCAGGCCGCCACACCCGCCGTTCCTGCGGTTTCGGCCGCCGCCGGCCAGACGCAGGGGAGCCAACTCCTGAGCTTTCTGCCGATGCTGCTCATCTTTGGGGCCATTTATTTCCTCATGTTTGCGCCGCAGATGAAGAAACAGAAAGCGCACGCCAAGATGCTCTCGGCGCTCGGGGTGGGTGACGAGATCGTCACCACGGGTGGGCTTTTCGCCGTGATCACCGGCGTGAAGGACGACCGTTTCGTGGTCCGCATCGGCGACAACACCAAGGTCGAGCTAGGCAAGGCCTTCGTCCACGCCGCCCTGAAGCAGTTGTCCGCCGACGACAAAAAATAATTCCGGCCGGTCAACCCCCGCCCGCGCCGCCGACTCGCCGGCGTGTCGGCCCTGTGCCGTCGCCCGCCATCCCCCCTTTAACCAAAAAACCCACCATGCTTAAACGCAACCTCTGGAAGATCGTCCTCAGCCTTGCCCTCGCCATCTGGGCGGGGGCGGAGCTGACCCCGCTGCGCGACACCCCGGATTTCGCCCAATTTGCCGCCGCGCGCGCCATCCCGGGCGAAGTCGCCTTCACCAGCGTCAAGCCCGACGCCAACGGCCAGCCGGTCTCCACCACGGAAAACCTCACTTTTTCCACGCTCGTCAAGGAGGCCCAGGCGAAGATGGCCGCGGACCCGAAAGGTTCCCGCACGGTGTTTGTCGCGCTGGAGCAGATCGGGCATGAGCGCAAACTGGACCTGACCAAGTTTTTCCCCGCCATCAACATCGAGTCCGCCCTCAAGAACGTCGACAAGCGCAACAGCATCGTCCTCGGCGAGCTGTTCCGCCAGTCGAAGGGCCGGCTCCAGCTCGGTCTCGACCTGCATGGCGGCGTGGCCGCGACGCTGGAGGTTGACCCGGACGCCGTCCAGAAAATCCCGGAGGCCCAGCGCCAGGAAAAGCTGACCAAGGCCATCGAGATCATCGGCGCCCGCATCAACGGTTTCGGGGTCTCCGAGCCGCTCATCCGCGCCGTCGGGTCCAACCGCATCGAGGTGCAGATCGCCGACCCCACCCTGGCGAACGATCCGGAGATCTGGAACAAGATTGGCAAGCCCGCCCAACTTCATTTCCGCCTCGTGCATCCCTTCCTCACCCCGGCCACGACCGCACAGGTTCCGGCGGGCTATGAGATCCTGACGCTGGACAACGACGACCGCCCCGACTCCGCCCCGGAGGAGCTGTTTGTGAAGCGCATCCCGGCGATGACCGGCGAGGTGATCGAGCGGGCCTACGCCCGGCCCGACCTCTACGGCAAACCGGAGATTGATTTCAACTTCACCACCGCCGGCCGCCAACAATTTGCCGATGTCACCCGCGAAATCGCCGCGCAGGCGCAGGCGAGCGGACAGATTGGTCGCCTCGCCATCGTGCTCGATGGCAAGCTCTACTCCGCCCCAACGGTGCGGCAGGAGATCGACAGCCCCTCCGCGCAGATCACCGGCAACTTCACCGACCGGGAGGCCATCAACCTGGCCGACATCCTGAACAATCCGCTCGATCTCCCCCTCAAGGCCAAGGAGACCTACCTCGTCGGACCCACCTTGGCCAGCGATGCGGTCAGCAGCGGCTTGACGGCCGCCGTCATCGGCACCGTGGCCGTGGCCGCGTTCATGATCACCTTCTACACCACCGGCGGCCTGGTGGCGGTCGGCACCCTCGCGGTGAACATCCTGATCATCCTGGGGATCATGGCCAACATTGGTGCGACGATGACCCTGCCCGGCCTCGCGGGCATCGTGCTCACCATCGGCATGGCGGTGGACGCAAACATCCTCATTTTTGAGCGCATGCGGGAGGAGCGCACGGTGGGCAAGTCCCTCCCGACGGCCAACCAGAGCGGCTTTATGAAGGCGCTCATGACCATCCTCGACGCCCATTGCGTGCAGCTCATCATCTGCGCGATCATGATCTGGCTGGGCACCGGACCGATCAAGGGCTTCGGCGTGACGCTGGCGATCGGCGTGCTTTCCACCCTCTTCACCGTGCTGATCACCGGGCATTTGGTGATGGAGCTGCTGGTGGATTCGCAGGTCATCAAGAAGCTGACCATGCCGTTCCAAATGTTGAAAAACATCAATGTGGATTTCGTCAAATACGGCAAGCCCGCCTTCATCAGTTCGTGGCTGTTGGTGCTGCTCGGAGTCTGCGTGGTGTTCTACAAGGGGCATCGGATCTATGGCATTGATTTTGCCGGCGGCGACGTGATCACCCTCCAGTTCAAGGACAGGCTCGACACCGGCAAGGTGCGTGAAATCGCGGCGGCCAACGGGGTCGGCGAGATCAACCCCGCCTATGTCAGCGCCGTCGGCGGCGGGCGGGACACCCTGAAAATTGAGACGCCCGAGGGCAAATCCGGCCCGTTGCTCACCGCGCTGCAGGCGGCCTATCCGACGGCCGGTCTGGAGAAGGTGGGCGAGGACCATATTGGCGCCTCCATCGGTTCGGAGATCCTCTGGAACGCGATCAAGGCGGTCTTCTTCTCGATGCTGACGATTTTCGTCTATATTGCCTTCCGCTTTGAGTGGGGTTTTGGCATCGGCGCCATGGTCTCGACGTTCCACGACATCCTGATGACCATCGGGATCTTTGTGCTGACGGGCCACCAGTTCAACGCGCCCATGGTCGCCGCCATTCTCTGTATCGCCGGCTACTCGATCAACGAGACGGTCGTCGTCTTCGACCGCATCCGCGAGGAGCTCCGGCTCCAGCCCACGGGCGCGCTGCGCGACATCGTCAACACGGCGATCCGCAAGGTTTTCTCCCGCACCATCATGACGGCCTCGACCACCTTCCTGGCCGCGCTGGCGCTGTTCATCTTTGGCGGCGGCGTCCTCCGCGACATCTCCTTTACCTTCCTCGTCGGCATCGTCACCTCGACCTTCTCGGCCATCTTTGTCGCCGCCCAAGTTTTCTACTGGTACCACAAGGGTGACCGCAAGGACGTCGAAGGCCACGCCGACGCGGCCCCGGTCTATGAGTGGACCGGCTCCAGCAAGGCTTCGGAATAAGAGGTGGGGCGCGTTGTGCCCAACGCGCCGTTTATTGCCCCGACCGCGCGCCGGTGCGGTCGGAGCATGACGGGTGAGATTCCATCCCTCCCGCCTCGGAACCACACCCCGCCATGCGCTGGAACCACCACCCGCCCGCCCCCGACGCCGTGGCCGGGCTTGCCCGCACGGTGGGGGTCGGTCCGGTGCTCGCCGCCCTGCTGCTGCGGCAGGGCGCAGCGGACGCCGCCGGAGCCGCCAGTTTTCTGGATCCGTCCCTGGCCAGTCTGGGGGACCCTTTCCTACTCACCAATCTGGAGGCCGCAGCCGCCCGCCTGCGCGCGGCCATCGTGGCGGGCGAGACCGTCGTGGTGCTCGGCGACTACGACGTGGACGGCGTGACCAGCACCGCCCTGCTCGTGGGGGTGCTGCGGCAGTTCGGACTCGCCCCGCGCTTCATCGTCCCCCGCCGGATGGAGGACGGCTACGGCCTCTCGCGCAGCGCGATTGACCGGGCGCTGGAGGGCGGCAAGCCGGATCTTTTCATCGCGCTCGACTGCGGCACCAACGCCCATGCCGAGGTCGCCTGGCTGCGGGCCGCGGGGGTGGACGTGCTCATCATCGACCACCACCGCTCCAAGGATGCCCCGCCGGTGGAGGGGCTGCTGATCAATCCGCATGTCCATCCCCGCGAGGGCGACGGAGCGTGGCGCCACCTGTGCACGGTCGGGTTGGTGTTCAAGCTCGCGCACGGCCTGCTCAAGCTGCTCCGCGCCGAGAACCATCCGGTCGCGCTGCGGCTGCGGCTCCGCGACTCCCTCGACCTGGTGGCGCTGGGCACCGTCGCCGACCTCGTGCCACTCACGGGCGAGAACCGCGTCTTCGCCCGCCACGGGCTGGGCATTCTGCGCGCCGCGGCCCGCCCGGGCCTGCGCGCGCTCATGTCGGTCGCGGGCGTGCGGCCTGAGGAGGCCATCCAGCCCGCCGATGTCTCCTTCCGCCTCGGCCCGCGCATCAACGCCAGCGGCCGTCTCGCCGACGCCGCCGTCGCGGTCGAGCTGCTCCTGAGCTCCGACGACACCTTCTGCTACGAGACGGCGCGCCAGCTGGACACCTTCAACCGCGAGCGGCAGGACATCGAGCGCCTGATCACCACCGAGGCCGAGCGCCTGATCGAGACCCGGTATGCCAACGAGCCGGCCATCGTGCTGCACAGCGACGCGTGGCATCCGGGGGTGGTCGGGATTGTCGCCGGCCGCGTCACGCGCAAATACCACCGCCCCTGCATCGTGCTGGGCAACGAGAACGGCACGGCCAAGGGCTCCGGCCGCAGCGTGGACGGCCTCAACCTGATCGAGGTGCTCGGCACCTGCGCGGCGCACCTGGGCAGCTGGGGCGGGCATCCGCTGGCGGTCGGCGTCGCACTCCCGCGCGAGAACCTGGAGGCGTTTCGGGCCGGATTCACGGCGGCAGTTCGGGCCGCCACCAGCGCCGGGCTTGGCGAGCCCTGCCTGGAAATCGCAGCCTGGCTCGCCCCCGAGGACATCGGCGGGCCGCTGATGGAGGAGCTGGCGGCGTTGCACCCGTTTGGGCAGGGCAACCCGGAGCCGGTGTTCGGCCTGCGCGGGGTCGTATTGAGACGCCCGCCGGAGGTGTTCAAGGAGAAGCACTTACGATTTACGTTCGAGGACGGGAGCGGCCATCGGCATTACGGCGTGGCGTGGCAGCAGGCCTCCCGGGTGCCCCCGGTCGGGGTGCCGCTCGAGCTCGCGGTCGAGCTCGCGTGGAATTTCTTCAACGGGCGCAAGCTGCTCCAGCTTGAGCTGCTGGACTGGCGGTTGGCGGGGTGAATGGGGCAGGCGCCGAAAGGCCTAACCTCGGAAGTCGGAATTAACCACGGATTACACGGATATACACGGATATACACGGATGGGATAAAAGTTGCTTGAACACGGGCACGAAGCACACGGAGAGACGAGCCGAGGAAGGCGTTCAGGAGCATTTATCCTAGAGCACAACGATCGTCACGGATCAAACGGAGCTAACCACGGAGGGATAGGCCAGCGAGGAACCAAAAGTTCTGCTCCAGCCTTACAGTTGCAGCCTCCTCTATTTCACGCATGGTCGTATCCTGTATGTTGGAGCGATCGCCCACAGCAAACGGCGGCCCGGGTATTGGCAGCGTCGATTGACCTGGGTTTGAGGGCCGCTTGCCAATCACTCGGCATTTCCTCATTCCCTTCCCACCGCCATGTCCCCCTCGCTTCTCCAAATTCTCCTGCTCGGCCTGATCCAGGGCGCGGCCGAGCTGCTGCCGGTCTCCAGCTCCGCCCACGTCATTGTGGTTGAGAAACTGCTGCACCTTGATCCGTCCAGCCCGGAGATGACGTTTCTGCTCGTCATGCTGCACACCGGCACGATGTTCGCGGTGATTGCGTATTTCTGGCCGGCCTGGCGGCGGAGCTTTTTTGCGGACGGCCTGCGTTTCAAATCCGCCGCCGCCAGTCTCGTGGTGGCCACGGTGGCGACCGGGGTGGTTTACCTCGTCCTCAAGGAGGTGATTGAGAAGGTCATCATGCGCGGGAGCGACAAGGCCGAGGTCGAGCAGTTGTTCTCCAACCTCTGGCTCATTGGGAGCGCGCTGGCTGCGGTGGGCGTGCTCATCCTGTTCTCGGCCCGAAACCAGCACCGGCGGGAGGCGGCCGCCGCCGTCGGACTGGGAGACGCGCTATGGATTGGCGCGGTCCAGGGCCTGTGCATCCCGTTTCGCGGATTTTCCCGCTCGGGGGCGACCATCTCGACCGGTTTGTGGCGGGGCGTGGCCAAGGTGCGGGTGGAGGAGTTCAGCTTTGCGCTGGCCGTGGTGCTGACCCCGGCGGCGATCGGGCAGGAGTTGCTGCGGCTGCACCGGGCCCATCCGGAGGCCGCGACCCCGTCGTACTTCCTCCATCTGGCCGGCCCCGGGCTGGCCGGCATGGTGTGCAGCTTTGGCGCGGGGTTGCTGGCGTTGCGCTGGCTGTCCCGCTGGCTGGAGCAGGGCCGCTGGCCGCACTTCGGGCTGTATTGCCTGGGCGCCGCAGCGCTGATTTTTGTCCTCGCCGCGAGCGGGTATTGAGCCGGTCCCAGCCCGGGGAGATCGGATTTTAACCACTAATGGACACTAATGAACACTAATTCTGAGGATAGGATTAGTGAGAATTAGTGTAGATTAGTGGTTAAAGGCTTGGCCTTTGAAGGTTTGTCCGCGCGACCCAGGGAGGTCTTTCCTTCGCAAATGTGTTTGCGGCGAGCCGGGCCGGCGGCTGACTCGGACGCGCCATGCCCGACCTCGCTTCGCTCACCGCCACGCTTGCCGCGCGTCAGGATCTGACGCCGGAGCAGGTGGCGTCGGCCGCCGCCGCGCTGGCGGCGCCAGAGGTGGACGCGGGGAGCAAGACGGCGTTTCTCCTCGCGCTGGCCGACAAGGGCGAGACCGCCGCCGAGGTGGCGGAATTTGCCCGCGCGTTTCGTGGCATGGCGGTGGATCCTGGGATGGGGGACCGGGCGGCGGGAGCGATTGATGTGGTCGGCACGGGCGGCGACCACGCGGGCGGGTTCAATGTCTCCAGCGTGGTCACCCTCACGCTGGCCTGCGCGGGTATGCCGGTGATGAAGCACGGCAACCGCGGCATCACCTCGCAGTGCGGCAGCGCGGATTTGTTCGCGGCGCTCGGGGTGGATCTGGCCGCGTCGCCGGAGAAACTGCGCCGCGCGCCGGGCGAGCTTGGTTACGTCTTCTTTTTTGCCCCTCACTTCCACCCGGCCTTCAAACACGTCGCGCCGGTGCGCAAGGCACTGGCCGCGCAGGGACGGCGCACGGTGTTCAACCTGCTCGGCCCGCTCATCAATCCGGGCCGGCCGGCACACTCGCTGGCCGGGGTGTTTGCCCCAAGGTGGGTGCCGCAGGTGGCGGCCGCCTTTGAGGCGCTGGGTGCGACCGCCGGACTCGTCGCGCACGGGGTGATTGACGATGGGCGGGGCATTGACGAAATCACCACGGCCACGGCCAACCGCGTGCGCGGTTTCGGCCGGCTGGCGGACGTGGACGGGGTCTGGCGGGCGGAGGACTTCGGCCTGCGGACGGCGGAGTTTGCCGGGCTGAAAGGCGGCGATCTGGCGGCCAACCTCGTCATCCTTGAAGCCATTCTCGCCGGACACGGCCCGGCGGGGCTGGTGGACACCATCGTGCTCAACACGGCAGTGGCGATGTGGATCGTGGGCCGGACGCCCGATGTGCGGACCGGTCTCGAACCGGCGCGCGAATTGCTGTTGGGCGGCGCGGTGCGCGCCAAGATCACGGCCACACGCGAATTCTACTCCCACCCATGAACCGGCTCTACTTTGGCACCGACGGCGTCCGCGGCCCCTACGGCGGTCCGCTGGTCAACGAGGCGTGTTTTGCGCGGCTGGCGGCGGCGGCGGGGCTCTGGGTTCGCGCGCAGCCCGACTTCAACCGGACCCAGCGGGACGGCCCACCTGGGCCGGAGTCGCTCAAGGTTCTGATCGGCCGCGACACCCGGGCGTCGGGACCGCCGCTCCTGCGGGCCGTCGCGGCGGGATTGCAGGTGGCGGAGTTGGAGCCGGTGGACCTGGGCGTGCTGCCCACGCCGGCGGTGGCCTGGGCCGTGCAGACCACCGGGGCGGCGCTCGGGGTCGTCATCACGGCGTCGCACAATCCGGCGGGCGACAATGGCCTCAAGTTTTTCACCCGCGGCGGACTCAAGTTGTCCGACCGAGACGAGGCCTGGATCGAGCGATGGATGAAGATACCGATGGAGGTCTCCCCCGCGCCGGTGGACTTGGCTGATGCGACCCAGGATATGGCCAATGAGTATCTGGCCGCCATGGTGCGGCGGTTTTCACCGCACGCGTTCAAGGGCTGGCCTCTGGTCTTGGACACGGCGAATGGCGCCACCAGACACACGAGCCGAACCGCCCTCGAGAATTTGGGGACGGAGGTGACCGCGATCGGGACCGAAGATTACAACGTCAACCAATGGGGAATGGAGGGCTTGCTGACCTCGGCCCGATTTGCCGAGATCCCGCCCGACGTTCAAATCACCATGCGCGCTTCGCTTGCCGCCAACCTGGCCGGGTCAAAGATCAACGCGGATGTCGGCAGCGAGCATCCCGAAAAAATGGCAGAGCTGGTGCGTTCCTCGGGCGCGCGGCTCGGCATCGCCCACGATGGAGATGGCGACCGGTGTGTGCTCTGTGACGAGAAAGGCGAGATCCTCGATGGCGATGAGATTCTCACCCTGCTGGCGGTGGACGCGTTGCGGGCGGGGCGCCTGGCGGCGGATACGCTGGTGGTCACGGTGCAGAGCAACCTCGGGGTGGACGCGGCGCTGGCGGCGGCGGGTGGACGGGTGGTGCGGACGCCCGTGGGTGACCGCCATGTGGCCGAGCGGATGCGCGCCGAGGGCGCGACCCTGGGCGGCGAGTCGAGCGGACATATCATCTGTTCGGACATCTCCCCGACGGGCGACGGGCTGGTGGCGGCGTTGCGGGTGATGGAGGTGATGCGCGCGACGGGACGGCCGTTGTCGGAGCTCCGGCGCGCACTCACCAAGTTTCCCCAGGCGAACGCCACCCTGACCACGCGGGAGAAGCCTCCGCTCGAAACCCTGACCGCGCTCACCGCCGCCATGCGCGCGCTGGAGTTGGAGATGGGGGCGCGCGGCCGGGTGCTGGTGCGCTGGTCGGGCACCGAGCCCAAGCTCCGGCTGCTGGTTGAGGGGCCGGACGAGGCGGTGGTGAGGGCTGGATTGGACCGGTTGATGGCGGCGGCGAAGGCCGGTTTGTCCTTGTCGGGCGAAGGCTGACAAGGCGCAGAATGCGCCTTTTTCAATTTTTCCGCTTTTTGTTTATTGCGTTGCCGAAGGCCGGCGCTCAATTTGGCTGACCCTCCCAAACCTATGCCCGAAGTTCCTGTCTCAACGCTTGACCCCCGCATTCAAAAGCAGCTCGAAAACGCCCAGACCGCCCTCCAGCGCGGCAATTTCGACTACGTCATTGAAGTGACGAGCCAGGTGCTCAAAAGCACCCCGGGCTGCCTGCAAGTCCGGAAACTGCAGCGGGTCGCCCAAATGCGCCAGTTTCAGACCAAGAACAAAATGATGACAAAGGCCTTCGGGGGCATGACCCAGGCCGGTTTCATGTTTGCCTCGGTGAAGAAGGATCCGGCCAAAGCGCTGGAAAATGCCGAGAAGCTGCTGGCCGCCGACCCGACGAGCGTGTCGGCCCTCAAGCTGCTTTCCGAGGCGGCGGCCCTGCTGGACTACCTTGAGACGGCCGCCTGGGCCTGGGAGTGCGTGCATAACGTATCTCCCACCGACCGTGAGGCGCTGATCAACATGGGCGAGGCCTACCTCGTCGCCAAAAAACCCAAGGATGCCCTGCGCGCCGCCGACGAGATCCTTAAGATGCGCCCGCAGGATGGCGACGCCCTCAATCTCATGCGCAAGGCCTCTATCGCGATCACGAGCGACAAAGGCAACTGGGAGGAAAAAGGCACTTTCCGCGACAAACTCAAGGACGAGGCCATGGCCGTCTCCCTTGAGCAGGCGTCCAAGGTGGTCACCTCCGAGGAGATGAACGTCCGCCTGATCAAAGAGGCGATCGAACGGCACGAGAAGCAGCCGGAGAACCTGGATCACCTGCGGGCGATTGTGGACGGTTACCGCAAGCAGAACAATTTTGAAGAGGCGCTGGTCTGGTTGCGCAAGGCCCGCCAGTTGCAGGCCGGCATGGGCGACACCTCGCTGGAAAAGCAGGAGGCCGAACTGCAGGTGGCCGTGCTGGAAAAGCGCATCAAGGTCCTGGAGGCAGAGATCGCCACCAAGCCCGATGACGCCGACGCGAAGGCCCGCTTTGAGGCCGCCCGGACGGAACTGGCGAGCTTCAAGCTGGCCGACACCAAGAGCTACGTGGAGCGCTATCCCAACGACTATGGCGCGCGGTTCACCCTGGCGAATCTCTACTTCGACCTGCGCGACTACCAAAACGCCATCGCCAACTACCAACAGGCGCAGAAAAATCCCAAAGTACGCATCCAGGCCCTCGCTGGCATGGGCAAGGCGCTCAAGGCGCGCAAGATGTTCGATCTCGCGGTCGCCCAGCTCCAGAATGCCAAGGGCGAGATCCCGGTGATGGACGACATCAAGAAGGACATCATCTACGAACTGGCCGACTGCTACGAGAAGATGGGCAAGAAGGAAGAGGCGATCGGCGAGTACAAGATCATCTATGCCGACGACATCGGCTACCGCGACGTATCGGACAAGATCAACGCCTTTTACGCGAGCCAGTAGGGGGGCGGGCGGGGGGGGGCGGATTTATTATTGGTTATTGCTTATTTCTCATTGGGTTATTTTCGGACTGCGGATGGCCTGACGGAATATTGTCCACCAACCAGCTTCATGGGCAGCCATGTTGGCGAGGCCGCGCCTGAGAATGGCCAAATAAGCGTTAGCCAATAACCTATAAGCAATCAGCGGGTGCCCCCCCGCTCACGCCCACTCGGGCGGGTTTTGGAGGCTGGGGCGCAGGACGCCGATACAGGGGAGGTTCCGATAGCGTTCGGCGAAATCGAGACCGTAGCCGACCACAAATTTGTCGGGAATCTGGAAACCCACGAAATCGGCCTCGAATTCCACCTCGCGCCGGCCGCGCTTGTCGAGCAGTACGCAGGTGCGGATGCTGGCCGGGCGCAACTTCCTGATGAGATCGACCACAAAGCTGAGCGTTTTAGCGGTGTCGAGGATGTCGTCGATCAACAGCACATGGCGCCCGCCGAGGTCCAGCGAAAGATTATGGAGCAGGCGGGGTTTGCCCCGGGATTTGGTTTCGTTGCGATAGCTGGAGACCCGCACGCAGTCGAGCCGGATGGGATTAGGAATCTCGCGCAGGAGATCGGCGGTGAACAGAATTGCGCCATTGATGACCGCGACCACGGTGATCTCCTCCTGGCCGTAGACCGCCGCGATCTCGGCGCCCAGGCGTTTGACCCGGCGGCGGATGGCGGTCTCGGACACGAGGATCGTCTCGAAGTCGGCGTGGAGCGGCGAGATCTTGGTTACAGGCATGCGGGGCCGTTTATGGGTGGCGGTCTGCGCGAGGGCAACAGGTTCGTGGACGCGCGGGAGAATTGTAACAATTCAACCCGCCGCCGGGCGGAAGGCGCGCATCACGGTCGGATTGGTCTCCAGGCGAGGGCCGCCGATCAGGTCGAGGCAGTACGGGATCGCGGGAAAGACCGCCTCCAGGTTCTCGCGGATGGCCTTGGGGCGGCCGGGCAGGTTCACGATGAGAGTGCGGCCCCGGATGCCGGCGGTCTGGCGGGAGAGAATCGCGGTGGGGACATACTTGAGCGAGGTGGCGCGCATCAACTCGCCGAAGCCGGGCAGCATTTTATCGCAGACGGCGGCGGTCGCCTCGGGGGTCACATCGCGCGGGGCCGGGCCGGTGCCGCCCGTGGTGATGACCAGGCCGCAACCGGCCTCGTCCGCCATGCGCCGCAGCTCGGTCTCGATCACGTCACGTTCGTCCGGGATGATCTTATAGTCGGGCTCAAACGGCGTCGCGAGCCACTCCCGGAGCAGCGCGAGGCAGGCCTGGCCGGGGGTGTCGGCATAGACCCCCGCGCTGGCGCGGTCGGAGATGTTGAGAACGCCGATTTTTGGAGACATGAAGTTTGAAGGAGGAAGCCATGAAGCCATGACAAAAGTAACTCCGATTTCCTCGATTGTTCCTGGTTTCCTGGCTTCCCCCTTAAAACTCTGCAATGATTTCCTTCGGTGTCTTTCCTTGTTCCCGCAGGGCCCGGAGGCTCAGGGCGTCGTGGCGCTTGGCGAGGCGGGTGCCGTGTTCGTCGAGCATCAGCGGGCAGTGATAGTAGGCCGGCGGCTCGGTGCCGAGGGCGCGCAGCAGCAGGATCTGGCGGAAAGTGGACTTGATGAGATCATCGCCGCGGACGACTTCCGTGATGCCCAGGGCTGCGTCGTCCACGGCGCAGGCCAGCTGGTAGCTGGGGGTGTTGTCCTTGCGCCAGACGAGGAAGTCGCCGAAGTCGCGGCCCGCGACGGCCTGTTGCGAACCATGATGACCGTCGGTGAAGTTGATCGTCTCGCCAGTGGGCACGCGGAAACGCCAGTTGCAGGTGACGGGATCGTCCAGTGGCGGCAGCGGCGGACCGGCGGACGGGCGAAACGAAAGGGGATAAACGGGCTCGTCTTGGGCCTCACCCAGGCCGGCGGAACCTGATTCGTGCGGCGCGCTGGCCGCCTCAAGCACATCGCGCCGCGAACGGTGGCAGGGAAAGATGAGACCGCTGGCGTGGAGCATTTCCAACGCGGCCCGGTAGAGCGGGCGACGTTGGCTTTGGGAAAACATCGGTTCCTCCCAGCCCAGTCCCAGCCAGCGCATGTCCTCGATCATCGCGTCCACGAAATCGAGGCGGAAGCGGACGGCATCGAGGTCGTCATTGCGCAGGAGCAGGGTGCCGCCGGCCGCGCGGGCGCGCTGCGCGGCGATCCAAAAAGTCCGGGCATGGCCGAGATGAAGCAGCCCGGTGGGCGACGGGGCCAGCCGGCCGCGATAGGCATGAAGGGAGAAGGGCACAGGACACTCTAAAGCGGTTTTACCCCCCCGATAACATCACCACAATCCCACCAGTTCCTCCTGCCGCACCCAACCGGTTTGGCCGTTGGGGAAGGCGAGGCGGACCCAGCGGCCTTCGAGGAAGGTCTTGTCGGCCACCGCCACGAGGCCGGCGGGGAGCGGGGTGGTCTTCTGGGTCGTGTCGGCCTCGGTCGGGATGGAGCGCAGCACCCCCGCCCGCCAGACGACGACCGCCCGGGCGTCGGCCAGCGGACCATAGCGGCGCAGGCTGAGTGCGGCACCGCCGGCGAGGAGCAGGCCGGCAACGAGCGCGGTCCAGGCCAACGGCCCGACCCAGCGCCCCCGCGCGCCGTAAGCGCGACAGAGGAGCAGCGCTGGCGCGAGGGCGGCCAGCAACGCCCCCACGCCGGCGAGGCATTGCCATTGGGCGGGGGAGGCGTGGACGGCGAGTCTGGCGCCCGGGTCGTCGGTCAGGAACGGCAGCACGGGCTCAGGGGTGAAGCCGGCGTTCTTGAGCGCGAGGTCGAGGTGCCACTGGATCGCGGGGTTCTGTGGCTGCTGCACAAACGCCGCCAGCGCGTGGCCGGCGGACTCGCCCCAACGGTTTTGCTGGGCGAGGGCGAGGGCAAGGTTGTGCTGCGTGCTCCAATCCGTGGGCGCGGCGGTGAGCGCGTCGCGCCAGGATTTTTCGGCGGCGGGAAAATCTGCGGAGCGGTAGGCGGCATCCGCTGCGGACGCCGCGAAGGCTGAAGGCTGAAAGCTGAAGGCGGACAGCAGAAGCAGGAGCACCGTCAGGGTGGCGACAACCGTACTTGCGGCCGGATTGATTCCTGCCACCTTCCGCCTTTCACCCGCTGCGCCCGTCGGAAACAAATTGCGGGGGAGAAAGAGATGGAGCGGCTGGAAGCCGAGCACCCGTTTGGTCGCGAAGGCCGACTCGGCGCGGGGCAGCCAGTCGGACGGGAGTGCCTGGCGGTCGCCATAAAGAGTGCGGTCGGCCTCGTGCCAGAGCGCAGACCAGTCGGCCGAGCCGACTGTGGTGGGCGGGGTGCCCTCACCCCGTTTTTTGGCAGGGATGGGAATGGCTGGGTCGCGGGGTGGGGGCACCCCGCCTACCGGCGGAACGAGCAAGGCGGCGGCGGAGGGCGCGGCCAGAGCCACGCCAAAGAGTGCGGCAGTGTCGTGTTGCCAGCGTTGCAGCAATTGGGCGGTGAGATCCGGGGCCGGGTGGGCTCGCAATCCGCCCAAGGTGGCGGCGAGGCGGTGGCGCGCGGCCCGGCGGGGGCGGAGCGGGTCGGTCAGCCAGGCCCGACGCGCGGCCAGGGACATCCAGAGGATGGGGAGCAAACCAAACGGAGCCAGCAGGAGGAGGACAAACGGGTGAAGCGCGACCGGTCGGGCCGCGGGTGGTGCGGGCGGGAGCGGATCACGCGGGATGCCGACGGGTGGGTTCGGAATCTGCGGGCCGGTGGTGGTGGACGCAACATTGCCGGGGCCCGGACCGACCGGGGTCGGGTTGGCGTTCATGACCGGGCCGGTTACAGTCACGGTGAACTGCTTTGTCGTCAGGTTTTTGTAGTCCCCGGATTTCGGATCGAAACAGGCCAGTTTAACCGGGCCGAGGGTGTAGACGCCGGGTTTGGTGGGGATCAGGACAATGTCCTCCGTCAGGGCGGCGTCGAAGAGCGACTTGTCCTTGGCGGAACGTTTCGCGGAGGGCGTGACCACCCGGAAATCGCGCGAAACCGTGCGGGGCGGAAGCGCGCTGATATCGGGCCAGTTGCCGGTGCCGTTAAGCGCGAGCGTCCAAGTCACCGGTTCGCCCACGGCGACCGTGTCCGGCACGACTTTGGCTTCGAGCGCAAAATCCCCCACCGCGCCGGAAAACTCCGGGGGCGCGGGGACGGGCAGCGGCTTGATGGTGATCGTCGCCGGCGCGCTGGTGATGGTATAGTTTCCCTGGGTGGCTTGCGAAAAGAAGCCGAAACTCTGGACCCCGGTCTGAAGGACGGCCACCTGTGTGATCGGGCCAAGGGATTGTTCGCCCGCTGTCTTGGCATAAGCTCGGGTTTGGTAGCCAAGGTAAACCAATTGTTCGCCGTTTCGTGTGCCCTTGGTAATCGTGGGTTTTTCCTTGCTGTCCGACCAGTCGTCCTCGACGACGAGCGGCGCGGGAGTCCAAGTTGGGGTAGTTCGATAATCTAAAGCGTAACTCTGTAAAATTTCCAAAGTGTAGCTGAGGGGAAAAACTTCCCCGGCCCAAACCGTTGCCGGCGCGATGACATGCGACTTTGCGACCGAGTCGAGCGGCAGGCTGCCGCCCGGGTTCTGGCTGTTGTTGCCCACGGTGGCGGCTCCGACGGTGAAGCTGGCGGCCGCGACATGCAGCCGGCCCTGGTCGGTGTCCACATCGAAGGGGGGGATGGCAACGGTGCTCTGGCCGGCCGCCGCGCGCACGGGATAGGCCAGGGTCACGGAACTCTGGGTGACTTTATTGGCGCCGCCGCCGCCAAAACTGAACTGGAACGAACTGTTTTGGGACCGGTTGGGCTGGCCGAACTCCAATCCCGGCACTTTGGGCGGTGGGACGTCACCCTTGGGCTCACACTGGTCGAACACGAGGTTGAGCTGGACCACCTGGCCGGCGGCCAGCGTGCCGCCGTTCGGATCCCAGTGGACGCTCTGGGCGCGGAGTCCGGTGACGAACAGCAGTGGGAGGAGAAGAAATGTGAAAAGGCGGGGCATGGCGGTCATCACCAGTCGTGCTTCTTGCGGGTTGGGTCGGCCGGGGATGGATTATCGGCCTTCTGCATGAGTTGAAAAAGGAGGGCAGGGGAGTCGTCGTGGCGCACCTCTTCAAGCTTCTGCAAGGGCCGCATGAGTGCGGGGTCGGTGGAACCGGCCGAGGCGGTCTGCGTGGGTGCGCCGCCCACCTGCTGGGTGTCGCCAGACTGATCTCCGGCCGGCCCCTTGGCCGGGGGCGGCGGCTGGCCGGTCGGCTGCTTCAGGTCGCCGAATGCCTGCTGGCCGCCTGGAGTTTGCGGCGGCGATTTGTCGGGTGACTGGGATTGGTCCTGGGGCGAGGATCCCGTCTGATCTTTGTCTCCGCCATTCTTGGGGGACGATGACGGGGACTGGTCAGGTTTTCCGGCCGGGGGTTGATTCTGGTCTTGGGGCGAAGATGAACCACCGGACTGGCCGGGCGAAGACTGCTGTGACGGAGAGTTGTCCTTGGACTGGCTGGGGTCTTTCGACTGGTTTTGGTCCTTGGACTGGCTCTGATCCTTGGACTGGCTCTGGTCCTTGGACTGATTCTGGTCCTTCGACTGGTCTTGGTTCTTTTGATTCTTCTGGTCGGGCGGGGGCTTTTGACCATCGGGGTGATCGAGCAGTTTTTCCAAGCTGGCGCGAAGGGCGGGCCAGTCGGCGGCCTGCTCGTCAAGTTTGGCTCCGGCCGCCACGGCGGCGAGCGCATCGCGCACCGGGCCTTCGGGCACGGGCTTTGGGGTGGCCTTGATTGGTTCGCCCCACGAGAGGGTGGCGTGGGCGAGTCGGGCCCAGTCCTGCGCGCCGGGCGCGTCGCTCCCCGCCAGCTTCCCGACCAGTTGGGCAATTTCGGGCGTGGGCGGGACGTCGGTCTCCACCAAGGCTCGCGCCGGCGCCGGCCAGCCCAGGCATGCGCCCAAAACGAAAAATGCCGCGACGGCGGCGGACGCGAGGGGTCTTTCAGTTCCGCCCGCCGGTCCCTGGCCTCTGCCCTCTGACGGCTGACCTCTGGCCTGAACGGCCAGGGTCAACGCGCGTGGCTTCGGCCGGATGGGAAATTCGCGCCAGAAACTCCACCCGAGCAGCAGCAGCGCAGGTGCCAGCGCCCATTGGAAGTGTTCGCCGAGCCGGATCCGCCCGCCGTCGTGGAAGGCACCCCGCTGGCCGCGCTCCACCGTGGCCTCCAGCAGCTGGGGCAGGTCCACCCAGGTGGCGGCGTCGGCGTAGGCGCCGCCCGTGGCGTCGGCGAGGTCGCGCAGGGTCGCGCTGTCGAGTTTTTCCATCACGACGGCACCGCGGTCGTCCTTCATGAATCCGCCATTGCCGTCCGGAATCATCGCGCCCGTGTCGGTGCCGATGCCGAGGCCGATCACATGGATGCCCTTGGTCTTGAGATCGCCCAGGCGGGCCTTCCAACTGTCGTCGTCCGCGCCGCCGTCGCTGAGGATGACCAAGTAGCGGTCGGCGGCGCCCGTGCCAAACGACTTGGTGGCGGTTTCCAGCAGGGCGTCGTAGTTGGTCCCGCCCTCCGGCAGGTAATCCGGGCCGAGTTCGGGCAGAAATTCGCGTAGAATCTCCTGGTCGGCGCTGAGCGGGCTTTGGAGGAAGGCCGTGCCGGCAAACACCATCAGGCCGACCCGCTCGCCCTGCAGATGGTCGAGCAGGCTGGTGGCGAGTAGCTTGGCCCGGTCGAGGCGCGAGGGCGTGACGTCCTGGGACAACATGGAGCGGGACAGATCCATCGCCACAATGACCTCCCGCGAACGTTCAAAGACCGGCTCCTCGATGCGCCCCCATTGCGGGCGGGCCAGGGCGGTGACGGCGAGCCCGAGTCCCAGGAAAAGCCGCCAGCGCGCGCGTGCGCCCCGCTGCCGGCCGGCCGGGCCGGGCGGGGCCATCGCGAGGGAGCGGGTCCCGGCCTCGCCGCGCAGGATCTTGGGATGGGTGTGACCCGCAGCCTGGCGCAGGTGGCGGAGTTCCCAGACCAGACCCAGGGAGGGCAAGGTGAGCAGCCAGAGGAGTTGGGGCCAGGCGAAGGTCATGAGGTGGTCGGAACGAGGGGAGAAGTCCCTGGGGATGCGCCGGCGGACGTTGCACCGGGACGGCGCGTCCCGCCCACGGCGGCGAGGGCCATGCAGGCGAGTCCGGGGACGGCGAACCAAGGGAAGAGCTCGGTGGTCTCAATATAGCTTTGCGCCTGAAACTGGATCTTCTGGGCCTGGTCGATGGAGGCGAAAGCCGAGTCGATGGTGCGCGTGGCGGCGGCGCGGTAGAACTGGCCGCCGGTCTCGGAGGCGATCTGGCGGAGCAGGTGCTCGTCGAGGTCGGCGGGAAGATACCGGTACTGCTTCCGGCCCTGGGCATCGAGGACAGGCTCGTATTTTTCATTGAGCACGGGCATGGGCGCCATCCCGTCGATGCCGGCCCCGATGGTGTAGACGCGGACACCGCGCGCCTTGGCGATGGCGGTGGCCTGGTCGGGGGCGAGCTTGCCGCTGTTGTTGCCGCCATCGGTGAGCAGCGTGACAAATGCGCCCAAACGGCGGCCGCCGGTCTCGTGCGCGGCCTGTTCCAGCCGGGTGAGCGCCACCCCCAGGCCGTCCCCGATGGCGGTGGCGTTGGGCGGGACGACGCCGATGCGGAGGCGCGCCACCTGCTGGGCGAGCCAGTCGTGGTCGAGGGTGAGCGGGGCCAGGGTGTAGGCCTGTTGGGCGAAGACCACCACGCCGATGCGGTCGTTCGGCCGGTTGGTGATGAAGGCTTCAATGACCGGCTTGATCGCCTGGAGCCGGTTGAGCCGTTCTCCGTCCTTTTCGTAGTCTTCCGACATCATCGAGCCGGAGAGGTCGATGCACAGCATGATGTCATAACCCTGGCTGTGCACCTCGCGCCGGTCCTCGACGCGCTGGGGGCGGGCGAGCGCGCAGGTGAGCAGGATGAGCGCGAGCACGGCCAGGACCGCGCGCCAGCGCGAAGGCGAGATCGCGGAGGGGCGGTGCCAAGCGGCGGCAAACGGCACCAGCAGCACCGGCACCGCCCGCCGCCCGCGGAGCCAGAGCAGCGGGGGGATGAGCAGCAGCGCCAGGAGCCAGCACGGGTCGGCGACCTGCAGGTTGGAGGTCACCGAGGCGAAACAAAGGAATGGGAGGCCGGGCATCTTGTTAATGTTATCTGGCAGCCGCGCCCATCCGTGCGCGGAAAAAGCGCACCAGGGCCTCCAGGCGGTTCTCGTTAGTGCCGACCACCAGTCGGCGGTTCCGGCCGGGGAAAAGCTTCTCCCACGACTCCTCGCGCTCGCGCTGCCAGGTGGCGTGTGCGGCCCGTTCGGCCGCCGAGCCCTCCAAGGTCACCAGCCGGCCGGCGACCGGGTCATAGGCGGCAAAAACCTCGCCCGCCGGCAACCCGCGGTCCCACGGATCGTCCACCCGGAATCCCATCATTTGGAAGCGGCGCTGCAAAACCACCCAGCCGTCCGGCGGCGGCTGGGGCGGGAAATCCCCCAGCCACACCACCACACTGTGCCGTGGCACCGCCCGGGTGATCAGCCGCCAGGGAATGGCGGAGTGCGGAGTGCGGAGTGCGGAATGCGGAATGGCTTCCAGCGCGGGTGCAGGCGCACCCAGGAGCGAGGCCGCGGCGTGCAGGATGGGGCCGCGCCCGCGGACGGGCTCGCGCAACGAGTGGCCGTGGGGCGTCACATGGATGAAGCCCACGCGGTCCCGGTTCACCGCGCCGAGCAGCATGACCATGCCGGCGAGCTCGAGCACCGCCTCCCGCTTGGACAGGGTGCCGGAGCCGAACTGGAGGCTGGGGGTGTCGTCGAGCACGACCATGACCGTGACTTCGCGCTCCTCGA
Source organism: uncultured Opitutaceae bacterium (assembly GCA_903929355.1). GTDB lineage: Bacteria > Verrucomicrobiota > Verrucomicrobiia > Opitutales > Opitutaceae > CAIYUN01. The sequence continues at coordinate 56,889 of CAIYUN010000066.1, forward strand.
CGAATTTCTTGCGGTAAGGTTCGCCCAGGCGCGCCGTCACATTCCAGTCAATGTCCCGCACGTCGTCGCCGAATTCGTAGCGCACGACCTGATCAAACTCCATGCCCCGCCCCCGGAAGGCCGAGCGGTATTCGCCGCTCAGGACGTTCTCCACCGCATGGCGCACCCGCCATTCCAGTCGGCGCAGCAAAGAAAGGGCCGAAGGCTGAAGGCTGAAGGCCAAATCAGTCTCGGCGTTGGCGACGGGTGGGTTCATGGAGATGAGGAGCGACTTTCAGCATGCAGCGTTCAGTCCTTCAGCCTTCTTCACCTGGCGTGGGCGGGGACCGGGGTGGTGGCGATCACCTCGGCGACGACCTTGTCGGCGGTGATTTCCTCCGCCTCCGCCTCGTAGCTGAGTCCGATGCGGTGGCGGAGGACATCGGGGGCCAACTCCTGCACGAGCCCCGGGCCCACGAAGTCCAGCCCGCGCAGCCAGGCGAGGGCGCGGCCGGCCTGGTAGAGCGCCAGCGAGGCGCGAGGGGACGCGCCAAACGTGAGCTGGCGCGCGCGGGTGGCGCCGCCGGCCGGGGTGGCACGGGCGCGGGTGGCCCGCACAAGGGAGAGGATGTAGCTTTGCACGGCTGGGGCGACATGCACCTGGTCCACGGCCTGGCGGAGCAGCAGCAGCTCCTCCCCGCTCGACACGGCCTTCAAGCCGGGTTGGCTGGACACCTGACCCCAGCGCTGAAGCATGGCAGTTTCATCAGCCAACGCGGGATAATCCACGATGAGCTTGAAGAGAAACCGGTCGGTTTGGGCCTCGGGCAGCGGATAGGTGCCCTCCTGCTCGATGGGGTTCTGCGTCGCCATCACAAAGAACGGTTTGGGCAGCGGGTGGGTCTGGCCGCCAATGGTGACCTGCCGCTCCTGCATGGCCTCCAGCAGCGCGCTCTGCACCTTGGCGGGCGCGCGGTTGATCTCATCGGCCAGCAGCAGGTTGGCGAACACCGGCCCGTGGTGGGGAGTGAACGCCCCGGTGGCGGGGGAGTAGATCATCGTGCCGACCACATCGCTTGGCAGCAGGTCGGGGGTGAACTGGATGCGCTCGAACTGCACCCCCAGCGCGGTGCCGAGCGAGCGGACCAGCAACGTTTTGGCCAGCCCGGGCATGCCCTCAAGGAGCACATGGCCGTTGGCCAGCAGAGCGACGAGCAGGCGCTCGACGATCTCCTGCTGGCCGATGACGGACCGGCCGATTTCATCGCGGAGTTTCTGGGCCCAGGCGGGGCCGGTGGCGGTGGGTGGGGACATGGTTGGGTGGGAAGTCGAAGGGGAGGATGCTATGACTTGCTTGCGTAGAAAATGTTTCCACCTGAGAAAAGGCCCCGCGATGGATTTACCAAGCCAAATTCAGACCCGGCTCGACGCCCTCGGGGTGCGGGCGGCCGACGTGGAGGAACGTTTTGTCCGGGGTTCCGGGGCCGGCGGGCAGAAGATCAACAAGACCTCCTCGACCGTCTGGCTGCAGCACCGCCCCACCGGGATCGAGGCCCGCTGCCAGCGCGAGCGTTCCCAGGCGGCCAACCGCGAGATCGCCTGGGCCGAGCTGGTGGCCAAGTTGGAAACCCGGGTCCGGGCGGCGGCTCAAGTCCGGCGGGACGCCTTTGAGCAGGCCCGCCGCCGCAACCGCCCCACGAGCTACGGCCAGAAGCAGCGTAAGCGACCGACGGACGACCTCACGGTCGGCCATTGAACGTCACCATTTCTAAATATAGACCGTCACCATTTGTATGTCCCACTGGTGACGTTTTCTATTCAAAACCTATGCTGGCTGCCAGTTGCCTGGGAGCAGCGG
>CAIYUN010000067.1 GCA_903929355.1 uncultured Opitutaceae bacterium
GCGAGGATCGTCTTGTTGCGAACACAGGGGTGCACCCAATTGGGCACTGCGGCCCAAGTGGGAGTCAGTCGGCCGGCGGTGATTCGCTGGGAGCGCCGATTTGCGGGCCGGGGATTGGCGGGGCTGGAGGACGCCCCTGGCACCAGACTCTGGGTGGAGACTGAGCTGTTGCCGAGCTGGGCAAGGCTGTTGTCGCCCCAGGCATAAACCGTCCCGTCCGAGGCGAGCGCGAGCACGTGACCCGCGCCGGCGGTCACAGCGGTGACGGTCTTCCCTGCCAGCGCGCTTACGCCGCCTGCAACGTTTACGGCGACCGGGACCAGCGTATCGGCGGTCGAGTTGTTGCCTAGTTGACCGTAGTTATTGCGGCCCCAGGTACAGACGGTGCCGTCTGACGCCAGCGCGACGAAGAACGCTGTGCCCGCCGCGATACCGGTGACGGTCTTGCCCGCCAGCGCGCTGGAGCCCGGGACTAGGTTAACGGCCACCGGCACGTAACTCGTGCCGCCCATGGTGCTATTGCCGAGCTGCCCGTAGGTATTGTCGCCCCAGGTGTAAACCGTGCCGTCTGATGCGAGCGCCATGCTGTTGTAGCCTCCCGCTGCGATGGCGATGACCGTGCGGCCGGCCAGAGCGCTCGTGCCAGCGGTCCGATTAACGGCCACCGGCACGCTCCGGTTGGTTGCCGTGGCGTCGCCGAGCTGGCCATGCAAGTTGGAGCCCCACGCGTAAACCGTGCCGTCCGAGGCGAGCGCTAGGGTATGTTCGGCGCCGACAGCGAGCGCGATGATTTCGCGACCGGCGAGCGCGCCGGACATCGTGACCGCGACCGGCACGTGCACGCCGGCGCCGCTGGTCGAGGTGTTGTTGCCAATCTGTCCGCTGACGTCGGCACCCCAAGCGAAGGCCTGCGGCAGGGTGGTCGCGGCCGTCACGGCAAAGTGGAAGTTCTGGGTGGCGGTATTGACACTGTTAGTCGCGGCAAAGACGCCGGTGTAGTTGCCCGTTGTTGTCGGGGTGCCGCTCAGGTTGCCCGCGGCATCGAGAGTCAGGCCGGGCGGCAAGCCGCCTGATTGCACGCTGAATGCCGGCGCGGGAGAGCTGGAGGCGACGAGCGTGTAGGAGTTGACCACGCCGACCCGCAGCGAGCGGTCGAGCGGAGTGCTGGTGAAGAGCACCGCCACCGGCGCACTCACCACGATGTTGAAGGCCTGGGTCGCCGTGCCCTGGCTGTTGGTCGCGGCGAAAGCTCCCGAGTAGGTTCCGGTCGTGCTCGGGGTGCCAAAGAGCGCGCCTTTCGCGTTCAGCGTGAGCCCGGGAGGCAGGGTGCCGGAGGCCAGACTGAAGGCGGGCTCCGGGTAGCCGCTGGCGGTGAGCAGGGTGGAGAACGCTGTGCCGGTGACCCCGGTGGCCGGCACCGGATTGCTGGTGAAAACGGGCACGGTGCCGGTTTGGATATTAATGGCCGAGAGGTTCTGCGGCGTGAAGGCCAGAGCGGCCGCCGTGAGATTGGCCCCCGTGATCGATCCGCCGTTAAGGTCAATCGGCGAAGCCACGGTGATCCCGTTTCCAGAGTCGCCGACAAGGGTGGCGTAACTGAAGGTGAGTTTGTTGGAGCCACTGCCCCCGGCATAGGTCGCATAACGGGTGGTGCCACCCACGGTCAGCGCCAGGCGCGGCGTGCCGGCAACCGTCACGATGGAGTCGTAGGTCAGGGTGAGCGAGACGGTGGACGCGCCCGCCACCAGATTTGCGCCCAAGGGCGCCCCGGTCTTGACGATGGTCTCAGCCGAGGAAACCGGCCGCGCGTAAACAAGTGTGTGGTCCGCCGTGCCGCCGGCGCCGAGAGCGATCACGACCTGGCCGAAGAGAGCGTCGTCGGCCTTCACCGAAACGGGAACCAAGGAGTTGCCGGCTGCTCCGATTCCGAGCTGGCCGAAGGTGTTGTAGCCCCAGGTCGAAACGGTTCCATCAGACGCCAGGGCGACGGTGTGATACTCGCCCGCGCTGATGGCCGTGACCGTTTTGCCCGCCAGGGTGCTGACTCCGACGGCGACATTAACCGCCACCGGCCCGGTGCTGTTGACGACCGAGTTGTTACCCAATTGACCGTTGGCATTGTAGCCCCACGCGCTGACAGTTCCATCCGAGGCCAGCGCAGCGCTGTGATAATGGCCCGCCGCTATCGCCACGACGGTCTTGCCCGTCAACGCGCTTGTGCTAACTACCAGATCATAGACACAGGCTGAGGCGAAAATAGGGTGACACTCCAATGAAACAGGAGTGTTACCATGAACGAGCAAGAAGTTGTGGAGAAAAAGCAGGAACGGAGGAGCCGAACCGGCTCCTCCCGGAC
>CAIYUN010000068.1 GCA_903929355.1 uncultured Opitutaceae bacterium
CAGATGGCGACCTTCTTCTTCCTGCCCTCGATCCTGCTGACGGGCTTCATGTTTCCCTTCCGGGGGATGCCGGAGTGGGCGCAATGGATCGGAACATGCCTGCCGAACACGCATTTCCTGCGGATTGTGCGGGGGATCCTGCTGAAAGGGAACGGGCTGGCGGAGATTGCGCCGGAAATCTGGCCGATCCTGCTCTTCGTGGTGATCGTGATGAGCATCGCCGTGAAACGCTACCGGCAGACGCTGGATTAGCCGACTGCGCGCGATGTGCGACGCCGCACGAGGACCGTGCCGATGAGCGTCAGCGCGCCCCCCAGCATAGCGGAGGTTGCGGGCTCCGGAATGGCCACGGCGATGACCTCCCAAGTGCCTATCGTGCCGCTAGGAGTGTCGCCGGACCAGCCCGCCACGATGTTTCCGGTTGCATTCAGTCCCGGAAACCGGGCTTTTTCTGAACTGATGTCGATCACCATTGAGCCAACGAAGGATGGCGTGGAGGTGTTGAAGACCTCGGGTGTTATTGGTGTTGCGAGTCGATAAAGACCCAAGTCCACCAAGGCTTGGGTGGTCGATTTTGTCGTGAGATCGTCCCAATAGAAGCTGTCAAAAAGTACACCCCCGGTACCCGACGGCTCCAAGGTGTTGCTGACGGGACTGATGGCGAGGGCGGAATTGCTTGAGCCAGCCGTGAGGAACCCCTTTAGGTCCACGCCATCGTTTAACATATCAAAAGAACCTGCGGGAGTGATGGCCGAATCGGCACCCGTGGTGGTGATGATGACATGGGTGGGATCGCTCAGATCCAAGGTCAACAGTATGGGCGTGGCCCGGGCGATGGGTGCGATGATGGCCAGGAGAACCGCGAAGAGGTGTTTTTTCATTAAAGAGCGGGGGAAAATGGATGGGTTGGCTTTGGCTGCAAGAGCAAATCGTAGGCAGGAACCTTTTGACTTAGAGTCATTTCAAATCCCGCGCAGCGTGCGCTCTGTCAGGCGTCGTCTTGAATGCGTAACCAGCGCCGCTCCGGTGCCCCCGGCCGGCTGCGCCAGCCCGGCCACAGGATTATCCGTTGCGTCCACCGGGGCTTTGCCTTCGCGGAGCTCCAGCAGGAGTTTTTGGTAGCTCTTCTCGTCGGAGACCTCGTCGATGTTCAGTTTCAACTGTAAGCGGCCTTTGAGTTCACGACCGATCTTTTTGAGCGCCGCAGACTTCAGGTTTGGCGCGAGCCTCGTTGGATCTGCGTCCACCATTCCCGGCGAGCGGAAGCCAATCTGACTGTTGATCTCCGCGATGGTATTCTGGATCAGAGCAGGTATCGGATCAGGTTGCCCAAGCGCGGTCGCCTTTCGCGATGCCGCCTCCACGAGGTCTTTGTGACCGGTGGCGAGCAGATCCGTTGCGGTGAGATTGATCCAGGTCATGGCGGTTGGTTGAAGGTCGGAAGCGTTGAGAGGTTGAAATAGAGTGGTGGTTTCCATGGGGCGGCGCGCACCGTGCGCGCCGCCCGGAAGAAACCACTCGGTCAGCTGACCGTGAACTGCCGCACACCCAGCGTGCTCGTCATGACGATTTTCGAGTAGTGCTCGACAGTCAGGTCCACCATCTTGCTGCTGACCTGCTGCTGGTAGACATTGACGCCCAGTCCACCGCCCGGCCGGGCGAACTGGCTGCCTCCCGTGACTACATTGGGCGGCGGCGACAGGAACCGCTTAATGTTGCTCGGATCTTCGGTGTCCATGCCGGCGGCGGCGTAGAACATGAGCACCAGGTTGGCGACCATTTGCGTCTTGTTCGCCGCAGTGGCCTGGTACCGCTCGCGCGAGACATAGACCTCGTCCACGCTGAGGAGATCGGCGAGTTGCTGGGGCGTGAAACCGCTGGTGCCAAACTTGGCCGCGTTGCTGCCGGTGCGCAGCGAGGCAAACCGCTTGAGCCAGGAGGTATGGCCGTAACCCACGCGGTTGAACTGGAAGCCCACCTGATCGCCGGCCAGCGCACCCTCGTTGACGACATCCGCGTCGGGATCGGCATTGCTGTCCCAGGTCTTGGCCGTGTTGGTCGCGGCGGCACTCAGGAGTGAGATCGCGCGGCGGAGGTCGTTCCGCATGAGGCGGCGGAGCAGCTTGCCGATGTAGCGGTTTTCCCAGCCAGGGACCTCCGTGTTAACCTGATCCAGATCCACCCGCATCGTCAGACCCTTGTTGAGTGTCTTATCCGTGACATCGACGCCGGTGTATTCGACGCGTTTGAAGTCGGCACCGATGGCACGCACGTCGTCAGTCTCGGAGAAAAACTCTTCGGCGTTGACGGCCTTTTTCCACTCAAACAGACGGCCGGGAACCGGCGTCTGCGGACAGAAAAACTCCAGCGCGTCCTCAATTTTATTTGGATCTTTCCACCCGGTGGCAAAGGTGGTCAACGGCTCGCTGAAATGAGCCTCGGTGAAACGCGAATCGTTGCCCAGCGCGTAGATTTCGCCAGGGCGCAGATCGCCACCGGTCGGTATGAATGGAGTGCGGTCGGCGTTGGCCAGGGACAGGAAGGCGGGCAAATTGGCCCGCGTGGGATTGGTGGTTCTGGGTGTCATGGTGTTATCGTTGATAGGTCGGGAGGCGCAGAGAATTGGCCGCCGGGCTGAAGGGCCTCGGGCATGTGCAGCCTTCAGCCCCTCAGCCTACAGCCATTATTTTAGAGGTGCTTGATGAGGGCGGGCGTCGCCATGGCGGTGGCGAGGGCGGCGACGTCGGCCTGGAGAGCGTTGTAGTTCGTCTTCAGCGCATTGGCCAATGCCTCGGCGGTGGCGAGGTCCACGGCGGCGGCCGTGGCGTTTGGCACCGAGGCCAGTGCCGCCAGCACGACGACCTTGATGGGTTTGCAACTGGTGAACTCAAGGTCGTCACCGGAGCCAGAGGCCGCGTGGAGCGCACGTCCGATCATCCAGTAGGTGCCAGCCACGATCGGCTCGGCCTGCACCAGGCCCCCTGCGGCCGTATAGATGTCGGCACCGGTGGCGATGGCAGCCGTGGCAATGCAGCGTTTGGTGCCGGGCGCGGAGCCAAACACGTCCACGCTCGCAGTCTCGCCCGCGACCGGCGCGTCGGTGCAGACACCCAACGGCTCATCGGCCGCGCCACAGAGGTCGATATGCGCGTCGTCGGTCCCGATCTTGGCGATCAGGAAACGCGTACCAACGGCGCTGACGACAAACGGATTGTCTGCTAAATAGCTGATTTTCCCCGAGAGGTGCTCCGCGCTGTTGTAGTTGGCCAGGAATAACCCTCCGCGGCGGCGGGGCATGTGCCGGATTACAAACAACACAAAGTGAAAGCAAAGCCGTTGCGGCCATGGCAGTTCGCGGGCCGGCGTGTAGGACCGGCTTTTGCGGTTTGCGGTGCCGTCGCGCGGCGATGGCAGAAATGTGAGGCCCGCCCAGACGACCGGCAGAGCGGTCGCCATGAGCGTGGCGAGGAGGAGGATGAGGATGTACAATGTGTTCATGGTTCTGGGTCCTTGTTTCGTGGTTCTGGGTGTGGAGCGCGCAGTTACTTGGTGTCCGCCGCAGGTGTGGAGGGCTTGCCCTTGGCGGTTTTGGTCGCCTTGGCGGCGGCCTCTACGGCCTCCTGTTCGAGGCGGTCGTCGTGTTCGATCTGGCGTTGGGCGACCTCGTAGGCGTCGGCTGGCGGAAGGCCGGCGGCGATTTTGTCGTCGGCGAGCTGCTGGAGTTTATTTTTTTCGGGCATGGTGATTTCCTGTTTTGGATTCTCTATCTGAGATTGGTTCGGAATCGGGGGCGGGCGGCTCGGAGAGTCGCCCCTACCGTAAGGCACCGGTAGCCGGAGCCATCAGCGCTTGGTATTCGGGCGTGAGCATCACGTGGGCGTAGGCGGCCTCGTAGGTTTCCTTTTTCGAATCCATCCGGGCGTTGACCAAGTCGAGCACCTGCTGCCCTTTTGGGGCATCAGTGCCGAGTTTTCGACCGAGCGCATCGGCGGCACTTTCGGTTTTCAGGATCTTCGGGCGCGCGGCGAGCCGGGCAGACTCGGCAGAGAAGTCGGCCGCGTTGCACAAAGCGACCACCGCAGCCTCCCGCTCAGTGGCGGGCAGGCGACCCGTGGCCCAGGCCGCGTTGACCACCAGCGTGGCGCGCTCCCGCCGTTCGGCGGCCAGTGCGGTGCGGGCGTTGGCCAGGTCGGTCGTCAGCGTCGCGGCGGTGGCAGCAGTGTTGGCGAGCGTGGTCTTCTCCCCCTCCAACGTCGTGATCTTCCCTTGGGCAGCCGTGAGGTCGGTCGTGGCGGTGGCGAGGTCGGTTTTGCTCTTCGTGGCGGCCGCAAGGCCTTGGTCAACGGCGTTGCCGAGAACGGCATCGTCGGCGTCGGGCGCGGCGGTGACGCCGAGGATCCCGAGGAGTTCGATCAGTTTTGTTTTCATGGTTTGGGTGTCGCCGGGTGGGTTGTCCCCGGAAATGTTGGTTGCGGCATTCAGCAGGGACGGCCCCGGGATGTTTCCCTTGGACACGAGCCCGACGGACCGCAGCCGCGTGGGCCGCACGACCGCGCGGCCGTGGAGCGTTTCGCCCGTGGGCTCGCACTGCCAAAGCGGGGAGAGCCGATCCTTGCCGTCCTCAACGAGGCGACCGCCGGTGGAGGTGAGGATCGGACGGCCATAGAGGCCGTCGTCGCGCGCGGCCAATTCGGCAAAGGTGCCGTGGGGCCGAATATCGGGGAAAATCCTCTCGAACCCGTCTGCGTCGGGATGACCATCGTAGATGGGTACTCCCACGACTGCGCGACGGATGCGATTCGCGCCCGCGTTGAAGTTCGCCACCAAGGCCTCGGCGTCGGTCAGCGCGAAGCGCTGGAGCATGGGCTTCGCCGCACTTGGCGGGCCGGGATGCGGGTGGTCACCATAGCGCGCGATGAGCGCCCACCCCTGGCCGCTAGATTCCGCAATATTGGCAAGATCCGTTTCCAACGATTCACAAAATGTGAGCGAGATGGATTGCATGGTGTTATTGTTTGGGGTCGGCCTCGGAAGCTTGGGCCACGTTAATTAGCGCTGCCGCCGGTTCCGGCACGGGGCGTTCCGGTTGTGCTAACTACCAGATCATAGACACAGGCTGAGGCGAAAATAGGGTGACACTCCAATGAAACAGGAGTGTTACCATGAACGAGCAAGAAGTTGTGGAGAAAAAGCAGGAACGGAGGAGCCGAACCGGCTCCTCCCGGAC
>CAIYUN010000069.1 GCA_903929355.1 uncultured Opitutaceae bacterium
AGACCGCTCGCCGGTACGTGACGGCCCAGGCCGGACCCGATGCCCTCGCACGACCGCACCAGTGGCGGACACGTCCCGATCCGCTCAAGGCGATCTGGCCGGAAGCCGTGAAGTGGCTCGAAACGAGCCCGGAGGTCGAAGCCAAGGCGCTCTTCGAGCACCTCGTGCTTGAGCAAACCACGCCGGTCGACGTTCAGGTGGACGGCAGGGCGCTCCGCACCTTTCAACGCCGCGTGGCCGACTGGCTGCGCCGGCATGGGCCACCCAGGGAGGTGTTCTTCGCCCAAGTCCACCTGCCGGCCGAGTGCATTCAGACCGACTGGACCCACGCCAACGAACTCCTTGTGACCATCGCCGGCGAAGCGTTTCCCCACCTGCTCTGCCACTCGGTCCTGCCCTATTCCAACTGGGAGTGGGCGATCCCGTGTCGCTCGGAATCGGCCCTGTCGCTCAAGAGCGGTCTGCAAGCTTCGCTCTGGGCGCTCGGCGGTGTGCCGAAGTTTTCCCAAACCGACCAGAGTTCGACCGCGACGCATCAACTTTTTCGAGGCGCGAGCCGCCGCGGATTCAATCCCGACTATGTCGCACTCTGCACGCATCTCGGCCTCGCACCACGGACAATCGGGGTCGCCTGCCCCAATCAGAACGGCGACATCGAAGCTGCGCAGGGCGTGCTCAAGCGCCGACTTAAAAACCAGCTGATCCTGCGCCGGAGCCGCGACTTCGCTTCGCCGACCGCCTACGCCGCGTTCGTGGCCGGCGTGTGTCAGGGCGCCAACGCACTGCGCCAGACGAAGCTCGCCGAGGAGCGCCCGCTCCTGCGGCCGTTGCCTGCGGCGCGTTTCCCCGAGACCGAGGAAGCCCGCAAGTGAACGCCCTCGAACGCTTCGGCGTCCTCTTTAAAGCGGCCATGGCAAGCGCCTAACCCCGGTCGATTACGTCGTATCTTCCTGGATACACCGGGATCTCGTCGAGGGATCCCACCTAATGACGCTGGTCCTTGTCGTGGCTGGCGAAGGCCGCCACATCGGTCCGTGCCTTCAGAAGCATGCTAAGTGCGCTGAGCAAACGCACGGTGCCAGCCAAGGTTGCCAAAAGGTTGCCAGAAATGCTGAATTCCCCTTGCATTCGCTGGACCTGCCTGCATCCTCCTGCCCGTTCTAAACAAGTAACCCACAACTAAGTCCACGTTTTCCAGTGACTTAGCTTCAAGGTGGACATGGGCGGGGTGCCCTCACCCCGCGCCGGTCGGAAATGCGGGGTGGGGGCGCCCCCCGCCCACAATCAATTCAAAGGCCCCACCCCTCCGCGCTTGCGTTCGCGCCGGCCGGAAGGTCTGCTCCCGTACGCCCGCCGCCATGAATCTGCCCAACCTCATCACCTTGTCGCGCATCCCGCTGATGTTCGTGATCGTGTGGTTGATGTGCGAGGAATGGAGCGGCGCCGCGTCGCTGGTTTTTGTCCTGTTTATCCTGGGCGCCGTGAGCGACTGGCTCGACGGCCACCTGGCCCGCCAGCGCGGGCTCGTCTCCACCTTTGGCAAGTTCATGGACGCGCTGAGCGACAAGATTTTTGTGCTCGGGATCATGGTGGCGATGGTGGACCAAAAACGGGAGTTCCAACTGCCCATGGCCTATGTGCTCATCACCCTGGGCCGTGAGTTTCTCGTGTCGGGCATCCGGATGGCGGCGGCGTCGAAGGGGGTCGTGGTGCCGGCGGACCGCGGGGGGAAGACCAAGACGCTCACCCAACTTATCGCCCTCGGCTTCCTGCTGGCGACCCCGATGCTCGAGCGCGACCTGGCGCCCCTGCTGCCGGGCACCGACTTCGGCCCGGTGATAGAGCTGGTGCACAACATCGGTCTCATCGGCTTTATTATTGGCACGTTTCTCGCCGTGTGGTTCGGCTGGCGCTATATTGAGCGGCACAAGGCGCTCGTTTTCGACGAACCGCCCCGATGAAGTTTTCCCAACCCGCCTGGCCGCGCGCGTTTCCGACCGCGCTGATCGTGAACCTGGCCACCCTCGGCTCCGTGGGCGAGCGGTTGCCGGCGCCCGGTACCTGGGGCGCGGCGGCGGGGGTGATTTGGTTCGCCCTGTTCTTCCGCCTGCACACCCCGCTGGAAAGCCTGGTCGCTAACGCGCTGATGATCTGGCTCGCCGTCGGCGTTTGTGGGGAGGCCGAGGTGCGTCTCGGGCAAAAGGATCCCGGCATGATCATCCTCGACGAATTTGTGGCGATGCCCCTCTGCTTCCTCGCCTGGCGGTGGCTCACCGATCTGGCCCCGCCGTTGGTGATCCTGCTGGCGGGTTTCGCCCTGTTTCGCTTCTTCGACATCCTCAAGCCGCTTGGCATCAAAAAACTTCAGGATCTGCCCGGGGGCTGGGGCGTGGTGCTGGACGATGTCGCGGCTGCGCTCGCCACCTGCGCCTCACTGCACGTGCTGCACCTCGGGTGGCTCGTCGGCCGCCGGTTCCTGTAGGGGCGGAGACCGGCTCCGCCCTCCGCCGCCTCACGGCAGCACCTGCAAATCCGCCAGCGACATCCGCACATGCAGACCCTGCTGGAGCACGTCCACGGCGAGCACGATGCCCTTGGGGTTGGCGGGGTCGTCCACCACGCCGACCAGTCCGCGCAGCGGCCCGCTGATGACCCGCACGTTCGAACCGCGCTTGATGAGCGGGTGGAGGCTCAGCTCCAGCCCCGAGGCCACGATGAGCTTCACATCGGCGAGCTGACGCAGGAATTTGGCCTCGTCCCCGGCCGGGATGACGCGGGCGAGCAGATCCTGCTGGTAAACCCGGCTTTTCCGCTCGCGCCCGAAGCGCGCGAAAACATAGCCGGGAAAGAGCGGCTTGCTGAAACGTTTGGTCTGGGCGCCGTAGCGGCGCACACTGGCGATCAACGGCAGATAATGTTCGAAACCTTCGGCGGCGAGCAGCGCGGCGAACTTTTTCTCACAGCGCGGCCGGGTGTGGCAGACGTGCCAGCTTTCGTCCTCACCCGGCTTCGGCGTCGCCGGGGCGGCGGGTTCCAGCATGGGCGCGGCGCTCACGATTGGAGCAGGAAGCGCACGGCGGCGAAGTAGCCTTCCAGGCCCAGCCCGGTGATGACCGCGACACAGGCGGGCGCGGTCAGCGAGGTGTGGCGGAACGCCTCGCGTTTATAGATATTGGAAATATGGACCTCCACGGCGGGCAGGTGCGCGCCGAGCAGGGCGTCGCGCAGCGCCACACTGGTGTGGGTGAGCGCGCCGGCGTTGAGCACGAGCGCGGCCACCTTGGCGTCGGCCAGCTCGCCGATCTTGTCAATGAGCTCGCCCTCATGGTTGGACTGGAAAAAGAGCAGCTCGGCCTCGCCCTTGAACTCGGCGCGCAGCTTCTTCTCCAGGTCGGCCAGGGTCGCGCGGCCGTAGATCTCCGGCTCGCGTTTGCCCAGGCGGTCGAGGTTGGGGCCGTTGAGGATGGCGATCTTTTTCATGAGGGTGCCTGTGAAACACACGAAAATTCGCCAAAGGGCAAAACCTCTTTTCAAGTAGCGCAGGCATCCTTGCCCGCCTTCGGGGTAGGGCGGGACCGCCGGGCCCGCCGCTCCGATCCGGGTGAGGCAACGCAGGCATCATTGCCTGCGTTCGCTTCGGCGCAGGCAGGGATGCCGGCGCCACCCCTCACAGCGGATTGTCCGTCGCGATGAACTCCCAAGGCAGGCGAAACTTTTTCGCCAGCTCGGCCGCGAGCGCCTTCACCCCGTGGACCTCGGTGGCGTAGTGGCCGCAGAGATAGAGATTGAGCCGCTGTTCCTGCGCGACGTTGAACCACTCTTCGCGCAGTTCCCCGGTGACCAAGGTGTCCACCCCGGCGCGGGCCAGCTCGGGCACCGCGCTGTTGCCCGCGCCGCTGCAAAAAGCCACCGCCCCCGGCGACCCGCCGCCGTACTCGATGGCGATGACGCGCGGGTAGAGCTGCTCCAGTTTGACGCGCAACGCCGCGCGTTTGAGCCGGGAACGGGCGATCCAGCCGATGGCTTCGCCGTCGCGTTCCAGGAATGGCCGCGTGGGCGCGAGGCCAAGCTGGCGGGCGAGCAGGGCGTTGTTGCCCAGTTCGGGATGCGCATCGAGCGGCAGGTGGCTGGAGTAGAGGGCGCAGTTGCCGCGCACGAGCGTGGCGACGCGCTCGTAGGCCGGCCCGGTGAGCGGGCGCGTCGCGTCCCAGAACATCCCGTGGTGGACGAGCAGAAGGTCCACACCCGCCGCCACGGCTTTCTCGAACGGGACGAGGCCGGCGTCCACGGCGGCGCCGATCTTGGTGACGCGGCCGTCATTGGCAAACTGGAGGCCGTTGCAGGCGCCAGGGGCGTCCTTGAAGGCCGCACGCCGGGTGCGTTGGTCGCAGTGGGCGACGAGTTGGGTGAGGGCAGCCATGGGCGCAGGTTGGCCGGCGGCCGGCGCGGGGGCGAGTCGTTTTCCATGGCCCGCATCCCGCGCTTGCGCCGGGCCGGAGGGTTGTTTGCATCTGGCCATGAGCAAAGCCGCCGCCGTGTCCGCCGCGCCTGCCTCCGCCGTCGATCTGATCGAGGCGGCGGCTGCGCGGTTTACGGGGCGGCCGTCGTGGGACGACTATTTCATGGCGACCGCCGTGCTCATCTCCACGCGCTCCCCCTGCGAGCGGCTGCATGTCGGCTGCCTGCTGGTGAGCGCGGGCGGGCGGAAGAACCGGCTGATCGCGGCCGGCTACAACGGGTTCCTGCCCGGCACGCCGCATGTCTCGCGGACCCGCGACGGGCATGAGCAGGCGACCGTTCATGCGGAGCAGAACGCCATTGCCGACGCCGCGCGGCGCGGCAGCTCCGTCGAGGGCGCCGTCGCCTATGTGACCCATTTTCCGTGCATCAACTGCGCGAAGATTCTCGCCTCAGCCGGGATCGCGGAGGTCCGCTATCGGCACGATTACCACAACGACCCACTGGTGACGCCCCTGCTGACCGATGCAGGGGTGCGGGTGACGCAGCTAACCTGAAGGTTTCCACCCGTCCTGTCATGCGCGTCCGCCGTCCCGCCAAAATCCCCGCTGTGCCCGCCGGCTCGCTGCTGTTGGCGCATCCGGCGCTGCGCGACCCGAATTTTCGGCGCACGGTGATTTTGCTCTCGGCGCATGACGGTGCCGGCGCGATGGGGGTGGTCCTCAACCGGCCGCTGGAGCGCCGACTGGCCGACCTGAATGGCGAGTTCGCACTCGGCCCGCTGGCGAGCGTGCCCTTGTTTGCCGGCGGTCCGGTGCAGACCGGACAACTGGTGTTGTGTGCCTGGCAGCCGCAGCCGGATCAGGCGGAGCTGCAGATCATGTTCGGCCTCGACCCCGAAAAGGCGGCCGAATTGCAGGGCCAGCCGGGGGTGAAACTGAGCGGGTTTCTCGGTTATGCGGGCTGGTCCGGCGGGCAGTTGGAGAAGGAGCTGAAGCAAAACGCCTGGGTGGTCTGCCCCATGACCCCGGACGCACTGACCGGCGAGACCGGCGAGCCGCTCTGGCGCGGCCTGTTGGGCCGGATCGACCACGAGTGGAAACTTTTCGCCGGCGAACCGGACGATCCCGCGGCCAATTGAGGCAGCCGCGAAGATAAGCGATTGAGTTTGCAGCCACGATCCACTCCCCTCCGGCACATCAGGCTCCTCCGTCCAATTTCTCCCATGAAGAAAATCCAACCCACCGCCAGGAAATCCAACCTGTCGTTCATCCTCGGACTCATCTTGTTTGGCGGCGTGGTCGCCGGTGTCGCCTGGTTTCTGCAAAGCCCCGCGCCCGTGCCGCCGCCGGTCGTGGTCGCCCTGTCCAAACCCAGGCCGGTCACGCCCGAGGTCGAGGCGCCTCCCGCGCCGGAACCGGTCCCGGCTGCGGAGGAACCGCCCGCGCCCCCGCAGGGCTTCGGTGGATTCGACCCGAATGATCCCCAGGTTCAGGCAATGATGCAGCAGCGCATGAAGCAGATGAACGACAACATGTACGGCGACCTTTTCAGCCAGATGAACCTCACGCCTGAGCAGCAGATCAGAGTTGACGCCTTGATGATGCAACGGTCCCAGGCGGTCGCGGCGATCTTCCAGAACGCTTTCCAACAGGGCGGGTTTGATCCCGCCGCCGGCCCCGGCCAGTTTCAGCAGCAAATTGACCAGGCGCAGGCCGCGTCCAACCAGGCGCTTCAGGCCGCGCTGGGCGACGCCAACTACCAACAGCTCCAGGCCCGCGACCAGCAAATCCGCCAGAGCTTCCAGAACGGCGGCTTCCCCGGCGGCGGGGGTTGACGCCGCCCCTTGCTCTGCAGCAGTTCGGGTGGCTTCCGGAGCGGTGAGGCCGGCCACGGCAGGGGCATGACGCTGCTTGAACCGCCGATCCACGCTCAGGTTAAATTCGGCAGGCGGATTTTACCACGAATTACACAGATATGCACGGAAACAGAATGATGCCAACGCCTGGGGTAATTTATGCCAAACGCGCTTGAAGTTTAGACTTCAGCTGCGTTTGGAGGGGATGGAACACTGGGCTGTCCCCCTCAACTGCGGCGACCTCGCCGTAGTTTACCTTGGCTACCTGAAGCCAATGATCTGAGCAAACCGGCCCCATCGATTATACCCACAGGAAATAGCGAAGAACCCGCATGGGTGATGCTTCATGCTGTTCCAAAGCCGATTAAGCGAAGGATTCTGCCCTGAAATGATAAGCGAAGATTAGAGGAAAAAATCCCAAAATTCCCTCTTGACTTAATCCACATCAGATGAAAGCATATTAAACAAGTAGGCATTATGAAACTCTCCAAACGTGGCGAATACGCCCTTCGCACCCTCATCGCCCTCGGCATTGCCGCCGAGGCGAAGCGACCGTTGGTGCAGGTCACGGAGCTCGCGGAGAAGGAGCGCCTGCCGGCCAAGTTTCTCGAGCAGATCATGCACACGCTCAAGGAGGCTGGCTTTATCGAGAGCGAACGAGGCAAGTTCGGCGGTTACCGGCTCGCCCTGCCTGCGGCCAAGATCACCATCGGGCAGGTCGTTCGCGAGCTCGAGGGACCACTCGCCCCCATTGGCTGCGTCTCGCAAAGCGCCTACGAGAAATGCAGCTGCCCCGACGAGGAGCATTGCGGGCTGCGGATGCTGATGCTCGACGTGCGCAATGCCATCGCCGGCATCCTCGACCGCTACACGCTGGCGGACGTCGTTGAGGTCACGCTGCGCAAACTCCGGCGCGACCACCTTCCGCTGCCCTATTCCGCGCCCGCCCGGGCCGAACGGGCACCCCGCTTCACCGACCGCGGCCGGTCACCGCACCCGCGGCTCGATCCCGTCGAGGGCCTCCTCTCCAACCTGATGCCGGATTACACGATCTGAGATGATGGGCGTCGGCTCGCGACGCCCCTGCAAGCGAACTGATTCCACCTTTCACGACAAAATCCACCATGAGCAATTCCAGCCTGTCCACCCACCCTGAACCCACTCAGGCCAGCCCTGACTGGCTCGCGGTGGTCCGCGAGAAGGTCGAGGGGCTGCGCTTTGGGGTCGTACAGCTCGTCGTTCATGACGGGCGTGTGACGCAGATCGAACGCACCGAGAAGACCCGTCTGCCCGGCGCTCGCGCCGACTGACCACCAGCCCGCACCCACTTTCCGCCCACCGGCCCACGCCGGAGGCATCACCAGCCAAACACCACATCCATCGCCAAACCGACCAGTCCGCTGGAGGCACGCTTGAAAGACACAAACACACTCCCATGAGAAATTTCCTTCCTGCCCTTCGCGCGGGACTGGCCGCCACCACACTGTGGGCCAGTCTCCCGTCGGCCCACGCCGCCGACGACAACTCCGCCGAGATCCAAGCCCTGCGCGAGCAGATCCGCCAGCTCGACCAGGCGGTCAAAGTCCTGGAGCGCAAACAGGAACTCAAGGATCAAGACGCCGTCGTGGCCGCCAAGGACACGCCCAAGGTCACCTACGACGGCCAAGGGTTCCGGCTCGCCACCGGCGACGGGGCGAGTTTCCTCCATCTGGGGGGCTTCATCCAATCTGACCTGCGCTGGTATTTCAGCCAGAACAAGGGTGTCACCAACGACGACGCGTTTTTGATCCGCCGCGCCCGAATCATTCTCGACGGCCAATTTAACAAGAACAGCACCTTCCTCCTCGTGCCGGACTTTGGCGGCACTGCGCCCACCGTGTTGGATGCCTATGTGACCCAAATCTTCACCCCGGAGTTCCAGCTTCGCGCCGGACGGTATCGCGAACCGGTGGGTCTCGAACAGCTTGAGACCGAAGGGACGGGGTTCTTCACCGAACGTTCCTTTGTGAGTCAGATTGTGCCCAGCCGGGATATCGGGGTGCAGTTGGGCGGCGACCTGTTCGACGGCAGGCTCAGCTACGCCATCGGGGTTTTCAACGGGGTGCCGGACGGCCAGAACAACGGCGTGGTCGCCGGAACGGTGGTCAACTCCGACGCGGACAACAACAAGGATGTGGCGGTTCGCCTGTTTGCCCAGCCGTTCCGGAACGATCCGGATTCGCCGCTGAAGGGACTCGGCTTTGGCGTCGGCGCCACCGACGGCCGCCAGCTCCCCGCGTCCGGCCTGGCCGGATACAAGACCGAGTCGCAGCAGACGGCTTTTGCCTACCGCGCGACTTCCGTCATCCAAGGCACCACCTGGCGGATCTCGCCGCAGGCCTATTATTATAACGGACCGTTTGGCCTCCTCGGTGAATACGCGCTCTCGACGCTGCACGCCCGGCCTTCGCTCGCCGGCAACAACGAGGAGCAAATCGCCAACCGGGCCTGGCAGCTCAGCGCCGGTTATGTCCTCACGGGTGAGGATTCCAGCTACAACGGGGTGGTGCCGAAGACGAAATTCAACTGGGCCGACGGCACCTGGGGCGCCTTTGAGGTGGTCGGGCGGTATGACGTGCTCGATCTCGACAAGAAACTCTTCCTGCCCGATCCCACGGCCGGGACCTCGCTCGCCGACCCGCTCGCGAATCCCCGGAAAATCACCGATTTCGGCCTTGGCCTGAACTGGTATCTCAGCCGGAACGTGCGGGCCTCGGTGGATTTTTTCCATGGGATCTTCACGCTGCCCACCGGCACGACGACCGCCAACACCACCAACGCGCGCCTGAAAAGCGACGAGAACTCGGTGGTGACCCGCCTGCAAATCCAGTTTTGAGCGCCGATCGCCCATGAAAACAAAAACCTATCTGATCGCCATCCTGGCCACCGTACTGCTGAGCGCGGCCGTCGCCAAAGACATTGAGCTGCTCAATGTCTCCTACGACCCGACCCGCGAACTCTATGTGGATTACAACGCCGCCTTTGCCAAGTATTGGAAGGGCAGGACGGGGGACACCGTCAGCATCAAGCAGTCGCACGGCGGCTCGGGCGCCCAGGCACGCGCCGTCATTGACGGTCTCAAGGCGGATGTCGTGACCCTGGCGCTCGCCGCCGATGTGGACGCCCTCCATGTGAAGGGAGGTTTGGTCCCGGCCGACTGGCAGACCCGACTGCCCGACCACAGTGCGCCTTACACCAGCACGATCGTGTTTCTGGTCCGCAAGGGCAACCCGCAGCATATCAAGGACTGGGACGACCTCGTGAAACCCGGCATTGGCGTGGTCGTCGCGAACCCCAAGACCTCCGGCGGCGCGCGTTGGGCCTATCTGGCGGCCTGGGGCTACGCGCAAAAGAAATGGGGCGCCGAGGACAAGGCGCGCGCCTTCACGGCCGCGCTTTACAAGAACGTGCCGGTGCTCGACAGCGGTGCCCGGGGTGCGACGATCACCTTTGTGCAGCGCGAGATCGGCGACGTGTTGCTGGCCTGGGAAAACGAGGCCTATCTCGCCGTCAAGGAGTTCGGTGCGGACAAGGTCGAGATCGTCGTGCCCTCGGTGAGCATCCTGGCGGAGCCCACCGTCTCGGTGGTGGACAAGGTCGCGAAGAAGAAGGACACCGAGGAGGTGGCGAAGGCCTATCTGGAATATCTCTACTCCGACGAGGGGCAGGAGATCGCCGCGCGAAATTTCTACCGCCCGCGCAACCCCGCGATCGCGGCGAAATATGCCGGGAGCTTCGCCAAACTCGACCTGTTCACCATCGACGAGGTCTTCGGTGGTTGGACGAAGGCGCAAGCGACCCACTTCGCCGACGGCGGGGTGTTTGACCAGATCACCACGAAATAGACCCGACCAATCCGTCGACCGGCACGCGCCACCTGGCGTCAAGGCGTGCGTGCCGGAAGGCGGTATTTCCTACCAATCCGACCGTGCCTCCCATCATGAGCACCTCATCCCGAAGTCGCCCGGCGGTCGCCCGCCCGGTCGCCACCTCCTCGCCCCTTTCGCTCTCCGCCGCGCTGGCCGAGCAGCTCTCGAGCCTGTACCAGCTGGTGCAACGCTCCGAATTTGTCTTCGGCTCGCCGCTGGGCCCGTTTTTCCACCGCGCCCGCCACCATCATGTGCCGCGCTTCGTTTATTTCGGACCGCACACGGCGGAGGAATCGGTGCGGCTGGCATTCTACGCCGGGTTTGACCGGCGCGATCTCCGCGGCACGCTCGCGCTGCTGCATTTTGTGGAGCGACTGGCCGTCGCCCCCGACCTGGGCCAAAGCCTCAATATCTCGTTTTTCCCGCTGGTGGACGTGCTGGGCCTGTTGGAGTCACGTGACCGTGCTCTGTCCGGCCTGCCCTGGCAGGCCCCGGAGGAACCGGAACTGGCCCTGCTCGCCCAGGACGTGCGCCTCGGCGGTTACCATGGTTTTGTGCGGGTCGAGTCCACGCGGGACGTAGACGCCATCACGGTCCGGCTGCGTGGCTTTGAGGACGGGACCGGCTTTTCAGGCGAGACCGACTTCATCAACTCGGAGGACACCGCCCCCTGGCCCGTGCGCTGGGAAACCAGCCGCCCGTGCACGGCGGATGACGGCCCACTGTCACTGACCGACGACCTGCCATTTTCGCCCTTTGAGCTGACGGTCCGTGTGCCCGCCACCTGGCCGGACGAGGTTCACCGCGAGGCGGTCGCCCACATCCTCCGGCGGTTCATCATCCGCTACCGCAGCTTCCTGGCCTATGGCCAGCACCTCTGAGGGAAACATCCCTCGCCTCATGGTCCAACTCGCCGATCCCGTCGCCCAGGGTAAACCAGGAATCCCTCCCCGGGTTGGAGAGAGACTGCGGCCCGCGTCCGCCCAAGATGAGGCCACCGCACCGGATGATTTGGACGCGTCGTTCGGCCGGCTGGCGAACGAGTGCCCCAACCTGATCGGCACGTTGGCGGGCACGTTTGCGGCGGAAGGTCGGTCGCACGCGATACCTAGTTTCACTTTCCGTGGTCCCGGCGACGGCTTCGCCCAGCGGCGGATCGGCTTTTTCGCCCTGCTGCATGGTGACGAGCCTGCCGGGTCCACGGCTCTGCTGCGATGGCTGGAGCTTCTGGCCGCGGAACCTGCGCTGGCCGCCGGCTACGATCTGGTGTGCTATCCGGTGTGCAATCCCACCGGTTATGCGCGGCGCAGCCGGCACAATCATGCGGGGTTGGACCTCAACCGGGAGTTCTGGCGCGGCTCGGAGCAGGCCGAGGTGCAAATCCTGGAGGGAGAATTGCGGAAGCAGCAGTTCGACGGGGTCATCGCGCTGCACGCCGACGACACCAGCGACGGCCTCTATGGCTACGCCCACGGCCGGGTGTTTAACGAGAACCTGTTGCGGCCGGCCTTGCGCGCCTCGGAGCGGGTGCTGCCCTGCAACCGCCGGGCGGTCATCGACGGTTTCACCGCCTGCGAGGGTGTCATCACGGAGTGTTTTCCCGGGGTGCTGGCGCCACCGCCGGACCAGCAACCCCGGCCATTTGAGATTATTTTTGAGACTCCCGCGCTCATGCCGCTGGACAAACAGGCCGAGGCTGCCCAAATCGCGTTGCACGCCATGCTTTCCGCCCATCGGGGCTTCATCGCCCACGCCCAACACCTCTGATGCCCGCCCGTCCCCACCGCAACGTTCTGCCCGGTTTCGGGCTCTCGCTGGGTTTCACCCTGGCCTACCTCGGGGTGATTGTCCTGATCCCGCTGGTGGCGCTGTTTGCCCGGGCGGCCGGGCTCTCCTGGCACGATTTCCTGGCGGCGGTCTGGTCGCCGCGCGTGGTGGCGTCCTATGAGCTCACCTTTGGGGCCTCGTTTCTGGCGGCGCTGTTCAACGTCCCGTTTGGCGTCATGCTGGCGTGGGTGCTGGTGCGCTACGAGTTTCCCGGCCGCAAGGTGGTGGACGCGCTGGTGGATCTGCCGTTTGCCCTGCCGACGGCGGTCGCCGGCATCGCGCTGACCGCCATCTACGCGAAGAACGGCTGGTTCGGACAGTGGCTGGAACCGCTGGGCATCAAAGTGGCCTACACTTCGCTCGGCGTGTGGGTCGCGCTCACGTTCATCGGGCTGCCTTTTGTGGTGCGCACGGTGCAGCCGGTGTTGGAGGAACTCGAACCGGAGCTGGAGGAGGCCGCCGCCACCCTGGGGGCGACCCGGGGTCAGGCGTTCCGGCGGATCATCCTGCCGGCGCTGCGGCCGGCCATCCTGACCGGCTTCGCGCTGGCGTTCGCCCGCGCGGTCGGGGAATACGGGTCGGTCATCTTCATCGCGGGCAACCGGCCGATGCACACCGAGATCACGCCGCTGCTCATCGTCACCAAGCTCGAGCAATACGACTACCGGGGCGCGACCGCGCTGGCGGCGGTGATGCTGCTCGGCTCCTTCGGGTTGCTGCTGCTGGTCCAGCTGGTGCAACGCCACTATGCCCGCCCCGGGCGCGCCTGAGCCCCTTTTTTCACCCCCCATGGCCGGAACCGTCTCCACCCTCGCCTATGTTGCGAAGCCCCGCCAGCGCCGGTCGCTCGGCGACCCGTGGTGGGTGCGCGCGGCGCTCATCGGCACCTC
This sequence comes from uncultured Opitutaceae bacterium, assembly GCA_903929355.1. Lineage (GTDB taxonomy): Bacteria > Verrucomicrobiota > Verrucomicrobiia > Opitutales > Opitutaceae > CAIYUN01. The sequence continues at coordinate 12,942 of CAIYUN010000069.1, forward strand.
GCTGTTGTTTGTGGCGGTGTTCGTGGTCGCGCCGCTGGCGGTCGTGTTCACGGAGGCGCTGCGCAAGGGCTGGCAGGCCTACTTTGCGGCTTTCGCCGACTCCGACGCGCGCGCGGCGATCCGGCTCACGCTGCTGGCGGCCGGCATTGCGGTGCCGCTCAACCTGGTTTTCGGCCTGGCGGCCTCGTGGGCCATCGCGAAGTTCGAGTTTCGGGGCAAGGCGCTGCTGATCACGCTGATCGAGCTGCCTTTTGCGGTGTCTCCGGTCATTGCGGGTCTCGTCTATGTCCTGCTGTTTGGCGCGCAGGGTTGGCTCGGGCCCTATCTCGACACGGGTAACCATCCCTGGCTCGGCCCCTGGATCAACGCGCATGACCTTCAGATCATCTTTGCCGTGCCCGGCATCGTGCTGGCGACCGTGTTTGTCACCTTCCCCTTTGTTGCGCGCGAGCTCATCCCGCTGATGCAGGCGCAGGGCCGCGACGAGGAGCTGGCCGCGCTTACGCTCGGCGCGACGGGGTGGCAGACTTTCTGCCGCATTACCCTGCCGAACGTGAAATGGGGCCTCTTCTACGGGGTGGTGTTGTGCAACGCCCGCGCCATGGGCGAGTTTGGCGCCGTGTCGGTCTTGTCCGGCCACATCCGCGGCGAGACCAACACCATCCCCCTGCATGTCGAGATCCTCTACAACGAATACAACCTCCAGGCCGCCTTTGCCGTCGCCTCGCTGCTCACCCTGCTGGCGCTCGTCACGTTGGTGCTGAAGAACCTCGTCGAGTGGCGGCACCGCCGCGTGCTGGAGGCGGCGGCCGCCGCCGAGCTCCGCCAATTCGCCACATGAGCATCGAAGTCCGCAACGTCTCCAAGCATTTCGGCGCCTTCACCGCCCTCGGGGGGGTGAGCCTCAAGGTCGAAACCGGGCGGCTGACGGCCCTGCTCGGTCCCTCCGGCTCGGGCAAGACCACGCTCCTGCGCATCATTGCCGGACTGGAGTTCCCCGACCCGGCGGCGGACCCGGGTGCGGGTCAGGTGCTGTTTCACGGCGAGGACGTGTCCCAGGTGTCGGCGGGCAAACGCGGGGTCGGCTTCGTCTTTCAGCACTATGCGCTGTTCAAGCACATGACGGTGGCCGAGAACATTGCGTTCGGCCTCACGGTGCGCCCGCGCCGGCTCCGGCCGGCGCGGCCCGAGATCGCGCGGCGGGTCAACGAGCTGCTCCGGCTCGTGCAGTTGGAGAAACTGGGCGGCCGGCTGCCGGACCAGCTTTCCGGCGGGCAGCGGCAGCGGGTCGCGCTGGCCCGCGCGCTGGCGATGGAGCCCAAGGTGCTGTTGCTCGACGAGCCGTTTGGCGCCCTCGACGCGCAGGTGCGCAAGGAGATGCGGAGCTGGCTCCGCAGCCTGCATGAGCGGCTCCACGTCACCACCGTGTTCGTGACCCACGACCAGGAGGAGGCGCTGGAACTGGCCGACGAGGTGGTGGTGATGAACCGCGCGAAAATCGAGCAGGTCGGCACGCCGCAGGAGGTCTATGACCGGCCGGTGTCGCCGTTCGTCATCGAGTTTTTGGGGAACGTCAACCGGCTCGCCGCCGGTTCCGGCAAACTCCGCCCGCCCGATGCGGATGTGCTGTATGTGCGCCCGCACGATGTGGACCTCCAGCGCGGGCCGGGCAGCACCCATTCGCTGCGCGCCCGGGTGCTCCATGTCTTCTCAGCCGGCAGCTACGGCCGGGTGACGCTGGAGCGGCTGGACAACGGCGAGCACTTCGAGGCCGAGGTCGCACGCGACCGGCTGCGCGAGCTCGATCTCCAGCAGGGCGAGGAGGTCGCCGCCATGTTCCGGCATGTGCGGCTGTTCCCCCGCGGCCAGTTCTACGAGGCCGACGTGCGCGACGGCCGGCTGACCGAGGCCTCGTCTGACGCGGCCCCGACCCACGGCGCGGGTGAGCACATCTGAAACGCGACCGCCGATTTCGTCTTTTCCCGCCCCGAATTCTTCTCCAACCTGCCACCTCACCTCCAACCCTAACCCGTCATGGCCAAAATCTACAACGACATCACCGAGACCATCGGCAACACGCCGCTCGTCCGCCTCAACCGCACCGCCGCCCTCCACAACGCGCAGGCCGAGGTGCTGCTCAAGCTTGAGTTCTTCAACCCGCTCTCGAGCGTCAAGGATCGCATCGGCTTCGCGATGATCGATGACGCGATCAAGTCGGGCAAGATCACGAAGGACACGGTCCTGATCGAGCCCACCAGCGGCAACACCGGCATCGCGCTCGCGTTTGTCGCGGCCGCCAAGGGCATCAAGCTGATCCTCACCATGCCCGAGACGATGAGCACCGAGCGCCGCAAGCTTCTGAAGATTCTCGGCGCCAAGCTGATCCTGACCGAGGGGCCGAAGGGCATGAAGGGCGCCATCGCCAGGGCCGAGGAGCTCGCCGCGAAGATCCCGGGCAGCCTGATTCTCCAGCAGTTCTCCAACCCCTCCAACCCGGAGATCCACCGCAAGACGACGGCCGAGGAAATCTGGCGCGACACCGGCGGCAAGGTGGACTTCGTCGTGGTGGGCGTCGGCACCGGCGGCACCGCGACGGGCGTGGGCGAGGTGCTCAAGGCCCGCAAGCCGGGTGTGAAAATTGTCGTCGTCGAGCCGGACGCCTCACCGGTGCTCTCGGGTGGCACGCCCGGCCCGCACAAGCTGCAGGGCATCGGCGCGGGGTTCATCCCGGCGAACCTCAACACCAAGATTTACGACGAGGTCATCCGCGTGAAGGAGGCCGATTCCGGCCCGGTGTCGAAGCAGGTCAACCAGCTCGACGGCATTCCGGTGGGCATCTCCTCGGGCGCGATCATCTGGGCGGCCCTGCAGCTCGCGCAGCGCCCCGAAAACAAGGGCAAGCAGATCGTGGTGGTCGTGCCCTCAAGCACGGAACGCTACCTCTCGACCTGGCTCTTCGCCGATGTCAACGTCGACAGCGACAACATCGACGAACTGCTTCCAAAGGCCTGAGTCGGCAGTTGGCCCGTGCCTTTCCGCCCGTCCCCGGTGATCCGGGGGCGGGCTTTTTTGCGCCGTTGCCAACTGACAACCGGCAAAACCTAGCTCTGTTGATCGGCACCACGAAGTTCCACCACCATGAACTTGGACACCGCATGGTCGGGCCAGAACAAAACCGCGTGGCGTTCGTGGACGATCACCTCGACGATCCTCCCCTCGTTATCCGGTTCGCGATAATCTCCCGGAGTTTGGGGTGAATCAGCCAGACGCCGGATGAATCGGTGAAGCAGCACCTGCTCCCGGCGGCTCAACGAGGCAAAAAACAGGGTCGCCTGTTCGCTGAGGAAAATCTGGTAATGAAGCGCCACCTCAACGCGTCAACTTTAGCTGGCGCTCCAATTTTTCGAGTGGAATCCAAGCGCCTGGCGATCGGTCATTTAGCCGGCGCGTGATCTCGGCCCGATACTTCTCGTCACGCTTCAGCTCCAGTGCGACCAAGTATGACATCAGCTTCCGCTGGGTCTGCGGCCTGAGCGTGGCGACGGTCTTCTCGATTTGCGTGAAGGTCATGGGATCAACTTTGGTGAATCTTCACTCACATTCAAGTGTTTCTCGCCGGCACCACCAGTGCTTTCTCCCTCACTCCAGCCCCAGAATCTTCCGTCCCGTGGGCGAGATCATCTGCGGGGTCCACTGCGGGTCCCAGACGATGTGGGCCTTCACGGTCGCCACCCCGGGCAGCGCGGCGAGTTTTTTGCGCGCGTCCTCGGCGATCACCGGGCCCATGCCACAGCCGGGTGCGGTCAGGGTCATCTTCAATTCCAGCGCGCGTCCGCCCGCTGGCGTCGTCTCGATGGCGAGGTCGTAGACCAGGCCGAGGTCCACGATGTTGACCGGAATTTCCGGGTCAAAGCAGGTCTTGAGCGCCTCCCAGGCCAGCGCCTCGCTGAACTCGCCCGTGGCCGGAGCCGGCGCGGTGGTCAGGGTCGCCACATCAAAGCCCTGGATGGCGGCGGCGTCCGCGCCCGCGATGCGGAAGAGGCCGCGATCAGTGCGTACGGTCACATTTCCGCCGAGCGTCTGCATGATGTGCAGGCGGGTGCCGGCGGGTAGCATGGCATGGTTGCCGGCCGGGATTTCGGTCGCGGCCACTTCGGCCAGGAGAGTCAATTCGGAGGTCATGGGAGGGGAGGATGAAGGGAGTCGGAGCGAGCCACAAATTACACCGATGGACAGGGATGAGGATAATGGAGCTGGGCCTGAATCCGGGGATTCGTCCGGCCTGAGTTCCAGAGTTCCAGATTTGAATATAATTTGGAAATCAGGAAATCAGGAACAGAGGGGGCTAAGTTTTAACCACGGATGGACCCGGATGAACACGGATTCAATCCCACGGCCGGAGTTTAAAAGTCTGGTAAGATCAGCGCAGGCGGAGCTCAAAGGGCAGCCGGGCGTAGAGCCCGCGGGGGTCGTTGTATTGCTCGAGCGCGCCGGCCTGGGCTTTCAGCTCGGTCAGCATCTGCGTCACCACCCCGCCCGTGGTGGCCGCCGGTTTCGTCTCATGCGTGAGCATCTCGACGACCACCTCGGTCAGTTCCTTGGCGCGGGGGAACTCCCGCACGGCATAATTGTCTCCCAGGCCGCCCTGCTTGGCGGCAAAGGCGAGCGCGGCGTCCAGCCCGCCAATCTCGTCCACCAGGCCGAGCGGCAGCGCCGCCGCGCCCGACCACACCCGGCCCTGGGCGAGGTCCCTCACTTTGGCCGGATCGAGCTTCCGGCCCGCGGCGACCCGGGCGATGAACTGCTCGTAAATCCAGTCCACGACCCCCTGCATCACCGCCATCTCCTCCGGCGTCTTGGGCCGGGAGATGGTTTCAAAGTCGGCGAACTTGCCGGTTTTCACCCGGTCAAAGGTGATGCCGAAATCACCGGCGAGTTTTTTCACGTCGAACTGGAGGCCAAACACCCCGATGGAGCCGGTGATGGTCGCAGGCTCGGCAAAGATCCGGGTCGCGTCGGCGGAGATCCAATAACCACCCGAGGCCGCGTAACTGCCCATCGAGACCACCACGGGCTTCACCGCGCGGGCGAGCTGCAGTTCGCGCCCGATCTGTTCGGAGGCGGTCACCGAGCCGCCGGGGCTGTTCACCCGCAGCACGATGGCCTTGACGCTGTCGTCCTCGCGCAACTGGCGCAGCTCGCGGGCGAAACGTTCGCCGCCGACCTCGCCCTCCCCGCCCGGTCCGTCCACGATGGTGCCCTCGGCATACACAATGGCCACATGGTCCCCCGCGACGGCGGGCTTTTTCTCGTCCAGCGTGGCGCTGTAGTCGGCCAGGCTCACCTGTTTGAAGGGCTGGTCGGAGTCTTTGACCCCGGTGCGCTTTTTGAGTTCGGTGAGAATTTCGTCCCGGTGCGCGATGCGCGTCACCAGGCCGGCTGTTTTGGCCGCCTCGGCGCGGATCAGGCCCTCGGAGTCGGCCAGTGACTGGAGGTCGGCGGGCGGCAGTCCGCGATCGCTGGCGATATCGGCCCGCAGCTCCTGCCAGAGGTCGTCGAGGAGCTTTTGCAGTTGTTCGCGGCTTTCGGGGCTCATGTCCTGCCGGGTGAAGGGCTCGACCGCCGATTTGTATTTGCCCACCCGGGTCACCTGCACCCCGACGCCGTATTTCTCCATCGCCCCGGCGAAGAACATCGGCTCGCTGGCCAGCCCCGGCAGGAACACCGCGCCAAACGGGTCGAGGTCAATCTCGTCCGCGCCCGCCGCGAGGTAAAAGTCCCGGGTGTCCGCCAGTTCCAGCTGCGCCACCACGGGCTTGTGCGCGGCCTTGAACTCGTGCAGCGCGGCCCGCACTTCCTTGAGGGCGGCGTAGCCGGTGCCCAGTCCCTCCGGCGCGAGCTGGCCGGTGAGGAACACGCCTGCGATGCGGTCGTCCTTGGCCGCCGCGAGCAGCGCACGGGTGACGGCGCGCACCTGCAGGGTTGGCGGACCCTCCCTGCCACCGGCGAGGAGCGCGGGCAGGAGGCCTTTGGTCGGATCCGGCGGGGTGTCGGTGAGATTGGCGTTGAGATTGAACACCAGGTAGGAGCCGGACTCGATCGCGGTGGAGGATTTGCCGCCGGGGTGCGAGCTGTTGGCCACCGCCAGGACCACGGCGACACAGGCGAGCCCGATCAACCCCGCGGTGAACAGGGTTAATCCGGCCAGGGTGCCCAGGAGCGAGACGAAAAAGTTTTTCATGCCGGCCAGCATGGCGGACGGCCCGCCCACGCGCCAGCCGATTCGCCCGCCTGGTCCGGCCGACTCCCAAAAGTTGCGCGAGTTCGCTTCCCTTCGCCGGGGAATGCCCCCATGCTGCAGGCTCTTCATCACTTATTCCTCCATGAGCGAGCAAAAGGAACTACTCACCACCAACCGCAAGGCGCTGACGATCAACCTCGCCGAGCAGATTTATGGCACCTTTGCCGAGATCGGCGCGGGGCAGGAGGTGGCGCGGGTGTTTTTCCAGGCGGGCGGCGCGTCGGGCACCATCGCGAAGACCATCTCCGCCTACGACATGACGTTCAGCGACGCCATCTATGGCAAGGCCCCGCGCTATGTCTCGCGCGAGCGCCTCGGCCTGATGCTCGACCATGAATACGGCCTGCTGCTGGAGCGCCTCGCGGCCCAGCGCGGCGACCACACCACGTTTTTTGTCTTCGCCGACACCGTCTCCACCCGGAACTTCAAGGGCACCAACGAGGCTCATGGTTGGATGGGGGTGCGCTTCCAGACGACCCCCGGCGGCCCGCCCAGCGACATCGTCCTCCATGTTCGCATGTGGGACAAGGACGCCGTGCTCCAGCAGCAGGCGCTCGGTATCGCCGGCACCAATCTGCTCTACGGCGCGTACTTTTACCGCGATGAACCGGGCCGCCTCATCGAGTCGCTGATCGACAACCTGGGCTCCGAGCGGGTCGAGGTGGACATGCTCAAGTTCAGCGGCCCCGCATTCCAGGACGTGGACAACCGGCTCATGTCGCTGCACCTGGTGCGCCACGGCCTCACCAACGCGGTCATGTTCGGCCCCGGGGGGGATGTGCTCCAGCCCTCCGAGATCCTCCATAAGCGCCCGATCCTGGTGGAGCGCGGCAGTTTCCGCCCGGTGACCAACGTCAACGTGGACATGCTCGCCTGCGCCACCGCCCAGTTCGTCCAGGAGCCCGCCGTCAAGGGCAAGGATGTCGTGGTGCTGATGGAGATCACCATGAACAATCTCCTGGCGGGCGGCGCGCTCGACGCGGCCGACTTCCTTGCCCGCGTGGACCTGCTCGGCGGCATCGGCTTCACCGTGCTCATCTCCAATTACCCCGAATACTTCCGGCTCACCTCCTACTTCCGCCGGTACACCTCGGAGATGATCGGGGTGGCGATGGGGGTGAACAACCTCATCGAGATCTTCAACGAGAAGTATTACGAGAACCTGCCCGGCGGCATCCTCGAGTCCTTCGGCCGGCTTTTTCGCAATTCCGTCCGCCTCTACATCTATCCGATGCGTCAGGAGGCCTACGACCGCTATGTTGCTTCCAACGCCACCGGCGGCGCCGACGCCAACCACAGCGCCGCGCTGGGCAGCTCCTTTGCCGCGAGCGTGCTCATCAACGCCAAGAACATCCAGGTGTCGGAACACCTGCAAAACCTCTACGCGCACCTGCTGGAGAATCACTACCTGGAAAGCATTGTGGGCTACGACCGGGAGATGCTTGGCATCTTTTCGCGCGACGTGCTGCAGCGGATCAAGGCCGGCGACGCGACGTGGGAGAAGATGGTGCCCGAGAAGGTGGCCGCGGCGATCAAGCAGCACGGTCTCTTCGGCCACTCCGCCGCCACGCCGGTTATAACCGCGCCCGCGGCTCCGTAGTCTTGGTCCACCCCTTCAACCTTTCAACCCTTCAACCCTTCACCCTCAACCCCCCCATGTCCCCTCCTTCCGACCTGATGCAACAGTTGGGCACGTTTGAGCCCCCTGAGGCGATGAAGGTGCTGCCGCTGCTGGAAGCGGGCGGGATCCCTTTTGAAATTGAGATGGAGCCCGGCCTGCTGGCGCGGACCAGCGGGGCCTTGCAGGCCTATCTGGGGATTGATCCGGACGCAGCCAAGCTCGCGGTGTTTGTGCCCGCCAGCCAGCTCGCGCAGGCGATGGCCGCAGTCAAGGCGTGGCTTCCGCCCGTGAGCAAATGATCCTGCCGAATGCCGGTCCAAAGCGGCCCACCAGCGGAGGTTAGTTCGCCGTCGGAACTGCTTCGGCCAGAACCTGCCGCCGGATTTCCAAACGAAGCTGGCTGAGAAGCTCCTGCTGGCTCAGCCCTTGCTGTCCCATCTCAATCCTGGCCCAGTGCAGCAACCGCCAGAGTTTGAAAAGCGGCATGCCGGCGGAAGTGAGGACCAGAGTGTTGCCGCACGGGCAGTTGGCCATCGATGCGGCCCCCAGTGGTTCCACGGGGTTCCAATGGCCCAGCTCCGCGTCATAGGACATGGGCGCCCCCAGCGGCTTGGTCTCCAGGAGATATTCCCGGAAGGCGGCAAAGGTCTTGCCGCAACTGGGACAGACCTTGGGAAACAGGCCATCCAAGTGCTCGCGAACCAGCTGGATGGCTTCAGTCTCGCCCGGTGGCGCCAGTCTGGTCGCCGGGCAGGGGAGCGGGAGCAGGGGCATGGACCGGATGACTCAAAGGCATCTCGAATGGTGTCAATCATGAAACTTCTGCCCGTCATCCCCAGGGGAACTTGGGTCAGGACGAAGCCAGACGAAACGGGGCCGGCGCGGTTACCTGCGGCAGCACTCGCCCGAGCAGTGCGGGTGGAGGAAGCCGGCGTCATCCTGACCAACCAACCGCACCCGGAGGCCGGGGCGGTTCAATTTTCACCCACTCCGACGGTCAGCCTGAATGGCTTGGGACGAGGGAGTAGGTGAACGCCCCGAGCAACGTTCCAACGCTGGTGCCTTCATGGCATTTGACGCACGATTCCCGCGCCCGCACCGCCCCGAGCACCCGCATTTGGCCGTGGTCCACGCCCGCCACGACCTCCACGCCCGCCTGCAGCCGTTTCAGTGCGGCAACCTCGAAAGCATCAAGTGGCCGGGTCGGCGGTGGAGGCTTAGCCACACCCATGAGATTTAGCTCTATCGCGGTCGCTGGCCGGTGTTTTGTCCCGAGCACTAATGCCATGTGCGTGGCGCTAAGATCGGTGGTGAACGCGTAGACCACCGGAGGAGTGTGTTTCAGCAGACTGACGAGCTCAAACTGCGTCCGTGCAAATCGGGCCTTGGTCGAATTGCGCAACTGCAACGGCACTGATAGGATCGCGCCCATGTTCATGGTCGGCGCCCCCATGCGGAAGTCGCCGAAGCCCTCGCTTGAGTTGAAGGCGTCGACCTGCATTGACTGAAAATCCTTCAAGGCAGTAATGTTATACGGCAAGTGTGGGTCAATGTCCGGGCTGGTGTCCGGTGCCCTAGCCACCACACGCAAGCCCACCCAGCCAACGATGAGGAGCCCCGCGACGGCAACGAGAAGCGGGAGGCGGGTGGTTTTCATCAAATGGGGTGACGCTGCCTGGGTAATGACGTGTGCGGGGACTGGTCCGTTTCGGATGACCCTTGAAGTCCGGTCACTGCTTGCATCCTAAATCCCGTCAGCTACATTCAGCCTCATCCCGAACATGAGAAAGCCCGTCATCATCTTGAGTCTCTCGCTCGCTTTGGTCGCCGGGATCGCGGTCGTTGAGCGCCACCAGGTCACCCCGCAAGAAAACGAACTTCACAGGGCCCAGGTGAAAATGCCGCTGATACAATGGACGGTTCCGACGTTTGCTGCCATGAACACACCGGCTCCGCCGCCCTCTGCGGCCACCCTGATGCTCGGCTCCAGCATAGCGCCTTCCGTCGACGGGGCTGGGAGCGAGGTATTCTTAGTCCCAGTGTACCCTCCTGCCGTCCCCGTTATTCACATGGTTGAAGCGGCCGATCGGTCCGATGAGTCAGCTCATTTTTCCACCGAGCAAACGCCCGATCCTCTCATCCCGCACTTCGAGGAGGAATCGGCTCCTGGAACTTTCCCGCCAAAGATCGGTTTGATCGTCCCCTCCACATAAGGCGCAGGACCTCGGGGGGAGGCGGTGCTGATCTGGGTGCTGGCAATGAGGGAACCGGTCGTTTCACTTGCCTGTTGTCGCCCAATGGAACATGTTCGGCATGTTGAATGAGCCCCCTTCGCGATAACCCGCTGGCACCTTTCGTGGACGCTCTCCACAGCGTCGCGGGCCGTCTGCTTCTGGTGGTGCTTGCGGTGGCTGCCGGTGCTGTTCTCGGTGGCGGCATCCCCAGGGTCGGATCGGCTGACTGGGGAGATTTCGTTTGGATGCCACTAGGCCTCATGGTCGGTTCCCTTTTTTCCATCGTCGGCATCATCACGTTGCCCTTGATTCCGATTTACGGCATCGCCTTCTTCTCCAGCAAATGTTCGCTTTGGAGGGCGTTACCTCTCACCGGTCTGGTCTGGTTGAACATCTACGCGGCGATACACTGGGCACATATTTCCACCACGAGTTTTAATGACTGACCCGGCGCTTTCCGCGTCCGCTCCAGGAAGGTGAAGACCCGGTTTACCACCTCGCTCAACGGTCATGGCCAGAGAACGGGCGACCCACCCTGTCCCCGTATCCGGCGAGGGACTCGGGAACCATCCATGGCGGCCTCAATTCTAACGGCCCGGTGGTTGGCCACTGGCGGAACGTGGTGCATGAAGGAGACCGAAGACGTGGCTCTGCCCCCCGCTGCGCCACTCCTCGTCGGTCATGCTGTACACCACCGTGTCCCTGATGGTGCCGTCCCGCCGCAACTTCAGCCGGCGGATGACTCCGTCCTTTTTGGCCCCGAGCCGTTCAATCGCTGCCTGGGAGATCAGGTTCAAGATGTCCGTGCGCCAGCCCACCACCGAGCAGTTAAGGGTCTCGAAGGCGTGTTCCAGCAGCAGCCACTTGCAGGCCGTGTTGACGTACGTGCGCTGCCAGTTTCGGCCATACCAAGTATACCCGATTTCAACCCGCCGCACCTCCGGGATGATATCGTGGTAGCTGGTAGACCCGACGATTTGGCCGCCTGCGAGTTCCCGCACCACGAAGGGTTGCCGCACCCCTTTCTCCCGTTCAGCCAGAGCCGCCTTGATGTAGCCCACGGCGTTCTCCGGCTCAGGGACGCTCATGTAGACTTGGATCTGGATGCCGGTCGCCGCCTCACGCAGCCCGGCCTCGTGCCCGACCTCCATCGGCTCCAGGCGCACGCCATGACCTTCAAGGACGACGGGAGGGGCAAACGGTGGCGGCATTGGGGTTGAAGACAAAAAGGGACGGCGAGAGCGGCAAGTTCAAATTCACGATTCCCTTTGGGCCAGAGATCTTGCGACCCACCCTATCCACCCTGTCCCCCTGTCCCGATGCCGGAGAGGGTGGACAGGGGTAGTTCAAAACCAGCCAGGGTGGCCATCGGGTCGGGCGGTGCCGTTGGTGCCCATGGATCAACTGCCCGCAGGTTGACCTTGATCCGGTGCTGGGATGCGTCTCATGGCACCGCCGAGCTTGCCAGCCCGGTGATTAAAGCCAAGGATCAGGGTGTAATCCAATGACCTCCGACGAAGCCATCACGCAGGCCCGGGCAAAGATCATCTGGGGCGAGCCAGCGGCCGATGTCCGCACCTTCCTCATCGAGAACGGATACTCCGACAAGGAGGCCGACAAGGCCATCGCTGGGTTCAATTCCGAACGGAACAACGAGATCAGATACAAGGGGATAAAACAGCTGCTGTTGGGAGGGTTACTGGTCTTTGTCGCCGGATGGCTGATCTATCACCGCCTCCATGAAGATCCATTAATTCTGCCCCACTCCACCAACCGGGACAGAGGCGGCATATTCGCCATAGGTCTCTATGGTGCATACAAGCTAACCAACGGCATCTTCACCCTCCTCTGTCCCCAGACGGAAAAAGGATCTATTACCGAGATCGAGGACCAATAAACGTCGGTTACACCAACACGGGCCGACATCGTAGTATGTGGGAGAATACAGCTTTGGTATTCAACCCGTGGCGGGGCTCAAATGAAAGCCACCCATTCAAGGCTGTGCCACCGCTTTCAGCCACCCTGGAGACTTGGGTGCTTCGGGTGAGTCGAGCCGGGCCTTCCATTCCTTGTCGTTCAGGCGCGTCGTGCCCAGATACTCGAAGTAGGGCATGACCGCACCGACACAAAGCACGTCCTTCCCGTGCCACGGATAGAGCACATACAGGGCCCGGGGGCGACCGATGGCGGCGGCGAGCATTTGTCCTGAATTGGGATCTTCCGCGATATCAACCCAACGCGGAGCGTCGTCACGGGGCGTTTCCCAAGAGTTGCCGTAGTATCCGTGACTCTCGCCTAGGATATACTTGTAGCTTTCGAAGAGTGATTCCTCTTTCTTGGTCCAGGGGGCGCCGCGCAGTTGCTTTTGCACCATCGCCCCGAGTTGACCGACCAGGCTGTAAAACGTCATCCAGCGGGCTCGCAACGGCGGGTCTTGGCGGAACGAAGGTTGCGGTTCCGGGCCGCCCGCCGCCAATTTGTCAGCCAGTTCACGCAAACGGACCGCCAGCGGACGGGAGTCCTTGTCTCCAAGGCTTCCCCAGAGGTCCAGTCGGCTCATTGCGCTGTGTACCCGGGCCCGGTCATCTTCGCTGATCTTGGTCTGGTCGGGATGTTCCGTGGTTATACCTAGCTTCTCCACAAAATCAGCATCGTCACGGAGGCCGGCAATCTCCTCGTCCTTGTCTGCGGCAAAGGCCTTCAAGTCGTCGAACGCCCCCATGGTGCTTTTCACGAGCGAGAAAAACCGCGAGAAAAACTCCGGGTTTGGCTCGATGAAGCCTGATGGCGTTTCCTCGGCGCTCAGGTATTCGACATTCGTCTTGGCCTGAAGAGTCCAAGCATGACGCTCCTGGGCCCAGCCGGCCAGCACCGTCTGGCAGGACTTGGCCGCCCACGCCTCTGACCGCATGAAATCAGGTGCGGCTGGGTCGGGTGAAAGGAACAAGGCCGCCAGCGTGTGAAAATACATTCCGCCCAGTGAAGGCGGACGGTTGCGGGGTGGGTGCAACAAGGAGGAACCTGCGGCGGCGATGGTGGCCTGCAGCGCCTTCTGCTCGGCATCGGCTCCGGGCAGGTTCTTGCCGGCAAAATCTGAACCGAGCATCGCGGCCACCTCCAACCCGGAGGGCAGCGGACGGGTCCGACTCGTGGTTTGGGCAAACAGCAGCGCGTCCAGGGTCGCGGCGGTGGGGAGCAGGTACCCGGCGACCGTAGCCAAACTATGCGCCCATTCCAGGAATCCGCGCCCCCCTGAAATTGACCACCTTCACCGGCTGCCTCTGTGCTGTCCGGCCAGTGACCAACTAGTGTAATGTCTCATTAATAGCGTGACAATGAGTATTCGCGGCCTTTACTCTGCTGCGATGAGCAGACTCAATGCCCGGGTGGATATCAGCGGTGATCAACGCGCGGAGTTGGAACGCCTGGTGGCGGCGCCGACGACGCCGCAGCGC
>CAIYUN010000070.1 GCA_903929355.1 uncultured Opitutaceae bacterium
ACTGCCGGGGCGCGAACGCCCGCAATCCCCTTGCGCCGCGGACGCGCAGCGCGACCGCGTCGCACCGCTGCGCGGACGGGGCCGCGGGCGTTCACGCCTGATCCGGCAGACCGGCTCCTCCGCTTCCCGGCCGCTCCACTCCCGCACTTCGCTCCCTTCCGTCCGTTCGACCGCCGCCGACTGCTCGATTGTCCGGCCACCAACGTCGCCCGCCCCAAACCAACTTCAGCAGGGCGACACGGTCCGGTCGGTCTGCGCTCCCGCAAAGCGTCCGCTTGTCCGCCCGGACCGACTCGCCCAGCAACCCCGGCGCCGCGATGCGGCGGAAGATTTCCAGCCGTTCGCTCGCAAGCTCGCTCACCGCCCTGCCGGAGAAGGCGCGCGCCCCACCGGCTTGCGGCCCTCGTCCGCTATGGCGGATTCCGCCTCCGGCTTCAGCTTTCAGCCTTCAGACCTTCAGCCTTTCCACGACTGCCCGTAGTCCGACCCTGCACCCGTGGTGCCAGGCCCGGCGCTGGCGACGGCAGCCGGCACTGCGCTGGCGTTCCTCGCGTCACGTCCCGCGTCGTGTCCGCCGTCCACGTCCCGCGTCACGGGCGGCCTGACGGCCAAACGCTGTCACGCCGGCTGCTCCGGCTCCTCGCATAATGGGCCATTATGGCCAATGGCGGCTCAATCGTCCCTCGTCCAAGTTTTCCGTCGGTCCGGCCGCTGCCCTCCGCGCCCGCCCGAGCGCGGCTCGCTCCGGCATGTGGTCATAATGGCGCATTATGCGCTACGCCACGGGTCGGACTACGGGCGGGGAGCCATTCAGCGGCGCGCGCGGAAACCGATCCATGTCAGCGGCGGCAAAGCCGCCCAAACCCCCAAAGGTAATTTGTCCGGCGGCCCTGCCGCCCACCATCAGGCTTTGGTTACTTCACCGGCGCTCCGCGCCTCAACCACGGCCCCGCCCCCGCCCTGGTCGCCGGTGTGCGGGCGGTCATCGTCGCGGCGGACGTTCCGCCATGGGTGGCCATCACCATGCCCGGCGCCAGGCGGCCCAAGCTCTCTCGCTTCGCTCGTTCGCGGGCCTTCCCCCCGCCGCCCAGGCGGCGCGGTTGCCCCGCGCAACCTCGCCGCGCCGCTTCGCTGGCGGCTCCGCGCGCTTGCGCGGCCGCTGGCCGCGCGAACCCCGGCAACCCGGACAACACCGGCTGCGCCGGCGCGCGACTACTGCCGCAGGCTCATGCGAGCCAATCCGATTTGCCGGAGCCGCCTGTCAGTTCGTGCCGAGTAAATTCCTCGAATCGGGTATGGCTCCTGTTGAACCAGCACTTGCTCACGCCGGTCCCGCCGCGCCGTCGCTTAATCTGGCAGAGCCACTGCTCCGGCCGCAAAATCGCCGGCTCCAGATTGTCATCGTCCGCACTGTTGACCGGCGGCCGGTAGATCGCCAACGCACGGTCCAGGTCGTGGAAGAATGCCTGGCTCTCGCGCAAATCCCCGGCCTGTGGCAGCCGGTGAATCACTTTGCCGTCCTCATCCCGTCTGATCGTCCGTTGTTCCCGCAGCCCCGTCTCGTTCATCTGCGCGGCGATGATCCAAACATTACCCGCCGACCGGCAGAGCGCCTGCAACCGGTGGGACACGTCGGCCACCTCCTGCTCGCGGTTATTGCACCGCTTGGCCGCGTCGAAGAGCTGGAGGTAATCCACCATCACAAAATCTGGTGGCCCGTGCAGGTTCACAAAGGCCCGGTATTGCGCCTCCAGGTCCTTCACGCTTCCCAGCGGCGTGCTATCCTCGTGCTGGAAGCACCACAGCAGCTTTCCGGCCGCCTGCTCGCGCAGCCATTTACATTCCGCCATAAATGCCTCTTTTTCCGCCCGCGTGGTGCGTTCCGGGTTCATCAGATCCACGCGGCATCGGCTGGCGGCGGCCTGCTCGATCCAACTGTCAATGCTCGTCTCCCTGGTGAACACCACGCCGCGCCGGCCGGAGTGGATGAAGTGGTCCCCAAATTGGCGGAGTAGGGCGCTCTTGCCCTGGGAGGATCCGCCGATGACCCCTACCATCTGATCCTCCCGCGCCGAACCCAGCGGCCGCAGCACCGCGTCAAAGGTCGGCATCCCGGTGTAAAGCCACCGGCTTTTGTCCTGCCGGTCTTCGATCCGCTCAACCACATCCGCCTCAATATCGGCCACCCGCTCTTCCATGGTCTTGGCCTCTTCGCGCCGGCCAAAGATAATCAGGCGCTGGCCCAGGTTGCCGGAGAGCCGTTTGAAACCCTCCCTCCCGTCCGTGTCGTTGTAGATGTCCTCCACATAGGTCCGCGCCAGCACGATTCCCGTCCGCGCCTCCCACAGAAACTTTACTTGTTCGATGAAATAATGGACCTGGGCGGTCGTGGGGATCCGGCCGCTCACCTGCACCACATAGGCCACGCCGCCCACCTCTTCCAACTGCTTGGCGGTTTTCAACTCCTCCACCAGCGTCATCGCCTCAATCGCCACGCCGCGATCGTGCATGTCGGCCAGCCGCTCGTAAAGCACCTGAGCCCCCCTTTCGCAAAAGGCCGCTGGTCGGATCCCAGCCGCCTGACACTTGGCCATCACCGTCGGCCCGTCAATGAGGATGCTGCCAAGCAGGGCCTCCTCGGCTTCCTTCGAGTGGGGCAGTTCCCGCACCATTTGGTTTTGATCGTGTTTCATTGTTGGTTCCCTTCGCGTTGCAATTCGGGGCAGGGTAGTCCCGCCCAACAGACGGCGCTCTCATTTTCCATCCGGTCCTCTTGGCTTACCGTCCGGGACGGGCTCAGGTGGCATCGCCACTTCATACCCTCCGGTCAGCTTCCGCTCGTAATTTGGCCCCTTCACGGGAGTTTTTCCCGGCCCCGGCCAACCATCGCCCAGGGCCCACTCACGCAACGCGGCCTGCCACGACTTGCAGGGGGTCTGCGCCTGCCCCATCAGCCACCCGCGGGCCGTGTAATGTGCATGGAATTTGCGTGTGGAGTCTTGTCGTATCCCCTGCGCCTTAGCATAAAGCAAAACTTGGTCAATGTGTGTGGGTGTGGGTGCATCCGGCACCTCGCTCACTCCCTCCTTTTTCCATCCCTCAATCCCTCCATCTACAATCCCTCCATCGCCCCCCCCTTGGCTTGCCTCTGGCTTGTCGCCAGCCGCGCCGGGGTACAAGTCTGGGTTGCTGTTGGCTTGTTCCTGGCTTGGCGGTGGCTTGCCATCACCCTCCACCTTTTTTCGCTTTGGCTGTGAGCCATTGCCCCAGTTTTTAGCCAGCGAAGCGTTCACGTCATAGAATCCTAACACCGTCAGCCGGTTTCCCTCATACGAAATCCACCGCAATTCCGACAGCACCTTGACCAGCTTCTCCGGCGCAACCGTGTCGTCCACGCCACAGACCGCCTTCAGGACATAGGGCGGCATATCCGCAAACTCCCATTTCCGTTGCATGTGGCAATGCCCCCACAGCCCGAGGAGCCATAGGGGAGAGTCCTTCCGACCGGTCGCCTCGATAAGCGCCTTGGTCTTCCAGTGGTGGAGGAAATCAGGAGTGACGATCATTTCGGGTGTTGGGTTCAGTTCAGAAAAGCGTGCCCTGCCCGGCGCGTTCGCGGGCGATCCGCTCCAGTTCGCGCAGAATCTCCTCCGGGAGCGGCTTCCGCGCACCGCCCTCCCAGTTGACGATAAGTCCATGGATTAGCTCGAAGAGTCCGGGGAAGTCCGGGCACTCGGCCAGCCATTTGCCGTAGCCGCCCTTGAGCCGGGGATGCTGCGGGCAGACCGGCCGCATCCCATGCACGCGGTCCACCCAAATCAACCTCTCATGCCAGCGCGCGGCCTTGAGGGTGTCGTTCAGCCAACTCACGGTGTTCCCCTTCTCCCACACGTCACCCAGTTTGAAGTCGGTACTCATGGTTCACCCGTGCCCCCTTCACCTTGCAGCTTGGGCCTCAGCCCGCCGGCAGAGGCCTCTATCTCGCGTTCCGTGCGATTAATCCCTTCGGTGTGGCCCCTGGCCGGCACCGGGGCCTCATTTCGCTTCCAATTGACGATCTCGACGGCGATCCCGAGGAGCAGGACGAGTACCCGCCCGCCGGCCAGAACGACGTCGGTGGCACTCCGGTCCGAAGGTTTCCGTCCGCCGATTTGCGCACCGGGTTGCGCATCGCCACTTTCGCAAAAACTCATGTCATTAAATAACATGGTGATGGGCATCTGTTCAGGCTGACTGGGAATCAGGTTGAGCGGCTCATTGCCCGAGGACGGCGTGCTCGTGCTCGGCGCTGGATCAGGACCATGTTGCACGGCGGGGGCCTTTTGGCCGGCGTCTCCCCGGACCTTAACCGGTCTTACGGTTTCGCCATCATCAACGCCGGACCTCCAGCCGGCGCGCCACCCGCTCCTCACTCTTGTTTTAACCTCGTCTATCCCTCCGCCCACGATCGCCACCACTGCGGCAAGGGTCCGATCGAGGAGGGAAATCTGTCCGGCAACCTCCGCCGCGCTCCCACTTTGTCTCACCAGCTTGACCGCGTGTGCGTCGTCATCCGGCCGCGCAGCGCGAAACCTTGCAGCGAGGTAAGTGGGCGCGTCCGCCACGTCCGCCACGTCCGCCACGTCCGCCACGTCCGCCACGTCCGCCACGTCCGCCACGTCCGCCAGGAAAAATTCTTCAGGTCCGCCGGGCAGGGCCAAGCCATGCTGGGCGATGCCGGCCAGCAGTGGAGCGTCGGCCGCAAGGTTGACCTGGAGAAGCTTGCCACCGTCGTTCATACCGCGCCCCCAATCAGGACCTGGACGGCCGGTGGCCGGTTCACGCCGCGCGCCGCCGCAAGCCGAGCCTGATAGTTGTTAAGAGCACTCGCGGGCCACCGATACCGCCCACTTGCTGTTAGAAAACGCGGCCACAAACCACGGGCCTCAGCATTTCGGGCCAACGCCATCATTGCCGTCCGTTTCAGCCCCAAAAAATCGGACACCTCGCGCGTGGAGAAGGTGGGCTCCAACCGCACGCCGGCGGTTGGTGTCAAGTTAGCACCCCGCCCGGAGCCGCGCACTGTTTTGGCTTGAGGGTTCATGGTTCCCTCAAGTTGCGGCCGGCTCGGCCGGCAAATCCAGTTGCGCCCCGTCCTCGACCCCGCGCCAGGTGCCGCAAGGTGGCGTGGTGGCCAGGGTGGCGGGGGTCATCCGCCGAGCCAGGTCTTGCTGAAAGGATTCATTTTCGTCTTGCACGGTGTTACTTTCCCGCACTATGGATTACCGGATATCCGAGCTCAAGCAGTTTTTTCAACTATTTTCTCCCATACCAACCAAAGTAACACCACGATGGAAAAAGCCTACTACAAAACAGGGATTTCGCTCCCGTCTCCCTTGCACAAACTCGCGCTCGAGCGTGCCCGCACCTCCGCAGACGGAAAGTTCTCCCGATATGTCCAGCACTTGATCGTCGCCGACATTAAGCATGAACAGCCACCCTCTCAGGTCGTCCCTGACATAATTGACCGGCTTGCCCGCATTTTTCTCGGCTATATCGCCCCGACACTCACCGGGCGCCTAGCCGCGGCGCATGTCGATCAACCCAAGTTATTGCACGACCTCTTGATCGCCCTTGACAGATACCTTTCCACCGGGGGGAGCTTGGACAGCATCTGCATCAAAGAGGGAAAATTCATGTTTGTGGAGCACCACCATCCTGAAGTGCTTGAAAGTCTAAACCGCCGATGGCAGCTGGCTCATCCAGCAGCCGCTTCCCATCCCGCCGAACCGGAGGCCGCCACGCATCCGAAGCCGACCTTATCAGTCCATCCTCTGCCGGCCTCACCTCCTCAGACAATGGAGTCTGAGCCACCGCGCCAGAAAGTTCCCACGCCAACTACGCCGTCACAACGGCGACCTCGGCAGGGTGATTACGTCCTCAAAAAAGATGGGGAGGTGCACATCGTAAAAGGGCCAGATGCGAAACCGGCCAGTGTCATCGTCCCCACACAAGCAAAGGCGATTCAGCAGGCACGAAAGCTGGAGCCAGGGAAATCGCCGGGTATCGAGCGCGTCCGTCACACCTCGCAAGGCAAGCCGGACCAGTGGCGCAAGGCCTGAGACCAACATCGACACCAGCCCGTGCCGCGCAGCCGTCGTCGGCCGCGCGGGCAAACTTATCACAGCCCCGCCTGCTGGCGCATTTGCGCCATGGACAGGCCCACCGCCGCCCCGCGCTCCGTGTAGGCCCACTTTAGTTTCTCGTCCGACCAAGCCGCCGCCAGCATGAGGTTGTCGTGGCTGCCGGTGCGGCTCATCATCGTGGCCCAAATTTTGCGCAGTTCGTGATTTGGCAGCCGTCGGCCGTCGGCCTCGGTCAGCCCTCGCTCGCGCAACCACGGCACGAGCCGAAAGGCCATGATCCGCTCCCGCAGCGAACGCTTGATCCCCGGCAAAACGAATTCCGCCGCCGGCTGTTTCTCCCGAAATTCCGGCGCCACGTCCGGCAGCAGCTTCGCCAGCACGTCCGCGCGGGCCGCCTTCAGGGCCTCCCAATCGCCGGTGTTCAATCGGATGACCGATTGCGCGCCCTTGGCCCGCCGCACTTCCAAAAACATCGCCGTGCCCTCAAGGGTCTTTTGCTCCGTGAACCAAGACCATTTGGCATCGACGACCGAGCCGCGGCGTGTGCCGCAGAGGCATTCCAACTGCATCCCGAGCCAAGCAGCCGGGTCCGATTTTCTCAGCTCCGTGCTGTCTTCCAGGATACGCTTGACGACGGCCATGGGTGGCATGAACCAAGACGTTTTCAGCGTGTTCTTCCCAACGCTCGCCTTAAGCGCGCGGCCGAGGTCCGTCAGGTGCAGCGGCTCGTATTGCGCCGAGTCCAGCGCCGCGCCCTTGAACAGGCTGCGGGCTTGGTGAATGGTCGCATAGACGGTGCGCTCCGCACTTTCCACGCCGCGCTTGGTTTTCTCAGCGTCCCACTTCTTCTCCAGCGCCTTGGCGCGCCGAGCGCTCACAACTGAATGCGCGAATTCGTGCAGCAACTTAACGGTGAAAATCTCCACACTCGCCCCCTCCACGTCGAAGTCTTCGCCCCTCGCGCCACGAAGGAGCCTTTCCATGGCTTGGATGTTTTCGCCCACCGTGCGGGTGGCAAACTTCTGCCCGGCCGACCATTCCTTGTAAGCCTTGAACAGCTCCCCGAAGGTGGCGCATTTCACCGGCTCCGGCACCGGGTGCTTTTCCTGCCCGAGGCCGAGGCCCCGAAGGGTGGCCTGCCAGGTCTCTGTCTTTTGGTGTTCCCTGATGAGGCTGCGGAGCTTCGCGCGATTGCCGGCCGCACACGCGGCCAATTTGACTGAGCAGGGCTTGCCGTCCACGAGTTGACGCCAAACTGGAGTTTCCATGCCGTCCTTTCGCGAGCGCCAAAACAGGTTCTTGATCTCTGGATCGGAGCGCCAGGTGGACTTAAAGCTGGTTTTCATATGTGGCACTCTAATCCGACCACGCACCCTGCCAAGACAAATGCGCAAGCCGGTGCGCAAATTGGGACGATGAAAGCCCGACACAGGACCGACCCTTTCACCTGATTTTCCGTTGCGCATTTTCCCGTTTTTACCTCTGATAAACATGGCGGAGAGGGAGGGATTCGAACCCCCGGAACCCTTGCGGGCTCACCTGATTTCGAGTCAGGCGCGTTAGACCACTCTGCCACCTCTCCGATCGCGAGCGGAGTGACTGTGCGGATTCCGCCTCAAAACAAAAGCCCAAAGATTTCCAACCGCGCATGGACGGGATCGCATGCAAATTCAGGCAGCGGAGTTTCGTTGAAACTGCGGTGCGACAGGGAACGAGGAGAATTTCACGGAGATATCGCTTACCAGTGCTTGACCCAACTAATTGCATGTCATTTTTAGTGCTACTCCCATGCGCAATGCCCAAGCAGCCTCGAATCTCTCCCTCCTCGGAGCGGCGTTATTTTCATTCTTCGCCCTCCATGCCCTTGCGGGCACGACCCCCCTTGGTGACGGCATCACCCAAACCAATCCGGACTTCACCGGCGCGGGCGTCACCGTTGGCATCGGCATCACCGGCGCCACCACGCCCGGCACTGATTATGACAATTACACGGTTAACAATCTTACCACG
>CAIYUN010000071.1 GCA_903929355.1 uncultured Opitutaceae bacterium
CCGCGAGCTGTTCAAGCAGGCCATGGTCAAGATCGGCCTCGACGTGGCGAAATCCCGGACGGTCAAGGCGCTGGATGAGGCCCGGGCCGCCGCCGACGCGATCGGCCCCTTCCCCCTCATCATCCGGCCGTCCTTCACCCTCGGCGGGGCGGGCGGCGGCAGCGCCTACAACCGCGAGGAGTTCGAGCGGATCGTGGCCAACGGCCTCGACATCTCCCCCACCCACGAGGTGCTGGTCGAGGAGTGCCTCCTGGGCTGGAAGGAATTCGAGATGGAGGTCATGCGCGACCACAAGGACCAGTGCGTCGTCATTTGCGCGATAGAGTACTTCGACCCCATGGGCGTCCACACTGGCGACTCCATCACGGTCGCCCCGTCGATGACCCTCAGCGACAAGGAATACCAGGTCATGCGCGACGCGTCCTTCGCGGTCATCCGCGAGATCGGCGTCGAGACCGGCGGCTCGAACATCCAGTTCGCGGTCGATCCCGAGACCGGCCGGATGGTTGTCATTGAAATGAACCCCCGCGTTTCGCGCAGCTCCGCGCTTGCGTCCAAGGCCACCGGTTTCCCCATCGCCAAGATCGCCGCCAAGCTCGCCGTGGGCTACACCCTCGACGAGCTGCGCAACGACATCACCCGCCTCACCCCCGCGAGCTTCGAGCCGACGATTGACTACGTCGTCACCAAGATCCCGCGCTTCACCTTCGAGAAATTCCCCGATGCCGACCCCACGCTCACCTCGGCGATGAAGTCGGTCGGTGAGGCGATGGCGATCGGCCGCACCTTCAAGGAGTCCATCCAGAAATGCCTG
The DNA here is from genome assembly GCA_903929355.1 of uncultured Opitutaceae bacterium. GTDB lineage: Bacteria > Verrucomicrobiota > Verrucomicrobiia > Opitutales > Opitutaceae > CAIYUN01. Next base: position 815 of record CAIYUN010000071.1, read on the forward strand.
CGTTCACTCGAGACCGGCGCCCGCGGCTTCGGCGGCGGCGGCCGGCTCGGCGGCGACGAGGCCCCCGACGCACAGACCATCCGCGCCAAGCTCGCCACGCCCAACGCGGAGCGGATTTTTTACATCCGCTACGCCTTCATGACGGGTCTCACGGTGGGCGACATCTTCGACCTCACCAAGATTGACCCGTGGTTCCTGCACCAGATGCGCGAGATTTGGGAGATGGAGCAGGAGCTGAAGACGGCCGGGGCCGCGACAGGGGCGCCGGGTTCCGTGTTGGGGGTGGCCACCGACCTCCTCCGCCGGGCCAAGCAGTTCGGCTTCTCCGACACCCAGCTCGCCCACCTCCTGAAGAGCGACCTCGCCGCCGTGCGCGCCGACCGCAAGGCCCGCGGCATCCACACCACCTACCGGCTGGTGGACACCTGTGCGGCGGAATTCGAGGCGTTCACCCCCTATTATTACTCCAGCTATGGCGACGAGAACGAGATCCTTCCGCCCACCGGCAAAAAGAAGATCATGATCCTCGGCGGCGGGCCCAACCGCATCGGCCAGGGCATCGAGTTCGACTACTGCTGCGTCCACGCCAGCTTCGCGCTGCGCGAGGCGGGTTACGAGACCGTGATGGTCAACTCCAACCCGGAGACCGTCTCGACCGACTACGACACCAGCGACCGGCTCTACTTTGAGCCGCTCACGCTGGAGGACGTGCTGGAGATCTACCAGCAGGAGCAATGCGACGGCGTGATCGTGCAGTTCGGTGGCCAGACGCCGCTCAATCTGGCCTCCGCCCTCAAGGCCAACGGGGTCAACATCATCGGCACCTCGCCGGAGAGCATTGAGCTCGCGGAGGACCGGAAGCTCTTTGCCGCGATCCTCGACTCGACCGGCCTGCGCCAGCCGGCCAACCGCACCGCACTCAGCGAGGCGGAGGCCATCGCGGGCGCCGCGGCGCTCGGCTACCCGGTGCTGGTGCGGCCGTCGTTTGTGCTCGGCGGGCGCGGAATGTTCATCCTCTACAGCGAGGAGGAGCTCAAGGCCGTCGTGCGCCAGGTGTTTGATGTGATGCCCGGCAAGCCCGTGCTCATCGACAAGTTCCTTGAGGACGCGATCGAGCTCGACGTGGACTGCATCGCCGACGGCGAGACCAGTGTGATCGGCGGGATGCTGGAGCATATTGAGTTTGCGGGCGTCCACTCCGGCGATGCCGCGATGGTGATGCCGCCCCATACCCTCTCGCCGGCGATGCTCGCCACGGTGCGGGCCGCCACGCACGCGCTGGCGAAGGCGCTCAAGGTGATCGGGCTGATGAACGTCCAGTTCGCGATCAAGGACCACCAGCTCTATGTGCTGGAGGTCAACCCGCGCGCCTCGCGCACGGTTCCGTTTGTGGCCAAGGCGATTGGCGTGCCGCTGGCCAAGTTCGCCGCCAAGGTGATGACCGGCGCCAAGCTCCGCGACCTCGGCCTGACCCGCGAGGTCACGCCGAAACATTGGTGTGTGAAGGAGGCGGTGTTCCCGTTCGTGCGTTTCCCCGGCTCGACCATCGCGCTCGGGCCTGAGATGCGCTCGACCGGCGAGGTCATGGGCCTCGACGCCGATCTCGGCGTGGCGTTCGCCAAGGCGCAGGCGGCGGCCCGGCCGGGACTGCCGGTGACGGGCAACGTGTTCCTCTCGGTCAAGGACGCCGACAAGCCCCACGCGGTGGAGATCGCCCGCGCGCTCGAGGAACTGGGTTTTACGATTTGCTCGACCAGCGGGACCGCGCAGACGCTGTTCGACGCCGGCGTGGCCGTGCGGCGGCTCGCGAAGCTCTCCGAGGGCCGGCCCAACGCGGTGGACCTCATCAAGAACGGCCAGATCCAGATGGTGATCAACACGCCCGGGGGCATGATCCCGCGCCGCGATGAGAACGCGATCCGCTCGGCGGCGTATCTCCACAATGTCTGCATCATGACCTCGATCACCGGTGCCCGCGCCGCGGTGGAGGGCATCCGCGCGCTGAGGAACAAGCCGGTGGGCGTCCGCCCGCTGCAGCACTACCGCGGCAACGTGACCGAGGTGTGAGCGTGTACGGTGAAGTCCATTGAAGAGCCCAACCAGACGCCAGCAAAGCGCTTGCTCCGTCCTTTTTTCGGGTGCACCTACTCCGCTCCGCGCTTCGCTTTCATCGATGCTCCTCCCGTGCGCGCGGCTCACCTCGGAAGCTAGACAAAGATGACGACCGCCGAAGAGGAATACGTCCATTATACGGGGTGCTGCGATTCGCTCAATTCCACCTGGCGAATCTTGCAGGAATTGCTCCCCGTGGAGAAGAAGGCAGTTATATACGATGCGGCATTTCGTTTTGCTCTCATTGAGTATGCGAAGCCCTACAAGCGATCCGATGGAGCCCACAGAAAGGGCCGGAACGGATATGTGCTTCCGACGCCGAAGCTGCCCGCGGACGAACTCGTGTTGCATAAGCAGATTCTTGATCTCCGCGATAAGCTCTTGGCGCACTCAGATCTTACTCTCAAGGGCGCGATGGTTTCTTTGGCGAGATTCGACGGTCGCGCGAGTATTTGCATCGCACAGAATGGCCCACTGCCACTGCCTGACCTCAACACCGTGATTCATTTGGTCGAAGCCACCTTGACCCTCATGTATGTCGAGAAGGCGCGAATGCTGGAAGCGTTGGCCCCAAATTTCTAACCAACAGCCGCTAGAGCCACGCGCTTTCTGGGACCGCGATTTTCGACAGCACTTCTGCATTCGATTGGACCGCGTCATTCGAATTACCGGCTCTAACCAGTCGCTAGCGCCGAGCTTCACCCATCGTGGCCGTGACGTTCGGCAAAAAGCATCGCTGGCGATGAATTAAGAACGCCAAATACACTTCCTCCATCCACCTCTTGTGGTGATGGGCTTGCCTCGCCCCGCGTCCCGCCCACACTCCCCTCACATGATCAAAGGCCAGAAGGTCGTCTGCATCAACGACACGTTCACCGGGCTGATCCGGGCGCTCTACCACCAGCTCCCGGTCAAGGGGGACACCTACACCATCCGCGAGGTGTTTCTCGGCCGCGAAAAGGTCGTGAAAGGCGGCGACAGCGCCACCGTGGGTCTGCTGCTGGAGGAGCTGAACAACCCGCCCGACCCGTTTCACCAGGGCAAACAGGAGCTCGGTTTTTCCTCCGAGCGGTTCGCCCCGCTGGAGGAACTGCCCGACGTGGAAGAGGAGATCACCATGGGCGCTGGGGCAGGGCAGGGGGATCACTGGATGAATTGAGTGCGGATTGCCGAGCGCGGAATGCGGAATTCTTCAACACGGAGGGCGATCCGAGGGCACGGAGCAATGCGAGGACCGCGACGGGGGCGTCGCGGCTCCCAGGGGTAAGCGCGTCGGGACTGCCGCGCTCCACCTTCCGGACCGGATTTCCTGGTTCCCCATTACCTGATGGGCTGGACTTATCGGCCAGGGTTTGGCTCGCTTGAACCCCCACCATCCCCGCCCGACCCCATGCCCCTGAATACAATTGCCCGCCCCGTCTGCGTCACCCGGTTTGGTTTGCGGTCTGGATTCCGCACTCCGTCCTGTCAGCCAATGCCTGGGCGACGGCTGGTCTTCGCGCTCCGCATTCCCTTCGTCCTTTGTTGCCTGCTGGCCGCGCGGCCGCTCCCGGCGGCGGATGCCGGCGCGGCGCTGCCCGCGTCGGTTACGATCGGCGCTGGCTGGCTCATGCAGGATGCGATTTACGTCAAGGACGGTGGGGCCGAGATTTCCAAGCCCGGCTACGCGCCACCGGTGTATTCGCCAGTTCCCTACAAGTTTCCACCGACCGCCGCGTTGAACCCTCCGCCGTCGGGCGTCATCCCGGACGGGGAGCGCTTCGCCGACTACCTGACCCGGCCCTGGCCGGCGATGAACACCGAGCCGGCCCGCCCGAACTTCTCGTCCTTCTGGACCGCCGGCCCCCGGCCGACCTCCCTGGCCTGGTATCGCGCCACCGTCCCCGGCACCGTGCTGACGACGCTCGTCAACAACCAGGTCTATCCCGAGCCGCTCTATGGCGAGAACAACCGCCCCAACATCATCCCCGACAGCCTCGCGCGCACCAGCTACTGGTATCACACCGAGCTCACCGTCCCCGCCGCCTTCGCCGGCCGGCGCGTGTGGTTGAATTTTGAGGGCATCAATTATATCGCCGAAATCTGGGTGAACGGCACCCGGGTCGGCGACATCAAGGGCGCGTTCCAGCGCGGCCAGTTCGACGTCACCGCGCTGGTCACGGCCGGTCAGCCGGCTGGCGTCGCCGTCTATATCAGCCCGCCGGCCAACGCGGGCGACCCGTGGGAGAAGACCGTGGCCAACGGTCGCGGCCCCAACGGGGGCGTGCTCTCCAAGGATGGGCCCACCTTCCTCGCCGCCCTCGGCTGGGATTGGATTCCCGGCATCCGCGACCGCAACATCGGGATCTGGCGGCAGGTCACGCTTTCCGCCTCCGGCCCCGTGCTCGTCGTGGATCCGTTTGTGACCACGGAGCTCCCGCTGCCCAGCACCGCCTATGCCGATGTCACCATCGAGACGCGCGTCCGGAATGTCAGTGACGCCCCGCAATCCGGCGTCGTCTCGGGCCGGCTCGGCGACATCGCCTTCCAGTCCGGCGCGGTCACGGTGCCCGCGCACGGCACGCAGGTGGTGAGACTGAGCCCCGCGACGACGCCGGCGCTGCGCGTCCGCGACCCGAAGCTCTGGTGGCCCAACGGCTATGGGGAACCAAACCTCTATGCGCTCAGCCTCAGCTTCACCCTCAACGGAGCGCCCTCGGACACCCGCACGCTGAACGTGGGCATCCGCCAGGTGGCCTACTTTGCCGACGGCTCGACCAATCTCACGCTCTCGGTCAACGGTGTGCCGGTCTTTGCCCAGGGTGGGAACTGGGGCATGGACGAGGCGATGAAGCGCATCCCGCGCGAGCGCCTGGAGGCTGAGATTCGGATGCACCAGCTCGCGCACTACACCATCATCCGCAACTGGGTGGGCCAGAGCACCAGCGAGGACCTGTTCGACCTGTGCGACCGCTACGGCATCATGGTGTGGGACGAATTTTTTGAGCCCAACCCCAACAACAACGGCCGGCCCAACGGTTCGACCGACGCCAGCGACGATGTGCGGGACATCCCCATGTATCTGGCCAACGTCCGCGACACCCTGCTGCGCTACCGCAACCACCCGTCCATCGTCATCTGGTGTGGCCGCAACGAGGGCGACCCGCCGGTGGAGCTCGACCACGGCAACGCCGCGATCGTGAAGGAGCTGGACCCGACGCGCTACTACCAGTCCAGCTCGACCTCGGGCCACGGGGTGATTTCCAACGGACCCTACCACTGGCAGCTCCCGAAGGAGTATTACATCGGCGAGAGCGGCAACCCCGGCAACAAGCCGCTGGAAGAGGCGTTCAAGACCGAGATCGGCAGCGCGTCCATCCCGACGCTGGAGGCGTTGCAGGCGATGATGCCGGAAAAAGACTGGTTCGACCAAAATTTCCCCAATGACGACTGGGCCGAGCACGATCTCGTGACGGGGAACGGCAACCCGGCGATTTTCCCGTTCCAAACCGGGCTCGCGAAGCGTTACGGCGCCTATGCCAGCCTGCCGGAGTTTGCCCGCAAGGCGCAGCTCGCCGACTACGAGACCTTCCGCGCGATGTATGAGGCGCACCTGTCCCGGCTCTTCGCGCCCTGCACCGCCCTCATCACCTGGATGAGCGTGCCCGCGCAGCCGTGCCTGCTCTGGCAGATCATGGACTACTCGCTGGAGCCCTGCGCCTCGTTCTTCGCCGTGCAAAAGGCCTGCGAGCCGATCCATCTAATGATGACGCAGGACAATTTTCACGCCTATGTGGTCAACCACACGCCGCAGGCACTCACCGGGTACACGGTGCGCCTCCGCGTCTTCAACCTCGACGGCGCACCCCAGACCGACGACTCCTTCCCGGTCCCCAGCGCGCCAGCCTCGCGGGCGGCGGATCTCGGCGAGATCATGTTCCCCGCCAAGAGCTCGCCCGTGCATTTCGTGAAGCTCGAGCTGGCGGACGCGGCGGGCAAAATTGTTTCGGACAATTTCTACTGGCACGAGACAGTGGCCGACAATCTCACCGCGCTGGACACCATGCCCGAGGTGACGTTGGACCCGAAGATGGTCCGCCACGATGCGGCCGGCAAGGTCCTGCTCGACGTCACGCTGTCCAACCCTACCACCCACATTGCGCTGATGACCCATGTGCAGTTGCGCAACCGGCGCACCAACGCGCGCGTGCTGCCCGCCTACTACACGGACAACTACGTCTCGCTGCTGCCCGGCGAGAGCAAGACCATCACGATTGAAGCGGCCGCCGCTGCGCTCGGGGCCGACGAACCGCTGGTGATGCTGGACGGCTGGAACGTGACCACCACGGCACAGACCTTCACCGCCGGCGGCCCCGCCAGCCTCGCGCCGAACCTGGGCGCGATCGTCGCGCACCCCGGCAAGTAGCTCAGGCACCCTGCAGGCCAACAAGGTGGAGCCGGTTGACCTCAACCGGCTTTCCGGTCGCCTCAACTCAGCGCGTTGGGGTCAACGCGCTCCACCGCAAGGCATCGGAGGCAGGCGGGAGTCCTGCTTAGGTAGGGGCGCCTCTCCGAGGCGTCCGCAGATGGCTCGGAGAGCCATCCCTGCCGAATTGCCGCACGGCCCGGGCGCCTTGGGTCTCGACATTCCCGACCGGTCCGCTCCACCGTCTGGCCCCGGCTTCGCGCTTGAAAGCCATCCCCCGGTCCGCCCATAATTGCCACCGGAAACTCCGCACTGCAACCCCTCCCCGTGCACCCATGAACGCTCCGACTTCCCGCTGGAAACCTGCCGCCGCTGTCTTCGCCCTCCTCTCTCCGTTGCTCGCACGGGCAAGCGAGACCGACATCACCATCCCCGACCTCAATGGCGTGTCGTTTTTTGACGGGGCGCTCAGCGGCCATGCCATCCTGATGATCGGCCTGCTGGTCTGCCTCGGCGGCATGGCCTACGGCTGGTGGCAGTACATCCAAACCCGGAATCTCCCGGTGCACCCGTCCATGGGGGCCGTCTCCCAGATCATCTGGGAGACGTGCAAGACCTACCTCTTCCAGCAGGGAAAATTCCTGGCGATCCTGTGGGTGCTGATCGCGGTGTGCATGACCTATTATTTCGGGGTGCTTTCGCAGCAGACGCCCGGCCAGGTCGTCATCATCCTGCTCGCCTCGGTGCTGGGCATCCTCGGCAGCTATGGCGTCGCGTGGTTCGGCATCCGCATCAACACCGTGGCCAACTCCCGCGCCGCGTTCTCCGCGCTCCGGGGCAACCCGCTCGCCACGCTCGGGATCCCGCTCAAGTCGGGCATGAGTGTCGGGCTGCTGCTGGTCGCCATCGAGCTGTTCTTCATGATCTGCATCCTGGCGTTCCTGCCGAGCGGGCTGGCGGGACCGTGCTTCATCGGGTTCGCCATCGGCGAGTCGCTCGGCGCGAGCGCGCTGCGTATCTGCGGCGGCATCTTCACCAAGATCGCCGACATCGGCGCCGACCTGATGAAGATCGTCTTCAACCTCCCCGAGGATGATCCCCGCAATCCCGGGGTCATCGCCGACTGCACCGGCGACAACGCCGGCGACTCGGTCGGGCCGACGGCGGACGGCTTTGAGACCTACGGGGTGACGGGGGTCGCGTTGATCGCCTTTCTCGCGCTGGCGCTTGCGGCCAACCCCGCCCTCTGCGGCACGCTCATCGTGTGGCTCTTCGCGATGCGCATCCTGATGGTGATCACCTCGCTCGTCAGCTATCTGGCCAACGAGGCGGTGAGCAAGATGCTCTATGGCGGCACCAAGGATTTCAACCTGGAGCAGCCGCTCACGAACCTGGTCTGGATGACCTCGCTGGTCTCGATCCTCGTGACTTACGCGGCGAGCCACGCGCTGCTCGCGCACCACCCGGCCTGCGGGCCCGACCTGTGGTGGGTGCTCTCGACCATCATCTCGCTCGGCACGATCGCGGGCGCGCTGATCCCGGAGTTCACCAAGGCGTTCACCTCGACCGAGTCCCGCCATGTGAAGGAGGTCGTGGTCTCCTCCCGCCAGGGCGGCGCGTCGCTCAACATTCTCAGCGGCCTGGTCGCGGGCAATTTTTCGGCGTTCTGGCAGGGGCTGGTCATCCTCGGGCTCATGGGCGGCGCGTATTATTTCTCGCAGGAGCCGGCGGTGCTCGGGATGATGCCCAGGGAGTTCGCCTTCGCCGCGCCGATCTTTGCGTTCGGGCTGGTGGCCTTCGGCTTCCTCGGCATGGGCCCGGTGACCATCGCGGTGGACTCGTTCGGGCCGGTGACCGACAACGCCCAGTCCGTCTATGAGCTGTCGCAGATCGAGGCCCGGCCCGGCATCGAGGCGGAGCTGGAGCGCGACTTCGGCTTCAAGCCGGACTTTGTGAACGCCAAACACCAGCTCGAGAAAGGCGACGGCGCCGGCAACACCTTCAAGGCCACGGCCAAGCCCGTGCTGATCGGCACGGCGGTGGTCGGTGCGACCACCATGGTGTTTGGCATCATCATGATGCTGAAGGCGCATTTCACGGCCATCGACCCCAGTTTCAACGTGCTGGAGAAGCTCTCGCTCGTCCACCCCGAGGCCCTGATGGGGCTGCTCATGGGCGGCGCGGTCATCTACTGGTTCACGGGCGCGAGCATGCAGGCGGTCGTCACCGGCGCCTACCGCGCCGTGGTCTACATCAAGGACAACATGAAGCTCGACGCCACGACCGCCACCACGGAGGCCTCGAAGGAGGTGGTGAAGATCTGCACCCAGTATGCGCAGCGGGGCATGATCAACATCTTCATCGTCATCTTCTGTTTTGCGCTTTCGCTCGCCCTGTTTGATCCGTTCTTCTTCATCGGCTACCTGATTGGCCTCGCCTTCTTCGGGCTCTTCCAGGCCATCTTCATGGCCAACGCCGGCGGCGCGTGGGACAACGCCAAGAAAATCGTCGAGGTGGACCTCAAGATGAAGAACACCCCCCTCCACGCCGCGACCGTCGTCGGCGACACGGTGGGCGACCCGTTCAAGGACACCTCGTCCGTCTCGCTGAATCCGGTGATCAAGTTCACCACGCTCTTCGGCCTGCTCGCGGTGGAGATCGCGGTGAAGATGGAGCCCGGCCTCAAGCATGCCTTGGGCGCGGCCATCTTCATCGTCGGCCTGGTCTTCGTCTACCGCAGTTTCTATCATATGCGCATCCCTGTGAATGAGGCGGATGCCGCCGTGGTGAAGCACCAGATGAAAAAGGGCTGAGGCCGCAGCGGTGCGATTAAAGGTAGGGGCGCCTCTCCGAGGCGTCCACGGATGGCGCAGAGAGCCATTCCGGCCCAAATGAATCCGCGTATCTTGCGGCTTGCGCCCGCAGGCAAGGTTGGAGAGAAACAGCGCCATGCGTCTCCCCCGCCTGCCCCTCGTCGCGCTTGCCTTGACTCTCCCCGTTTTGCGCCTGGCCGCCCAGGCGCCCGCTGCCGCGCCCACCCCGGTTCCGGCACTGGTACCGGCCGGTGGCCCCGCGCCCGTCGCGCCTCCGGCCATCGTCACGCCTTTGCCTTATGTCAGCGAGCGGGCGCTGGGCGGGCTGAAGTTCACCCAGCCGGTTTACATCATCGCCCCTCCCGACGGGACCCACCGGCTCTTCATCCTCGAGAAGTCCGGGCGCATTTACGTCATCCCTGATGTCACCAAGCCGGAGAAAAAGCTGTTCCTCGACCTCAGCGCCGAAGTCGGCGCGCCTGACGGCGACTCCGGTTTGATGGCGATCGCGTTTCATCCTGATTTCGGGAAAAACCGGCAATTTTACGCCTGGTTCACCCGCAACCAAAGCCCGCCCGGTACGCCGGCGCAGACGGCGTCTTTTTCCGACACGCTGGCGCGCTTCACCACCAGCGCCACCGATCCCGATCAGGCCGACCCCGCCTCCGAGCAGTTGATCATCACCCAATTTGACCGCGCGCAGGACCACGATGGCGGCGGGCTGGCCTTCGGTTCCGACGGCGATCTCTACCTGTCACTGGGCGACGAGGCCGGCCAGTACGACAAGTTCCACAACAGCCAGCTCATCGACAAAAATTTCTTTTCCGGCATCCTGCGCCTTGATGTCGACCAGCGCCCCGGCAGCCTGAAGCCCAACCCCCACGCTTCGGTCCAGCCCGGCACCTACACGATCCCGGCCGACAATCCATTCGTCGGGGCCACTTCCTTCAATGGGGCCCCCGTGGATCCCGCCAGGGTGCGGACCGAATTTTATGCGGTGGGGCTGCGCAATCCCTGGCGAATCTCCTTCGATCCTGTCACCAAGTTGCTCTGGGCGGCCGATGTGGGGCAGGATCTTTTTGAGTCCGTGGATCTCATCCGCAAAGGGGGCAACTATGGCTGGAGCTATTTCGAGGGCAGCCAGCCGCTCGTGCCGCCTCCCAATCAGGGGCGTCGTGGTGGGCGAGGGGGCGCGAACGCGGCGCCCACGCAGCGCATCCCGCCGGCCGGATTGACTTTTGACCAGCCGCTTTACTCCTACCGTCATACCGATGCCGGAGCCGACAAGTGCCTCATCGGCGGCTATGTGTATCGCGGCAAGGCCCTGCCTGCCCTGACCAACCATTACATTTTCTGCGACTATATCAGCGGGCGCATCTGGGCGCTCAGTCCGGTGGACGGCACCAAGGACCCCAAAGTGGAGATGATTGCGCGGGAAAAGGGGGGTGGCATCGTGGTGTTTGGTCAGGACCCTGTCACCGGCGACATCCTGATGGCCAATTTCGCCCCCTTCAGCGGCTACATTGAGCGATTGGTGCCGGCGCCCGCACCCAAGCCGTGAGTCTCCTGGTTCTGTCTTCGCGACCACTGCGACCTTGGTGTAAAGCGCTCCGTGCTGAAGCGGTGGATTTCCATCGTATTTCAGTCCTTCAGCATTTCCCTTCCGCCCTCCATTCCCTCGGCTTGCCGCGCCATAGCGCAGCGACGGCGGGTTACCTCCTGTAAAACTCCGGTCCGATCATCCTGCCCGCATGTTGCGGCTTGCGCGGGCCCGGGGGATGGGCCAACAAGGAGGGCATGCGTCTCTGTCGCCTGCCCCTCACGCTTCTCGTCCTGGTCGTGCCCGTGCTGCGGTTGACTGCCCAGCCAGGTCCAAATGCGCCCTCCGCCCCGCGTGTCCCTGCGGCGGTCCCGCCAATGCCCTATGTGACCGAGCGAGCGCTCGGCGGGCTGAAATTTGACCAGCCGCTCGGCATCGTCTCCGCCCCCGGCGAGACCAACCGTCTCTACATCCTCGAAAAGACCGGCCGCATCCAGGTGATCTCCGACCTCACTAAACCCGAGCGCCACACCTTCCTCGATCTCACCGCGGAGATCGGCAACACCGACGTGGAGCGGGGCCTGCTCTCGGTGGCCTTTCACCCCGATTACCAGCACAACCACTACTTTTATGTCTGGTTCACGGCCACCAACGCCGACCAGACGGAATCATATGACCGGCTGGCTCGTTTCACCACCAGTGCGAACGACCCGAACCAGGCGGACCCGAAGTCCGAGCAGATCCTCATCAACCAGATCGACCGCGGGTCCAACCATAATGGCGGCGAGCTGGTCTTCGGCCCCAACGACGGCTACCTCTACGCCAGCCTCGGCGACGAGGAGGCCCCCAACGACATCCGCCAAAACAGCCAGCGCATCGACAAGAATATTTTCTCCGGCATCCTGCGGATCGATGTGGACCAGCGCCCCGGCAGCCTGAAGCCGAACCCCCACCCCGCCGTGATGCCCGGCACGTTTACCATCCCGCCGGACAACCCGTTCATCGGTGCGACCACCTTCGACACCCTGCCCGTCGATCCCGCCAAGGTTCGCACCGAGTTCTGGGCCGTGGGCACGCGCAATGCCTGGCGGATGTCGTTCGACCCGGTCACCGGTCTGCTGTGGGAGGGCGAGGTCGGGCAGGAACGCTACGATGAGATCAACCTGATCAGAAAAGGCGGCAATTACGGCTGGAATTACCGCGAAGGCTTTGAGGCCTTCAATCCGGTCCCCCCGGCGCGCGGGGGTCGGCGGGGTGGTGGCGGCGGCGGCGGTGGCGGTGGGGGTGGGGCGGCGACCAACCCGCTCCGCGAGCCGCCTGCGGGCGTGACGTTTGATGATCCACTCCTCGTCATCGCGCACCCGACCGTCGCCAAGCCTGGCGACACCGACACCGGCAACTGCCTCACCGGCGGCTTCGTGTATCGAGCCGACGCGCTGCCCGCGCTCAAGGGGCGTTATATTTTCTGTGACTATATCAGCGGCTGGATCTGGGCGCTCAGCCCCGTGGATGGCAAGGGCGGCAAGTTGACGTTGGAAAAAATCGCCCGCGAGCGGGGCGGCGGCATCGTGGCGTTTGGCCTGGATCCCCGCACCGGCGACGTGCTGATGGCCAACATCGCCCCCAACAGCGGCTACATCGAGCGGCTCGTCCCGGCACCGGCACCCGTACCCAAGCCAGCTACGGTCGCGGCACCCAATCCCTGAGACTGGGGTCGGTCCTTGGGTAGGGACGCCTCTCCGAGGCGTCCGCGGTCGCCTCGGAGAGCCGCCCCTACCTTAGGGCACCGATGCAGGAATGCCCCTGCCCGCCGCTTGCGGCTTGCCCAGTCGCGGCTGTTGGGCCAACAAGGTGGCCATGCGTCTCCCCCGCCTTGTCCTCGTCCTCGTAGCCCTGCTCCTGCCCGTGCTGCGGCTGGCGGCCCAGCGCGGTCCAAATGGGCCGTCCGGCACGGGCCCAGCCCAGCCCACGCCGCCGATGCCCTACGTCACCACGCGCGCACTTGGCGGGCTGCGTTTCGACCAGCCGCTCGGCATCGTGTCCGCCCCGGGTGAGACCAACCGGCTTTTCATCCTGGAAAAGACCGGGCGCATGCAGGTCATCGCCGACGTCACCAAACCGGAGAAGAAGGTGTTTCTCGACCTCACCGCGGAGATCGGCAACCTTGACGTGGAGCGGGGCCTGCTCTCGGTCGCTTTTCACCCGGACTACAAGAAGAACCACTATTTTTATGTCTGGCTCACGGCCACCAACGCGACGGGCTCGTTTGACCGGCTTTCGCGTTTCACCACCAGCGCCACCGATCCCGACCAGGCTGACCCCAAGTCCGAGCAGATTCTCATCAGCCAGATTGACCGTGCGCCCAACCACAATGGCGGTGAACTGCATTTCGGCCCCGACGGTTACCTGTACCTGACCATTGGAGACGAGGGCGGCGGCAACGACCAGTTTCACAACAGCCAGCTCATCGACCATAACTTTTTCTCCTGCATGCTGCGGATCGATGTGGACCAGCGGCCCGGCAGCCTGAAGCCCAATCCGAATCCGGCCGTCCAACCCGACACCTACACCGTGCCGCCCGACAATCCGTTTGTGGGCGCGACCACCTTTGACAGCCTGCCCGTGGACCCCGCCAAGGTCCGCACCGAGTTCTGGGCCGTCGGCCTGCGCAACGCGTGGCGCTATTCTTTCGACCCCATGACGGGCCTGATCTGGCTGGGCGACGTGGGGCAGGATCGGGTGGAGGAAGTGGACATCATCAAAAAGGGGGGCAACTACGGCTGGAACTACCGCGAGGGCAACGAGGCCTTCCAGGTGCGCGGCCAGACGGTGCGCCTGCCGCCCACCGGAGTGACCTTTGACGAACCGCTCTTCACCTACCGCCACCCCAACGTCCCCGGGGTCACGGCGGATTCAGGCAACTGCATCACCGGCGGCCTCGTGTATCGCGGCGACGCACTGCCCGCGCTCAAGGGACGCTATCTTTTCACCGACTATGTGAGCGGCTGGATCTGGGCGCTCAGCCCCGTGGACGGCAAGGGCGGCAAGGTGACGGGGGAAAAAATCGCCCGCGAAAAGGGCGGCGGCATCGTGGCGTTCTACCAGGATCCGCGCACCGGGGATCTTTTGGTGGCCAACATCGCCCCGAACAGCGGCTACATCGAACGGCTGGTGCCGGCACCGGCGGCGGCCCCGAACGCGCTGCCGCCCGCCGCCCCGGCCGCCAAGTGACCCGGGCTCCCCGCCCGTCCCCGCCATGATGCCGATCCCGATCTGGTTCTGGTTCGCGCCGTTGTGGCTCGCGTTTGAGGCGGTCCAGCTCGTGCTCTCCGAACGCCACATCGGCGTGAAGCAGATGGCGCGCGGGGGTGATCCGCGCGAGTCCGGGCCGGGCGAGGCGGTGGCGTTTTGCTGGGTCCTGGCGATTGTTTTCTACTGGTTGTGGATGCTGGCCATGCTCTGGCCGGGATTCGGCCGCGCACAGGTGTTGTGCATGCTCGGCGTGTCGGTCATGGGCGCGGGGCTGCGCCGCCTCCTCGGCCTGAAATGGTGCCTGGTGATCCTCACACTCGAGGGCGCAATCCGCATCGGCATGATCATGTCCCTCTTCGGGGCGTTGTGGCGGCACCGGTAGGCGGCGGGCACCGGTCGTTCTACATCCTGCACATGGCGGCGGCCCTCCAGCTCAAGGCGGACACATTTCTTTCCTTGGACACCAACCAGCGTGCCCTCGCTCAGGCGACGGGTTTGATGGTTCAGCCCTGATTGGATTCGGCTGAACGTGCTGCCGCCCGGCGCTGGAAATTCAACAAGTCGGGAATGGCGAGGATCATTCCGGCGATCACCGGGCTCACCAGAGGCCATCGATGAACCGCCCACCAACGCCAGAAGGGACTATCATCTGAGGCCAGGCCACCATACAGACCGTTCAGATCAAAAAATATCCCGCCATACAGGGTGGAGGCAAACAGGGTGAACAGGATCCATTTGCCCGTGTTGAAACGGAGGTAGGCACCAAACGTGATCCAAGCGGTACTCAGACAAAGGGACGCCAGGAAGCCCCCCAGGGTTGCCACTGTGATCAGTGCCGCCGGCAGCAGGAACATCGTCAGCATGGCATTCGCCACATACGCGTTGTCGTTGGTCATGTATGCGCCCGATCGGGTCGCCAGTCCACCGCCAACAATAATGGCAGTTCCTGCCAGCAACCCACGCGCCACCATGCCCGTGGCCCCGGCGGCGATGGCTTGGAATGGGTCGAAGACGAGCTTCATAAATCGGGCAGCGGCGGCTCAAACTTTTGCCAGCAGCAGTGGGCTGATGGACCATCTGGTCCGCCGCAAAAGCTGGCGACGGGCCATGCTTTGGAGTTGGTGATTAATAACGTCGGGAATCGCGAGCAGGAGACCGACCACCGGTGGGATCAATACCGCCCATTGATAATCCAACCAGAACCCGGACCAGTAAAACGGCTGGTCGATTTGAAAGCCAAAGTCCCCGAGGTAGAGCGCGGATGAGAATAGGGCGAAGAGCGTCCACTTGCCGCCACGCGCCCGAAAGAAGACCACCGTGGCCGCCAACATGACGATGGCGCACCAGGACGTCAATATGCCCGCCCAATTGAACAGGTGCGCAGGGAACATGAGCAGGACCACAAAGGGTCTGGACCAGTCAAGCTCCGGAAAGGTGGCCAGGCTGCCGCCGGCCGTGAGGGCTGCGACCGCCAGCAGGGGGCGGTCGAGCTTTCCGGTCGCCAGGTTGACGAGAGTTTGAACGGGATCAGGCACCGGCCGCAGCGCCCGGGCCTCCACCGTTCGTCCCGCCGCCAGCGCGGTCAGGGCCGCTGCGATACGATCCACACTGCGATTGCGGAATGTCTTCAGGTCCGGGAGGCCGATGACCCAAGCGACCACCAAAGGTAGTAAAAACGGCCAAACTTGGAAATGGAAATTATAGTAGCCAAGAACGGGCCAATGCGAACGGTTGTCACAATAGACGGCGAGAGCTGTGCCGTAGAGCGAGGAGGCCAGCAGGGTGAAAAGGGTCCATTTGCCGGAATTGAAGCGAACAAAGGTGTAGAACGAAATCCACGTGGTGGCCAGGCACACAATGGCGAGAAGCCCGGAGCCGTCGGTTAGAAGAAAGATCCAGCCCGGCCAGAGCAAAACGATCAGGATGTTATACCAATGACCATGCGGCCAGCAGGCCAGGAGGGCGCTTGCCACCAGAGTCGCAAGCGCCAACAGGCTGCGGGAAAAAAGGCCCGAGACGCCGATTAGCACGGCTTGAAGATCGTCGGGACAGGACATCATGGCCTCGTGATCCGGTGCGGCCAATTCGGCCGGGAATTTGACGGTTGAGCCGGCGGCGTCTGGCACCGCTTCGGGTCGTCCGCGCCAGCCATTGATGAGATCAGGCAGCCCGACAAGCAGGCCGGCAATCAGGGGAAAAAGCAGCGGCCAGAAGTGGGTGTGCCAGAAATCGCTCCAAGGCTCATCTTCACCCAGCAGAGTGGCAAAATGCACGCCGTAGAGCGTGCAGGCAAAGATCAGAAACAAAGCCCATTTGCCGCCATTGAACCGGACGAAGGAGAAAAACGAAACCCACGCGGCCCCCAGGGTGCAGAACATTAAAAGACCGGGCAGGGTGGAGAGGTAAAAAAAGGCCACCGGGAAGAGCAGGAACCCCAGCCCATTTTCGCTTTCAGCCCAGGGAAATGTGGCCAGGGCACCACCAAGCATGATGGCTGCGACCGCGAGGCAGCCCCGGGCGACCACGCCCGTGGCAGCGAGCGCGATGGCTTGAAGGGGGTCGGGGCAGGTTTTCATGGCCCGGGTCGGGGCGGCAAAAGTTCAGAATTTCACCAGGAGGCGCCAATGCACCACATCGTGAGCATGGTGCACCGGCCGGGAATCGCAATCGCCAATCTTTGCGGCAGTCTTTCGCGAAGCCATGTCCCCTCCGTGCGCTCAGTGTCCGGGTTCCAAGCAGTCCACCTCCTCCCGGCTTTCCTGCTTTCCCAATCAAATCTGAATTTGGAACTCAGGAACTCAGGCCAAACGAATCTCCCCTTTGCCCCCCGTGTTTATCCGTTTGATCCGTGGCAAAACTTCCGTCCCTCGGTGCTCGCCGCATTCCGCTCCGATCGGGTTCCTCCCATCAGTGTTCATCAGTGAAAATTAGTGGTTAAAACGGCTTTCTCCGTTTCCTCTGTTCCTTCCCGTAAATGTCCGTTCACCTCAGGGCTTCGCCAGCGGCAGCCGCAGCCTCAGCGTCGTGCCGGCCGGGCTGGTGGACAACAGCGAGAGGTCGCCGCTGTGGCTGGCGAGGATGCGCTTGGCGATCGCGAGACCGAGGCCGGTGCCGTCGGGGCGGCCGGACAGGAAGCTGTCAAAGATCCGGTCGCGGATGTTTTCCGGGATGCCGGTGCCGGTGTCGGCCACATCCACGACGACCTGGGGCAGGCCCTCATGCTCCGCGGCTGAAATCGTGAGGGTGATGGTGCCACCGTCGGGCATGGCCTGGGTCGAGTTGAGCAGCAGGTTGAGCAGCACCTGCTGGAGCTGGCCTTTGTGGGCGTCCACCAGCAGCGGGCGGGGCGGCGGGGTGAAGACCAGTCGGACCTTGGCCTGCGCGAGCTTCAGTCGGATGAGCAGGATTGTATCGTCAATGACCTCGGCGATGGACCAGCGCGAGTGGAGGCTCGACGGGGCCTTGCCGAACTGCAGCACGCGGGTGACAATGGCCTCGAGCTGGTCGAGCTTCTCGCCGATCAGGCGCACGTCGGTGCGGCGCGGGTCGCCCTCGGGGAAGTCGAGCTGGAGGTAGCCGAAGAGAAGTTTAATGACCGTGAGGGGATTGCGGATTTCGTGGGCGATCTCCGCTGCGAGGAGGCCGAGGGTGGTGAGCTGCTCGTTCTTGCGGAGAGACTGCTCGCTTTGGAAGACGCGGGCGTAAAGTCGGGCGTTTTGGAGGGCGACGGCACCGAGACTGGCGAGGGCGCCGAGCAGGCGCTTCTCATCGTTGTTGAAGCGGTGGATGTGGTCGGTGAAGACCGCCAGCACGCCGATGACCTCGGTGCCGGCGAGCATCGGTGCGGCGAGGAACGAGCGCAGGGCGGGGTCGCGGGGGAGGTCGATCAGGTCGAGGAAGTCCGGCGATTGGACGTTGGGAAACTCGACCTGTTTCCGGGTGTGGATGACCGAGGCGACGAGACAGGAGTCGACGGGAAGGTCGGAGGAGAAAGGCGGGGTGCGTGGGGCGGAGGAAGAAAAGGCTGATCCGCCTTCGCCAAGGCTCCGGCGCGACGAGAGGCTGAGATCGGATCCGCCTTCGGTCTGCTCCAGACCGGCGAGTGCGGCGAGGCGGACGGTGTCGTGGGCGGGGTCACGCAGATAACAGGCGCAGGCGCGGACGTGCAGGATCTGGCGGGCGTCCCGGGTGATGGTTTCGAAGAGCTCCTGCGGGGCGAGCTTGGTGACGAGGGACTGGCCGATGGCAATCAGGGTCTCGAGCTGCCGGGCCTTGCCGCCCAGATGGCGGAGCTGCCAGAGACATTGCATGACAGCGCTCGCCTCGTCGGTGAGGCGCACATGCAGGGCGAGATCCTGGGGCGTGAAGCCGTGCAGGATGTCGCTGTCGAGGTTGATCACGCCGAGCACCTGCCCGCCGGGACCGAGCATGGGGGCCGCCATCTCGCTGCGGACATCGGCGCGCACGCGGACATAGCGCGGGTCGGCCGCGACATCGGGCACGAGCTGGGGCCGGCCGTGAAAGGCGACCCAGCCGGTGATGCCCTGGCCGAGCCGGAGGGCGACCGGGTCGGCGTCGAGGGGCAGTCCTTGGTGGACCTCGATTTCGAGCCGGCCGGTGTCCGGACTGAGCAAGGCGATGGAACCGGAGCCCGCGCCAAATGTCTCGGCGGCGGCGGCCAAAATCGCGCGGAGCGCCTCGCGGGGGTCGGCGGTGCGGCCGACAATGGTGGCGATGCGGTGAAGCGCGCGGTCGGCGCGCGGGTCGGGATCGGCGGAAGCGGACAAAGGGGAAAAGGCAGGGATGAAAGGTTGAAGGGTTGAAAGGATGGAGGGCGGAAGGCGGAAGGGGAAGCCGGAGTTTACAGAGAAATCATCAAGAAATCATCAATCACTTGGCGACCTTTGTGTAAAACCTCCGTCCTCCTGACTCCTGACCTCCCCCCCTCAACCCTTCAACCTTCCCTCCTACTCCCTCGCCAGCGTCACGCTCATCAACCCGATGACGACATCGTTGGCCAGCGCGCGCACGGTCACGGAGCGCAGTTCCTTCGCCGGGTCGAGGGCCAGGTCGAGCACGGTCGCCGCGCCGCCGGCGACTTTGCCTCCCTGTCCCTTGAAGGTCGCCTCGTCGAGCACCCGGATCTGGCCGGTGCGGAGATTCACCCGGATTGGCAGGGGGCCCGTCCGGCGGAAGGCAAAGTCGTCGGTCTTATAGTCCTCTTCGATCGGCCACCAGGTCGTCGGATTTTCCAGCGCGAGCCTTTCCGTCGTGCCGTCGGCGTAGCTCACTACGACCTCGCCATTGTCGAACCGGCTTTGCATCGAGTTGGTCGAACCGGCCATGAGGAAATACGCGTGCGCCGCGCGCCCCGCCAGCGGCACGGCCAGCTCGCGCGGAAAGTTGTCCCACTGCGAGACGAACGCGATGTTCTTCGCCCCTCCCGGCCCCGGGGTGGCCAGCGGCACACCCTGCGGCAGCGTGAGCACGCCCGCCGCACCCGCCGCCGCCCGCAGCCCCGTGTCGTTGATGTCGGCCGTCGCCGTGGGCCTGGCCCACGTGCCGATGCCCTGCTTCGGCAGTGAGAGCGTGGCAAACGCCGCGCGTGGGGTCAGATACTCGTGTTGGTAAATCTCGGTGACCCGGTCATTGAACAGCGCGGTCAGACTGACGCTTTCGAACTTCGTTTTGGCGAGACTGCCGGCTGGCAGCTTCGACCAGTCAGTCAATTGCGCGAAATTGGCTGATGGGACGCGGGCCGGGGCCTGTCGCGCCCCCCCTGGCACCGCTCCGGTCCAGGCGATCTGCACCACCTGTTGTGCCGTCGCTGTGCCGGTGATTTCAATCTGCGCCAGGCCGGATGGCAGAGGGATCACCTGCCATTTGACCGGCTCACCGTTGACGGTCACGCCCGCGATACCGTCGCGCCACGCAGGGATCTGCAGCCGCAGCGCCATCGGCTTGGCAAACCTTTGCGTCACCGTGTAAGTCTCCGTCTGCCCGTCGCGTTTGAAGTTGAAGTCAAAATCCGGGTGCCGGAGGGCCGCATGGTCCCACGCGGTGGGAAACCCCGGCTGCACCCGCAGCTCGCCGGCGAGTCCGTCGGGCCGCACGCCGAAGAGGCCCTCGACCACCGCGCGCGCCACCGTGCCGCACGCGTCGCCAAAGTCGCGCTGGGTCTCGCCGCGCGCCATGTCGAAGTGGGTCATCGCGCCCAGATTGCCCGGGCACAGGCCCATGAACATGCTGTCGAGCATCGCGCCTTTGAGCTGCCTGAACGCCTCGTCCCCGCGGCCCGCCTCCCAGTAGGCGAGCGAGGTGTGCGCGACCTCCGCCATCACCACGTTGTTGGTGGACCACGCGTAGGGCAGCCAGTTGGTTGTCGGCATCGTGTAGTCGCCCTCCTCGGGCACGCCCGGGCCGCGCAGGGGGATGTGCGCGATCTGCGTGTCCACGAAGCGTGTCATCTGCAGGGCTTCCTCCGGCGTCGCCGCGCCGGAATCAATCGCGGTGTAAAACGACCACAGCGCCGGGCTCGGGTGCACCGCCTGCCGGCCGAGCCAGTCCTTGTTTTCCCCGTACCAGCCCTGCTCCGGCAGCCAGAGCAGCTCGTGCATCGCCTGCCAGATGAGGTCGGCCTCCTTCGTGTAGGGGGTCGGGTCCCCGCCCAGCGCGGTTGCCACGCGCGCCGCCATGCGGTTGTGGAAATAATTGTAGGCCGAGGACAGGGTGGTCCCTCCGCCGTCGTAATAGACATCGTCGCTCGCCCAGAAGTTGGCGTAGCTGTCGTAAAGCGGGAGCGAACCGCCGGGGCCGAACGGGCGGCGAAAGAGCCGGCGTTCCCATGCGAGGTGGCGCTCGATCACCGGCCAGATCTGCCGGGCGTAGGTGAGGTCGCCGGTCCACAGGAGGTGGCGGAGCATCGCGTCCACCGCGACCTGGTTCATGTCGTAGTGCGTGTTCGACATGTCGCCGTTGCTGTGGATCGCGGCCTCGCTGCGCGACAGGTTGCTGGCTGCGCCGGCGTCAGCGGGTGGAACCTGGTTGGGGACAGGCTTGGCGTTCTGCCGTCCCGCCCAGTAGGCAAAGTCCCGCGCCGCGCGGTCGTGCCAGCCCAGCTCGTCGTTGGCGTAGGGCCCGCGCCAGCCGAGCAGCTTCGCCCGCCATGCGACTGCCCCATGTTGCACCGTCCCGCTGGCCTCGTCCCACACGGCGTTGGTGGCAACGCAGAGCGCGGCCACGGCGGCGTTGATGAACGGGTCGGGGGTGTCGGCCGCCACCCGGTCCGCGACGGCGCTCCGGTGGCGCTCGGCCTGGTCAAAGAGGGCCGGCAGATTTTCCACCGTGAAGGCCCGCGAGGCGGCGGGGACCGCGGCGGCCGTTCCGGCCGCGCCCGGCTGCTCGCCCTTGACTTCGAGATAGGTGGCCAGCTCCGTGCGGTCGTCGGTGGTGCGCGTGACGCGCTGCAAAGCGACGAAGGCCGGCCGGCCCGGCGACAGCGCCAGCCGGCCCACGACCACCGGCAGGGGCGCGGCGGGATTGGCTGCGGCGAGGAGCCGCGGCAGCGCGGCCCACTGGTTGGCGTCGGCCACCTCATAGGTCGCCCCAACCGAGGCGAGGCCCGCGATGGCTGCCGCCTTGCTGTTGAGGGTGAAGCCGCCGGGCGTGAGTAGGAAGGTGTTGCCCGAGCAGTGCGCCGGCAGGAGCTGAAACCAGCGGGTCACCGGCTGCCGTTCGGTGCCGATGTCCACATCGCGCGTGCCGCGCTCGCCATTCGCCCCGCCATAGGCCCACGCCAGTTCGGTTCCCGCCGGTGTACCCCGCGGCTCAACGCGCACAACCAGCCCGTCCACCCCCGCCGAAGGGATCGCGGTGATCAGCAAGGTTCCATTGCCCAGCGCCGGGTCCCCGATCTCAAAGAGCATCGAGCCGGGCCGGTAGCGCGCCGTGATGTGCGCGGCATCGTCCAGCCAGAGTGCCTTGCTTCCAATCACCACGCCGAGTCGCAGCACGCCGCCGCGACCGGGCAGATAGAGCGCAAACTGGGGCCGGTCGCCCGTGTCCACCCGGAAGGCCGTGTTGGGCCCGTAGAGGGGTCGATTGAAATATTCGGGCCCGTTGTTGATGACGAAATCCGTGCCCTCCGGCTGATAGCGCAGCGGGCGGGCGACCGTGGTTTCAAAATTCGGCGCGGCGACTGCGGGTAGCGCGGCCGCAAGGCAGACTAGGGCAAGAAGGCGGGGCAGCGGGCGCATGGGAGGGAGGCGGAGATTGCTGATTGGCTATTGGCTAACGCTTATTGGGGGTATTTCGGAGGGGGTGCTGGCGTCGCTGGTGTAGGGGGGCCGGGGAGGTTGGTGCTCGATTGATTGACGGCTTGAATGGCGCCTTTTCCGCTGAGGAATACAACGATTCGTCCTCCTTCCGAGGTTGGATCATTGGCTTGGAGGATGATTTGCCCCGGATTGTCAGTGATTCTGACGCCGGATCCCAGATAGGCGTAACCCTTGATGGCTGCTTCGGGGGAGAAGCCGGTGAACATAACCCCAGCAGGTGCATAGTTGGGGAGCAGATCGGCGAGCCGGCTCGGGAGGTAGCCGGTGTGGTCGGAAGCATAGATGAGGCAGGCGGCTGCGACCCCTTCCGCACGTCTAAGTCGTTTTAAATCCGGCGCCGGCCCAAAATGCTGCAGGCCATAAGCAACCAACCCACCCACGACGAGAACCACCATCAGCCATCGGCCGAGCAGCCACTGATCGGTCTTGCGTGAAGGCGGGGTCATGGCCGCAGAAGTTAAAGTATTTCTGGGTCGGGTCAAAGCGGAACAGCCTCCTGGGTGCCGAGGATTTCAACGTGGGATACGACCCGGCGGCGGGCGCGTTGCCTTCCTCCGGAGTGGACCGTGCCCCACACGCTGTTCCCAGCGCTGAGTCTGACATCTGGCCTCTGGCTTCTGCATCAACTTGTCTCTTGAAACTTGCCTTCTCCTCCCCCTGCTTGTTCCGAAGATGCCGGGCTCCTGCAACATCTCCACCGCCAAACGGGTGACTTATGCCCTGGGATACATCGAGCTTGGATTGCTCACCGATGCGGCCGGTGAGCTGGCGGCCGTCGCGGAGGAAGACCGGTCGTCGGTTCCCGTCCGTCTCGCCTGGGTTGAAATCCACCTGGCTGCCGGGCACTGGGAGCCGCTGGTCGCGGTGGCGCAGGCGGTGGCGCGGGCCGACCCCGCGCAGGAGCGGGCGTGGATCGGGTGGGCCTACGGCCAGCGGCGGCTCACCTCCCTGGCCGAGGCCCGGCAGGTGTTGATCGAGGCCGTGGCGCATCACGGCACCAAGTCGGCCCTGCTGCACTACAACCTTGGCTGCTACGAATGCCAGCTGGGGAACATGGCGATGGCCAAGGTGCGGCTGCGCCGGGCGTTCAAGCTGGGCGGCCGGTCCATGAGGGCGCTCGCGCTCAACGACTCCGATCTGGCCCCGATGCGGAGCGAGATCGAGGCGATGCCCTGAATCTCGGAAGTGAAACCACTAATGGACACTAATTCACACTAATTTCTGATGGATCGGATCAGTGATCATAAGTGAAGATTAGTGGTTGAGTCTTTTCTTGGTGTCCATCGGGCGGTTTTATTGCCAAACCAAAACCATGTCCGGTTTCACGCGTCCGTTTCCCCCCCTGTTCTGGCTCGCCGTGCTGGGTGCCGGCCTGCTTGGCGTCGGCGGGTGCCGCACCGCGCCCGCGCCGTTGCCCCCGGTGGTGCCGCCACCCTCCGTGGTGCCGCCCGCCCCGCTGCCACCCGCGCCGCCCCCGACCGCAGTCTTTCCGGTCATGCTGGGCATCGATGTCCTCGAGGCCAACCATTTCAACGTTCTGGCCGGCAAGCGCGTCGGCTTGCTCACCCATCCCGCCGGGGTGAACCAGCACGGGGTGAGCACGATCGACGTGCTCTTCCATGCGCCCAACGTGAAGCTCGTCGCGCTCTTCGCGCCCGAGCACGGGCTGCGGGGCGACCTGAAGGCCGGCGAGAATTTCGGCGACTCGGTGGACCCGGCCACGCGGCTGCCGGTCTACTCGCTGCTCGGGGTGCGCAACCACCCGAGCAAGGAGGAGCTGCGCGGGCTCGACGCGCTGGTGATCGACCTGCAGGACATCGGCGTGCGTTCCTACACGTTCAACGTGACCATGCGCTACGCGCTGGAGGCGTGCTTTGAGAACAACGTGGAGGTGGTGGTGCTCGACCGCCCGAACCCGCTGGGCGGCCTCAAGGTGGACGGGCCCCTGTTGGACCGGGAGTGGTTCAGCGGGGTGGGCGCGTTCCGCATCCCGTATGTGCACGGCCTGACGATGGGGGAGCTGGCCTACATGGCGGCGAGCGAGCCGGGCGCGCTGGCCATCACCGACCAGGTGCGCGTCAAGGGGCGGCTCACGATCGTGCCGATGCGCGGCTGGCGGCGGGATATGCGGCTGGAGGAGACAGGGCTGAAGTTCAAACCCACCTCGCCGTTGGTGCGGGATTTTGCCGCCGTGGTGGGCTATGCGATGACCGGCCCCGGGTGCGAGTTCAGCGGTTTCACCAGCGGCATCGGCGGGGACTATCCGTTTCGCGGGCTGGGCTTCAAGGGCGTGCCGGCGGAAAAACTCGCGGCCGATCTCACCGCGCTGCGGATTCCCGGGCTCGGGTTCACCGTGGTCACGCTGCCCGGGACCGGTCCGGCCAAAACGGGGGTCTATGTGGCCATCACCGACTGGGACGAGTGGAACCCGACCGAGCTGAGCTTCCAAATGATGCGGCTCGCCTGCCGCTACAACCCGCCGAATCCGTTTGCGAAACTGACCGCCGCCAACGCGCGCAGCTTCAACATCATCGTGGGCTCGACCGCCTGGTGGAACGCGTTGAAACGTGACGGGGCCAAGGTGAACGTGGAGTCGTTTATCGCGGATTGGAAACGGCAGGACGCCCTCTATCAGGAGCAGACGAGGAAATACCGGCTGTACAAGTGAAGGAGCCAGGAGTCGGGAGGCGGAAGTCAGACATTGCGGTTGCGCCGCGCCGACCGGTGGAGCGCATTGACCTCAATGCGCTTCCGTTCCCGCCATCGGGCATCCGTCACGCTCCGGGCTCGATCTGCACGGGCACCGTGCCGTCGGCGAACTGGGTGGTGAGTTTTTGGCCGGGGCGCAGGCCCGCGCGGCGGGCGACGGGGGCGCCGGATTCGTCGCGCACGATGGCAAAGCCGCGGTTCAGCACCGAAGCGGGGCTGGCCGACTGGAGCCGGTGCCAGAGCGCGAGCAGCTGGTGCGAGGCGAACTGGACGCGCGTCTCCGGCGATCGCTGCGCGAGCGCGGTCCGCGTCGCGGCGAGGGCCTCGCGCTTGGACCGTACGCCGCCATCCAGGGCGGTCGCGAGCCGGTTGGCGCAGTCGTCGAGCCGCAGCCAGCCGCGCTCGACCTGGGCGGCCGGCGTGAGCAGGCGCAGCCGGGAGCGCGCGTGGTCCAGCCGCTCGCGCGCGCGGTCCACCGCGCCCGTCACCGCCGCGGTCCGCGCCGCATCCGCGCGGTCCACGCGCTCGGCGCACGCAACAAAGGCGCTGGAGATGAGCTCGGCCGCCGCGCTCGGGGTCTCCGCGCGCCGGTCGGCGGCGAAGTCGCAGAGGGTGAAATCAATCTCGTGGCCGACCGCCGAGATGACCGGCACCGGACAGGCCGCGACCGCGCGCACCAGCGGTTCCTCGTTGAACGCCCACAAATCCTCGATGCTCCCGCCGCCGCGTCCGATCACCAGCAGGTCGAAAATCCCCAGCCGCCCCGCGAGGGCGAGCATGCCGACCATCTCCGCCGCCGCGCCCTCGCCCTGAACCTTCACCGGCAGCACCACCAACCGCCCCCGCCAGCCGCGCCGCGTCATGATGCGCAAAAAATCCTGCAACGCCGCTCCGCTCGGCGAGGTGATGAAGCCCACGCATTGGGGCATGACCGGGATGGCGCGCTTGCGTTCGGGGGCGAACAGGCCCTCGTCGGCCAGCCGCCGCTTGAGCGCCTCCAACTCCCGTTGCAGCCGCCCGACGCCGTCGCCGACGACCAGGCGCACGATGAGCTGATATTGCCCGCGCGCCTCGTAAACGGACGCCTCGCCGAAAACGACCACCTGCGCACCGTCGCGCACCGCCGCCCCCTGCCGGGCCGCGTCGCCGCGGAACAGCACGCAGCCCACCTGCGCGCCGGCATCCTTCAGCGAGAAATACACATGGCCGCTGGTTTGCGCGCGCACGTTGGAGATTTCGCCGCGCACCCAGCACGGGGCGATGCCGGCCTCGAGGACCGCCTTCACCCGCCGGGTGAACTCGGTGACGCTCTCGACGCGTGCCTCCCCCGCCATGGTCGCGCCGCCGGCCAGTTCGACTTCGCCGCCGAGGCCGGGCGTTAGGCTGCTGAAAGGTTCAGCCATGCGTCACCGGCCCGCCGTCCCGGGCCCGCTTGTTGGCTTTGCCGTGGTAATGGTGCCGCACCAGCCGGGCGGCGGCAATCACGGCCACGAGCAGCAGCCCGCCGACCAAGATCAGCCCCTTTCGGCCCTCCCTCAGCTCCTCGCCAAAATAGACATAGACCGAGATGTGGGGCCAGGCGCAGAGGCAGGAAACGAGGAGATATTTTACAAAAGGGGTGTCGGCCAGCCCCAGCAGGTAATTCTGGGCGAGCGCGGGCACGCCGGGGGTCACGCGCAGCAGGACGATGAGAGCGGTTGTGTCACCCGGCGGCACCTGCGGCAGCTTGTAGCCCAGCCGGGTGATCAGGCGCGCGAGCCAGGGCCGGAGCGCATAGCGCGCGAGCCAGTACGCGAGGATCATGTTGACGGTGAGGGCCGCGAGCGAGAGCGCGAGCACCAGGGGCATCCCTAACGTGGGCGCGAACACCGGTCCGGCCGGCAGCATGAAGGCCAGCGCCGGCACACCGAAGGCCGGGAGGACGGCCATGGCGGTAAAGAATGCCAGCGGCCCGGCCTTGCGGGCCTTTTCCAGCAGATGATCGAGCAGGTCGCCCAGGTTCACCCCGTGCAAAATAAGCGCGCCAGCCACACCGACCACGACCACCACGATGGCCAGTTTGAGGAGCAGCGCCTGGCGGGCGGCGCGCGGGGAGGAATCCATCGCCCGAGGATGCCCCGGGGCGTGGCCGGGCGTCAAGCCGCGCGCAAAACCCCGGCTTGCCGCCGCGCGGTTTCACCCAACACTGCAGCCGAACCGCCCATGTCCCCGCGCCCCCGCATCGCCATCGTCATCCCCGTCTTCAACGAGGAGGCCGTGCTGCCGGAGCTCTTCCGGCGGCTCGACACGATTTTTGCCTCCCGGCCGCGGGAGGAATGGATCACGGTTTTCACCAACGACGGCAGCCGTGACCGGAGCGGCGCGCTCCTCGCCGCCCGTGCCGCCGCCGTGCCGGGCACCCGCGTGCTGGAGTTTTCGCGCAACTTCGGGCACCAGAGCGCCCTCGCCGCCGGCCTCGCCCACGCCGCCGACGCGGACGCCACGGTCACGATGGACGCCGACATGCAGGATCCGCCCGAGCTCATCCCGCAGTTGGTGGACGCCTGGCTCGGCGGGGCGGAGACGGTCCTGGCCGTCCGCCGCTCGCGGCAGGAGGCCGGGCTGCGCCGGGCCGGCTTCGAGGCCTTTCATGCGTTCTTCGGGCGGTTGACGGATTTCCCGATTGAAAACAACACCGGCACGTTCGGGCTGCTCAACCGGGCCGCCGTGGAGGCCTTCAACAGCCTGCCGGAAAAGCACCGTTTCTTCCCCGGCCTGCGCGCGTGGATCGGCTTCACCCATGCCGAGATCAGCTATGACCGGCAGGAGCGCGCGGCCGGCCAGCCCGCGCAGACGCTGCGCCGGCTGGTGCGCTACGCGCTCGACGGGGTGTTCAGCTTCTCCTATCTGCCGCTGCGGCTGCTGACCTACTGCGGCCTGTGTGTTGCGCTGCTGGGGTTCACGGCCGGGCTGTATTTTGTCGCCAAGCGCCTGCTGGGTTATGAGACCGCCGTGACCGGTTTCACCACGCTGGCGATTCTCGTGCTGTTCCTCGGGGGGGTGCAGCTCATCGGCATCGGGGTGCTCGGTGAATATCTCGGGCGGGTGTATGACGAGGTCAAGCGCCGGCCCAACTACATCATCCGCCGCAAGACCGGTTGCGACTGAGCCATGCCCGTGCCGCGCCGCGTTGCCGTCCTCCTTTTGCTCGTGCTCTTCGGCTGGATGGCGGCGAGCGTGTCGGACCGTTTCAGCCCGACCGCCGACGAGGTGGTGCACCTGACCGCCGGCTACTCCTACTGGACCTCCGGCGACTACCATCTCCAGCCGGAGAACGGCAACTTCCCCCAGCGCTGGGCGGCGCTGCCGCTGCTGCTGACGGCGCCCAATTTTCCGCCGCCCGACGACCCCGACCGGCATCTGGGCGACATGTGGCGGGTGGGCAATGATTTCTTCTACGAGCGGGGCAATGCGCCGGATGTGTTCCTCGCCGAGGGGCGGGCGATGATCGCGCTGCTGGGGGTCGTCACGGCCGCGCTGGTCTACCTGTGGTCGAGGTCGCTGTTCGGGACTGCGGGCGGCCTGGTGTCGCTGGTCCTGGCGGTCTTCTGCCCGGTGATGCTGGCGCACGCCGGGCTCGCCACCTCGGACATGGCGGGGGCGCTCGGCTTCCTGCTCGCGCTCCTGACCTGGTGGC
>CAIYUN010000072.1 GCA_903929355.1 uncultured Opitutaceae bacterium
CCAGCGCGTTTTGCCGCGCCACCGCATCCTGCAGACCGTTCGCCGAGATCTGCGTCCCCACCCTCGTCAGCAGCGCCAGCGACAGCAGCAGCAGCACCAGAAACGACAGCAAGGCAATGCTGATGAGAATCGCAAAGCCCCTACGGCCAAACGTCTTGCGAGATCCAGACCCGGGCAAGGGAAGCTGGGATGGTTGGGATCGTGTCATGGAATTTCTTTGGGAGATGGCCTGCTGACCTCCAAAGTTGGCCTAAGAATTATTGTGACAGATGCAGGGATAATTTCAACTGAAATCCTCTGCCGCCGGCCAACCTCGCCGGGGGGCGACAGCGCTCACATCGGCGAGGCCAACAGCTCGATCCGGCGGGTGTAAACCTGGGAGTGTTGCTCGGCGGTCTGCCACCAGAAATTGGCCGGTGTCACCCCGATGGGTGCCGTCAGCTGCCCGCCCTCGATGAGATTGATGAGCCTCGCCCCCTCATCGTCCAGGATGCGCAGAAACACATCGCAGTAAGCCGGGGTGCAGGGCGTGTCGGGGGTCCCGGCCCCGCCACCTTTGCGGTAGGCAAAGGCATAGGTCATGCTGTTGGCGCTGCCGCTGTAATTCGTCGGTGGCACGATGGCCGAAATTGGCTGATTATTGGGCCCAACGGTCCGGGAAAAGCCATCCTCGGTGGAGGCGGCAAACCCGCGGTTGGTGTTGGAGACCGGAAACAACAGGACCGGCATCTGATTATGGCTGGTATCGTAGGCCAGGCCCCAGAAGCGCACGCCGAAATCAACGACATTGTTGCCCAGGACCTGTTGGATGTTGGGACGGCGGATGTTCCCCGGATCACCCAGCGAGGTGCCACCCGAAGTCGCCCCCGAAAACGAGGCCGTCGTCGCCGTATGCACCCCCCCGGTGAACTGGTAGAAGAAATCGTAGCCGGCGCCAAAGGTGGACATGGTCTGGGACCTCGTAACATTCGTCACGTTGCTGTCGATCGCGGATGCGTAGGGACGGACGGTGGACCGAAACAGGTAATAGTGGTAGCCGCCGGTGGCGGTGAGCTGGATCCGGGCGATCTGGTAGCCAACCGCCCGGGGCACGGACTCATTTTGCGCGTTGGGCGGTCCCACGACGGCGTTGGCCGGCAGGGCGTTGTCGGGCTGGGTGGTGAAAAACCGCAACCACACTCCCGCCTGCCCGAAACGATAACTGGACGGGGCCGGGGCCGACGGGGAGTTCAGGCTGACCATATTGCCGCTCGTCAATGTTGCCGTGGCGCTGGTCGGCGGGGTGTAGGCGGGGATGTTCAGGGAGGATGAGGTGGTGCCGGACGAGGCCTGGCCCGGCTTGGCGACGCCGGCGCCGGCCGTCCAGCTCTCGATCGTGGCACCGGGGGCACCGGCCGCACTGGTCAGCGTTATTCCAGCATCACCCGCCGCCGCCTGGTCGTCCTGGATCGTGGCGGCAAGCCAGACCCGGCCGTCGCGCTTCATGACCGCCCCGCGGAGATCCTTGGTCAGCAGGTCAAAGATGAGCGCCGCCTGGTTCTCCGTCTCCAGCGCGCCCGTCTCCTTGGTCCAGACTCTGAGCACGTTGTCGGTGATTTGAATCACCAGGGCCACCATGACGACCGTGATGCTCATCGCGACCAGCAGCTCCACCAGGGTAAAAGCAGCTGGACGGCGTAAAAAAGAGGCGGACGGGCGGGCGGGCATTATCGGGCAACGGCGGCGTTGAAGACAAAGATGCGGCGCTGGGGGCGCGGCGTGGGCAAAAGGACGGTCGTCGGGAGCCCGGTGCCATCGGGCAGATAGGCCGGCCAGGTGAGGCGGACGGTGAACATCACGAAGCTGATGTTGGAGCTGGCGGGGGCGGCGTCCGTGGCCGATAGCACCGTGTTTGGCGTGTGCACCAGCATGGCCTCAAAGTATTTGGCGGCATGGTTGTTCACTCCGCCCCAAACCGGGTCGGCCGCCGTGCCGACCTGCTCCCCGGTCTTGTTGGCAAACAAGAGGTTTGGATCGGAGACGGGTACCGTGTTGGGGTTGGTGCTGGCGGGATACAGCAGTGCCTGCACCCGGCTGTAGCCCAGGCTCTGCAGCTTGGAGTTGATCGCGCTGGAGATTCGGTTCGCCGTGTTGGTGTCAATGGTGTCATTCACCGAGTTGACGGTGGGCACCAGCAAACCGATCACGATGGAGATGGCGACGGCGAAGATGCCGACCGCCACCACCACCTCGATGAGGGAGAAGCCGCGGCCAGTCGTCCCAGCCAGGGATCGGGGGCGCCACGCGCCGGTCCGTTCATTGAAAATCTGTGACATCATTCAAAAAAGTTTCGACACCATATTGGCTCACCTGCAGCCCGCGCACATCGTGCGAATTGAGGAAACGCACCGGCTGCGTGTCGGTGGTGTCACCCGGCACATGGGACTGTCCGCTGGCCAGCACCAGGAGGAAACCGTTGGCCGCCGCCCCGTTCAAGGTGCCCAGTGGGGAGAACTCGACATAATAATAGTTCGAGGTGGTGGTCACACCGTCCACCTTCAATGAACCGAGACTCAGGTTGGTCGAGTTGAGGGTCGGGGCCCCGGCGGGCCAGGCGGTCGCGCCGAGCGGCACGGGCACGAGCGGCGGAGTCGTCGGGACCACATAGGTGCCGGGAGGCAGGGTCACAATGTCACCTTTGGTGATCCAATTGCTGCTGCTGGTCGGGTCGGGCACCACCACCTGCACTTGGGTCAGGTAGCGGGTTTCGTCAGCGTTCGGCACCGTCGCGTAGATAAGGAGCCGGGCGTTCCCCTGGGTCAGGGCCGCCTCGGAGCGGGCAAAGTTCAGCAACCCGCCCACCGTGCCCTGCGCCGCCGCCAGCCCGCCGCCCCCTTTGTTCGTCAACGCCTGGCCAATCAGGCCGCCGAGCAGCGCGATGATGCTGATCACCACCAAGAGTTCGACCAGCGTGAAAGCCCGGCGTGCGCGCAATGGGCCCGGGGAGTTGGTGGCGGAGGCGGTCATTTATTTCCAGCTAAAGACCGCGCTGCTCGCATCAATGGCGGCTCCCGAAGGGTTGCCCGGTCCGGGCGTATAAAAAATGACCCCAGCCCTGACGCCCTGAGTGGGGGTGAGGTTCACGTCGTTCACCGGATCAGGCGTGTATTTGCCCCCGCCCTTCGCGCTGAGCGTCGGGGCCGCCTGGGTCGCCCCGCCATACACCTTGTCGTCGCTCCTGATCCAGCCGTCCCCGTTGGAATCATACAGCACGGCGATCTGGGTGTTCCCGAACGCATCCTGCAGGCCGGTCGGGATCCCGTCGGTCAGAACCTGTTCGCTCTGGGCGATGGAATAGTAGCCCCGCCGCTTGGTGTTGCCCACCATGTCGGTCGCCGACGCGGTGGCCGGCAGCACCGTGCTGTCGAGTTCCACTCCGGTCAGGGCGATGGCAAATTTCTGCGGGTTGACGATGTTCGCCTCGCCCTGGGTGGCGGCGTAAGCCCCGTCAATTTGCGGATAATAGGAGTAGTCGCTGTGGAAGGACTGCATCGCCACGGACCATTGGCCGAGTTGCGCCTTCACCGCCGCCTTGTGGGCGTGGTTCTGGACGGCTCCGATGGTCGGAAAAATGATCGACGCCAGAATGCCGATGATGGCGATGACCGTCAGCAGCTCGATCAGGGTGAAAGCGCGGCGGCGGTGGGAGGTTTCAGGGGTTTTGGGAAGCATAAATGTTGTCCAAATTGAGCGGGTCTGAGGGGTTGATGTGGCCGCCCGGCGGGGCACCGCCGGTGAGACTGTCGTTCGACTTGCCGTCCACTCCGGCGCTGTAAAGCAGGTAGGAGGGGTTGGTCCACGCCGCCCCGGTCACCCCTTGCGCCTTGTAAATATAGCGGTATTGGTTGCCCCAGGGATCCAAAATCTCACTGGTTCCGGCGGTGGTGTTCACCTGGGCCGAGTTGGTGATCTGGAATTTCGTCAGGTCCAGATAATTCTTGCCCCAGGTGGCGCTGGTGCCCAGCGACACCATGGTCGGCCCGACCTTGCCGGTGAGCGCGTCGCACAGGCCGCCCTTGGCGTTGCCCGGGTCGTCCTCGGTCTGCGGATAGTCGCCATACTGGAGTTTGAATTCAGCCAGGGCCTGCGCCATACTCGACAGCTGGGCGTTCGCCTGCGCCTCCAAGGCCTTTTCCTGCACCCCCCGCATCACGCCCAAGGTGATCGCGCACAGGACGCCGATGATCGCCAGCACGGTGAGCAATTCGACCAGCGTGAAACCGGCCACGCGGTCGCGGCGGTCGGACGGAGGGGTGGATTGGGGGTTCAAACGCATGGGGGAGGGGTTGGAAGAAGCATGCCCACCGTGGACACTTCAATGCAAAAGTGATGGGAAAAGCAAATTGCGGTTCCCCCAAAACGCAAGCGCCACCGGCACCGGTCCGCCGGTTTAACCGGCCAGGGGGTAGCTGCCGAGCCACTTCACCAGCGGGCAGAATCTGTTCAGCTCCGCCAGCGCGGCCTGGGTCGCCGGGTCGTCATGGTGCCCCGACACGTCGATGAAAAAATAGTAGTCCCACGGGCGGCGCCGGCTCGGCCGCGACTCGATCTTGAGCAGGTTGATGCCCCGCCTTGCCAGCGGCCGGAGCATCCGCAGCAGCGCGCCTGGATGGGCGGCCGCCCCGTCACCCGGGGCGATCAGGTAGCTCGAGCCGTCCCGCCCCCCGCCCACCGGGCCGGCGGCCTGCTTGCCGAGCACGAGAAACCGGGTCGTGTTGTCCGCCTGGTCCTGGATGTTCCGCTCCAGCACCGGCACGCCATGGAACTCCGCCGCCAGCTCGTTGGCCACCGCGGCGGCCCCCGGCTCGTCCCGCGCGATCTGCACCGCATGCGCCGTGCTCGGCGCGTCGAGCAGTTGCGCGTGGGGCAGCTGGCGTTGCAGCCAGCGCCGGCACTGCGCCAGCGCCTGGTCCTTCGAGTACACCCGCCGGATCTGCTCCAGCGGGGTCCGCGAGATCAGCGCGTAGGAGATCTCCAGACAGATCTGCGCCCCGATCTTCAGGTCGCTCTCGACAAACAGGTCGAGCGCATCGCGCACCGAGCCCTCGGTCGAATTCTCAATCGGCACGACGCCGTGGTCCGCCTCCCCTTTCTCCACCGCCGTGAAGATGTCCGCAAAGGTCGTGAACGCGTGGTACCCCACGCTCGCGCCAAACTTCTTCCGCGCCGCCAGGTGGCTGTTGGTCGCCTCGGGGCCGAGGTAGGCGATCCGCAGCGGCTGCTCCAGCGCGATCGCCGCCGACATGATCTCGCGGTACACCGCCTGCAGCGCCGCCGGCTGGAGCGGCCCGCGGTTGAGTCCCGCGACTTTCCTCAGCACCGCGTCCTCGCGCTCGGGCACATAGATCGCCCCGCCCGCGTCGCGCTTGTGCCTGCCCACCTCGGCGCAAACCGCCAGCCGCTGGTTCAGCAGCGCGACGAGCTTGCCGTCGAGGACGTCGATTTTTTTCCGGAGCGGGATGAGCGGGTCCATGGGAGAAGTTGCAGCAAAATCACCCGCCCGTCGGCCCATCCGCCGTGGCGGGGGTGTCCACCGGTGCCGCGGCCGGGCCTTCCTGGTTTCCCTCCCCGGACTCCAGGCTCCGGGCCTCGGGCGGTTCGTCGCTGGCCTCTGACTTCTGACCTCTGACCTCTGTTTCCGTCCGCCCGGCCAGCGGCAGCTCGTCCTGGGGCAGGCCCATGGCCGCGTCGCCGAGGCGGGTCGGATTGGCGGCGACGCGCAACCACTCGTCGATCTGCCGCGACGAGAGTACATCCGACGCCGGCAGTTCGTCGAGCGACCGGGCGCCGACCAGGGCCAGAAATTTCTCCGTGGTCGCGTACTGCAAGGGCCGGCCGGGCAGGTCGGCGCGGCCGGTGATGTGAATGAGCTCCCGTTCCAGCAGCTTGGTGACGCCCCCTTCCGCCGACACGCCCCGGATCGCCTCGATCTCCGCGCGGGTGACCGGCTGGCGGTAGGCCACCACGGCGAGGGTTTCCAGGGCCGGGGGCGAAAGCCGGAGCGGCGGCGGCTCGTTGCGCAGCAGTCGCACCCACCGCGCGAACCGCGGCCGCGTCACCAGCCGCCAGCCTTGCGCCGTCTCGGTGAGCAGATAAACGTCGTTGGCCGCCGCGACCTCCGCCGTGATCGCGTCCATCACCTCGCGGATTTGCGCCGCCGTCACCAGCGAGGGCACATCGTGGTAGAGCTCAGGATCGTCGCCGGCCGCCTCCGGCTCCGCCGGGTCCGGATCAGCCGGGCTTTCGCCCGGCACCACCCCCGCCTCCGCTGGCGGCGTCCCGGTTTCGCCCAACAGCAGGATGGCGGGCGTCTCATGGAAGCGGGTGAACACCGTCTGGAGGTCTTTGACCGACAGCGGCTGGCTGGTCGAAAAAAGCAGCGCCTTGATAACTTGGGGAAGGTTGAAAGCCATGCGGTGTGGCGGGCGAGTCATGGCCCGCGGGATGGTGCACGCAACCAAGAAAATGCCGGCCCACTCCGGCTTCCGCCTCCGTCTTTTCATCATTCATCCCTCCTCCGGCCTCCTTTCCCCCGGCCCACGCCGCATTCGCCTTGCCCGCGACGCCCCTGCCCGGTTTGGTCGCGGGACCCTTCCTCCGCCATGTCCTCCCCCGCCCAACCCAACCTGCGCCCCCATTCCTCGATCATCCACGACGGCCCCGACCGCGCGCCCGCCCGCTCGATGCTCCGCACCGTCGGCTTTGGCGACGCCGATTTCAAAAAGTCCGTGGTCGGGATCGCCTCCACCTGGAGCATGGTCACGCCGTGCAACATGCACATCGACGGCCTCGCCCGCGAGGCGGAGGCCGGCGCCAATGCCGCCGGCGGCAAGGCCATCATCTTCGGCACCATCACGGTCTCCGACGGCATCAGCATGGGCACGCCCGGCATGCGCTACTCGCTGGTCTCCCGGGAGGTCATCGCCGACTCCATCGAGACCGTCGCCGGCGCCGAGGGCTTCGACGCGCTCGTCACCATCGGGGGCTGCGACAAAAACATGCCCGGCTGCGTCATGGCCATGGCCCGGCTCAACCGCCCGTCGGTCTTTGTCTATGGCGGCACCATTCTTCCCGGCATCCATCCCGATTCCAAAAAGGAATGCGACATCGTGAGCGTCTTCGAGGCCGTCGGCCAGCACTCCGCGCACAAAATTGACGACTCCGCCCTGCGCAAAATCGAAACCTGCTCCATCCCCGGCCCCGGCTCCTGCGGCGGCATGTACACCGCCAACACCATGGCCTCCGCCATCGAGGCGCTCGGCCTGTCCCTGCCCAACTCCTCCGCCCAGATCGCCATCAGCGCCGAGAAAAAGGCGGACTGCCGCCAGGCCGGTGCGGCCGCCCTGGACTTGTTGGGGAAAAACATCCGGCCCCGCGACATCCTCACGAAAAAGGCGTTTGAGAATGCCATCACCGTGGTCATCGCGCTCGGCGGCTCGACCAACGCCGTTCTCCATCTTCTGGCCATTGCGCACACCGCCCGCGTCAAACTTTCCATCGATGACTTCACCCGCATCGGGAAAAAGGTCCCGGTGCTCGCCGACCTCAAGCCCTCCGGCAAATACGGCATGGCCCACCTTTCGCGGATCGGCGGCCTGCCGCCGCTGATGAAAATGCTCCTCGATGCCGGCCTCCTCCACGGCGACTGCCTCACCGTCACCGGGCGAACCCTCGCGGAGAATCTCAAAAACGTCGCGCCCTACCCGGCCAATCAGGACGTGGTGCGTCCGCTCTCGGATCCCATCAAAGCCGACAGCCACCTGCGCATCCTTTATGGCAACCTCGCGCCCGACGGCGCGGTCGCCAAGGTCACCGGCAAGGAGGGGCTCAACTTTTCGGGCAAGGCGATCACCTTTGAGTCCGAGGAAACCGCGCTCAAGGCCATCCTCGAAGGCCGGGTGAAGCCCGGCCACGTGATGGTCATCCGCAACGAAGGCCCGCGCGGCGGCCCTGGCATGCGCGAGATGCTCAGCCCGACGAGCGCGATCATGGGCAAGGGTCTGGGGAAGACGGTTGCGCTCATCACCGATGGCCGGTTTAGCGGCGGCAGCCACGGTTTCGTGGTCGGCCACATCACGCCCGAGGCGGCAGTCGGCGGCCCGATCGCGCTCATCAAGAATGGCGACCCCATCATCATCGACGCGGTGAAAAACCAGCTCACTCTTGACCTCCCCGCGAAGGAGATCGCCGCCCGCCAAAAGGCCTGGAAGCCCAAACCGCCCAAGGAAACCCGCGGCGTCCTCGCCAAATACGCCAGCCATGTCACCAGCGCCTCGGAGGGTGCGGTGACGGACAAGAACCTGTGACGAAGGCGCAAGCAGCACTCCGCTGACCCGCCGCTGTCGGCTTGCATCTTCTGCCTGAGTGGGGCCATCCTTGCCCGACTGGTTACCCGTTCCTGCGGCTTGCCCGCCCATTGCTTTTCAATTCCCCATGAAAACACCCCGTCCCCTCCCCGCGCACCGCCTTATGGCGCTGGCTTTGTTCGCCGCCGCCTTCGCCACTCTGCCGCTCCACGCCGCCGGCCCCGCGCCGTTGGTCGCCAAACCCGCCGTCAATGCCCCCGTGACCGTCACCGACAACGGCGCGACCTGGACGATGGACAACGGCATCGTCAAGGCGACCGTCCTGAAGAACAACGGCAACATGCAGTCCGTCATCTATCACGGGATTGGCATTCCCAACGCCCGCAGCGAATACTGGGAGACGGTGCCCACGGGTCAGATGACCGCGTCGCTGACGATTGACCCGGCGAAGAACGGCGGCGAACGCGGTGAGGTCGCGGTCAAAGGCGTGAACGGCCGCATGGACATTGAAGTCCGCTACACGCTGGAACGGGGCGTCAGCGGGTTTTACACCTACGCCGAATACACCCACCAGGCCTCCTACCCCACCGCCGGTTTTGGCGAAAACCGCTTCATCCTCCAGATGAATCCCACCTTCAACTGGCTCTCGGTGGACCAGGACCGCAACCAGCTCATGATTGCCGGCCAGGACCAGCGCTCCGGCACCGTCATCCACGCCAAGGAGCAAAGCATCCTCGCCGCCGGCAATTACCAGAATTCCGTCGAGCACAAATACACCTACTGCGGCATCATGTACCGGCTTCCGGCCTACGGCTGGTCGAGCACCAAGGACCATATCGGCGTCTACTTCATCAATCCCACCACCGAATACATCGGCGGCGGGGCGGAAAAGATGGATCTCGTCTGCCACATGGGCGCAACCCTGCTGGACTACTGGACCTCCGGCCACTATGCGGGCGGCGCCGGCTGCAACATCCCCCAGGGCCAGGATTGGAAGAAAGTCGTCGGGCCGATCTTCGTTTACTTCAACGCCCTGGAGAACCCCAAGGATCCCTCCCCGGCCGAGCTCGCCACGCTCGCCGCCACCCAGGGTAACCCCACCGTGCCGCCGACGTGGCACGACAATGCCTTCGCCCTGTGGAATGATGCCCTGGCCAAGTCAACGGAGGTTCGGGCGGCTTGGCCGTTTGCCTGGGTCAATGGCGTGGACTATCCGCACCGGGAGCAGCGGGGCAATGTCTCCGGCCAGGTCGTCCTGAACGACCCGCAGGCCGCCACCGGCAAACTGCCCAATCTCACCATCGGCCTGGCTCACCCCGACTACACCGGCACCGGCGGTGCCTTCGCCTCCCGCTCCGGCAACGGCAACCTCGTCACCTGGCAGCACGATGGCAACTACTACGAGTTCTGGAACCAGGGCGGCGAGGACGGCCGCTTCAAGATCACCAACGTCCGCCCTGGCAAATATACGCTCCACGCCTTTGCCGACGGCGTGCTGGGTGAATACGCCAGGACCGACATCACGGTCGCGGCCGGCCAGGACCTTGACTTGGGCAAGCTCGAATGGAAACCCGTCCGCCACGGCCGGCAGATTTGGGAAATCGGCTACACCAACCGCAACGGCGGTGAGTTTTACAAGGGTGACGAATACTGGCGCTGGGGCTGGAACATGCGCTACGCCCTTCTCTTCCCCAACGACATCACCTACACGGTCGGCCAGAGCGACTGGCACAAGGACTGGTTCTTCGAGGAAGTCCCGCATGCGACCAACCTCGGTTTCGTCAATCCCGCGGCCAAGGATCCTGCCCGCCAGCCTTTCGGTTGGGTCAACCTCCCCACCACCCAGGGTCAGGATATGTGGCCGGTCTGGGGTCGCGGCCGGGCCACCACCTGGACCATCAAATTCAACCTGGACCACGCCCCCAAAGGCGGCACTGCCACTCTCCGCGTCGCCTTGGGCGGTGCCGACGGCACCACCCTGTCCATTGGCGTCAATGGACAGAATGCGGGTGCAATCCGGCCCGTGTCCACCAATGCCCTGCGCTACAACACCGACCGCGGCGTCTGGAAGGAATACGCCCAACCTTTCAACGCCTCGCTCCTCCAGGCCGGCGACAACGCGATGACGCTCACGGTGCCCGCCGGCGACCTCACGACCGGGGTGTGTTACGATTATCTGCGCCTCGAGCTCGACGAGAATGCCCCGCCCGCCGGCGCGCCCGTCGCGCTGGCCGAGTAGGTGGCGGACTGGCTGCGCCCATGAGGGCGCGACCGCCCCTGGTCGCATCTTATTTACGGGCCCGACCGCCCGGGCGCGTCGTCGGGAACCTGCCTTAAAAGGGGCGGTGCCGACCGGCATCGGGTCTTGCAACCTTTCCCGGAGGGGTTTGCCTTCAGCCTTGTCCGGCTCGTGCCCCACCCCTGCCCTTGGTTTCGTCCTTTTTTCCCATGCATCCTCCCCGCTCCCTGCTCCTGCGGCAACTCGTCTTGCTCGCCTTGGTTTCGACCGCCGTGCTCGCACTCCGCGCCGCCGACGGTCCACCGGTCATCGCCCAACCCGCGGGGGCCGCGCCGGTCACCGTCACCGAAGCCAATAACTTCTTCACCCTCGCCAACGGCATTGTCTCCGCCCGCATCAACAAGCGCACCGGCGACCTCGAAGGAGTGACCTACAAAGGCGTGGACCGGGCGGGCCACGACCAGGGCGCCGTCGGCCCGTGGGAGCAGAACCCCTCGGCCGCCGCCCAAGTGGGGGGTCTCACCCAGACCATCACGATTGATCCCGCCAAGAACGGCGGCGAGCGCGCCGAGGTATCCGTCAAGGGCGTCACGGGCGGAAAGGTGGCCTTTGGCGCCTCGCCCGGTTCGACCGGCGGCACGTCGAACATGGACCTCGAGATCCGCTACGCGATGGGCCGCGGCGACAGCGGCGTCTACACCTACGCGATCTTCTCCCACCCCGCCGCCTACGGCCCGCTCAATCTCGGCGAGAGCCGTTTCATCCTGCGCGTCAACCAGTCCTTTGACTGGATCTCGGTGGACGCCGACCGGAACCTGCTCGCCGCCGGTCCGCGCAATTGGGGCACCGGCGTCGTCGTCCACGCCAAGGAGCAGCGCATCATGAGCCAGGGCCCCTACCAGAATTCCGTCGAGCACAAGTACAGCTACAACGCCGTCCAGTATAAAATCCCCGCCTACGGCTGGTCCAGCACCACCGAGCATGTCGGTGTCTGGTTCATCAACCCGACCATCGAATACCTCAGCGGTGGCGCGACGAAGCAGGAGCTCGTCACTCATTACGGTGACAATGACGACCCCGACCCCATTCTCCTCGATTACTGGCGGGGCACGCACTACGGCGGCGGCGCCACGGTCAACGTGGCCGCCGGCGAGGCCTGGAGCAAGGTCGTCGGCCCGATTTTCGTCTACGTGAACTCGCTCGACAGTTTTCGGACGCCCTCGGCGGCCGATCTCGCCACGTTCGCCGCCACCGCCGGCAACCCCACGATTCCCCCCGCCTGGACGGAGAACCAAACCGCGCTCTGGCAGGACGCGCTCGCGCAGGCGCGGAAGGAAACCTCCAAGTGGCCCTACGACTGGGTCAACGGGGTGGACTACCCGCACAAAAATGACCGTGCCCAAGTGACGGGTCAAATCGTCCTCAACGACCCGCTCGCGCCCGTGCCTCTGAAGAAATTCACCAGCATCACCATCGGCCTCGCTTTCCCGGACGCCATCGGCGGCGGCGGGCGCGGCGCGGGTGCCCGCGGTGGCGGACGCGGCGCGGGCGCGGCGCCCGCTCCGGCTCCCGCCGCGGTGGCAGGTGCGGCCCCGGCCCGGGGCGGAGCCGCGCGGGGCGGACGCGGTGGCGGTGGCGGCGACTGGGTGCACGACGCCAAGCACTACCAGTTCTGGAACGACGGCGACGCCGACGGCAGGTTCACCCTCACCAACGTCCGCCCCGGCTCCTATACGCTGCACGCCTTTGCCGATGGCGTGCTGGGCGAGTTTGCCCAGGCCAACATCACGGTCGCGGCCGGCCAGAACCTGGATCTGGGCAAGATCGAATGGAAGCCCGTCCGCTATGGCAAACAGCTGTGGGATATCGGCTATCCCGACCGCACCGGCGGCAAGTTCTTCAAGGGTGACGGGGCCAACTACTGGCTCTGGGGCTGGAACCTGCGCTACGCGCTGTTGTATCCGAATGACCTCACCTACACAATCGGGCAGAGCGACTACCACAAGGATTGGTTTTTTGAGGAGGTGCCGCACGCGACAGCCGATCCCAAACTCTGGCTGAATCCCGCCGCCAAGGATCCCGCCAACCAGAAATTTGGCTGGGTCAAGGCCGAGTCCCGCGTCCAATACCCTGCCGTTGACGGCGCCGGCCCCTGGGCCATCTACGGCCGTGGCCGGGCGACGACCTGGACCATCAAGTTCAAGCTGGACCAGGCGCTGCAGGGCACTGCGGTGCTGCGCCTCGCGCTGGCCGGCGCCGATGGCGGCGGACTGACGGTGGGCGCCAACGGCCAGGCCATCGGTGCCATCCGGCCCACGGCCACCAACGCCATCCGCTACAACACCGACAAAGGGGTCTGGCAGGAGCAGGACGTGCGGTTTGACGCCGCGGTGCTGAAAGCCGGCGACAATTCCATCACACTCACCGTGCCGGCCGGCGACCTCCAAAGCGGTGTCGTGTGGGACTACCTGCGGCTGGAACTGGACGAAAGCCATCCCGCCGGCACCCCGCCCGTCGCCCTGTCCGAGTAGCAGCGCAGACTCTTGTCGGGCTCTCTTGTCCTCCGTGGCTTCAGCGAAGAAGGAAGCCTTGGCAATGGCCGTTGCTGCGCCCTTCGCCTACGACCGCCCCCTCGCAGCAGCCTGCTTTCAGGCGAGGCCATGCGCCGGCACCAACCCGGCCCGACCGAGCTTGCCCGCCGAGCTGCCGCTCGTCAGGGTGCCTTCGGGTCCACCGTGTCCTGTGAAGCCTTCGGCAAAGGAGGATTCGCGGTTCACACCTCCGTTCCAACCAAGCACCAAGAATTCCGCCCCCCCTCCCCTCCCTCCCATGATCTGGTCCCGCTTCAAATCCCACTTTTATCACTCCGTCCCGCTCGGCCTCTCACTGGATGTAAGTCGGGTGCCGTTTCCCGACGAGTTCCTTGTCACCATGGCGCCGCGGATGGAGCAGGCGTTCGCCGCCATGGCCGCGCTGGAGAAAGGCGCCATCGCCAACCCCGACGAGCAGCGCATGGTCGGCCATTACTGGCTCCGCGCGCCCCAACTCGCGCCCACCCCCGAGCTCACGACCGAAATCACCTCGACGCTGGCCGCCATCAAGGCCTTCGCCGCCTCGGTCCACTCCGGCGCCGTCGCCGGACCGAAGGGGAAGTTCAAGTATCTGCTCGTGATCGGCATCGGCGGCTCCGCGCTCGGCCCGCAGTTTGTCGCCCATGCGCTCGGCCAGCCGCGCAAGGACAAGCTGGCGGTGTCCTTCTTTGACAACACGGACCCCGACGGCTTCGATCAGGTCCTCGGCGCACTGCGCGGCCGGCTCGCGCAGACCCTCGTTGTCGTCATCTCCAAGTCGGGCGGCACCGCCGAGACCCGCAACGGCATGCTCGAGGCCGCCGCCGCCTTCAAGGCCGCCAAGCTCGACCCGGCGAGGCACTTTGTGGCCGTCACCGGCGTGGGCTCCAAGCTTGACGCCACCGCGACCGCCGAAGGCTGGCTCGCCCGCTTCCCGATGTGGGACTGGGTCGGCGGCCGGACCAGCGAGCTCTGCGCCGTCGGCCTGCTGCCCGCCGCGCTCCAAGGTCTGGACATCCAGGCGCTCCTCGACGGGGCCGCCGCCATGGACGAGGTCACCCGCCAGCCGAACATCGCCCACAATCCCGCCGGGCTCCTCGCGCTCATGTGGTATTTCGCGACCGACGGCCGCGGCGCCAAGGACATGGTCGTGCTCCCCTACAAGGACCGCCTGCTCCTCTTCTCCCGTTACCTCCAGCAACTGGTGATGGAGTCGCTCGGCAAGGAGCTCGACCTCGCGGGCCGGGTCGTCAACCAGGGCATCGCCGTCTACGGCAACAAGGGCTCGACCGACCAGCACGCCTATGTGCAGCAGCTCCGCGAGGGCGTGAATAATTTCTTCGTCACCTTCATCGAGGTCCTGCAGGACCGCGCGCCGAAAGGCCGGTTTGAGGTCGAGCCGGGCATCACCAGCGGCGACTACCTCCAGGGCTTCCTGCTCGGAACGCGCGACGCGCTCACGGAGAAA
Source organism: uncultured Opitutaceae bacterium (assembly GCA_903929355.1). Lineage (GTDB taxonomy): Bacteria > Verrucomicrobiota > Verrucomicrobiia > Opitutales > Opitutaceae > CAIYUN01. Next base: position 14,623 of record CAIYUN010000072.1, read on the forward strand.
GACCGCCACTCGGTCACCCTGACCCTGCCCGATGTCTCGCCCCGCTCGCTGGGCATGCTGATCGCGCTCTACGAGCGCGTGGTCGGGCTCTATGCCTCGCTCATCGGCATCAACGCCTACCACCAGCCGGGGGTCGAGGCTGGTAAAAAAGCCGCCGGCGGCGTGATTGCGCTGAAGCAAAAACTCACCGCCACCCTGGCCGCCGCGCCAGGCAAGTCGTTCACCGCCGAACAGCTCGCCGCCGCCGCCGGCGCGCCCGACCAGGCCGAGCTCACCTTCAAGATTCTGGAGCACCTCGCCGCGAACAAGGGCAGCGGGGTAAAAAAGCGCGTCAAGGCCCGCTGGTTCGACTCGACCTACCGGTTCGCCTGACCGCGGCCCCCACCGTCGCGTCAGTGGCCCCGGGGTGGAACCGGTTGACCCAACCGGTGGAATTCGTCGCCCACCAAGCCTGGCAGGCCTTTCTGATGTCGGGCGATGGCCGACCCCAGTCCTTCCAACCCGGCTATCACGCCACGCGCGCCTCCGCCCCGGTTTCGTTTGCCGCCCGAGGGAGGCTGAATTCAAAATGGGCCCCTCCTTCTGGCCGGTTCCACATGGTGATGGTGCCGCCATGGGCGGTCACGATGCCCCGGCAGATCGCCAGACCCAGCCCGGTGCTGCTTTCCCCCCCCGTGGGGCGGACCGAAGTCCGGCCGTATTCGGTGAACAGTTTCCTCTGTTCGCCTTCCGGCACCCCGGGGCCCCCGTCGTCCACCCAGATCATGATGAATTGGCCTTCGCGGCGCGCCCCCACGGTGATCGCGGTGTCGGGCGGCGAGAATTTGATGGCGTTCATCACCAGGTTCTCCAGCACCCGCTTCAACCGGATCTCGTCGCCGTCCAACTCCAGGCCGGAGGCCGGTTCCTCCAGCCGCAGCCGCAGGTTTTTCTTCGCCGCGATCGGCGCGAAAACCTGGTTGGCCCAGCGCAGCACCAGGGCGAGATCCAGCCGCTTGCGCTCAAGTTTCATGGTGTCGGCATCCAACGTCGTCACGTCCAGCAGGTCGTTGACGAGCGCGAGCATGGCCTCGACGCTGCCCGTCAGGTAATTCAGGGTCTCCACCTGTTTTTCGTTCACGGGGCCCAGCGTGCCGTCCCGAAGAAACTCCGCCAGCCCGCGCACCGCCGCCAGCGGGCTGCGCAGGTCGTGGGAGGTCACCGCGAGAATCCGATCCTTGGCGACATTGGCCCGGTGAATGTTCCAGTAGGCGGTCTCCAATTCCTCGGTCGCGTGTTTGCGCTGCGTGATGTCGCGCCCGATGGTGGAAAGGAACTCAATCTTTCCCTCCGGGGATTTGTGGGCCAGGATGACCTGGGAAATGGGGATCTCCAGCCCGCGCCGGCTGGACAAAATTGTTTCGCCGCTCCAGATCCCCTCGCGGACGGCGGTGGGAATCCCCTCGGTCACGACGAGGTTCTTGGCCGGGGTGGGGAGGAAATCGCTGATGGCCGACTTGGTGACATCCTCGTTCAGCCCAATCCCGAGCAGCTTGCGGCCGGCGCGGTTGATATACTGGAGCTGACCGCCTGGATCGCTGATTCCCACCAAGTCGGTCGTGGACTCAATGATGGCAATCAGGCGGTCGCGGGTACCCTCCGCCTTTTTGCGCAGGGTGGTGTCGGTGCGGATGGCCACGAACTGGCGGGGCTTGCCCTGCGCGTCGAGAAACGGCACGATGGTGGTGTCCGCCCAGAAAAACGTCCCGTCCTTGGCCTTGTTTTTGATCTCACCCCGCCAGACTTTGCCCTCCAGGATGGTGGACCAAAGGCCGGTCATGAACGCCTTCGAGTGATGGCTGGAATTCAAGATGCGGTGGTTCTGACCCAGCAGCTCCTCGCGGGTGTACTTGGAGGCGGCGCAGAACTTGTCGTTGGCGGCAATGATGTTCCCCTGGGGGTCGGCGATGGTCACCAGCGAGTGCTCATCCAACGCGGCCTTCAAATCCACGATTTCCCGGAGGGAGTGCCGGAGCTGCAGCTCGGCCCCCTTGCTCTCGGTGACATCCGTGGAGGTCCCGAGCAGGCGGAGCACCTTGCCGGTGGCATCGGGCACCCGGAAGCCGCGGCTGGCCACCCAGCGCACGACCCCGTCGGGGCGCGCGATCCGAAACTCCACGTTCACCCTGGGCTCGCCCGCGATGAGCCGCGCAAAGGTGGCCTCCACCCGCGCCCGGTCCTCCGGCAGGATCGCCTCGGCCCAGGCCCGGGGCTGCGCATAGACTGTTGCCGCCGAACGACCCCAGATCTCCTCAAAGGCCGGGCTGACATAGTAGGTCCGCTGCATGTCCGGCGAGGTCATCCAAAACACATCCGTGATGATCTCGGTGAATTGGCGGAACTTCTCCTCGCTTTCGCGCAAGGCTGCTTCCGCCTGTTTGCGCGCGGTGAGGTCGCGGAACGTCCAGATTCGCCCATAGTATTTTCCGTCCTTGCCATACACGGGGGCCGAATACCGGTCCAGCACGGTCCCATTCTTCAGCTCAAGCTCATCGCGGGAGATTTCATCCGGATGGGCGGACAGATAGGCTATCTTCTCGGTATACTGGTCGGGGGTTTTGACCGCGTTGGTGACCCAGGCCACCCGTTTCGTGTCATCTTCATCACTGGCTATCTCCGGGGGAAATCCCAGCAGGTCGGTCAGCCGCTGGTTTTGCAGGATTTTCCTACCCGCTTCGCTCACCACCAGGATGCCATCCAGCAGCGAGTTGGCTTGGGCCTCGAAAAACGCGTTCTTCCACATCAACTCCTCGTCCGATCGTTTGCGCTCGGTGATGTCGCGCACCACTTTTGAGACGCCGACAATCCGACCAGTGGAATCCTTGATGGGTGAGGCCGTGATTGAAACTTCCACCAAGTGTCCATCCTGGTGCAGGCGCACCGTTTCAAAGGATTTGACCCTTTCCCCGCGTTGGATTCGTGCCAGAATCTCCCGCTCGTCCTCCTGGTGCTCGGTGGGGATCAACCGCATGATTGAGGTCCCCATCATCTCCCCGGCCGTGAAGCCAAACATATTTTCCGCCCCTTGGTTCCAACTCGTGATCAGGCCCGCGAGGTCCTTGCCGATGATGGCATCGTCGGAAGAATCCACGATGGCCGCCAGCCGGAAGCGGGCCTGTTCGCCGGTCAATGCCGGGGTGGGAGCGTCCATGGGATGAAGTTTCCGCCCGGGACCTAGCAGCCTGTCGGACTTGCCGCTGAAGTTGCAAACAGGGTTTTCCCGGAATCTCCCGCCTGGGCGGATTCCAACTCGAGTTGACGGTGGAAAGCTGTTTTGGGGGACGCTGGTCCGCTCGGCATCGGTCGCCGGGGGTTGAAACCCATGTTCCGCGCGGCGTTTTACCGCGCGGCGGCCAGTTTCGGCCCGGCACCGAGCGTGTGCAGGCGGCGGAGGTTGTAGGCCAGGCACACCAAGGTCCATTCCGTGGCGACCTTGATGGGACCGCGGAGCCGGAACTGCCGGAAGCCCATGGCCGCTTTGATGATGCCGAACACCGGCTCGACCGTCTGCTGCCGCAGTTTGTAGAGCGATTTGCCGACGGTGGTTTTGAGGCGGTGCCGCATCACTTCGCTGGTGCTCGCGCCGGCGGCGGGCGCGGGAGGCTCGGGTTGCCTTTCCAGATCGGCCACGCTGCGGTGGTGGCTGGTTTTATCCAGCGGCGCATACACGGTGGTGCCCGTCGGCGTGCCGCCGGCGGTTTGTTCCACCTGCTGCACGGCGGCGGCGCTGTAGAAACCATTGTCGGCGAGCACGGTGGCCACGGGGCCGGCCGCCGGTGCGATCGCAGCCACGGTTGGCCCCAGCTCCTGTTTGTCGTTGGGGGCCTGGCTCACGCGCTCGCCGACAATCAGACGGCTCTCTACCTCCACGGCGGCCTGCGCGTTGTAGCACTGGCCGAAGCCCCCGGCGGTTTTCATGATCCGGCTGTCCGGGTCGGTAAAGTTGTACTGGTCTTTGGGCTTGGGCGCGGGGCTGGGCGGCGTCGGACCCTTGCCGCGCACGGTCTCGCCCCGCGCCTGCCGGGCCTGCCGCGCGGCCATTTTCTCCTCGTGCGCGGCCAGTTCCACCGCATACCGCGCGTGCGCGCGGGCCTCGATCTCGGCCCGCGCCTGGGCCAGCGCGGCCCGGCGCTCCTGACGGCGCACGATCTCGGCGGGAATCGTCAGGCCGTCCTGCAGCGGGGTGGCGTCGGCCTGCTCGGCTTTGGCGACAAGCTGCTGCACTTCCACTTCGAGTTCGGTCAGCCGCTGGCCCATGCGGTCATAGCTCATGGCCGAGTGCTTGCTCGCGTTGGCCGCAATTTTGGTCCCGTCAACACTGACCGTGATCTGGCCGAACTGGGCCAGCTTCAGGGCCTGGGCCAGTTGCAGCACCTCGACGAAGCTGGCCTGGAGCAGCGCCTGGTGCTCGCGCCGAAAGGTGCAGATCGTGTCATGGTCGGGATGGGTGTCGGCGGTGAGCAACCGCACCGCGACGTTGTCGTAGGTGGACTGCTCGATCCGCCGCGACCCAAAGGTGCCGGTCGCGTAGCTGTAGACCAGCAACCCGAGCAACAGACCTGGCGGATACTGGGCACTGCCGGTGCCACGGTGATTGACCTTGGCCTGGCTCAGGTCGAGCGTCGCGACCGCATCCAGGATGAAATGGGCGAGGTGGTCGGCGGGCACCCAATCGCGCAGATCGGGCGGAAGCAACAACGGGGTGTCACGGTCGATGGTTACGAAGTTTATGGCCACAAACTTGTTACAGCACTTATCATGCCAAGTCTGCGCCGCCGCGAAAGGTCAGGAAATCCTCGCGGCTAAGTCCGACAGGCTGCTAGACGGTCCATTCGAACGGCGCGTTGGCCTCGAGTTCCTCGATGGTGGTCAGGCCCAGGAGGACCTTTTTCAGGCCATCGTAGCGCAGGGGCTGGTAACCGGCGCGCTTGGCGCTTGCAGTCAGCAGGTCAAGGTCGCCACCGCGCCCGATGATGCCGCGCATTTCCTCGGTGACAATGGCGAGCTCGTGAAAGGCGATACGGCCCTTGTAGCCTTTGTGGCGGCAGGCGTCGCAGCCTTTGCCGGTGTAAAACAGGGGCGTCTCGCCCTCGGCGTCGTCGAAATAACGTGCGACCATCTCCGGGGAGGGCACGTAACTTTCCTTGCACCGCTCGCAAATGCGCGCGGCCAGGCGCTGGCCCAGCACGGCCAGGACGGAGGGAGCCACGGTGTGGGCCTCGACGCCGATCTCCATCAGGCGCGCGATCGCCTGGATGGCATTGTTGGTGTGCAACGTGGCAAAGACGAGGTGGCCGGTGAGGGCCGCCTCGCAGGCAATCCGCGCCGTCTCCAAATCCCGGATCTCGCCCACCAGGATGATGTCCGGGTCCTGGCGCAGGAGCGCCCGCAGGAGCATGCCGAATTTCAGGTCAATATGGTCGTCGGTCTGCGACTGCGTCAATCCCGGCAGCTCGATCTCAACGGGATCCTCGATGGTGGACACGTTCAGATCCCCGATGTTGGCCTGCGCGAGCGCGGCGTAGAGCGTGGTCGTCTTCCCCGATCCGGTGGGACCGGTGACAAAGACAATGCCGTTGGGCGCCTTGATCACGCGCTGCAGCGGCTTCAATATCGCCTGTGAGATCAGCATCCGATCCAAGGATAGAACGCCTTGCTTGCTCACCCCACCGAGGATGCGGATGACGCATTTTTCCCCCTTGATGGTCGGGATGAAGCTCACCCGGAAATCAACCTTGTTAAAGCCCAGCTTGAAGGTACAGCGTCCGTCCTGCGGATACCGGGTCTCGGAGATGTTGAGGTCGCACATGATCTTGACGCGGCTGATCAACGCCCGATGCAACACCTTGGGGAGAAGCAGCAGCTCCTCCAAGATTCCATCAATGCGCAACCGCACGCGCGTTTCGCCGGTCTGCGGCTCGATGTGGATGTCGCTCGCCCGCTCCCCGAGCGCGAGGCAGATCAGCGAATCGGCGAGCCGGATCAGCGACTTCGATTCGCAGAGCCGCTCCAGCTCCACTGGCGCGTGCTGCAGGGCGATGACTTCGCCGGTGGCTTCCATCTCCTTGATGATGGCCGCGATGTCCTTGTCCGTGGAATAGCGGAGCTCGATCGCGCCGCGGATTTCGGTGGGGAGCGAGAACATCGGGCTGACCTTCAGACCCGTGATGCCCTCCAGACGCCGGACCATGGCCTTGTCCAACGGATCCGCCATGGCCAGGGTGATGACCCCGTCAATGACATAGAGCGGCAGGACCTGGGCCTTGCGCACAATCTCCGCCGGAACCAGCGCGGTCGCCTCCGGACTGGCGATGGTGTTGACCGGGTCAATGTAAGCGATGCCGAGTCGTTCGCTCCATAACCGGCAGGCGTCGGCATGCGGCACCAAGCCGGCCGTGATCACCGCCTCCACCAGCGCAAGATCATCGGCCCCATGGGCGTTCACCAAGCCTATCAGCTCGTTTTCCGCCAAATAGGGGTGCGCTTGACGGAGCAAATCGGCGTAGGTGGCGGGCATGGCAAAAGGGAATCGGAGGACAAGGTGTCGTCGCCCGACGCTCAACTTCGAGCGGCCCGGGCCAGCCTGCGGTGGCTCGCAAAGATTGACCCGATTTCCGCCTGATCCAGCAACTCCGCCCCGAGCGCGGACCGCTGGCGGTCAATCTCCGCCTCCCGGAGCAGTTGCTTGAGCGGGTAGCGCACCTCGCTCACCCGCGGTGGCGTGGGCGCTGCGCCGGGAGTTGAAGGGGGATTCGACATCGAGGTTGGGTGGCGCGGTGGGATCGTCCGTGACGGAAAGTCAGGCGGGGTGGACGAGGTTTAGGCCGGCCCAAGTGTCGTGCAAAGTCTTCACCAGATCGGGGCGGGGCATGTCCTTGCGGATAAAATTGAGCGCCCCCGCGGCGGCGCATTTTTCGACAATTTCGCGCGAAGCGACAGCCGTCAGCATCACCACCTTCGCCAAGGGATCAAAGGCCAGCAATTTACCCAGAACGGACACGCCGTCCTCGCCGAGGAGATTGATGTCAAGCAGCACCAGATCGGGCGCAAACTGCTGGTACATGAGCAGGGCGGCGGCCCCGTCCGCCGCCTCACGGATTTCGACCGCGCCAAGGCCGGTCACCACCAGCCGCAGGTAGACCCGGATGTGGGGCTCGTCATCGACAATCAGGATTTTATGGGCAAAGGTGTCATTCATGAGGTATGGACGGGTGGGAGCGGCGGAATCCATGAATCCACGCCGTGAACAACCCTTCGTGTCCCATTATATGGGCCCACCGCCGCCATGGGGATGGGGTGTTACCCTGCCAAACCGGCGGACCTTCGTTGGGAAAACGGCCTGTTTCATCGGCCGGAGGGCGCATCTCAGCAGCGGTGTTAACTGGCGAGGGTAAAGTTTGGAGGGGCAATGAGCCGATTGAGGACACGGATCATTTTGCGCATGATGGCGATGATGCAGACCTTGGAGGGTTTGCTTTTCTCATTCCGCCGGATTGGACCAACCCACTGGCTGATCCGCATTCAAAGTCTCTCGAGGCCGATGAAATCAATGTAGCCGCGCTCGACATCGGTGCTGACCAGTTTCACGCGCAGCCGGTCGCCGACCTGCAGATCGGTCGGGCCGCTGTCCAGTTTGCCTTCGATCGGCGGTTCGGCCAGCCGCACAAAAATGCCCCGGTCGGTCGCGCCCGTCACCGTGGCGTCAAACTCCCGGCCAATGCTGCCCCGCAACAACAGGGCGGCGGCGGATTTGTCCACCTGCCGCTCGACCTTCTTGGCGGCGTCCTCCTGTTCGGTGCAGTGGCGTGCAAGCCAGGCCAGTTCGTCGTTGGCGTAGGGCGGGCGCTGTCCGGCCAGCGCGGCCTGCAGCAGGCGCTGGGTAATCACGTCGGGATAACGCCGGTTGGGCGCGGTGGAATGAGAGTAGTCCCGCACTGCGAGGCCGAAATGCCCGGCGACCGACGCCCCTGGCACCTCGAGCACATATTCGCCCGCCCCCAGCAGCTTGATCACACAAAGCGACAGCTCGGCGAAACCAGCCGGCGTCTTCGCCTTGGCCGAAAGTAAAAACCTTTCGAGCGCCCTGGGATCGGGATCCTTGGGCAATGCCGTCCCTCTCTCGTCCGCGAGCTCGACGATCCGGTCCCAGTGTCTCGGCACCCGCACCACGCGCCGGATCGAAGGGAAATTCCGGGTGGCGAGAAACCTGGCCGTGACCCCGTTGGCCGCGACCATCAGATCCTCGATCAGCCGCTTGGCGGTATTGGATGTGTCCACCGCCAGGCCCGTGAGGACGTCGTGGTCGAACACAGGACGGGTTTTCAGGGTTTCCAGCGAGAGCGCGCCGTGCTGATGGCGAATGTCCGCCAGTTGGTCGGCCACCCGATGCTGCAACTTGATGTTTTCAGCCAGGCCGGCAACCGCGTCCACCGCCGCCGGCACCGTTCCGGTGCCCTCGAGCCAGGCCGCCACACTGTTGTAGGCCAGCTTGGCGCGGTTGCGGACCGTCGCCCGGTAGATGTCGGAGGCGGTCAGGGAGCCATCGGCGCTGAAAACCATCTCGATCACCATCGCGAGTCGGTCCGCGTCGAAGTTGAGAGAGGTGAGGTTGGTAGAAAGCTTTTCCGGCAACATCGGAAAAATCCTTGCGGCGGTGTAGACCGAGGTCGTGTTGGCCCGGGCGTGGCGATCCAGCGCCGACCCCTGGGCAACCACCGTGGCGACATCGGCGATGGCGACGAGGATCTTTGTCGCGCCCTTCGGCAAGGCCTCGGCCACGGAAAGCTGGTCGAGATCGAGCGAATCATCGTTGTCGATCGAGCACCACAACCGAGAACGCAAATCCCGGGTCGAAGCCTCGGCCCCCACGGCCGGGGCGCGGATCGCGTCGAGCTCTTTCATGGCGGCCGGATCAAACTCGGGCACCAGCCCTCGGGCGAGCATCGCGCGGGCGGCGAGGTTTTGGAGCAAGGCACGCGACGGGTTGGCGACAGGGGTGGTCATGGGGCCAAGCGGAACAGCTCAAAAACCACCCGTCAGCATGAAAACCATCGCTGGCTTAGGAAGAATCGTGCTGTCCGGGGTTGTCGAACCGGGCAGAGACTTGACTTTCTCCACCCCCACCGTTCGCTTGGGGCCATGCTTTCCCGTCGCCACCTCCTGCCCGTCCTCGCCGCACTGGTGCTCGGCTCGTTATTGCCTGGTTGCGCCTCCGATGTCACCACCGAGAACAACACCATCCCGTGGACCCGCCCGGCCTCATGGCAGGGAGGCATCCCCGGCATGGGTAGCGCCTTTGGCGGCAACAGCGGCGGCGGCAACGCCCTGCACTGAACGCGGCGCCACCTTGGCCGCCGTTTTTTGTTGGGCCCGGTGGCCGTCTGACCGCAATGTCCGGTCGCGCCCCCATGACCGCCAACGCCTCCCTCACGCCGCAGCCCGGCACGCTCTACGTCGTGGCCACGCCCATCGGCAACCTGGCCGATTTGACGGAGCGCGCCCGGGCGATCCTCGGCGCGGTGGACCTCGTGGCCTGTGAGGATACCCGCACGACCGGGGGGCTGCTCACCCGGTTCGGGCTGCACCGCGAGCTCACCGCCTATCATGAGCACAACGAGCTCGAGGCCGCCACCCGGCTCGCCGACCTGGTCGCCGCCGGCAAGTCCGTCGCCCTGGTGAGCGACGCCGGCACGCCCACCCTCAGCGACCCCGGCTTCCGTCTCGTGCGCGCCTGCCGCCAGCGCGGGCTGCCGGTCGTGCCGGTGCCCGGCCCGAGTGCCCTCACGGCGGTGCTCAGTGCGAGCGGCCTGCCAACCAACGGTTTTCTCTTTGTCGGCTTTCTCCCGCCCAAATCCGCCGCCCGGCTCGCCTTCCTTGAGCAGCACCGCGACTTCCGTTACACTCTGGCGCTCTACGAAAGCTGCCACCGGATCGAAAAATTCACCACCGAGATCGTGGAAAAGCTCGGCCCCGCCCGGGTCGTCTGCCTCGCCCGCGAGGTCACCAAGCTCCACGAGACCTTTCTCGTCGGCCCCGCCGCCGAGGTGCAGGCCCGGCTCGTGGCCGGGAGCCAGAAGGGGGAGTTCGTGGTGTTGATCGCACCGGGGGATTTCAAACTTTGAAACCACGGATGAACACGGATGGACACGGATTGTCCGTCTGTTTTCATCCGTGTTTATCCGTATCCATCCGTGGTTAACCCTCCTGCCATCGCCGTCATCGATATCGGCTCCAACTCGATCAAGCTGCTCGTCGCCGCCCGCGACGCGGGCGGGAATCTGCAGGCTCTGCTCCAGCAGACGTTGGATGTGCGCATCAGCGCCGGGCTCGGCCGGGAGCGACCCCGGCTCGGCGAGGAGGGCATCGCCCGCGGCCTCGCCGCCATCCAGGAACTCATCGCCGCGGCCGGGTCCCATTCGCCTGCGCAGACCATCCTCGTCGCCACGAGCGCGGTGCGCGGCGCGGAGAACGGCGCCGATTTCTGCGCCCGGGTGCTGGCCACCACCGGCCAGGCGGTCAGGATTTTGGCGGGCGCCGAAGAGGCCAACCTCATCGGCCGCGGCCTGCTCTGCGACCCGGCCCTGGTGGATTTTCAGGATTTTTATGTTTTTGACCTCGGCGGCGGCAGCTTGGAATGTCTCACCTTCCGCCAACGCCGGATCGAGCAGGAGCTGAGCCTCGCGCTCGGCTGCGTGCGCCTCACCGAGCGTTTCATCCCCGACCCCGCCGCGCCGATCACGGCCGCCGCCACCACCGCGCTCGCGCTTCATGTGCGCGACGAGCTGAAGAAGTCCGGCTTCCGCTTCAACCTCGGCTCCGCCGGGGCCGTGTTCACCGGCGGCAGCATGACCAGCGTGCGCGCCATCAATGGCGCGATGCACGGGGTCGCCCTTGCCGACACACCGCCCGTCGTGTCCGCCGACACCCTCGCCGCGCTCGTCGAGGAGGTGCTTCCGCTCACCCTGGGACAGCGCCAAAATATTCCCGGCCTCCCCGCCGCGCGCGCCGACGTGTTTCCGGCCGCTCTCATCACGATGCTCACCGTGGCCGAATACGGGCTCATCAGCCATTTTCATCACTCGCTCCACAACCTCCGCTGGGGCGTGGCCGCGGAGGCGATGAGGGAAGATCCCCACGTTTGAGGTGGAGCGCGTTGACTCCAACGCGCTGGTTCGAGGGCCCGCCCGGAAAGCGCGTTGGGGTCAACGCGCTCCACCTTCTGGCTCCCTCACCCCGGCCGACCACCACGTCACCAAGGCAACGCGGCGGGGCGCCACGCCTCCATTTTCTACCCGTTGCCCCGCTTTCCGTATACCGCCTTCCCTATTCCGCATTCCAAATTCCAAAATCTCAGCCCCTGGGCTCGTGCTCGTGGAAGGTGGCCACGTCCGTCTGGCGGGTCTTCGCGGCGGCGGCGGCGGCCTTTTTGGTTTTGGCCGCGGCCCGGGCCAGTTTGCGCAGCGGCACCAGCTGGGCGGCAAAGTCCTTCGGGAGCGGTGCACGCAAATCCATTTTTTTTCGGGTGACCGGATGGGTGAACACCAGATGTTCCGCGTGCAGCATCACGCGGGTGGCCGGACGGGGGTCCTTCGGGTTGGGTTTCCAGCCGTAGATCACATCGCCGACCAGAATGTGGCCGAGCGATTTGAGGTGCACCCGGATCTGGTGGGTGCGGCCGGTGTGGATGGTGCAACGCACCAGCGCAGCGACGTGGCCGAACTTCTCCACGACCTCCCAGTCGGTGTGGGCATCGCGCCCGGGCTGCCCCTCCTCGGCCACGGCCATCTTGTGTCGCTGGCGTGGATTCCGCCCGATGGGCTTGCGGATGCTGCCGCTCAGGAGGCGGGGCACGCCGTCCACCAGCGCCAGATACTCCTTTTTCAGGGTGCGTCCGGAAAACTGCGCCGCGAGCCCGCGGTGCGCCGTGTCGGACTTTGCCACCAAAATCAGGCCCGAAGTGTCGCGGTCGAGCCGGTGGACGATGCCGGGTCGCTGCACGCCGCCCACCCCGCTGAGCGAGCCCGCACAGTGCGCGAGCAGGGCGTGGACGAGTGTGTCCTCCCGCGTGCCCGCGCCCGGATGCACCACCATGCCGGCGGCCTTGTTCAGCGCGAGGAAGTGTTTGTCCTCGTAGATCACGTCGAGCGGGAGGTCCACCGCTTTCAGCTCCGAGGCCACTGTGGCGGGAAATTCATAAGTGACCACGTCACCCACATGGAGCGGGTGACTGCGGTCGACCACCTTGCCGGCGACCCGCACCAACCCTGCGTCCAGCGCCCGGCGCCACGCCACCCGGCTGTGCTCCGGCAGCGCGGCGGCGAGCAGCTTGTCCACCCGCGTGCGGGGGGTGTCGGGGGGAACGGTGTAGGTTTCGGGCATGGGGCACCGCAAGCATGCGGCCTGCCGCCACAAGTGGCGATTGCAAAATCCGTCACATTTCAAGGTGCGGCTTCGCGCAACGCCAACGAGTGCTTCGTCCCTGCTGCGACCGCCACCACCCCCGCCAAGTCGGTCGGGACGTTGGTCTGACCGGCACCATTTTCACCCCATGCCACCACCGTACCATCCGCACTTACCGCGAGTGAATGTCCCGCTCCCGCCGCGATGCCGACTACGCTGATCAGTCCATCCGGCACCGCCGAAGGAGCCCCACCAATGCTCCAGGCCACGACTGTTCCATCCGCTCTCAACGCCAATGCATGACCCGCGCCGGCTGCAATCGCGACAACCTGACGCAAACCCTCCGGACCAGCAGGTGAGGCCGGACGGCCGACGCCCCACTCCGCCACCGTGCCGTCCGACCGCAGGGCAAGCGAATGCATCCCTTTTGCCGCGATCGCCACCACGTCGCCCAAGGACAAGGGCAAGTTGGGACCTTGGGGCCCCCGGGCATAGTTTTCAGCCACCGATATATTCTCAACGATGCCATCTGTCCGGAGAAGAAGCGAATACCCGCTGGCTCCCTGGTACATCGTGCCTCCCGCGATCGCCAGTCCGCGGGACAGCTCTTGCAATCCTTTGATGGTGCGCACTCCACTGGAGCTTTGGACCGTTATCATCTGCGGCGGGTTTGATGGACCATGAGTTCCTCCCCAAGAAACAATAGTCCCGTCAGCCTTTAAAGCCAAAGAATGATAGCCACCCGCAGCGATTGCCACCACGTCGTTCAAACCCGGCGGCACGATCGTTTGCCCGGCATCATTGCCACCCCAGGCCACCACCGTTCCGTCGGCCTTCAGGGCGAGGGAATGACGGTCGCCAGCCGCCACGGCCACCACTCCGGTCAAACCAGCCGGTAGGTTTGTCTGACCGTTGGTGTTGCCGCCCCAAGCAATTACCTCCGGTTTCGCCAGAGCGACGATTACAAATCCGCCCGCGCTGGCGGTCAGCCCGTTGCCATCCCTCACCTCGATCGAATAGTAGCCACCGTCCTGGAACTTGATCCCACCACGGGTCAGACTCGCCGTGGTGGCCCCATTGATATCGAACCCGTTCCTCTTCCATTGATACCGCAATGGAGCCTGACCGGTTGCCCGAACTCCAAGGCTGAGTGAGGCTCCCCTGTTGAGCACCGTCCGGGAAGGAAGTCCGACGATGATTCTCGGCGGCGGAATCACGGTCAAGGCGGCACTGGCGGTTGCGCGACCAGCGCCGTTGCTTACCACAACGGTGTAAGTGCCGCCATCAGCCGGCTGAACATTGCTCAGCAATAAATTGGCGGCCTGAGCGCCCTCAGCGGTCATACCCTCCGGAGGCGCCGGTTGCGATCCTCGAAACGGGCTCTGCTCAACGTTGTGAAGGGGATTCCCGTCCTTCAACCACTGGAAGACGAGGTTGTCCCCCTGGCCAGTCTGCACACTCAAGGCAACTTTCTGCTGTGGCATCACGGACTGGCTCTTTGGAGGCGTGGCAATGACGGGAAAAGTGTCCTGCGAGCCATCACGCAACGCATAGGGTCCCGCCACGGCTAACACCGTCTTTGGGAGACTCAAAATCCCGCCGCTATATCCGGTCATGACGGTTCCATCTTCTGCTCTGAAGCCCCCTGGAATCCTTTCGACCACGTCATGCAGGCCGGCCGCAGTCTTGGCGGCATCGCCGCCCCACGCCACGACCTTGCCGTCTGCCCTGAGCGCCAGAGACCCAAAGTCTGTCGCCACGGCGACCACGTCATGCAGGCCAGTTGGAACAATCTCCTGGCCGTTGCCACCCGGGCCAAACGCGACGACACTCCCGTCCGCCCGCAAAGCTAGCGCGTTGCCGGAGTCGGCCGAGATGCCGATCACATCGTTGAAGTCAGTCACAGGGGTCTTAAAGTAGGAGGTGCCCTGTCCCCATGCGACCAGCGTGCCGTTGGCTTTCAATGCCAGCGCAAAGCTCCATTCCACCGCCACTGCCACAACATCACTCAAACCCGGCGGCACCTCAAGGACGTTGGGCAGGTTCCCACCCCAGGCCGTTACGGTTCCATCCGCTTTCAACGCGAACGAAGTTTCTGGGCCCGTGGCGATGGCGACGACGTCGCCCAAGGCGGCCGGCACGTCGGACTGACTTCGATCATTGCCGCCCCATGCCGCCACCGTGCCGTCGGATTTCAGGGCTAGTATGCGCCAGCCGCCCGTAGCCGGGGAGGCGTTTGCCGACAGTGCCACCACGTTCCGTAGGTCGGTGGGCATCGGAGAACGATTGAATGCGCCGGGATTGAGATCCACCACTTGGTTGTGCGAAGCATCCAGGCCGGAAAACGACTGCAGCCGCACAAAGGCCACAGCACGGGTGACGATGCCCCTAGTGTCGGTCGCTTCCACCACATAGCTGCCGATGTCCTGAACGGCGGTTGCAGCCACCCCATAATTATCGGCCGTCGCGCCGGGAATGCGTCGGCCGTTTCGCTTCCACTGATACGTGAAGGGCGGATCTCCACTTGCCTTTGCTTGCAGAGAAAATGGCTCGCCAAGGCTCACCACCGGCCGGGAGGGCACACTCTCGATGGCGGTCGGCGCCCTGATCGTCAAAGTTGCCCTCTCGCTCATGACTGAACCTAGGGAGTTCTGGACGACGACCCCATACTCCCCTGCCGCCGTCGCCGGGGGATTCGGCAAGGTCAACACCGACCCCGTAGCCCCGGGAATCGCCACCCGGTCCTTCTGCCATTGGTATTGCAGCGCCCCGCCGGACGCCGTCACCGCCATCGTAACCGCATGCCCTGCGGCCATGGCTTGGCTGACAGGTTGAACGGAAATGAGCGGCGGGGTGTCCTGCGAGCTATCGCGTAAAATCACCACCCGGTCTTTCCGCAGCACAACGTCCATCACATTGGTCAGGTCGGCTGGAGTCGCAAACTTTACACCAGCTTGGCCCCAGTCGTCGCTCCAAATCTTGAAGGTTCCGTCTGCTATCATCGCCAGCGATTGCCGATCGTTGGTGGCGACGGCCACCACATTGTCCAGGTCGGACACGACTGCGGCCGATACGTTGAAGGAAAAACCGATGCGGAGCACCTTCCCGTCGCCCCTGAGCGCCAATGCGTGCTGATTCTCCACCACGAGGGAGGCCACATTCGCCACGTTGTCCGGTAGCTTCATCGGTCTAAGTCCGTCCCTCAAAGCCGTCACCGTCCCGTCCGCCTTCAAGGCCAGAGTGTATCGGCCCGATTGCTCAACCGCAATGACACCGCGCAAATGGGGGAGAACGGGAATATCCTCGTTCGGCAGTCTTTCCCATTCTGCCGCTCCGTCCGATTTCAGGAGTATGACATGGCCGCCGCCACCGACCGCCGCCACCACATCGGAGGCCAGGGCGGATTCATTGCGCGGCCCATTGCGCGGGCTAAGCTCGGTCTCCCCCCACGTTAGCGCCGATCCGTCTTGGTTGAGCGCGCGCATCCAACCATCCCCGCCAGTCAATTCGGTGACCTTTTCCAGTTTGGTGAGCGGGCTATTCGGATCAAATTCCCGACCTGTCCAGACGAGCACCTGCGTCTTTGGCGGTATAACGCGGACAAGACTGAGGTGCAGCGACGACAGGCCCTTCGCGTCGGTAATCTCCACCGAATAGATGCCCGTGTCCTTGACGGTGGCCGCCGGCACACTGTAGCTGTCTGTTGTCGCTCCGGAGAGCAGCCGGCCGTTGAGCTTCCAGCGGTAGTTCAGCGGCGACTGGCCCTCGGCCGTCACCTGCAAGCGGAGCGGTTGTCCGGCCGGCAATGATTGACGGGCGGGCGGCGCGGTAATGATCGCCGGCCGAGGACGCACGGTGAGCTGGAACGGCGCGCTGGTCGCCGAGCCACCGCCGTTGGTGGCGATCACAGTAAAGCTTCCGGAGTCGGCAGTTTGAGCGCCAGGGATCGTAAACACAGCATCGGTGGCCTGCTTGATCGCAACCCCATCTTTCTGCCATTGATAGGTGGCAAACCCCGGGTGTTCAGGAGCCGTTAACGTAACCGAATCCCACTCCAGGACCTCGATATCCTTCGTCTTGCCAACAAAGTTTGGCGGAAAGTCCTCCGAGCCATCGCGCAGAGCCAGCGCGTGGGATTCGCCCGCAGCCACAGCCACGACATGGTCAAGTTTCCCGGGCAAATAAGCCTTCGGTGGATTTGTGACACCCGGTCCACTCGCCATACTAACCCCTGGCTGCCAAGCCGCCAGGGATCCGTCCGACATACGCGCGAACGCTTGGTGTTGGCTGGTGGTCAGCCCCACCACACCGGTGATACCCTGTGGCATTGCCTGCGACATTCCTTGTTGGTCAAGCGCCACCACCGTCCCATCAGCTTCCACCGCCATGGTTCCATTCGCCGTAATGGCTACGGCAACGTTTTGTCCGCCGGAATGGACCTTTGGCTCATTGACGCCCCAATTCACCACGGTGCCATCGGATTTCAGTGCCGCCAAACCGTAATGACCCGCCACCACGGCAATCGCCCCCTTCGCACTTTCGGGAGCAGCGCCTGCATAACCCCAGGACACCACCGAACCGTCAGATTTCAAGGCCACCCCGCTAAACCCTCCCGCCGCAATCGCCACCACGTCCCGCAATCCAGCTGGAAATGCCAACTGGCCAAAACTGTTGTCGCCCCAACCCACGACGGTTCCGTCCGCGTTCAAAGCCAGCGAAAACCACTGGCCGGCCGCCACCGCCACGGCATCGGTGAGATTTGCCGGCACGTTTGACTCGCCCCCTTCATTGTTGCCCCAAGCCACGACCGTCCCGTCGACTTTCAGGGCCAATGAACGCTGATCGTCCGCCGCCAGCGCGACCACATTGTTTTCCAAGCCCTCCGGCAAGGTGGTTTCGCCGTGCCCATTCGTGCCCCAAGCGATCACGCGGGAGTTTGGATAGGCGACATTTACGAAGCCCACGAATGTCCTCACAGTCACGCCGTTGGCGTCAGTCACCTCGGCGGTGTAGTAGCCAGCACTCTGCCAATTCGCCGCCCCATCGTGGTAGTCCGGCAAGGTCGCCCCAATCAGTTTCACCCCGTTTCGCATCCATTGGTAGCGCAAGGGGGCCTCGCCCGTGGCCTGGACATGGAGATCGAACTTCCCACCCTTGTTGACGACGGTGCGCCGCGAAGGGGTCACGTTGAGCACGGGCGGCGCGGGCACAGTCAACACGGCCACCTCGCTCGTCACGCTCCCCGCCCCATTCGTGACCACCACCGTATAATTGCCTGCATCCCCTGGTTGTACCCGGGCCGCCGTCATGGTGTTCTTACTGGGCTTCGCCAGCGGCACGCCGTCCTTCTGCCACTGGTAGCTCACAAACCCGCCCGTGACGTCGACCCCAAAGCTCGCGTCTTGGTTCGCCAGCACCGTCCGGCTGGCCGGCTGCGTTGTGATGGTTGGCAGCACATCCAGGGCGCCATCGCGCAACGCCACCACATGGTTTTCACCGGCAGCGACCAGCAACACATGATCCAGCCCCGGCGGGATCGCCGTCTGACCGGTCTTGGCATTGCCCCAGGCCACTAACATGCCGTCGGCTTTCACCGCGAACGAGTAATCTTCCGCTGCCGCGATGGCGGTGGCTTTGCCGAGGTTCGCCGGCACGCTCGCCTGGGCGACACCATCGCCGCCCCACGCCACCACTTGGCCATTAGCCGTCAATGCCATCGAGTGCCGGGCTCCTGCTGCGAGCGACACGACTGCATCCAACCCGGGCGGAACTTTTCGGGGACCGGTAATGGCCGCATCATCCTGAATCAGTCCATCCGCCCGAAGGGCAAAGGAGTGCCTCGGACCGCCGGTCGCAATCAACGCCGATCGCACGCCGTCCAGCCGGCGTGAGGACTCATAATGAAAGGTGACGCGAGTGTCAAAAGAGCGCCACCATCCGACGACTGTGCCATTCGCCTCCAAGGCCAGGATTTCGCTGCCTTGGGCGGCGATCGCCACCACCTCGCGCAACCCCCCAGCCATGGATTGTTGCGCGCCCGCGTCCTCACCCCAAAGCACCACCCTTCCGTCCGACTTTAAAGCGAGTGAATTGTTCGCCCCCGCCGCCACCGCCACGACGTCATCCAGGCCGGCGGGCACCGTGGCCTGGCCAAACTGGTTGTCTCCCCACGCTACCACCGTGCCGTCTGCCTTCAATGCGAGCGAGTGCCCGCCGCCCGCCGCCACCGCAATCACCCCATCCAGATTGGTCGGCGGCATCGTCCGGTCCATACTGAACGTACCCCACTCGACCACTTGAGCGCGCGGCCACGCAATGTTGACAAATGCCGTCGCCCGCGTCGTCAGGCTGTTATCGTCGGTGATTTCAACGGTGTAATAGCCGCTGTCTTTCCAGTCTGCTGCGGTCGTTGGCGTGAAGGCCGGCGTGGTGGCTCCGGCCACGGGCCGGCCGTTTTTCTTCCATTGGTAGCGCAATGCCGTCTGCCCTTCCGCCGACACTTGCAGGGTGAGCGACTGCCTGACGTTCAACACCGTGCGGGCTGGCGGCGCGCGCCGAATCACCGGAGGAACCAACACCGTAAGCGACACCGGCTCACTGGTGGCGGTGCCCAGATAATTACTAACCGTCACCGAGTAGCTCCCGGCGTCCTCGGGCCGCAGACTGGGTATGGTGAGCGCGGGTGCGGTGGCCCCTGCGATCGCCCCGCCGTTTTTCATCCATTGATAAGTCAGCATACCCTCGCGGGCCTCCACTTTTAACTCCGCCCTTTGGCCGACCCGGGCACGTTGGGACACTGGACCCGTGACAATTACCGGCGGGGAGTCGCGCGAGGCATCGCGCAAAGCGAGAGAATGGCTCCGACCGACTGATACCGCGACCACGGAATCCAATCCAACCGGCCCGCTCAGGCGACCCAGATCAGGGTAACCCCAACCGACGAGGGTACCGTCGGCCTTCAACGCCAACGCACCATCAAAACCGGCGGAAAGAGCAAGAACGCCGGACAAATTGGGCGGCGTCAGGACTTGGTATCGGCCCCAGCTGACCACGCTGCCATCCGCCCTCAGCGCCAGGGATCCAGAATAGCCCGTGGCCAAATCCACCACATTCGCCAATGTCGGCGGGACCGGGCTTTGGCCGCTCGTATCGGCCGTACCCCAACCGACCACCGTCCCATCCCCCAGCAAGGCGAGCGTGTACAGGTAGCCTGCTTTCACCTTAATCACCTGACCAATTTGGGTCGGCACTATCCCCTCGCCTCCCGGACTACCACCCCATGCCACAACAGATCCATCGGCCTTAAGCGCCACCGAATGGTAAGAACCGGCCGAAATAGCGACCACATCGGACAATCCCGCCGGGACGCTGGACTGCCCGAATTGATTGTCTCCCCAAGCAACCACGGTGCCGTCGGCCCGCAGGGCAAGTGAATGATATCCTCCCGCCGCCACGGCGACGACCTCGCGCAGATCCCCGGGAATTGCGTTCTGCCCGTTTTGGTTGCTGCCCCATGCCACCACGGTCCCATCGGCTTTCAACGCAAGCGAATG
This sequence comes from uncultured Opitutaceae bacterium, assembly GCA_903929355.1. Lineage (GTDB taxonomy): Bacteria > Verrucomicrobiota > Verrucomicrobiia > Opitutales > Opitutaceae > CAIYUN01. The sequence goes on from CAIYUN010000072.1 coordinate 34,614, forward strand.
ATAATTCCCAGCGGACACCAATGTGGCATCGGTCAATCCCACCGGGATGTCAGTTAGCACCTTGCCGTCCGCATCCCAGTCTATGACTTGGGCTCGACTGTAGGCAACGTTGACAAACGCCACCGTCCGCGTCACGAGCCCGCTGCCATCGGTCACCTCGACCGTGTAAACCCCGCCGTCCTGCGCCAAACCGAAGGGTTGCGATAGGTGGGGGTTGTTGCCCCTGCGATGGGTCGACCATCTCTTTTCCATTGATAGGCCAAATTCGAGTCGCCCGTCGCCGTTACATCCAAGGTCATCGACTCACCCACCCTGACTACTGTACGCGAGGAAGGGGGCGTCACAATGACCGGCGCCGCCAGCAGGACCAGAGGCAGGAAAAAAACGCAACTGATCGCAAAAATCGCCGTCAGCAGCTTACGGTGAAATCGCATGGGGAGATTGGCAGGCGAGGGTTGGGGCCGGGCGAAGGGAGGAGAACGCCCTCAATATCGGCAGCGTAGAACAAGCTTCACCGCAGGGGAAGTCTTTCATTGTCCGAATTCAATCAACGCAACTTCTTTACACCCCCAAGCACCGGCATCACATGCGATTGGATCACGGTGCCGGGAGGAAGGGGAAAGCCACGGAGAAACTCGGGGGCGGGCAGCATTTTGCCGCCAGGGCGCTGAAGACGCAGCAGGCACAGCTGGCCGTCGCCCGTGGCGACGAGCAGGGCCTCGGGATCGGCGCCGAGGATTTCCCCGGGAACGCCTCCCCCGCCCGGCGGCATAGTGTCACGTAATATGTGACACTGCCCGGCGGCGGTCGCACCCCCGAGTTTCACGGTTTGACCGGCGATTTCGACCGTGCAGCCGGGCCACGGGTGGAGGCCGTTGATCCGCGCGGCCAGCACGGCGGCCGGCGCGGTGAAATCGAGCGCACCGTCCTCCTTCTGCAGCTTGCGGCAGAAGGTGGCGGCGGCGGGATCCTGCGGCGTGAACGCCAGCGTGCCGGCGGCGAGCGCGGGGAGCGCGCGCGCCAGGAGCGGGACGCAGGCGGCGGCGAGCTTCGTCTCCACCGCCAGGGCGGTGTCCCGCGGGCCGACCGCCACCCGCTCCACGCCGGCCACCGGGCCGGCGTCGAGCTCCCGCACGATGCGCATGAGTGTCACCCCGGTCTCAATCTCACCGTTGGCAATGGCGGACTGGATCGGCGAGGCGCCACGATACTTCGGCAGCAACGAGGTGTGAAGGTTGAGCGTGCCGAGGCGCGGTGTGGCGATGAAGGCCTCGCGCAGGATGTGTCCGTAGGCCATGACGAGCACGACATCGGGCGCGAACCCGGCGAGCTGCGCGCGGACGTCGTCGGTGAGTTTTTCCGGCTGGAAGACGGGCAGCCCGCGCCCAATCGCCCAGGATTTGATCGCATTGGGCCGGACCTGCTGGCCGCGGCCCACCGGGCGATCGGGCTGGGTGAAGACGGCGACGACCTCTGCGGGCGCACCCACCGAGTCCGCCAACCAGTCGAGCAGGGGCAGCGCGATGGCGTCGGAGCCGAGAAAAACGAGGCGAAGCGGGGACGGCATGAGAATGTTTTTACCGGAGTGGTTCTACAGGAGGGAACAGAGAAAACAGAGGTATCAGGAAAGGCAGTTGAAACCACGGATTGCACGGATGGACACGGATAAACCAGAGCTTTGAGTGTTTTGAGTTTCAACCCGAAGGGGATCGGCTCCACCGCAGATTAAACCACCCATTTTCCCCACCCGCGGTCTCGGGTTGATGGGTCGAAATTGAAGAGTGGATCTCTCCTCCGTTCCCTCCGTTTCCTCCTGTAAAAAAATGCTTATTTCAGGGTTCCAAGCCAGCGGGCCACGGCCGGGGCGAGGTGGCGGTCGAAGGCGGCGTCGGTGTCGGGGCGCGGGAGACCGTCAAGGACGGTCCACCACTCGACATGCGTGGCGGTCCGGCCCGGGGCCAGTTTGCCGAGGACACCGAGCGTCTCCAGCTCCAGGACCTCACCGTTGGTGAAAGCCTCGCAACAACTGCCGCAGTCGGGATAGGTGGCACCCGCCACCGGTGCGGCATATTTCACAAAGGTTGCCCCCTCCAGCCAGCAGGCGGACCAGCCCGGATAGTGGGTGATCCCAAGTTTTTGCGCCGACTTCGCCTTCGCCACGTCAATGCCGACAAAATTGCGGCCAAACTTCCAGACGGGCAGCGAGAGGTCGGTAAAGGTCCACGGCACCAGCGCATAGGTGGGCAGCAGGTCGCCCTTGGCATGGTCACCCTTGGGCGGGAGCGGCAGCACGCCGTAACCGCCGGGGCGCAGCATGGTGAGCGCCCACGGTGCGACCTCGACCGGCCAGAGGCCGCGGTTGGTGAGGGTGTGGCTGACCCGCACGGTGCGCTCGCCCTGCAGCTCGATTTTCATGCCTTTTTGCAGGCCGGTCTTTGCCTCGACCGGCGGGGTGAGCGCGACCCCGCGCGGCAGGATTTTCACGGCCGACGGCTCGTCGTCAGGCTGGTAGCTGCGGACGATGTGCTCGGGCGAGTGCCAGAGCCGGTGGCCCCCGCGCAAATAATGGCCGTGGTAACGCGGCGCGTCGGCGGGCAGTTCCAGGAACAGGTTGCCGGCCCGGCCGGCGCGCGAGCGCAGCGAGATGACGCGCGGCCCGACGGAGGTCGTCACGATCAACTCCAGTTGCTTGGTGGCGAGCGCGAGCGCGTCGCCGCCGCGATAATCAGTCCTCGATGGTTTCATGGTGGGGTGAAGCATCGCCGGCCTCCTCCTGCGCGCGCCACTTCGCGGAGTGGGCCTCCGCGCGGGCGGCTTTGCCGGTGAAGGGGGTGCCGGGCTCATGGCGTTCCTTGCCGACCAGGTCGAAATAAACGGGGCAGCCGTTCAGCCCGAACTCCTCGACGATGCCGGACTCGAGGTAACGGCGGTATTGTTCGGTGAGCTTCTCCTCGCGGTTGCAAAACACCTTGATGCGAAATGGTCGGTTCCCGGTCTGGGTGGCGTAATAGGCCCGGAAACGACGGCCGCCGATGGCGGGCGGTGGATTGCGGTCCGCCAGATAACCGATAATTTTGTTCAACCGCGCCGTCGGCAGCTTCATATCCAGCTGGCGGTTGAGTTTCACGGCGGCGTTGAGCATCCGGTCCACCTCGTAGCCGTTCATGGCCGAGACAAACACCAGCGGCGCGCCCGGGGTGAAATAGAGGCGCTCGAACAGGGCATGCTCGTATTTCTCCCGGTAGTCGCGCTCGTTCTTGTAGGGCTCGAAGCCGCCGTCGGCCTTGAACGCCGCGCGCACGAGATCCCACTTGTTGACGACCACCACGACGGGCTTGCGCTCCTTGATGGCCTCGCCGGCGATGGCCTTGTCCTGCTGCGTCACGCCCTCGATGCCGTCGAGCACGAGAAACACGACGTCCGTCTTCTTGATCGCGTCCAGCGAGCGCAGGCGGGAAAAATACTCGACCGGCGAGGCGAGCTTGGTGGAGGCCTTGAGGCCGGCGGTGTCGATCAGCTTGAAGGGATAAAGGTTGCCGTCGCGCCCACGGAAGTCGAACGGCAGCTCGACCGAGTCGCGCGTGGTGCCCGGCGTCGGGCTGACGATGAGGCGGTCGCTCTGCAGCAGGCGGTTGCTCAGGGAGGACTTGCCGACATTGGGACGGCCGATGAAGCACACGCACAGCGGGTCGGCGGCGGTCTTGGCGGCCTCCTCGGCGGGCGGCGGGCCCAGTTTCTCCAGGATCGCGACCCGGAGCTCGGTCTCACCGGTGCCGTGCTCGGCGGACACCCGGAGCGGCTCGCCCAGGCCGAGGCGGTAGGCCGCGGCGAGGTCCACCTTGGTGTCGTCGAAATCGGCCTTGTTGACCACCAGCCGCACGGGCTTCTTTGACCGGCGGAGCATGACGGCGATCTTTTCGTCGAGCGCGGTCATGCCGTCGAGGCCGTCCACGACGAAGAGGATGAGCGCGGCGGTGGCGATGGCGAAATCCACCTGGGTCTCCGACGCGGCGGTGAGCGCGGCGGGAGTGTCCACGCCCTTGTAGCCGATCCCGCCGGTGTCGAGCAGGGTGTAGGCCCCGTCGGCGATCTCGGCGGAGATGACGTCGCGGGTGATGCCCGGCTGGTCATGGACGATGGAAATGCGCTTCCGGGCCAGCCGGTTGAAGAGGCGGCTTTTGCCGACGTTGGGTCGGCCGACGATGGCGACGGTGCGGTTCATGGGAAAAGGCTGAAGGGCTGAAGAACAGAAAGGCTGAAGGTTGAAAGCTGAAACACAAACGCCGAAAACCGCCAGGAGGCAGAATATCAGCCTTTCAGCTCTTCAGCCTTTCGCTTCGTGGCGAAGCGACAAACCGCTCGATCCGATCGCAGGCCACAATCAGCTGCTCGTAACTGGTGGCAAAGCAGGCGCGGACATGGCCTCGGCCGTTCTCGCCAAACGCGAGGCCGGGCACTACGGCGACCTTTTCCTTTTCAAGCAGGCCGACGGCAAACTCCTTCTCGGTGAGTCCGGTCACGGCCACCGTGGGGAAGGCATAGAACGAACCGCGGGGCGAATGGCAGGTGAGGCCGATCTCGTTGAACCGGCGCACGATCAGATCGCGACGGCGGTGGTATTGCTCGCGCATCTTGAGCACGCTGTCCCAGCCGCGCAGCAGGGCCTCGAGGGCGGCCTCCTGGGCGATGATCGAGGCACAGAGCATGGAGTATTGATGGACCTTCATCATGGCGTCGATGAGCGGCGCCGGGCCGCAAGCGTAGCCAATGCGCCAGCCGGTCCTCGCAAAGGCCTTGGAGAAGCCATGCAGGAAGATGGTCCGCTCAGCCATGCCCGGCAGGCTGGCGATGCTGGTGTGCGTGCCGTCAAAGGTGAGCTCCGAGTAAATCTCGTCGGTGAGCACGAGCAGATCCTTTTCGCGACAGAACTCCGCGATCTTGGCCAACTGCTCCCGGGTGCAGGTGCCGCCGGTCGGGTTGCACGGCAGGTTGAGCATGAGCATCCGCGCACCCGGCTCCCACGCGGCGCGCAGGGCCTCGGCCGTGAGGGCAAAGTTATCCGCCGCGTAGGTCGGCACCGCAATGGCGTGGCCGTGGGCCAGCGCCACGCTTGGCGAGTAGGAGACGTAGCACGGCTGGTGAAACATCACCTTGTCACCGGGGTTGACGAAAGCACGACACGCGAGGTCGAGCGCCTCGCTCACGCCGACGGTGACAATGACCTGGTCCTCGGGGCGGTAGCTCACGCCAAAATGCTCCTCCACATAGGTGGAGATGGCGCGGCGCAGCTCGATGAGACCGAGGTTGGAGGTATAGTAGGTTTTCCCCTTTTCGAGGGCGTAAATGGCGGCCTCGCGGATGTGCCAGGGCGTGACGAAGTCAGGCTCGCCCACGCCCAGGGAGATCACGTCCTGGCCCTTGAGCTTGGCGACGAGCTCAAAGAAATCGCGGATGCCGCTCTTGGGCAGCGCGGCCACATGGCCCGCCACCCAGCGTTTCGGGTCGTTGCTCATTTTGGTGAAATTGGCTGGTTGGTGGAGCGGGTTGACCTCAACCCGCTTCAAGCCGGTTGGGGTCAACCGGCTCCACCTTCAGGGGGCGACGGTAAGCCGTGTGGTGGGCGCGTCGCCGCCGTCGAGCAGGAAGCCCTGCTCCTTGTAGCAACGCAGCATGAAATGGGTGGAGGTCGAGAGGACGCCCTCAACGCTGGAGAGCTTCTCCGACACGAACGCCGCCACCTTTTGCAGGGACGGCCCCTTGACGAAGACGAGCAGGTCGTAGCCGCCGGACATGAGGTAGCAGGACTCGACCTCGTCGAAGCGCGCGATGCGCTCGGCGAAGCGGTTGAACCCGCCCCCGCGCTCGGGCGTGACCTTGACCTCGATGACCGCGCGCACGGCGGCGGCGGCGGCGGCCTCGTGGGAGAGATCGAGCACCGGGCGCCAGCCGAGGAAGATTTTATCTTTCTTCAACTGCTCCAGATGCTGTTCAACCTGGGCGACCGACAGCCCCGCGACCGACGCCATTTGCGCGGACGTGAGACTCCCGCCTTCGAGGAGCAGCTTGAGCACTGGGTTCATAGGGACCGAGATTAAACCCGAAACTTGAACCACTAATCCACACTAATTTTCACTGATAAGGATCCGGACCTCCATTCACCGGCTGTGGCAGCCGGCATCCAATGATTGGAAATTAGTGTTCATTAGTGTCCATTAGTGGTTTCAACTCCGGCTCCATGTTCGAGTCCCTCACCGACAAACTTTCCTCCGCCCTGCGCCACCTCCGCGGGGTGGGCCAGCTCTCCGAGGCCAACATGGCCGAGGCGCTCCAGGAGGTGCGCACGGCCCTCCTCGCCGCCGATGTGCATTTCAAGGTCGCCCGCGAGTTCGTCGAGCGCGTCCAGGCCCAGTGCGTCGGCCAGGCGGTCCTCAAGGGCGTCGCCCCCGGCCAGCAGGTCGTCAAGATCATCCATGACGAGCTCGTCCGCCTCCTCGGCGAGGGCGCGACCGGGCTCTCCGCCGCCCGTCCGCTGCGCATCCTGCTCGTCGGCCTCCACGGCTCGGGCAAGACCACCTCCACCGCCAAGCTCGGCAAGCTCCTCAAAAAGCGCGGCTACACCACGCCCTTTGTTGTCGGGTGCGACGTTTACCGTCCCGCCGCCATCGACCAGCTGGAGATTCTCGCCCAGCAGGAGGCGCTGGGTTTTTACGCGGATCGCGTCTCGAAGGACGTGCCGGCCATCGGCGCCGCCGGGCTCGCCGCCGCCCAGGCCGCCAACGCCGACGCCATCCTCTTCGACACCGCCGGCCGCCTCCAGATCGACCAGGGCTTGATCGAGGAGGTGAAACGGCTCAGCGCCCGCATCTCGCCCGACGAAATCCTGCTGGTCGCCGACGGCGCGCTCGGGCAGGAGGCCGTCAACGTGGCGAAGGCGTTCCACGAAGCGCTCGCCCTCACCGGGCTCATCCTCACCAAGCTGGACGGAGACGCACGCGGGGGCGCGGCGCTCTCCATCAAGAGCATCACCGGCGTGCCGATCAAATTCGTGGGCACCGGGGAGAAGACGGGCGACTTTGACACCTTTCACCCCGACCGCCTGGCCTCGCGCATCCTCGGCATGGGCGATGTGGTCTCGCTGGTGGAGAAGGCGCAGGAGCACATGGATGAGAAGGAGGCGGAGCGCATGGCGGAGAAAATGCGCAAGGCCGACTTCAACCTGGAGGACTTCCTCGCGCAGATGCGGCAGATGAAAAAACTTGGCTCCATCCAAAGCATCATGGGCATGATGCCCGGCATGAGCGGGATGCAGATCCCGGACGGAGCCGAGGCGCAAATGGGCCGCACCGAGGCGATCATCCTCTCGATGACCCCCCAGGAACGCCGCAAACCCGACCTGCTCAACGGCAGTCGCCGCAAACGCATTGCCGACGGCTCCGGCACCAAGATCGTCGAGGTCAACCAGCTGATGAAACAGTTCCAGCAGATGCAGCAGATGATGAAGATGATGAAAGGCGGCGGCAGCGGCATGAAGAAGATGATGCGCCAGATGGAGGCGATGAAGGGCAAGGGCGGGTTTCCGGGGCTGTGAGACGAGAGGCTTCCTTGATTCACGAAGAACAATGAGCTTCACCGAAGACCGCGCGCTCTGGTTGCACCAACATTACCTTTGGCTGGAGACGAACCTCCCGAAGAGGGCATCGAGGCCAGCCTACGAGATCATCCTGCCCGCCGACGCGCATTTTCCTATGCGAAACACCCGCGATCACGCGTTTGCGACCGCCATCTTTGCACGCATCAAGGAGCTCATGGGTATGGCGGACTGGCCGTGCGAACTCCATTCCAACCAGACTGCACAAGCAACCCTGCAGAAGGCATTGGCGGAGTCCAACCCATGGGGTGGCTTTCAGCCGGGGCCCGGCGCTGCAGGGCTCTTTTCAAGTGGGGACAAAGTGATCATCCGTTATGGAGAAGAGTTGTTGCAGAATCCGGTCGCATTGGTGGCGGTGCTGACGCATGAGCTTTGCCACTACCTAAACGCCTGTATCCTGACAGAACCTCCGGCCACTTGGAAAGAACTGGAGCCGTTGACCGACCTTGCGGCCGTGGTGGAAGGATACGGTGTCTTTCTCTGCAATGCCGCCTTCAGTTTCAGCCAGTTCACCCGGCATGACCGCCAAGGCTGGCGATCGCAAAGTCTGGGGTATCTCAATGAAGCAGAGTTGGGGTATGCGCTGGGCATTTTCTGTGTCCACCGGCACATAGATCCCGACCTCATTGGAAGGCATCTGAAACTCAATCCTCAGGAAGTGTTTTATGACTCCATCGGCTACATCGAGGAACTTGAGCAGGCGAAGTGACGCATTGAATCCTGCCCATGCCAATTACGGTACGCCTTACCCCCAAGAAACTCCGCCGCGCTGAAGCCCACCTTCGCGCCGCCGACCCTGTCATGGCGGATCTCATCGCGCGGCACGGACCATGCCGGCTGGGCAAGCGTGAGGGCTCGCCGTTTGAATCGTTGGCGGGAGCGATCATCGGCCAGCAGCTCTCCACCAAGGCGGCCGCCACCATCCGGGGCCGCGTGGCCGCGCTGGCGGGACCAAGGTTTGAACCGGCCGCGATCTTGGCGCGGAGCGTGGAGGAGCTGCGGACGGCGGGGCTGTCGGGTGCGAAGACCCGTTATATTCGCGAGCTGTCTGAAAAGGTGGTGGCGGGCGAGTTCTCGTTCGAGACGGTGGCCGGCCTCGACGACGAGGCCGCGATCACCGCGTTGACGGAGCTGTCCGGCATCGGCCGCTGGACGGCGGAAATGTTTCTGCTCTTCCATCTCCAGCGGGCGGACGTACTCGCACTCGGCGATGGCGGCCTGCAACGCGCCGCCCAGCAGCTTTACGCGCGCCGACGAAACCAAGCTGATGTGCTCGCCAAGGCCGGCGAACCGTGGCGGCCGTATCGCTCGGTGGCGTCCTGGTACCTGTGGCGGTCGCTCGACAACGAGGGGTGAGATTCGCCTGCGGCATGCTGGTGGTGACGCATTTTGAAATGCCACCACAACGGTGGGGGCGGCTCTCCGAGCCGTCCGCGGACGCCACGGAGTGGCGTCCCTACCCAAGGACGGCAAAATGCGTCACGACCGGCTTGCACGGTCGGTTTTTCCGGTTATCAATCGGCTCAGGATGAGTTCGACGCGGGGTGAGGGCACCCCGCCCACATTATTCCCCGCCTCCCCATGAACCCCACCCTGCTCCCCACGGTTTCCCGCCGCGAATTTGTCCGCCACGCCGCCCTGGCCGGCGCCGCCCTGGCGCTGCCCCGTCTCTCCCGGGCCGCCGACGCACCTCCGCCGGGCCGCAAGCTCGGCATCGCGCTCGCCGGCCTCGGCGGTTACGCCACCGGCCAGCTCCTGCCCGCCTTGCAGCAAACCCAGAATTGCAAACTGGTCGGAGTCGTCACCCGCGATCCCGCCGGCAAGGGCAAACGCTGGGCCCAGGGGGCCGGCGCCGGTTTTCCCGAGAAAAACATCTACACCCTGGAGACGATGCACCAGATGGCGGACAACCCCGACATCGACATTGTCTACGTGGTCACGCCCAACGGCCTCCACGCCGAATATGCCATCCTCGCCGCCATGGCCGGCAAGCACGTCATCTCCGAAAAGCCCATGGCCTGCACGGTCGCCGAGTGCGACGCCATGATCCGCGCCTGCGAGTCCATGAAACGGACGCTCTCCATCGGCTACCGCCTGCATTACGACCCCTACAATCTCAAGCTCATGAGCCTGGGGCAGGACCCGGACTTCGGCCCCTTCACCAGCATGCACGGCGACGACAGCTGGTTCATGGGCAACGAGCAGTGGCGCATGCAGCACAAGCTTTCCGGCGGCGGCCCCCTCATGGACGTGGGCATCTATGTCGTCCACGGCGCCATCATGGCCGCCCACGCCTACCCCATCGCCATCACCGCCATCGAGCGCCCCAAGGCCCGGCCGGACTTTTTCAAGACCGTGGAGGAGGGCATCGAGTGGACCATGGAGTTTCCCGGCGGCGTCACGGCAAAATGCACCTCGAGCTACAATGAAAACTTCAACCGCTTCCATGCCGAGGGGCCCAAAGGCTGGGTGGACATGCCCTCGGCCTTCGGCTACAACGGCCTGCAGATGAACACGAGCAAAGGCCCGGTCATTTTCCCGACGGTCAATCAGCAGGCGCTGCACATGGACGCCATCGCCCGGGCGATCCTCGACGGCGCCCCCTCGCCGGTCCCGGGCGACATCGGCCGGCACGACATGGTCATCATCGAGGCGATCTATAAGTCCGCGCAGCTCGGCGGGAAGCGGGTGGAGCTGGATTACACGGTGTGACCTGCGGGCAGGACAAACAGGATTTGAACAGAAGATAACGAAGGAAACGAAGCGACCGGATTGGTCGGTCTGGAAGGAGAAACTTTTCCAGAGGTCTGATATGAACCACCAATGGATACTGATGAACAGTAATTCTGGGGATCAGATTAGTGCAAATTAGTGCAGATTAGTGGTTCCAGGTTTTGGTTTGGCACGTCGTGAACAGGCACTGGCTGCAATCGATCAAGCCAAATGCGGGCTCGCTGCGCGACCGAAGGGGGTCCATCGTGCCGCATGGAAAAACTGCCGTTCGCCGCCCTTGGTCTCTCGCCCGATGCCCTCAAGGCCGTGGCCAAGATGGGATTTGAGGAGGCCTCCCCCATCCAAACCGCCGTCATCCCCGCGATTCTCGCGGGGCGCGATGTCGTTGGCCAGTCCTCGACCGGCTCGGGCAAGACTGCCGCCTTCGCGCTCCCGGCCATCGAACGCGTGGACCCCAAGCTCCGCGCGGTGCAGGTGCTCATCCTCTGCCCCACCCGCGAGTTGGCGGTGCAGGTCGCCGAGGAGGTCGGCAAGCTCTCGTTCTTCAAGCGCGGCCTGCAGGCGGTGCCGATCTACGGCGGACAGAGCTACGAGCGGCAGTTCCGCGCCCTGGCGGCCGGCGCCCAGATCGTGATCGGCACCCCGGGCCGGGTGATGGACCACATGGACCGCGGCACCCTGCGGCTCGACGCGCTCAAGCTGGTGGTCCTCGACGAGACCGACCGCATGCTCGACATGGGCTTCCGTGACGACATCGAGAAAATCCTCAAGGCCGTGCCCGCGACCCGGCAGTTGCTGTTTTTCTCGGCCACGATCCCGCGTCTGATCCAGGACCTGATCAGCCGCTACTCGAAGGACCCGGCCTGGATCAAGATCGAGTCGGTCGCACAAAACGCGCCGCAGGTGGATCAGGTCTATTTCGAGGTGGACCGCCGATCCAAGATCGAGGCGCTCACCCGGCTCATTGACGTGCACGACTTCCGCTACGGTCTCATCTTCTGCAGCACCAAGATCATGGTGGACGAGCTCGACGAGCACCTGCACGCGCGCGGCTACGCGACGGACCGGCTGCACGGCGACCTCTCCCAAATGCAACGTGACCGCGTGATGGACAAATTCCGCCGGCGCGGGTTCGAGTTTCTCGTGGCGACGGACGTCGCGGCGCGCGGACTCGATGTGGACGACCTGGAGGTGGTGTTCAACTTCGACCTCCCCAACGACGCCGAGGACTACACCCATCGCATCGGTCGCACGGGCCGCGCGGGGAAGTCGGGCCGGGCGTTCACCTTTGTCTCCGGGCAGGAGATCTACAAGCTCCAGAGCATGGTGCGCTGGGCGCGGCTGAACATCCGCCGCGAGCGCATCCCGTCGCTGGACGAGGTGGACGAGGCGCGCGCCAACGTGTTTTTCGACAAGATCCGCGCCACGCTGGAGGCGAAGGAGTTCAAGCCGCACGACCGGATGATCGACCGGCTGCTCGACCAGGGACATGCCAGCACGGACATCTGCTCGGCGTTGATTCACCTGCTGCAAGGCGGCACGGGCGCCCCGGCGCCCGCGGCGGGCAAACGACCAAAGCCCGCCATCGCCGACGCGGACGCGCGCCCGAAGGCGCGCTATGGTGGTCCCCTGCCCCACGCCGCCATCCCCAAGCCCGCGATGCAGCCGGTGCCCGCCAAGCCCGCCGTTGCGGTCACTGCCGCCTCCCCGGAGCCCAAGAAAATCAAGCCCTTCATTCATGCGGCTCCGAAAAAGGTGGAGCGCGTTGACCCCAACGCGCTGGGCGGAACCATCACCACCCCACCCGCCGACGCCAAGGCGATGGCCCGGCCAGCCCCGCCAGCCGAGGCACCCGCCCATCCGACACCCACCACCCCTTCCTCGCCGCGCCAGAGCGCAGCGACGGCGGGAGCCCTTCCTCCCTCCGCCACGCCCACCGCGCCGCCGCCGCGCAAATCCAAATACGAGCGCCAGCCGCGCACCGGCCGCGAGCCGGGCATGACCACCATCCGCCTGAATGTCGGCCGGGCCCAGCTCGTCACACCGGGCGACATCGTGGGGAAAATCTCCGGGATCACCCGGCTGCCCGCCGGCGTCGTGGGCGCGATCGACATCCACGAGGACCACACCTTCGCCGATGTCGCCTCGGCTGACGCAGCCTTTATCGTGAAAAAGCTTGAAGGCATCCCCCTCAAGGACGTGACGCTCGCCCCGACCCTGGCGGGAAAGGCGGAATGAGGACGGGATCGGAGTTTTTACAGGAGGGAACAGAGCGAACAGAGTGGAAATCAGGGAGCCGGAGAATTGCCGCTGAGCGGAAGGCCTATCACCTTTCATCTTCTCTCCTTTTTGATTCGGCCTGGGTCCCTCACCTCTGTTCCCTCCGTTGCCTCCTGTTCAAAATCTGTGACCGTCGTCTTTCCCGGGCGGCCGCGTGACTCGAGGGAGGCTCCTCCGCTGCTTTGGTGCGCTGGGGCAATCCTGGCTGGATGCGGGGTTGCCTATTCGGTCCGCCCCCTGCATGTTTCCGGCCATGAACAACGATGTTGTCCTGGTCACCGTCAAAGGCGTCATGCCCACGCCCAACGGCTGTGCCGTGTTCCTCGGCCACGACGACAAGACGATCGTCATCTATGTGGATCATTCCGTGGGCAACGCCATCCAGATGACCCTGGCCGGGGTCAAGAAGGAGCGTCCGCTGACCCATGATCTCATCGGGCACATCCTGCTCGGCCTCGGTGCGCGGCTCGACCACATCGTCATCAACGATGTGACCAACGGCACGTTCTTCGCCCGCATCCTCCTCCGCATGGACAACGAGCTCGGCACCAAGGTGGTCGAGATTGACGCGCGCCCCAGCGACTCAACCGTGCTGGCGCTCCAGCAGCAACGACCCATCTATGTGGCGCGCAAGGTGCTCGACTCCGTCGAGGACATGACCGAAATCCTGGAGCGGGTGCTCAAGCAGCAGGCCGACGAGGCCGCCAAACCCAAGCCCGAACCCGGCGAGGACTCGCCGCCCGAGGAGGATGAGGAGGATCCGAAGTGAGGGAAGACGGCGGGGGGACAATCGCTGGCGCCGGGAAACAAGGTTCGCCCAGGAACCTGCCCGCACCCGCGATCCCGGGGCGGCCGCTCACCGCGCTCGCGCCCATGCAGGATGTCACCGACCTGGCCTTCATGCGGGTCATCGCGCATTACGGCGCGCCGGATTATTTTTTCACCGAGTTTTTCCGCGTCCATGCCACCTCGCAGCCGGAGCGGCACATCCTGCGCTCGATTGATGAAAACGACACCGGCCGGCCGGTGTTCGCCCAGCTGATCGGCGAGGATCTCGGGCACCTCGGGCGCACCGCCACCGAGCTGCTCCGCCATCCCGTCGCCGGGATTGACCTCAACCTCGGCTGTCCCGCGCCCAAGGTTTACAAGAAGAACGTCGGCGGCGGCCTCCTCCGCGACCCCGCCCGCGTCGGCGAGATCCTGGCCACCCTGCGCGCCGCCGTGCCCGGCTGCTTCACGGTGAAGATGCGGATCGGTTTCGAGGACACCGCCCACTTCGACCGCCTGCTCGACCTGGTCAACGAACACCGGGTCGACCTGCTGAGCGTGCATGGCCGCACCGTGAAGGAGATGTACCGCAGCGAGGTGCATTACGATTTCATCGCCCGCGCGGTCGCCCGGGCACGCTGTCCGGTCCTGGCCAACGGCAACATCACCTCCGCCCCCCGCGCGACCGCCGTGCTCGCCACCACCGGCGCCGCCGGGGTGATGGTGGGCCGCCACGCCATCCGCAACCCCTTTATCTTCCGCCAGTGCCGCGAGCAGTTCGGGGGTGCCCCCGAGATTTTCCGCCCCACGCTCGCCGATGTGCGCGACTACGTCGAACGCCTCTATCGGGCGACGCAGACGCCCGAGTTGCCGGAGCGCGCCCACGTGAACAAAATGAAGAAATACCTCAACTTTGTCGGCCAGAGCGTGGATCCCGCCGGGGCGTTCCTCCACGACATGCGCCGCACCGAGACCGAGGCTGGGCTGTTCGAAGTCTGTGACCGCCACCTGCTGGCCGAGCCGGGGCGCGAGTTTTCCCCCGAGCCCTATCCGGGCGTCATCGCGCGACCGAACTGCGAGACGCCCGACGGCGCCAGTTGCTCGCTGGACACCATCACGGCCTGAGGGATCCGCCTACGCCAGGCTACGGCGCGCCAACGCGCTGCCGCCCTCCGTCCAATCCTGATTGGCCTCAAAGAAGCACCAATTCGTTGTTGGCTCCGGCGAAGATCTCCCGCGCGCCTATCGGCGCGATGCAGGCTCCCGTCCTCCCTACTGATTCTTGTGCCTTTTTGTGGCGATCCTCCGTTCCTCTGCCGGGAATCTCGTTTCATTCACAGGTTTCGCGGATAGGTTCTTGCTTCAGCCTTCAGCTTTCCGCGTAGACGCCCAGCCGGCGATAGCGGGCGTAGCGCGTTTCCACCAATTGCTCGGCCGGAAGCGCACGCAGGTCGTTGAGATGCTTCTGGAGCGTGTAGCGGAGCGCCGCAGCCGCCTGCGCCGGATCGTGGTGCGCCCCGCCGGCCGGCTCGGGGATCACCTCGTCCACCACGCCCAGTTTTTCCAGCTCGGCGGCGGTCAGTTTCAGCGCGGCGGCCGCCTTCGGGCCGGCGGCGGCGTCTTTCCACAAGATGGCCGCGCAGCCCTCCGGTGAAATGACCGAGTAATAGCTGTTCTCCAGAATCAGCACCCGATCGGTCACCCCGATGCCCAGCGCACCGCCCGAACCGCCCTCGCCGATGACAACCGAAATCGAGGGCACGCGCAGCCCGGCCATCTCGCGCAGGTTGACTGCGATGGCCTCCGAGACATGCCTCGCCTCCGACTCGATGCCGGGATAGGCACCGGGAGTGTCAATGAAGGCCAGCACGGGCAGGCCGAACTTCTCCGCCATTTTCATCAGCCGGAGGGCCTTCCGGTAACCCTCGGGCTGGGCCATGCCGAAGTTGCGGGCAATCTTCTCCTTGGTCTCGCGCCCCTTCTGCTGGGCGATGATCATGACGGCCGCGCCGTCAAAAAAGGCGGTGCCCCCCACCAGCGCGCGGTCGTCGCCAAACTGGCGGTCGCCGTGCAGCTCCTGGAACCCCTCGCAAATCTGCGCCACATAATCGAGGGCGTAGGGCCGCTTGGGATGCCGGGCGATCTGAACCCGCTGCCAGGCGGTGAGGCCGGCGTAAATCCCCCGCCGGAGCTCCTCCAAGGACCGCTCGAGCGGTTCGGTTTGCGCGGAGAGGTTGGTGTTGGTCTCGAGCGCCTGCTGGCGCAACTGGTCGATCTGGGCGCTCAAGTCGCGCAAGGGCTTCTCGAAATCCAGCGTGTAGGCGGGTTTTTCCATCGCCATCAAGGTAGGGGGGCGCCCGGGCGGCTGTCAACGGGCCCGGTGGGCCGAAACAGTGGCGCGGTCCGATGGCCGGCGCCACGCCGCCGGGCACCGGCCCGCCGTAAGCTCGGCACGCGCCAGGGTGTCGTCGGGTCCGGGCGTCACCCGGCCGAGGGCGCACACCTGGGCGTGGAGGCGCCGTGCCAGCATTTTCCGGTCGGGGCCGGGCGGTTGCGGGATGCCGTAGCGGACGCGGGCGCGAATTCGGCGCTTCGAGAGAAAATTCCAGAAATGCCCGGGAAAACCGGCGTCGCCCCACCAGCAGACTTCCTGCGTGGCGTCGCCGTCGTCCGCTTCAACCGCAAATTCGATCCACGCGGGGGTGACGGACCATCCCCGCCGGACGGCGGGAGCAAACAGCGACGAATGGAAGGGAAGCACGGTGCGGCCGTCGGAGCTCGTGCCCTCGGGAAAAAAGGCGACCACCGCACCGGCCGCGACCACGCGGGGAAATTCCCCGATCACCCGCCGCACATCCCGACGGCGCGCACGATGGACGAACACGGTGCCGGCGCAGCGGGTCACCCAGCCGACGACCGGCCAGCCGCGGAGTTCGCTCTTGGCGACAAAGACGAGCGGTTGCGCGGCGCCGAGCACCAGGATGTCAACGTAGCTGAGGTGGTTGCTCACCAGCACACCGGCCCGGGGCGGTTGGCCCTGCCCCGCGACCTCGATCCCGAGGATACTCAGATACCGTCGCGCCCAACGTTGGGCCCAGCGGGCCCGGGCCAAAGTCGGGTTGGCCGGACAGACCAGGCATACCCGCAGGAAAAAATCCCCGAACGACGTGAGCACGCAGACGAGGAACACGGCGAGCCGAACCGGCGCCCGCCACCAGGTCCCCAGGCAGCCGGGGAACCTGATCGCGCCCGCCGCGGCCGGCGCACCGGGCGTGATCGCGACCTCGGTCGAAGAACTCATGTGCGGAGAAATCTCTCCAGTGTCTGCGGGTGCAGCCCGGCCAGATCGAGCACGGTGAGAAAGTCGATCGTGCCAAACTCGCGGTCGAGGACGGGCGGGGCGCAGATCTTTGCGCCCAGCGCGAGATAGGCGGCCAGCAGGCCTGGGATCTTGGGCGCGACGGGCGCAACCCGGTCGAGGGGACAGGCCAGCGCGGGCCAGGGCAGCGTGCGGAGCTCCGGCGGGGCGAGGTGACGGCGGGCGAGCACGGCAAACGCCGCCGCCCCCACCGCCGGGTCCCGGGTGGTGAGCGAACTGCACCCGATGAGCCAGCGCCCCCGGCGCGCCCGGGTGTGGCGCGCCACGGCCTGCCACAGCAGGCCCAGCACACCCCGGCTGCGGTGATCCCGGTGGATGCACGCGCGACCCAGCTCGATCATTTCATCCCGGAGTGGCTCGAACGGCGCGAGGTCAAACTCCTGCGCGCAGTAATAACCGAGATGCGCGGCCGCCTGCGCGCCGGTTTGCAGCCGATAGGTCCCGATGGTCTCACCGGTGTCGGCCCGCTCCGCCAGGAGGTGGTCACAAACCGTGTCAAACACATCGGCATCGAGGCCGGAGGCGTGGGATTCATCGAGACCCCGGCCGAGCTCAAGATTGAACACGGCAAAGCGCAGGGCCTGGGCGGCACGGACATCGTCGGTGCTTTCCGCCAGGCGCACGGTGTACCCGGTGGTGGCGAGAGTTTGGCCGGAAGAGAAGAGGGAAGGAGACTGCAGGTTGGTCATGGCAATGATTCCGCCCAGTGATACCGGTCGGATGTTACAACCACGCTGGGATTGGGCGAAAATTGGGTGAATTGTGCCCGGTGGAGCGGACGGCCTTCACCACTTGCCCCCCTGAAAATCAGACGCCGGCGGCGGACGAAGTCCGACCGCCGGCGTTGAATGGCAAACCCGCAAAATTATCAGGCCCGCCGCCCGTTCCGGCGGCGGATCCAGCCGGCGCCGCCCAGCACCATCAAGCCAAAGATTCCGGCGTAGGTCGAGGGCTCGGGAATGGCGGAAGCCTGGGGCACAAAGGAGACCCCGCGCAGGACCTGCCCGTTTTGCGCCGCCTCCAGCAGGCTGAACGCTTCACCCAACGCTTGGGTGGAAGTGGAGTCGGCGAGTGTGTCGGTGATGTCATACAAGCCATTCGGGTCCGCGCCCTGGTCGGCCAGGGTGCTGACCGTGGAGGCGATGCCGTAGATGGTCACCGTGCCATCGCCGTTGACCTTGCCGGTGATGTTGCGGAGGCCGTCATTCGCCGGAGCCGGACCGGTGTAGCCATTCACCGTGTAGGCCACGCCCAGGCTGAGACCGGTCTGCAGGGTGTAGGCGAGTTTCCAAGTGCCATTGGAGAAAATCCACTTCTGCAGACCCGAGTTGGGATCGTTGCCGTTGGTGAGATCCGCCGCGATTCCATCCCCTTCATCCGCGACATAAAGGGTGTTGGCGTTGGCAAACCACAGGCCAAACGGGTTGGATGCCGGATTGGTCGGGCTCACCGCCGTCTTGGCCGAAGTGAGGTTGAATCCGGGCAGAACGTTGATGGTGGTGGCCGCGGCATTGGCCGCGGTGGGGACGCCCAGCGCGCCGTTCACATACCCGCCGCCACTCGGGTTGACCTGATAAACCGTGTCGATGCCGTTCCCCCCGCTGCCCTTGGAGACATAAAGGGTGTTGTTGAACAAGGTCAGCCCGCGAAAATTGTCATCCTTGCCGCTCTTGTCCGCCGTGAGGCCGACGCCCGACTGCGCCACCGAGAATCCATATTCAAAGCCGGTGGAACTGCCCGGAGTCCCCTGCTGCAACCCGACCACGGTGGCCTCGCCCGTGGCACCTTGGGCGATCATCTGCACCCCCGTGTTGTTCACCACATTGACCGGCTCGGTGCCCGAACCGTTGCCGCCGTTGCCCACCATGTAATAGTTGCCGTTGTCGAGCACGGCCGCGCGGCCGTTGTTGCCGGTGTAGGTGTTGTTCGGGGAAATCGTCAGAGTTCCATTGAAGTTCAACTGGGCCACCGAGCGTTGATACGTCTGGGCCACCGGATTGGTCGGGTCCACATGGTTGGGCGTGTTGGAGTTCGAGACATCCAAAGTGTTCACCGGAGCGATATAATCCATGAAAGTCACGGCCGTGCCGTCGGCCGAAACATTCAGCGCGATCTCCGATTTCGAAGGAAAGCTTGTGACCAGATTGACGCCCTCGTTCGCGGCCATTTGGGTGATATTGAGGCTTTGCACGGTGCTGCCGGTGGTCGTGATTTCGTTAATGATGATCGGCGAGGTCACCCCAAAGCTGGCATCCACGGAGTCATTGCTGAACACATTGGGATAAGTGCCATTGGCGATGGCGAGCCCGCCGCTGGCTCCAGGCAGCGGTTGGCCAACGATCACGGTGGACGCCGTGCCTTGGTAGATGCTGCCGCTCACCAGCAGATCGCCGGCGGTGAAGGCACTTTGGGCCACGGCGTGGCCGGCCGCGACCAGCGCGAGCGCACCGGCCAGAAAGAGTCGGGATTGGCTGGATGATTTCATGGAAGGAGGCTGGAAGCAGTTGCGCCGGTGATTCAATGGGCCGACAGCGGGGTGAGGGAGTTCCGCCGACGGCGGAACCACGTGGTCCCGGTCAGGACCAGCAGACCAAAGATACCGGCATAGGTCCCGGGCTCCGGGATCGCATTCACCTGCAGGTCATACCCGTTGCCCCCAAGGGACAGGTAAGAACCGTTCAGGGACGAATCGGTGACGAGATTGAAGGAAGCCAGATTCCAGCTCGTCGTCGAAGTAACGCTGCCGGTGACGCTGAGCAGGGTAAAGGTGCCGAGTGTCGCCGTGCCATTAAAATTGAGCAGATTGATCGTCACCTGTCCGCTGGACGGCCCGGTGAGGGTGAGACCGGTGCCGCTGAGGGTGAGCTGGTCCGCCGTCGAATTCCCCAGCCGGAAATTCAGCGCGCTGCCGCCATTGAGTGTGAGATTGCTGCCGATGGTCAGCGTGCCCGGCGTGGCACCACCGGGAGCGATCGCGCCGCCGCTGGCAACCGTAACCGCCCCATTCACCGTGCCGGTTCCCCCCAGTGTGCCGGTGCTGTTGACCGCGACCACGCTGGCGGCCGAGGTGCTGCCGTTAACCCGCAGGGTGCCGCCGTTGATGATCGTGGCGCCGGTGTAGGTGTTGGCCCCGGCCAGGGTGACGGTGCCCGGCCCGGCCATGGTCAGCACCACCCCGCTGCCGGCGAGCTTCGCGCTGATCGTGCCGGATTGGACGGTGTAGCTCGTGCCGGTGAGGGTGCCGGAGCCACCGGTGCTCTGAATCGTGCCGCCAGCGAGCGTCACCGCACCCACGGTCTGGCTCGTGGTCGTGAAGTCGAGGATGCCGCCGCTCACCGTGACCGCGCCGGTGGCACCACCGATCGTGCCGGTGCCAGTCAAGGCCAGCACACCGCCGCTAACGGTCGTGCCGCCGGTGTAGGTGTTCGCTGCGCTGAGCGTCGTTGTGCCGGTGCCGGCGCGCACCAGCGCGACGGTTCCAGCCCCATTGCTGATAACCTGGGCATAGGCGGAGGTGGCCGTGGCGGAGCCATTGATGGTCAGCGTGCTGATGGTTCCGGAAGCACTGTTGGTGATGCTGCCTCCGCCCAGGCCGGACATGAGGGAACCAATCGTTTGATTCTGCCCGTTGAGATTGAGCAGTGAGCCGTTGCCCGCAGCAAAGCCCATGATCAGGTCGGTGCCGGTGGGCAGGGCATTGCTCACGCTCAAGGTAACCGCCCCGGTGCTGCCGTTGTTGATCAAGGTTTGGCCGGTGTAGGTGTTCTGGGCATTGAGAAAGACCGTGCCCTTGCCGCCACCCGCGATGCTGTTCTCGATGATCACGCCCGAGGTTCCGCTGATCACCCCGTTCACCACCAGTGAAGCCCACGTGGTGGTGGACGTGCCCAACAAGGTGTTGACCCCTGAATTGTTTGCGATGGTGGCGCTGATGGTGGCGGCCACCGGAGAAATTGCGGTGGTGGCGGCCTTGAAGACAAACCCGGCCGCGCCCCCGGTATTGGAGGTGCTGGTGGTGTTGATGATGACCGGCGTCGACATGATCGAGGCGGTGGACACATATGCCAGCAAGGCGTCGCTGGCCGTCAAGGTGGTGCCCCCAAAAACCAGATTAGTCCCCCCACTCACTGAAGACAGGGTGAGGGTGGTAGCCGCAGCGTCGTTGAGGGACAGGGTGAGGGTCACCCCGGTTCCCAAGGTGACCGCTCCCGTGCCCAGGGCGACCCCGGAAGCCACACTCAAGGTGTAGCCCGTGGTGTTGAACACGAGCGAACCGGCCAGCTGGCTTGCGCTCAAAGTTATCGTTCCACCGGCGGCACCCGCAAAAACATCCGCACTCGACGCCGTCGAGGAGACCAAGGTGCCGGTGCTGTCCGCCGCCGTGTTGAAACTGGTCGCGCCCCAGGTGCCCGCGCCGCCCACGCCACCACCGACGCCGGCCGGATCCCAATAAATCTGCGCCCGCAGGTTGACCACCCCGGCGAGGCCGGCGACGAGGGCGAACTGGAAAAGGTGTTGGAGAAGTTTCATGGAAGCGGGACGGAGGAAAGTTGCTGGCGGAGAAAGATCCTTGGCGCCGGACGGCGCGGGCGTGGTGCCGGCACCGGATGAGAAAAAATTGCGGCACCGCGCCGGTCAAACCGCGGGGGTGACGATTCCTCAACGATCGCGTTACAACTGCGACAAACGCGTTACAGCCGCGTGTCAGGCCGTGCCTTTGCGTGAAATCCGGCCGCGGCGCCCACCCCTTCGAGCGCGTATGACTTTTTGGGATACAGTCGGGGTGGCCCCACCGCCCCAAAGCCAGCCTCCAGCCTCCGCCTTCTGGCCTCTGGCGCACCCGGCGGCGCGCTCACGCCACCTCGGCGTGCGGGCCGCGGGAGCGGCCCGGCCCACCGCGCGCCGCGACCGCGCGCAGCATGCCCAGCAGGGCGGGCATCATCACCGGCTTGGTGAGGTAGGCGTCCATGCCGGCGGCCAGGCACTTGTCCTGGTCGCCCGCCATGGCGTTGGCGGTGAGGGCGACGATGTAGGGCTGGCGGTCGGCCGGCAGTTCCCGGCGGATGCGGGCGGTCGCCTCGTAGCCGTCCATCTCGGGCATCTGCACATCCATGAACACCAAGTCGTAGGGCGAGCGCCCGACGGCCGCCAGCGCCAGGGCCCCGTTGCCGACGACCTCGGCCCGGCTGCCCAGCTTGCCCAGCATCTGCGTGATCACCTTTTGATTGACCGGGTTGTCCTCGGCCACCAGGAGGCGCAGGCGAGCAAGCACATACTGGTCCACCCCGGCGGCCGGCCCCGGCAGCGTGGCGGGCGCGCACGCGGCCTGGGCGGATTGTCCCTCGAGAAACTGGAGCAGTGCGCCGGTCTCCAGCGGCTTCGGCAGAACCGTCGCCGACACCCCGACCACGGCCAGATCGCGCCGGTGAGGCCGGCCAAAGGGCTCCAGCACGGCGAGCCGCGTGGCCCCCTCCCGCATGACCGCCTGCAGCCAGCCGGCGAGCGCGGCCGGATCCTCCTCCATCAGGCTCGAATCGACCAGCAGGAAATCAAAACCGCATGGGGCCGTGCCGAGGGCCTGCAATTCGGCCGCCGCGGCGACCTCCGTCACGAGCAGGCCCCAGGGCGCGACCGTTTCGCGGAGGACCCGCCGGCAGGTGCTGTTGTCGTCGGCGACCAACAGGTGTCGGCCGGCCAGCGCGGCGCGGGGCACGGCCGGCCAGGCCCCGGGCAGGTCCAGCCCCGCGGGCAGCCAGAACCAAAAGGTCGACCCGCGGCCGGGCTGGCTGTCCGCACCGATCCGCCCGCCGAGGAGCTCGACGAGGCGGCGGCAGATGGCCAGGCCCAGGCCGGTGCCGCCAAACCGCCGCGCGGTCGAGGCGTCGGCCTGACAGAACGGCTGAAACAAACCGGCCAGAGCCACGGGCTCGATGCCGATGCCGGTGTCCTGCACCTCAAACAACAGCGCGGACGGGACACCCTCCGCGCCCGGGTGGCCGGGAGGCAGCACGCGGACCCGCACGGTGATGTCGCCCCGCTCGGTGAACTTGATGGCGTTGCCGATGAGGTTGGCAAACACCTGCTGGAGCCGGGTCGGGTCGCCCGCGATCACCGCGGGCACGCCCGGCTCGATGCGATAAATCAGGTCGAGGTTCTTCTCGGCCGCCTTGGCGGCGAACAGATGCAGGCAGTTGAGCAGGCTGCTCTCCAGGTTGACGGGCTGGATCTCAAGGTCCATCCGCCCGGACTCGATCTTGGAGAAATCCAGGATGTCATTGAGCACCGTCAGGAGCGAATGGCCCGACTGCTCGATGGTGTGCAGGCACTCGCGTTGCTCATCGTCCAGCAGGGTGTGCTGCAGCAGGCTGGTCATGCCGATCACTCCGTTGAGCGGGGTGCGAATCTCATGGCTCATGTTGGCGAGAAACTCCGATTTCGCGCGGGCGGCGGCGAGAGCGTGGTCGCGCGCCCCGGCCAGCTCGAGGTTGATGCGGTTAAGCTCCGCCCCGGTGGTGGCGAGCTGGTCGATCTTGGCGAGGAACAACTGGTGTTGGAGGCTGACGAGCGCCTGGACCGGAATGAGCCCAAGCAAACGACGGTCCGCGTCCACCAGCACCACCTCGTCGTAAAATGCGCTGCCGGTGCGGGCAAAAGCCGCCGACAGAACCTCGGTGACCGGCTGGTCCGGGGTGATGAGCAGAAACTCGGCCTGCATGAGCTCCTGCACCGGCTTCCGCGCATAGATGGCAAACCCGAACCGGCTCGCCATGACCTGGTCAATCTTGCTGCGGACCAGGAGCCCCGTCACCGCCTCGCCGTCCACGATGGCGGCAAAGTCGGCCTGGGCGCGGTGCAAGGTGGCCTGGACCTCCTCGATCCGGTCAGTGGGAGCAAATTCGAGCCGATGGGCGACCAGCGTGCGCAAGGCGCCGGTCTCATCGGGCGCGGATTCCGGCACGGGGGGGCGGGCGGCCGGTGGGAGCGGCGAAGGCATGGAAGGGCTCACAACCAGAGGCATCGTCCGGGCCTTCCGCCAGTTGAGCCAGGCGCGGTGAAGATTGTGTAACGATGACCGGCCCCGCCACCCTGAACCGGGGCCGCGACGCCCTCGTCGCGTTGCCTGCGATCCCCGGCATCAACCCATGCTCCGTCGCTCAACCCAAGGCCGACCCAACCCCCGCCTGTTCCAAAAACGGACGGCAGACCTCGCTCAGCCGCTCAAAGGTGAACGGTTTGGCCAGCAGCGGCACGCCCCAGCCCGCAATGTCCTGCTCCAGCAGGGTGCCCCCGGGATAGCCGGTCACAAAGACAAACCTCCGCGCCAGATCTGGGCGCGACTCCCGCGCGCGCAGGTAGAGCTCCGTGCCATTCATCACGGGCATGCGGATATCGGACAGCACCAGGTCGTAATCCGCCACCGCCAGGGCCGCGAGCCCATCGGCACCGTTGTGGGCCAGCGTGATGCGGCACGCCCCCTGCCGGCGGAGCAGCTCCTGCAGCAGGACGCGGACAATCTCCTCGTCCTCGACAATCAGCACCCGGGCCCGGGCCCGGGTCTCGGTGGCGGTCCGGACCGGCCCGGATTGGGATCCGGGGGACTCCTCCAGGAGGAGCGATTGCTCCGGCGCGGCGTCCAGCGGGAGAGTGACGGTGAACCGCGCCCCCTGGCCGGGGACGCTTTCGGCGGTGATATCGCCATCGTGCTGGCGCACGAGGCTCTGGCAGATGCTCAGCCCCAACCCCGTCCCCTTGTCCGGGTCCTTGGTGGTGAAAAAGGGGTCAAACACCCGACCCAGGTGCTCGGGGGCGATACCGGGGCCATTGTCGGCCACGATGATGCGCCCAGCGGCGCCGTACGGCTCGACCGCGATCACCACGCGCGGCTCCGGCCGGGCGCCCACGGCTTGGAGTGCGTTGAGCACGAGGTTCATCACGATCTGCTTGAGCTGGGCGGCGTCAGCCCGCACCGGCACCGGGGCCGACGGCAAAGAGGCGCGCAACTCACAGCGCGACTCACGCAACTGGAAGCTGAGCATCACCAACGACTCCTCCACCACCGCCCGCAGATCCGTCCGCTGGAACTGGCCGCGCGCGGGCTTGGCCAGCTGGAGGAGCTGGCGGATGATGCCGGCGGCCTCGAGCGCGCTCTGCCGGATACTGGCGGCAAAGTGGGTGGGAGCCTCGCCCGTTTGGGTCATGAGCAGGTCGGCGAACCCGAGCACGGGGGTGAGCTTGTTGTTCAGCTCGTGCGCGATCCCGCCCACCAGTGTGTCGAGCAGGTTCTGCTTCTCCTGCCGTGCCATCATCTGCTCCATCGCGCGCTGCCCTGTCACGTCGTCAAGGCAGGCGCACACCTGGCCGGTCTCGGGAATCCAGCCGGTGGTAACCCGGAAACGTCGCGGGCCGCGGCCGGGCACTTGGAGCAGGAATTCCCGGCTGGTCGCGCCGTCCGCGTCCACCCCGTCGCGCTCGTGCCGCTTGAGCATCTGGAGAAAGGCCCCGCGCTCAGCCTCGCTCACCCGGGCGACGAGCGCTGCGGTGGCGGCCTCGTACTCCCCGAGGTTGAGCAGCTCGGCGAGCCGGCGGTTGCAGGCCTGGATGTTCCCCGCGGGGTCAAGCATCGCCACGCCGAGGGCGTTGCTCTCGAAGAGGCCTTGGTAGAGCCCCCGCGACTGGCGCAGCGCGTGATTGGTGCGGAACAGCTCCAGGTTCTGGTGGTGGAGCTCGTCGTGCTGGTGGACCAACCGCTCCATCTGCCCCGCCATGAGTCGCGATTGCAAATTTACCAGCGCCTCGGTGCTGATGAGGCCGAGCAGGCTGCCGGTGTCGTCCACGAGCACGACATCGTCGTAAAACGCATCCCCCCGGCGGGCAAACGCCCGGGCCAGCAGCTCGTGCGGGGTGGTGCTGGCACGCACGACGACGGGATTCTCCACCAGCGCGGTGTGGGCGGTGCTGTTGCTGTAGAGGGCAAAGCCGAAGCGCGAACCAAGGATGAAGCCGATGTGGCTGCGGGCGCACAGCCCGAGCACCCGCCCGTCGCGCAGCACGGCGAAGTAGTCCACCTTGAGCTGACGGAATCCTTGGTGAATCTCTTCCAACGTGGCCAGGTGGTCCACCGCGTGGCCGTGCTGCACGAGCTCCTTCAGGCCGGGGGTGTCCGACGCGGGTGCAGGTAAATCGAGCAGGTCGTGGGCGGCTTCTGGCATGGACCATCAGCACAATCCCTCCGGCGGCCCGTTGGCAAACCGCCCGGGTTAAGAACAGGTGAATACTGGCAGAGGAGGAACGGAGCCGGGGTCAGGAGCCAGAGGGACCGGCAAATTCACTCTTTTGAAGGACCGGGTGATTCCGTTGGAATCACCTCGTCCGCGCCAGCTCCGCCGCGTGGCGGTATTGGGCCCGGAAGGCCGTGCCAAGTTCGGTTGCGAGACGGATTTCGTCAGCCGGGTCCTTTGAGGTCAGCGCGGCATGGATGCGACCGTTGGCCGCGGCGTAGTCCACTGCCGACAGGTCCTGCAGCGCCGCCAGCGCCGCCGGGGGGCGGCCGGCGGCGAGGATCGCCCGCCACGCCTCCGTGAGTTCGGGGTGCGGGTCGATGTCCATCACGCGGATGATGAAGCTGAGCTCCCGATACACCCCACCCGTCCACGCGGCGCGATAAACCAGCGGGCTGGCCGCCGCGTAGGGGTTCTCCTCCGGGTCGCTGCGCCGCGGCCCCAGTGCGGCGTCCGTGTAAAAGTCACGCCGGATCGGCAGCCGGCGCAACGCGTATTGCTCCGGGCCGCCGGGGGTGCCGGGGCGGACGTTCCATATCTCCTGCCCCTCCGGAGAGAGCGCAAACTCGATGAACGCCAGCGCCACCGTGCGGTGGGGCGCGCCGCGCAGGAGCCCAATGGGGTCGGCCGAGCACACCGTGCCCCCAACGGGTGAGACGTAGCCCACGCGGTCGCTCCCGGCGCGGCGCGTCACCGCCTCGGCCTGCTGGCGTCCGTAGGAGTCGATGCACATGCCCGCCGCGCAGTCCCCCGCCGCGACATCGATCGGGACCTTTTGCGCCGAGTCCGTGAAGTAGCGCGCGTTGGCCGAGATGAGTTGGAGCATCCGCAGCCCCGCCACCCAGCCCTCGCCGACCGCCCGGGTCTCGGTGATCTTGTCGGCCGGGCCCGCCGCTCCGGCCGGAGTCAAGGCCGTGAGCCGCGCCTGCATCTGCTGCTGGATGAGGTTTTCGAAGGCCTTGGCGATGGAGCCGCTCTTCGTCGGGTCCGCCAGCGCCACGCCGCCGAGGTAGCGCGCGTCTGCGAGGTCCGCCCATTGCGCCGGTGGCGAGGGCAGCCCGCGCCGCGCAACCTCGTCGCGGTTGAACACGATGCCAAACGCGCTCAACGCGCATCCAACCCAGCGGCCCGACGGATCCCAATAGTCCTCGCCGGCATACGCCGGCGGGATGACCGCGGCGGTGAACCATTCCGGATGCGCATGAAGCATGCCGCAGTCCACCAGGCGGCCCGCCGCCGCCTGCGCCTTGAAGTCAAACGCGCCGCCACCAAAGAACAGGTCGAGGCCGCAGCCCGCGTCGGACGCGAGAAACGCCGCCCGCGCCGCTGCGGCGGGCGTGCCGACAGGCGCCTTGGGGTTAATGAAGCCGGCCTGCACCTCCGCGCTCCACGTCTGGCCGGGCCGGCTGATCCACAGGTTTTTGAACGCGTTGTTGTAGGCCCCCTCCAGGTAGCGGGCGATCTCACTGGTCCCGCCGAGAGAGCGCCAGTCCACCGCAACGGTGCGGCCGGTTCGTGCCCGGTACCAGCGCGCGAACGCCAGCCCGTATTCGTGGCGGATGGCCTCGTTGTGGGGCGAGATGATGACGACCGTGTCGTCCGCCGCCGCACCCGCCTCGCGCGCCGGCCGCAACCAGAACGGCAGGGCGAGGGTCGCGGCGAGCAGAAATAGGATGAGGACGCGTTTCATGTCCGAAATCGTTCTCGTTCTCCTACGCTTACTACCCCAACAGCACCACTACATCCTCCGGATCCGCCGCCGCGAAAAGCTCCGCTCCGTCCGGCGCGGCTGCGAGTCGCGGGTTGAGCTCGTAGATCTTCAACGTCAGGCCGGAGACGGCGAACTCATGCTGCGCCATCTCGCCGAGATAGACCGTGCCGCCGATCCGTCCGCGCAGGGCGTTGCCCGCGGGCGGCGCACGGTGGAGGGTCCAGCACTCGGGGCGCACCGACAGCATCACGGCCGCGCCGGCGGCCGGGTGCGCGGTCGGGTCACCCATGATCCCCTCGAACCGGCCGGCGGGCGTCTCCACGAAAACTCGTCCGCCCGCCCCGCTGATCCACTTTCCCGGGAGCAAATTCGTCTCGCCGATGAACTCGGCGACCGCCCGGCTGACCGGCCGCCGGTAGACCTCGCGGGGGGTGCCGACCTGGAGGATGCGGCCGGCTTCGAGCACGGCCATGCGATCGGCGATGGCGAGGGCCTCCTTCTGGTCGTGCGTGACATAGACCGTGGTGAGTTTGGATTCCACGCATACCCGGCGGATTTCCGCCCGCAACTCCTGGCGCAACTGCGCGTCCAGATTCGACAACGGCTCGTCGAGCAACAGACAGCGCGGGCGCACGATGAGCGCACGCGCCAGCGCCACCCGCTGCTGTTGACCGCCCGAAAGCTGGTTCGGCCGGCGCGCACCCAGCTCACCCATCCGCACCGCGGCCAGCGCCGCGGCCACGCGGGCGGCGATCTCGGCCTTGGGCACGCGCCGCTCGACGAGGCCGAAGGCGACATTCTCCGCCACCGTGAGGTGCGGCCACAGGGCGTAGCTTTGGAACATCATCCCCGTGTTGCGCCGGTGCGGGGGGACAGCCGTCACGTCCTCGTCGCCGAACAGGATTTTGCCGGAATCCGGGACACAAAAACCTGCGAGACTGCGGAGGAGCGTGGTCTTGCCGCAACCGCTCGGGCCGAGC
Organism: uncultured Opitutaceae bacterium; assembly: GCA_903929355.1. GTDB lineage: Bacteria > Verrucomicrobiota > Verrucomicrobiia > Opitutales > Opitutaceae > CAIYUN01. The sequence continues at coordinate 63,391 of CAIYUN010000072.1, forward strand.
AGGAAAAACAACTCGCCCGGCCGGATGGCGAGGTCGAGCCCGTCCAGCGCGACGGTGGCGCCGAACCGCTTGGTGAGTTGCTGGATTTGGATGCCGATCATGCCACGCGCAGGCTGCGCTCAGGCAAGTTTGGGGGCGTGGGAAGTCAAAGGGAATGCGCCTACTCGCTCTCGTCCGTCCGGCACCGCCCAATCCGGATTGGCCACAAAGAAGCACAAAAAACGCCTCTCGCTCCGGCGATCATCTTCCGCACGCCTATAGGTGCGACGCAGGGTTCACCACTTTCGAGCAAGTATCCAGACGGCGCGCCCGGCGTGTACGCCCCACCTCAAACTATCGCCCGCGCGCCTGTAGGCGCGACGCCGGGCCAGCCTAAACGCAGGATTTTTGCCTGCCGCGCCGAAGCCTTGGCGAAGGCGGGTGCCTTTTTGTGGCCAAATCTCCGACTTCCGGCCAGCTTCCGGCCTGCTCTCAGAAATCACCTTGCCAGCATGACCTCGTTTGGTTCCTGCTTCGCCCCTCCTTCACCCCATGAAAATCATCACCCCTGCCCGTCTGCGTTGCCTCGGCCTGCTTTTTACGCTCGCCATTCCCGCCGGCTCCATCCGTGCCGCTGACGCTCCCGCCACCCCTTCGCCCGCTCCTGCCGTCACCCCCGCCGCGCCCGCCCCCGCGCCCGGCGGCCGTGGTGGTGGCGCGAGGGGCGGCCGCGGCCCCACCGGCGCGACTCCGCCCGGCCCGCCCGCACCCGTGCCGGCGGCGGTCGCCATCTCCCGCCCCACCGCCGCCGAGCTGGCCCGGATCAACGCCGCGGTGGAACAGTTCATCGCCACCGACACCTCCGCCACCAAGCCGTTGCTGGAAAAATACCGGTCCCTGCTCGTGGTCCAGCCGCCCCGCGCCAACAGCGCCATCGCCCCGTCGCTTAGCCAGGGGTTCATGACCAAGCACAACAGCAACCTTGAGGTCGCCAAACAGGGCGACGTGGACATCCTGTTCCTCGGCGACTCCATCACCGATTTCTGGCGCACCGCCGGCAACGGCGACAACCCCGCCAAGGCCGGCAAGGCCGTGTTTGAGGAATACTACGGCACCCTCAAAACCGCCAACTTCGGCATCTCCGGCGACAGCACCCAGGGCGTGCTCTGGCGGCTGATCAACGGCGAGGGCCAGGGGTTCCAGCCCAAGGTGGTCATGCTCATGATCGGCACCAACAACGCCGCCAGCAACAGCATCCCCAACAACACCCCCGCCGAGATCGCCGAGGGCGTGGGGGCCATCGTGCTGGAGCTGCGCAAGGATTTCCCCGCCGCCCGGATTCTCCTGCTGGGCATTTTCCCGCGCAATGCGCCCGACAGCACCGCCCGCCGGGCCGCGCTCGCGGTCAACCCCATCATCGCCCGGCTCGACGACCGGGAGCATGTGTTCTACCTGGACATCGGCGCCAAGTTTCTCGACGCCAATGGCGTCATCCAGCCGGACATCATGGACGACCAGCTTCATCCCACGGCTAAGGGCTACCGCATCTGGGCCGAGGCCGTGAAGGAGCCCCTGGCCAACCTGCTGAAGGGCGTCGCGCCGTAGACCCCAGCCCTCCAATCCGGTTTGGCCACAAAGAAGCACAAAAAACGTCTTTGGCTCCGGCGAAAGTCTCCCGCGCGCCTATAGGCGCGACGCAGGGACACGCCGATACGCAGGATTCTTGTGCCTTTTTGTGGCCAAATCCAGCTTCATTCCACGGCTAAGGGCTACCGCATCTGGGCCGAGGCCGTGAAGGAGCCCCTGGCCAACCTGCTGAAGGGCACCGCGCCGTAGGCCCCAGCCTTCCAATCCGGTTTGGCCACAAAGAACCACAAAAAACGTCTCTGGCTCCGGCGAAAGTCTCCCGCGCGCCTATAGGCGCGACGCAGGGACACGCCGATACGCAGGATTCTTGTGCCTTTTTGTGGCCAAATTCCGGTCCTCGCCGCCTCGTCCTTCAGCACACCAGTGAGCGGAAATCCATGAAATCGGCCGTGAAGCCGCCGGGGACGCCCTTGCAGATCACGCTCACGGCGTCGTGCGAGTGCAGCGACTCCAGGTGCGCGCAGGCGATGCGGAAGTCCGTGATGCGCTTGTCCGCCTCAAATTCACGGTAAAGGAGCCGCGCCGCGTCCTCGACAAACTTGAGGTGCGCGCCGTTCAGCTCGGCAAAGGCCTGCTCGTCCTCGCGTTTCACCATGACCTGCGTCTCGGTCCGGAGCGCCGAGAGGCAGTGGGCGTGGATGTCCTCGATCCAGATTTTTTTGCCGGGCGCCTCCTCGACCGTCACCCGCGCCTTGCTGCGCTGCGAGTGGGGCACGCTGTACACCCCGCGCCGGTCGCGGGCGTGCTCGGCCAGCTCCGCCGAACAGGGGCAGGCCGACGAATAGACAAAGTCAAAATGGATGAACCGCCGGTAGTCGCCGGCGCGGGTCATCACCCCCTCGAAGGCCGTGTCGTAATACTGCCAGCCGGCGAGCCCGCTGCGCAGGCTCGGCTGGAGCATCGGGTAGGAGAAACTGATTTTGAGCCGGGCGTCCTTGCTCTCGACCTTGCGCAGGTAGGCCTTGAGGATCTTCCCCATCCACTCGCCGGTGAAAACCTGGTCCTTGTGGTCGTAGAACGAGCGCACGATCCGGCTCATGTTGATGCCCTTGAGCTCCGCCTCGAGGGAGACGGTGCCGGTCACGCTCGCCTCCAGCGTGAGCAGCTTTTTCCCCTTGGTGCGGAATTTCAGCGGCAGCCGGAAATTGGAGACGCCCACCTGCTGGATCGGCACATGGCCGCCCTGGATCGCATCGTGGGCCGCCTCCATCATGTCGGGCAGCGAGGCCCGATAGGCGGGGGAGGGGCGAAACTTCGGGTCGTAGCCGCGCCGGATGCGCGGGGGCGAACCGTCCGCGGCGCGGTGGAGATACATGGGCTGGGCTTTGGGCATCGTCGTTTTTTTAGGGCGGGGGCGGGGGCGGTTGGTGGGCCGATAACAACCGGTTGGGCCGTGGTTTCAGGCGGGGTCGGGGCCGTGGTATTCGGCAAAGTTGCGGGGAGTCTCGTACAGACGCACGCTGTGCAGCACCCCCGGCGGCGGGATCTGCGGCACGATCTCGTTCCAAAAGGCGATCACGAGGTTTTCGGTCGAGGGGATGAGGCCGCGCAGGAACGGCACCTCTTCGTTCAGGTTGCGATGGTCGCACGGATCCACCACGGCGCGGTGCAGGATGCGTTTCAGCTCGCCCAGGTCCATGATGTAGCCGGTCTCCGCGTCGGGCCGGCCCCGGACCGTGACCTCCAGGACGTAGTTGTGCCCGTGCCAGTGCGGATTGGTGCACAGCCCGTATTGCTTTTCATTCCAGCGCTGGCTCTTGGCCGGATTGTGCAGCCGGTGGGCGGAGTTGAAATGCACCTGCCGGGTGATGAAAACTGTGCCGGCCAGCGCGCGCGGCGCCCGGACGGGCACCCGGCGGGCGGGCTTCGCGGCGGCCCGCAGACTGGAGGGTTTTCTCGGCATGGAGGATCAGTAGGTAGCCATAAATCGCCCCGGGTCAACCCGCGCTTGTTCGCGTTCCAATTCAGAGATTGGCCACAAAGAGGCCCAAAAGTGACTCTGGCTCCGGCGAACATCTCCCGCGTGCCTCTAGGCGCGACGCCGGGCGCCTACCACCCCATGATTTTTGCCTGCCGCGCCTAAGCCTTGGCGAAGGCGGGTGCCTGTTTGTGGCCAAACTCCGGGTCCGAAGGCCCCGCCCCATGCCCTTCCCCATCCGTTGCGGTATAAACCTTGCTGCGGGGGGCCGCGCGGGCCTTGATCGCGGCCATGAGCCTCCGGTTTTGCATCCTCGGCAGTGGCAGCGCGGGCAACTGCGCGCTGTTGCAGTCGGACGGGGCGCGGGTGCTGGTGGATGCGGGCTTCTCCGCGCGCAGGCTCGCCGCGCTGCTCGCCACCGTCGGCGAGTCGCTGGACCGCATCGACGCCATCTTTCTCACCCATGAGCACAGCGACCACGCCGCCGCCGTGACCGGGTTGAAAAAGCACCCGCACATCCGCATTTTCGCCAACGCCGCCACGATGCGCGCGGTGCAGGACCGGCTCGACCACCGGCCCGCATGGTCGCTGTTCGAGACGGGCGCGCGGTTCTCCTTCCGCGACCTCGAGGTGCGCAGTTTTGCCGTGCCGCACGACGCGCAGGAGCCGGTGGGATTCACGTTTGCCACCGGCCACGAGGGCGACCTGCTCGCCCCGCGCCGCAGCGTCGCCTGGCTCACCGATCTCGGCCACGCGCCGCAACACATCCAGGAGCAGGTGCGCGACTGTGATGTGCTCGCGGTCGAGTCCAACCACTGCCCGCAGCTCCTCCAGGCCGACACCAAACGTCCGTGGGCCACCAAGCAGCGGATCGCCGGTCGCCACGGGCACCTCTCCAACGATGGCGCGCGCACCCTGCTGGAGGCAGTCGCCAGCCCGCGCTGGCGGCACGTTTTTCTGACCCACCTGTCGCGGGACTGCAACAGCCTCGCCGCCGTCGAGGCGGCCATCGCCGGCCTGCGGACCCGGCTGGCGTGCAAGTTCTCCATCGTCGCCCCCGGCGGCGGCACGCCCGTGATCGATCTGGCCTGAGTTTGGAGGAAGAAGCCAGAGGTCAGAGGTCAGAAGTCAGATACCAAACCTTGTCGGTTTTAGCGCCCATAATGCGCTTTCTCCTCCTCTTTCTCCCAGACTTGCTCCTAGCTGTTCTCCAGTATCCGTCCTCCGTCCTCTGAATTCTGACATCTGACTTCTGACCTCTGTCATCTGTCCCCCCGCCCCCCCATGCCCGCCGCCTTCCGCCGTACCAAGATCATCTTCACCCTCGGCCCCGCCACCGAGAGCGAGGAGATGATTGAGACCATGATTCGCGCCGGCGCCGACATCGTGCGCCTCAACATGGCCCACGCGAGCCACGACTGGACCCGGGGCGTCATCCGCCGGATCCGTGCGGTCTCGGCCCGCGTCGGCCGCGATGTCGCCATCATGATGGACATCAAGGGCCCCGAGATCCGCACCGGCGACCTCGCCACCCCCATCGAACTGCAACCCGGCGAGATCTTTGACTTCACCGTCAAACCCGGTGCGCCACGCGAAGCCGGTGAGGAAGTCCGCTCGGTGGACGTGAACTACCAGGGGCTCGTCAACGACATCAAGGTCGGCGACACGGTGCTGGTGGACAACGGCCTGCTCCGCCTCGAGGTGCTGGCCAAGAACGACGCGCATATCCGCTGCCGCGTGCTCATCCCCGGCCCGCTCTCCTCGCGCCGCCACATCAACCTGCCCGGGGTCAAGGTCGGCCTGCCCGCCTTCACCGCCAAGGACCGCGCCGACGCCACGGTCGGCCTCGAGGAAGGCATCGATTTTCTCGCTTTGTCCTTCGTGCGCGAAGTCGCCGACGTCGCGCTCCTCCGGGCGTTCCTCGAGGAGAAGAAGTCCAAAGTCCGCATCATCTCCAAAATCGAGGACCAGTCGGCCATCGCGAACCTCGACGAAATCGTCGCCGCCAGCGACGCGCTGATGGTGGCGCGCGGCGACCTGGGCATTGAGTGCCCCTTTGAGGACCTGCCCGTGATCCAGCGCCGCGCCATCAACGCCTGCCTCTCCCAGGGGCGGGCGGTCATCGTGGCCACGCACATGCTCGAGAGCATGATCACCCAGCCCGTGCCCACCCGCGCCGAGATCACCGATGTGGCCAACGCCGTCTATGAGCGCGCCGACTGCGTGATGCTCTCGGGGGAAACCACGGTAGGCAAATACCCGCTGGCCTGCGTGCAAATGCTCGACAAGATCGCGCGCCGCATCGAGCAGGAGGAGACCACCGGTCCGCGCGAGCCGGCAGTTTTCACCGGGGAGCGGATGAAGGTGCTCAACGCCGCCGTGGTGCTGGCCAACCAACTCCCGCGTTCGCGCCTGCTGACCTTTACGCGACACGGTTTCATGGCCAACGGCCTTGCCGCGCTGCGCCCCGTGCAGGCGCCCATCCTCGCGTTCACGCCCTCGCCAGAGATCTTCCGTCAGCTCCGGTTACTGCGGGCGGTCGAGCCCTACCTGATGCCCTTCGCGCCCCATCCCGACGAGACCATCGAGAACGCCATCCGCCTGCTCAAGCGCGCCGGCGTGATTGTCGCCGGCGACAAACTGATCGCCGCGTCCGACATCGTCGCCGAAGAGCGCCTCGTCGCCAGCGTGCAGTTGCGGACGGTGCTGTGAGGGAGGGGTTCTTGGTTCTTGGTTCTTGGTTCTTGGTTCTTGGTTCTTGGTTCTTGGTTCTTGGTTCTTGGTTCTTGGTTCTTGGTTCTTGGTTCTTGGTTCCGGCTCCTACCCCCACTTCCGGAATATCAAGCGAGCACGAGGGGATTGCGGGTGCGCAACCGGGGAAAACGGGTAAAATCGCGGTCGGCAGTCCAGAGTTCGCGCACGCCATGATGGAGGCAAAGCGCGGCGATCCGAGCATCGTGAATTCGCGGGCCGGCGATGTCGCCGGCGAGGACGAGCTTGGTGAGTTCAGGCCAATAGGAGTCGTCTTCGTGGAGAAATCGCACGGTGGGCCGGACCTGCCAGCGGGCGATGGCCTCCAAAGCCTGGGCGGCCTTGGAAGGCGGGGCGAAGACCCGGGGATGCGTGGCGATGCCGAAAAACTCATGCACACAGGGCCAGGGCAGGGCCCACGCAGCGGTGTCACCCCCGGCGGCAAGGAAGGCCTGCGTCGCCGTGGCATGCCCGGCGGCGTCGCTGCGGTGCAGCGCGATCAGGATGTTGGTGTCGAGGGCGATCATGCGCCCCGACCCTCGTAGATGGCGTCGCGGAGCTTCTCCCAGCCGCCGTCCCGAAATTCCGGGTTCATGCCTTGCCCGCCGACCACGATCAGCGGTTCGTAAACAACGGGGCGGCCGGCCTGTTCCCGTGCCTTGACGGTCTTGATGAGACCGTCCTCGACCAGGCGGCGCAGAGTGGTCTTGTCGCGAGCGGCGATCTGCTTGGCCCGGCGCAAAAGCGGCGTAGAGATCTCAATGGTGGTCTTCATATGGGTCCCATATTTACAAATATGGGTGCAAGTGGCAAGCCGCAACTCTGGCGGTATGGGACCACGCTCTGATGAGTGCCGCGATCGGGCTTCCGGCTTCCGGCCTCTGGCTTCCGGCTTCTGCCCTTCCGTCCTCCACCTCAACCAGCCAGCGGCAGCCGCAGGGTGAAGATGGCGCCGCCCTCGGGGGCGTTGCGCACCTCGGCCTTGCCGCCATGGGCCTCGACGATGGCGCGGACGAGGCTCAGGCCCAGTCCGAGGCCGCGCTGCGAGCGGCTTTGGTCGCCGCGATACAGGCGCTCCCAGATGCGGGGTTGGTCGGCCGCCGGCACGCCGGGACCGGTGTCGCGCACCTCCAGCACCGCTGCACCCGCCTCGATCCGAGCGCCGACTGTCACCTGCCCGCCCGGGGGCGTGTATTTGAGGGCGTTGTCAATCAGGTTGGCCACCGCCTGGCGCAGCCGCGTGGCGTCGGCGCTCACCGGCACCGCGCCCGCCGCCTCGAAGGTGAGCTGCTGCCGTCTCGCCTCGGCCACCTCGGGGTAGAGCTCCGTCGCCCCGCGTGCGATCGCCCCGAGGTCGCAGGGGGTTTTTTCCAGCTTCAACATGCCGGCCTCGGCCTCGGAAATCTCCATGAGCGCGCGCAGCAGGCGCAGCACCTCGTCGGCCTGCTCAACGCAGTCCCCCAGCGCCTCGCCGGCGGCGGCGGGGTCGGCGGAAGCTTGCAGCGCCAGCTCGGCCGAACCGCGCAGCCGGGTCAGCGGGGTGCGCAGGTCGTGGGCGACATTGTCGAGGGCCTCGCGCATGGCGCGCAGGAGCCCCGCATTCTTGTCGAGCACCGTGTTGAACAGGCCCACCAGCTCGGCGATGTCATCGGCCCGGCGGGGCGGCGGCACCCGGGCTTCGAGGTCCCCGTCGGCGATGATGCGGCGGGCGGTCTCCACCACGCCGCGCAGCGGGCGGGTCGCGCGGAACGCCGCAACCGTCCCCGCGCCAAACCCCACGACCATCACCGCGCTGCCGACCCAGAGAAACGTGTTCCGCAACGGCGCGAGGAGCACCTGGCGGCTGTCGGTGGTGCGGCCGAGCTGCATCAGCACGCCGTCGGGCATCACGCGCTGCACGATGGCGAAATCCTGCTGTTGGTCGCGCGGCACCCGGAGGGTGTAGACGTTCTGCACATTCCAGCTGCCGAAGCCGTTGGGCACGACCACTCGTTTCACATCCTGGTCTATCCAGTCGGCCGGCAGCTTGCCCCACACCACGCTGCGGTTGGTGCCGACCATTTGGATGAAGAGCGTGCGCACGTTGGGCAGCTGGCTGTCCTCCGACACCCGGGCGCGCAACCCGTCGAGGCCACCGGTCGAATAGAGGCTCGCATACTGCGCCAGGCGCACTTGGAGGGCCTCGCTGTCCCGCGCCTCCAGCTCCCGCGCCAGCGTGAAGTAGAGCAGCGCGAAGATGGCCGAGAAGCCCACGGTAAAGAGCCCGGCGAACCAGAGACTCAGCCGCAGCGCCACCGAGCGGCGCAGGCGTTTAAGCCTGGAAACAGGAGTTGAAACCACGGATTTCACGTATGGGCACGGATAATCAACCCCTGGTAAATCCTTGAGGTCTCATGGGATGGGTGGCTGAATTTGGTTTGCATCATATTCCGTGTCATTCCGTTTTAGTCCGTATCCGTGTGTATCCGTGTAATCCGTGGTAAAATCCGACTGCCGAATTTAGGTCAGGGGGTGCCGTGGAAAACATACCCGACGCCGCGCACCGTGCCGATGCGGGTCTTTTCCGGGTCGATTTTGGCGCGCAGCCGGTGCATCAGCACGTCGACCACGTTGGTCTGGGGGTCAAAACTGTAGTCCCACACGTGCTCCAGGATCATGGTCTTGGTCACGGGCCGGCGGGGATGGCGCAGCAGATACTCCAGCAGCGAAAATTCCCGCGGTTGCAGCTCCACCGCGCGGCCGGCCACCGTCACAGCGCGGGTCACCAGGTCGAGCTCGACATCGCCGACGCCGAGCCGGGTCGCCTCGGGCGCCCGGGTCGCCCGACGGATGAGGGCCTGTAGCCGGGCGGACAGCTCGGCGAACGCAAAGGGTTTGGTGAGATAATCGTCACCGCCGGCCTGGAGTCCGCGCACGCGGTCCTCGACACTCGACCGCGCGCTGAGAAACAGGACCGGCATGACGGCCTTCGCGGCCCGGAGACGTTTGACGAGGCTGAGGCCGTCGAGGCCCGGCAGCATCACGTCCACCACGGCGGCGTCGTAGGCGGTGGATTCGACCAGCGCGAGGCCGGTGTCGCCATCGGGCGCGTGGTCCACGGCGTAGCCCTCCTGCTTCAGGCCTTTGACCAGGAAGGAGGCGATCCGGGTGTCATCCTCGACCACGAGCACACGCATGGGGGAAGGCTAGGAGGGTTGGGGGGAGGGGGGGAAGGTTGAAAGGTTGAGGAGTTGAAGGGTTGAAAGGGCATGGGAAGGGAAGGTTGTTCTTGGCTTGTCGCGCCGACTTGCCGCGCCATAGCGCAGCGATGGCGGGAGCTTTAGCGAAGGCGGATGCTTGGCGTGAGCTGAGGGATGACGTCGGGGACAAAAAAGGCTCCGGGCGTTTCTTGCCCGGAGCCCGTGACACACTCATGCCTGTAGCGGCGCCGCTTCCGGCGCCGGTTCAGGAATTGCCGGGCGCGCCGGTCTCGTCCACGACGACGTAGCGCGTGCCTTTCTGGTTCCAGATGCGCAGGAGCGTCTTCCTGGAGTCGGGTTTCTCGGTGAGTTTGACCGCGGTGGCGGCATCCTCAACCAGCTGGCGGTTGATTTCCTGGATGACATCGCCGGGTTGCAGACCCGCGACGGCCGCGGCAGAATTTGGGGCCACCTCGGTGACAATCGCGCCGCGCACCGTGAGGGGCACGTCGAACTCGCGGCGCAGTTGGTTCGCCAAGTCGGCCACACCCACCCCATTGAGCGTGCCCTCGTCGGCGGCGGACGCCTTCCCGCCGTCGACCCGGCCGTTGCGGGCCACGGCATGCGCGCCGGGCAGCTCGCCCACCTTCACGTCCAGCGTCTGGGTCTTGCCGTCCCGCATCAGGCCGAGGGCGACCTTGGTGCCGGGCGCGATGGTGCCCATGGCGAGCTTGAGATGGCGCGCGTCGGCCACGGGCTTGCCCGCCACGGTGGTGATCACGTCGCCGCTCCTGAGCCCCGCCCGGGCCGCCGGGCTGTCCGCGGTCACATCGGCCACGAGCGCCCCGGCGCGATCCTTGAGTTTGAACCCGTCCGCCAGCTCGGGCGTCACATCCTGCACATTCACCCCGATGAAGCCGCGCACGACCTTGCCGCCGGACACGAGTTGCTCCATCACGTTGCGGGCCAGGTTGGCCGGGATGGCGAAGCCAATGCCCTGCGAGCCGCCCGAGCGGCTGAGGATGGCGGTGTTGATCCCGATGAGCCGGCCTGACACGTCGATGAGTGCCCCACCGGAGTTGCCGGGGTTGATGGCGGCGTCGGTCTGGATGAAGTCCTCGTAGTCGAGACCCAGGGTGGCGCGGCCAAGGGCGCTGACCATGCCGCCGGTGACGGTCTGGCCGATGCCGAATGGGTTGCCCACGGCGAGCACGCGGTCGCCCACCTCGAGCTTGTCGCTGTCGGCAAACGTGACGGCGGGCAGACCCTTCGCGTCAATCTTGATGACTGCGATCTCCGACGCGGGATCGGTGCCGACCACCTTGGCGGTGAACTCGCGGCCGTCATTGAGCGTGACCTTGATGGTGTCGGCCCCGTTGACCACATGGTGGTTGGTGAGCACATAACCATCTGAGCTGACGATGACCCCGGAGCCCAGGCCCTCCTGGGCCGGCTGCTGCATCATCGGTTGCTGGCCCTGGAGATTGCCGAACTGGTTGCCAAAGAGCTGGCGAAACGCGGGGTTGTCGAAAATCTGCGGCAGGTTGGACACCGGGACGTTCTTGGCCCGCTCAGTCACGAGCACTTTCACGACGCTGGGCGCGACACGCTTGATGACCGGCGCGAAGCTGGCGCTCATGTCAGGACCGGCGGCGGTGACGACCGGGCGGTCGTCCACCTGGACGCCGACTGCGGCGCGGGCGCCGCTGGTGACGGCGGCCAGCGACCAGCAAAGGCCGCCGGCGAGGACCGCGCCGCTGGCAAACAACAGCGCGCGGCGCGCAAGGGAGGGGGAGGAGTGAGGGAGGTTCATGGAGAGTGCAGGTTGATGGATCAGGTTGAAACGTTGAGTGGCTGAGTGGTTTGACGGGGACAGTATCGCACGCCCTCTTTGCCCGGTCCTTTCCCGAACATTACAAGTTTGAAAGGGAGCCTGAAATAAACCGGAAGGTTTTTAACTGCTAATGGACGCTCATGGTCGGAGGTGGAAACCCCTGACGGCGTCTATCGCCTCGTCCGTCAGGCCGACTTGGAAATCCCATTGGGCAGAAGCTGGCGGACATCCGCCACCGGTGTCGTAACGCGCGTGTCCGCGGTGCGGGCGGCGGCGGCGAGCGCGGCCAGCATTTCCGGGCTTTCCTGCGCCTGATGCGTCCGCAGCCAGTCGCCCACAAGTGCCGGCGGGTCTAAATCACCAGAGGGTGCGGGCGCCGAAGGTGGTGAAAGCCGGGTCGCAGGTGACGAGAGTGAGGGACTCGATTCCGGCCTGCGCGGCGAGGAGGCGGTCGAAGGGGTCACCATGATCGCCCGGCAGCCGCCCGGCAGCCCGGGCATGCCGGTGGTCCACGGGCAGAATCTCCCATGCCTCGGCCGTGAGCGTGCTTTCCCAGCCCCGCCGTAGCGGCAGGGGCAGTGTGAGCTTGCCGAGCCGGTGCTTGGTCTCAATCTCGAAGAGTGACACCACGCTGCACCAGCAGCGGTTGGCCGGGGCACCCATGGCGCGGGCCGCGTTGAGACTGAGCCGGGGATTGGCGTCGAGCCACCACAGCACCGCATGGGTGTCGAGGAGCAGGTTCACGGGTGCTGGAGCGGATCCGTGGGAGCGGGCAATAGTCCCGTGAACTCCGGGGGCAGCGGCGCCATGGCCTCCTCCACCGTGAGCGGGCCGAACATTCCTTTAAACCGACCGGGGACGCGCGGCCCGCGCGGGGAGGGCGCCACCAAGGCGACGAGCCGGGCCAAAGGATGACCGGCCCGGGCAATGGTGATCTCCTCACCGGCCTCGACGCGGGCGAGCAGCCGGGAAAGCTGGGTCTTGGCCTCATGGACGTTGACCATGGCAGGCGGGGGCGGCGGGGCGGCGACCGGCGGGCGGCGGGAACGGCTGAAGGCGCGACCGGCGGGCTTGGCGGATTTGTGCTTGAGCGTGATCGGCATGCGCCATGACTTGACTAATGGGTTAGCTAAGTCAAGTCCATCCCGGAGCCATGACGATTTTTTTCGCCAGGGATCAGCGGGCCCATCCACCTTCGCCTGGCCTCCGGCGCGACAAGACGGTCATGCCCTACCTTCCGAAACTAAGCCGATGCTGATCAATGCCGCTGGGAGGTGATGTCCTCGTAGATCGGGCGAAGTGTGCGGTCGCGAACTGCGCGGGCGCAGTCCCTCCAGGCCAGCCGCCTCATAGCGATCCAGATGCTTGTATTCCAGTCTCAGCTTGCGCGCCATGACCGCATCGTGCTCCGGCAACATTGTTCGTCGATATTATCTTTAAAACCTGACCCCTTTGATCGACGCTTTGATCGACTGACTCCTTTGATCGACTTTGGCGGAAGAAGCCACCCAAACCTAGGACATGAAACGAACGATTCCCACCCTCTCTGTCGCCATGACGGTGGCTCTCGTGTTTTCGCTCCTTCCCGGCGGTGCCTGGTTAACGCTGGGGGGAGGAGTACGTTGGGATTGGGGATGTCCCGTTCCATTTTTTGAGATTCAAGGATCCAGTCCGCTGCACGGCAGAGGGCATTTTCTCGGATGGAAAGGGGCATGGTATCTTGGCTTTCTTGCTGACTGGTTGCTTTGGATGCTTCCGCTATCCTGTAGCGTCGTAGTCGCAAGGGTGGTTTCGAATTGGACCCGAGGTCGGGCGCGGTGGGGTTTCGTGTTTGCCGTCTTCATCAGCATGCTCGCGATGGCGTACGGATTGATTTATGCGCATTTAATGCAGTGGTATCTTTACGGCTTCTTCTTCTCCCAACCTTGATCCATCTGCTGGTTGAAATGCCAAGAGAGCAAGGCTGAGCTCGCACGGGCCGACCGGGGTCGGCGACCCTGGCTACAGAATGAGCCCGCCTGCGGGTTGACACCCGCCCATCCTGCGAAAGATTACCCCTCCCGCAGATCATTCTTCCGCACTCCGCCGGGCGGACGCCTCGGAGAGGCGTCCCTACCTTCAACCTTTCATCCTTTCAACCCTTCCGCCTTCCCTCCTTCGCTAAAGCTTCGGAGGGCACGCAAGCCTTCCGCACTCCGCACTCCGCACTCCGCCTTTCCCCATGTCCACCGACGCCCCCATTCCTGTCACCGTCCTCACCGGGTTTCTCGGCGCGGGCAAGACCACGCTCCTGAACCGCATCCTCACCGGCCAGCACGGGAAGAAGCTCGCGGTCATTGAAAACGAGTTCGGCGAGGTCGGAGTGGATCACCAACTGGTCATCTCCGGCGAGGAGGAGATTTTCGAGATGAACAACGGCTGCATCTGCTGCTCCGTCCGCGGCGACCTGATCCGCATCCTCGGCCGGCTGCTCAAACGCAAGGACCGCCTCGACGGCATCCTGATCGAGACCACCGGCCTCGCCGACCCCGGGCCCGTCGCCCAGACCTTTTTCACCGACGAGGAAATGAAGGACCGCTTCCGCCTCGACAGCATCGTGACCGTGGTGGACGCAAAGCACATCTGGCTGCACCTCGACGATTCACCCGAGGCGCGCAAGCAGATCGCCTTCGCCGACGTGCTGATCCTCAACAAGACCGACCTCGTGCCGCCCACCGAGCTGGACCGGCTGGAGTCGAGGATCCGGCACATGAACGCCGCCACGAAAATCATTCGGACGCAAAACTGTGACGTGCCGCTCGCCGCCGTGCTCGACGTGGGTGGTTTCAACCTTTCCCGCGCCACCGGTCTCGACCCCAAGTTTCTCGAGCCCACTTATCCGTTTGAATGGGCCGGCGCCTACCCGCTCCCCGCCGGCGCGGTCACGCTCGCGATCGGCCACCCCCCGGGGGAGGACGGTCACGACCATCCTCACTCGCATGACCACGACGAGGGACACGAACACCATCACCACCACGACCATGCGGAGAACGAGCTCGATGTCGTGATCATGCCGGTCGCCGCACCGCCCGCCGGAGACTTTGGGTCGCACGCAGGCCTGGCCGCCATCGCTTCAGCAACCGCGGCGGCCGTGCTGGTCTTCTCCGGCTGGGAGAACAAGGTGGCTGACGGCGAAGCGGTCGTCCCCGGCGGGACGTTGCACCGGCTGTTGCTTAAGGAGGGCTGTGGTAACTTTCCGCTCACCCTCCCCCACCCCGGACACTTCCTCGTCTTTGAGGGCTGCGGTGAGCACCCACTGCATCTCCAGGTGGGGGGAGAAAACATCCGACCGGTCTGGCAGCGCGATTTCGCCCACACCCATTCCCACGAGGACGATGTCACCTCCATCGGGATCACCACCCCCGGCGAACTCGACCCCAAGAAGCTCAACGCCTGGATCAGTGAACTGCTCCGCGTCAAGGGGGCCGATCTCTACCGGACCAAGGGCGTGCTGAGCGTGAAAGGCAGCAACCAGCGCCTGGTCTTCCAGGGCATCCATATGTTGTTCGACGCCAAATTTGACCGCGCCTGGGGCGACGACCCGCGCACCAACACCCTGGTCTTCATCGGTAAAAACCTCGACCGCGCCGCGCTCAACGAGGGGTTCAACTCGTGCCTGACCTGAGTCGGATTAAGCGCCAAGACGCGATGAATCATAATCCATCCCCTCCTCTTCCTGCGCTTTGCGTCTCTGCACCTCCGCGTCTTTGCGTTAAAAAATGAACCTCACCAAACACTGGGCGGTGGCGCTGGATGACTATGTCATTGACCTGGCCTGGTCGCCCGACGGCGCCACGCTCGCCGCCGCGAGCGCGGCGGGGCCGGTGCATCTCCTCGCCACGACCGATGGCACCACCCGGCACGCGCTGCCCGGCCATGCAAACGGCACGAATGCCCTGGCGTGGATGAAATCAGAAGTCAGACGTCAGAGGTCAGACGTCAGCGATCAGAAGCCGGCATCCAGTCCATTAGCCCTAAATTCGGGTCCGGCGGCAATGTCTGATCCCTGGCCTCTGACCTCTGACATCTGTCTGCTCGCCACCGGCGGCCAGGATGGCGCAGTGAAGTTCTGGGACGCCACTAACGGCCAGCACACGGCCACCGTCCGTCTCGGAGCCGCGGCCGTCGAGCATCTCGCCTGGAGGCCGAATCAGAGGTCAGACGTCAGAGGTCAGACATCAGAGGAAAGAGGGCAGAGGAAGGAGTCCGAAGGCCGAAATCAGAGGTCAGAGGTCAGAGGTCAGGGGGCAGATGCCGGAAGCCAGAAGCCGGGAGCCGGAGGACTGGTGCCTGAAACGAGGGGCGCCGAACTGACTTCTGACCTCTGGCCTCTGACCTCTGGTTCCCTCCTCGCCGCCGCCGCCGGCCGCACCCTGGCCTTTCTCCGGCCGGACGGCTCGCTCGCGCACACCTGCCCGCCGGCCCCAAAGACCATCTCGGCCCTGGCTTGGCAACCCGAGGGCGGGTGTGTCGCCGCCGCGGCCTTTGGCGGCGTGCGACTCTGGGATGCCGACGATTTCATCCTGCAAAAGGAGCTGCCCTACGCCAACGGCATCCTCGCCCTGGTCTGGTCGCCCGACGGCCGCTGGCTCGTCTCCGGCAACCAGGATCCCAGTGTCCATCTCTGGTTGCCCGAGAAAAATGACGAGCTGCAGATGAGCGGTTATGAGAGCAAGGTGCCAACGGTCGCGTTCGACCGTTCCTCGCGCTGGCTCGCCACCGCCGGCGGCCACGATGCCTCGGTCTGGGATTGCGCCGGCACCGGCCCGGAAGGCCGCGCGCCGTCGATGCTGCCGCACGACGGGAAGGTTTGCGCGGTCGCGTTTCAGCGCGCGCACGGCCTGCTGGCCACCGCCTCGGCCGACGGGGTGGTCATGTTATGGAGTCCCGAGCGCGCGCAACCCCTGCGTGCGACCATCCGCCTGCCCGCTCCCGCCACCAAGATCGCCTGGTCGCCCGACGACCATCTGCTCGCCCTCGGCACGGAGCGCGGCGCGGTCCATGTGCTCCGGTGCGAGGCGTAGGCTTCGCCCCGCCGCGGACTGCGAAGCAGGCCGGCGGCCGTTCAGGTGGAGCGGCTTGACCTCAAGACGCTTCGTGGCCCGGAAAGCGCGTTGAGGTCAACGCGCTCCACCTTCGAAGACCTATCGCGACGGGGGGGCGTCGCGGCCCCATTTTTCGGAGCCAGCTCGGCGAGCTGGCCTACAGGTGGAACTGCGCCAGCTCCGCGTTGCGCACCTCGAAAGTCACGGGCAGGGACTTCGGCCGGAGAAAAAACACCAGCGCGACCGGACGGTTGTCCGCAAAGCGCCAGGGGAGATTCATCCGGCCGAAGCTCATACCGGTGAAATTTTCCTTCGCCTCCGCATAGTTCTGCCACGCGGTGGTGGCGGTCAGCCGCGGCAGCACCTCGAACAGGTTGCCGTTGGCCGTACGGAAAAAGCAGTCGAAGTCCATTCCTGTGGTCCCGCCGGGCGCGGTTGCCAGATGATAATCGAACAGCAGCAGGTGCGCGGCGGGGAAACTAAAATCATCCGGCAGCGGCAGCTCTGCCATCGCCGGTCGCAGGGGCTGCGCCGGCAGCGCCGTGACGGTGAAACGCCAGGCGCCCGCGGCCTCCTCGACCGCGAGTCCTTGGCTCACCAGCCAGCGGCCCATGGGCTCGAGCCGCGGCTCATCGCCGGCCAGCGGACGGTCCAGCAGGAGCCGCCGGTTCGCCGCCGTCTGAACTGCGGCCGCCACGACCGCCGCCGGCTGGTCAAAGCGGTGAGCGGTCTCCCTCGTCATGGTCGATGCGTTGGGGTAAAGCTTGGTGGTGAACACCGCCGGCGGCACCCGGTTGCCGTCCACCACGAAACCCACCGTCCAGGGAAACGCCCGGAGGCTGTCCGCCGTGAGACGGAAGCCCACCGGCACCCGCCTCAGCTCCATCGGCGCCAACGTCAGTTCACCGGACAGCCCCGCCGCGGTCATGAGTCCGGGCGGAGCACTCACCGTCAGGTGCCCCGTCAGGGTTTCAGTGGAAAAATTGTAGAGGCGCAGTTCGCCGTTACCCGTCCGCAACGCGCCCGCCCCGGGTTTCAGCAGGTAGCCATGCCAGCTTTTCATCGTCTGGAGGTCTTCGCCCGGGAGGAAATCTATCACCACCGGTGATGGGGCCGGGACCTTCACCGTCCAATCGTGGGTTCGGCTGGGTGCGGGCTGGGCCGCGAGCCAGGCGAGCGCGGGGGAGGCTTCGTTTCCTTCCACGGGCGCGCCGATGCCGGCCATCCAGGACGCCGTCCGCGTCGCGCCGAAATCCGCCGGGGTGAATCGCGGTCCGCCTGGGCGCACCGTCAGCCCAAACTCATTGAAATTCCCCTCCAGGTAGGGCGGCAGGTAAAATGCGACCGGCCCCGCGACGCGCAGCGCCTGCATCTGCTCGGTGACGCTTTGGAACCACCGCCACTGGCGCACGCGGCCCTCGACCGTCGGCGCCGTCGCCCCGCTCAGTTGGCTGTAGCCGTATTCGGTCAGGAAGACGGGAAGTTCCTTGGTTTCCCTCCGCTCCCAAACCGTGGCGCCGGCCGGCGCCGCCGCCAGCTCGCCTATCGCCGTCTCAAACTGGTGGTATTGCGCGGTGAAATCTCCGGCATAGCCATAGAAATGCCAGTTGAAACCATCGATGTAGCTGAGGAAATCGTTCGCCGCGAGCTGCTCGAGATAGGGGCCGGGCGTCATGCCGAGCCCACCCGGCAGGATCAACGGCCCGGCAGGCGCAGGCGCATGGGTGTGCGGGTCGCGCGGCCCCGGAACCGCCGCGGCCTCCGCCGCCTCGCGGGAGCCGGCCCGCAGGCCGAGCGCGACCGCCTTCAGGTACGCCGCATAGGTCTCGGCGTTGTCAGCCGTCCAGAACAGGTCGGGCTCGTCGCCGATCTCCCACGCGGCCACATTGGGCCAGGCATCGATCGCGAGCCGCTCGGCGTAGGCATAGGCCTCGCCGAGGTCGACCGGATAGGTCGGACGGCCGGCGATAAACCGCGTGCCCCGGAACCAAAACTTCCCGTCCGGCGCAAAAAACACGAGCGGCTTGATCCCCATCTGTCGCAGCGCGGCGAGGCCTTGGAAGCGCGGGTCGGTGGCGGCCGTTGGCGCCGGCAGCCCGCTCATGCCCCGCAGGCGCACCCAGCCGCCGTCCCACCAGTCGCGGCCGGTCGCGGCCGCAATGGGCGCGAATAGGTCGGCGGTCAGGCCGCTGTCCACGCTCACCCCGGCCCGGACGGACCCGGCCGTGAGCGCAAGCCCGAGGACCAGGGACACCGTCATCGTTCTCATGCTCGTTTTCATCCTCCGTCGCTTAACGGCCTCTGCCATCTGGCCTCCGGCCACCCGCTTCCGTTTTCCGACTTCCGGCCTCTGGCTTCTGACCTCTGACTTCTGACCTCTGACTTCTGACCTCTGGCTTCTGGCTTCCGGCCTCTGACTTCTGACCTCTGTCAGCCGTCAGCCCTCAGCCGCCCGGGGCGGGCGGGCGGACCTTCAGGCCGAGGGTCGCCAAGCGCCCCAGGACAAACTGAAAACCGGTGTCCGCCCCGAGGGTGGAAAAGGGCACATTGGAATTGATGCGGATAAACCACTGCTCGCGGCGCTGGTTCAGACCATGCTTCAGCACATCGGTGAACATCGCATACCAGGGCGGCGCGTAGCCGGTGTCGTAGCTCAGGATCTCGTCGCCATTCACATGCCAGAACAGGAGGTGCTGCACGGCTCCCTGGCCCTCGAAGATTCTGAACTGGCCCGGCACGACCCCGGCCCCGGCCTCCAGGTTTCTGACCGCGGAGACTTCGACCACCCCGCCGGCTCCGAGCTGTTTTTCCTTGTCCAGGTTGCGCGTCCAGCCGGCCGCCGGCCAGCACACATCCGGCACGTGGGCGGCGATGAGCCGCGACGACATCCGGCCAGGATTCCAGTGCGCCAGATACACGCCAAATATCACCGGCCCCTGCTGGTAAAAACGGAAAACGGCGTCGTCATAGTTGAGCAGCTCGCTGACCGCCGCCTTCTCTTCAGGGCTGTCGGCCACCGGCCGGTCCACTACCTGCCAGCCGGCCAGGACGTGGGGCAGCAGCTCGGCGGGGGGCGGAACCCCGGCAGGCCGGCCCACCGACCGCGCGCCGAGCCATTGCAGTCCGAGCGTAAGCACCAGGCCGATGGCAAGCAAGACGAGCGGCCAGGATTTGTGCAGTTTGGAGTTCATGCTTTTGGGTGCTTAGTTCTTGGTTCTTGGTGCTTTGTTCCTCGTTTATGGATTCCTCGTGCTTGTTTATAGGTCGGAACTGGTGGAAAGGGGGCGCCGGGGGGTGCCAGATGGTGGGCTGGCTTACTCCCTCAGATCAGAAACCAAGAACCAAGCACAAGGAACCAAGAACCGCCCGCCTTCGGCCGGCGCTACCAGCGCGGCTTTACCGGGAGACACGGATGGCCGGAGCAGACCATCGCGGGGGGCAGGGAACGCGTGACGACACTCCCGGCGGTCACCACCGCCTCAACTCCCACCTCCACACCCGGCGCCACGAAAACCTGCGCGCCCACCCAGGCGCCGTCCCCAATGGTGATGGGCCCGTTGCGGTAGGGCATGGTCACATCGCGAAAATCGTGGTTGCCCGTGCACAGAAAGGCGCGTTGGGACACACAAGCGTGGGCCCCGATCGTCACCGGCTCGAAATTCAGGATACAAACCTCCTCGCCGATCCACGCGTGGTCGCCGACGACCAGCCGCCACGGGAGGTGGATGTTTACCCGAGGCTTGATGACGACACCACGGCCGATCCGCGCGCCAAACCCCCGCAGCACCGCCGCCTTCCAGCGGGACGGCCACGGCCACGCGCTCAGGAAAAAAACCACCTTGCAGAGATACCAGGCCACCTCGACCGGGCGCGAGCGGCCACGCTGGAACCCGCCGGCGGGGTCAAAGCGGTCCAGCCGCACCCGAGTGGTGGAGGGAGAAGGGGGCATCAGGAAGACTTGTTTGCGGTTCCGGCCCATGGCTCCACCGTTTCCTTGCTCTGATCCCAGGGAGCTTGGGAACCAGGGTCGCCGCCCGGCGGCTTCTCCGGCGCCCCGATCCATCGGAACACCAGCACGAGACCGGCGGAAAGGGCGAGGGCCGCGCCAAACAATCCCCACATCCAATAGGAGAATTGCAGCGCGGCGTCAGCCTCGGACCGCGCCTGCTCCGCCGTGAGCCGCAGCCGGCCCAGGTTGAACTGGCGACCTTGGGCGATTTCACCCATGAGCGCCTCCACCGAAGTGTCGGCCGAAGTCAGCTGCTCCGGCTTCGGAAACGGGTTGTCCAGCAGCGGCTGCAGCGCGTCGACGTAGGCGGCGGCCGCCTGCTGGATATCACTCGCGATTTGCCGGTCCGGCGGGGTGAAGGCTCCGTTCCGGTACTGTTTGAGGGCGCTGGCAAATTGCGTCTCAAACGCCTCCACCCGCGCCATCGTGAGTTGGCGGCCGGGAATGCTGGCCTGGCGCAACGCGTCGAAATGGATCTCCACCACCAGCGGCCGCATGAGGGCGGCGGACTCCAGGCCGGTGACGGCGTCGTCAATGAGGAGCCGGGTGCTGGAGGCGATCTGGGTGAGCCGGTACAGGCTGACCGCCGCGATCAAACCCACGACTCCGACAAAAGTGAGCCCCAGCACCGGGCGGAGTCGTCGCAGCAACCATTGCCGCAGCCACAGGGCGCGGTCGAGCCCGGTCAGCAGCACGAGCACCCCGAGATGAAAACCCAGCGAGCGCGGGCGCGCGGGCGGTGAGGCAGATCTCATGCTAATTTCGGCAGACGGATTTTACCACGGATTGCACGGAGGGACACGGATACAGAATAATTCAAAAATGCCCAGCAGGATTGCAGAGGGCCACTGCTGATTCACGAAGGGAAGAATTTAGAGGCCACGGGTGTTTGGAGCTCGCCCATAACCTCGTCCGAAAAAACCTGTAACCACTAATGCACACTAATTTACACTAATCCAATCCTCAGAATTAGTGTTCATCAGTGTCCATTAGTGGTTCAAATTCGATCGATCGAAAAGCTTTTCATCCCAGTTTTACTGACTTTGTTTTATTACTCATATTCATCATCTTATGGCCGGATATGATTCATCGCTGGCAGTGGGCTGACCCAGTTCACGGAGGGTCTCTGTGACCAATGGTCGAATTCAGGCTCAGGGAGTGGCGCGGACGGCTCGGAGAGCCGTCCCTACCGGATGCGGTCAGAGTAGCCTGAGGCATTCGGTGTGTAAGGTCGCCGCCAGTTGCGGCCAGGCATAGCGCGCGCCGACGAGCGCCCGGCCGTGCGCCCCCCGCTCCCGGCGGCCGTCGTCGCCGGCGGCCAGGGCCTGCGCCAGCGCCTGCCCCACCCCGACTGCGGTCGGTTCGCACTCCCAACCGGCGTCGGCGGCGGTGATCTCGGGGAAATTGCAGGCGGTGGTCGCCACGACCGGCAGGCCGGCGGCCATCGCCTCGAGAATGGCAACCGAAAAACCCTCGGAATGCGACGGCAGGATGAACACGTCGGCGGCGAGCAGGCGGGCGCGTTTGGCCTCGCCCGTGACCGGACCGACGAACCGTACGGAACCCGTCAGGCCGGCCGCGCGCACCAGCGCCTCGATTTCGGCCCGATGGCCGAGCTCATCCGGTCCGGCAATCACCAGCTCCCAATCCGCCGCCTGCCGGGCCAGGTGCGACCAGGCCTCGACGAGCAGGGCCAGCCCCTTTTTCGGGTGCAGGCGGCCAAGAAAAAGCACTTGGCGGCGGGATTGGCCCGGCGACGCCCGGGGCTGGGGTGGCGGACCGAGGTCGATGCCGTTGGGGATGACGACCACGGGTGCAGTGATCCCTTGGGCGCGAATCTGGTCCGCCTCCCGGGAGGTCAGCGCCCGCCACAGGCGGGCATGGCGGAAGTTGGCGTTTTCAAACAAAACCCGGGCCACACCCTTTTTGAAGGCAGAGCGGGCGAGGATCCACGGTTCAAACATGCCATGGGGATGGTAGATGAACGGCGTCGCATGGCGGCGGGCGATCCGGCCCACGGCGGCGTTGGGATACACATAGAGCCCATGGCCGTGAACCACCGCGCTCCCCTCTGCGATCCAATTTGCCGCCGCCGGGGCGAGACCGGGGGCGAAGAACAGTTTCGCCGGCCCGCAGCGCGCAAACTGCTGGACACCCGGGAACGGCTCGGGCCGGGCTTCGCCCGTGGTCGTGAGCAGGCGGCTCTCATGGCCGAGCCCGGCCAGGGCCGCGTGTAACTGCCGGGCCGCAGCCCCCAGTCCGCCACCCTCCAAGGGCTCGATGGACTGGACGAAATGCAGGTGGCGGGATTGGAGGGTTGAAGGGATGAGAGGATGAAAAGTTGAGAGGTTGAGAGGTTCTGAGTTCTTGGTTCCTGGTGCTTGGTTGGTTGCGCGGGCGTCCTCGCCCGCATCTGCATTCAGCAACAAAGTACTATGAACTAAGCACCAAGAACCGCCCCATCCCGTCCCCGCACCGGTTGGGGCCCGTAGCGAAAGACCAGACTGACCAGGCGCAGGGTCCGGACATAACGGGGGATGAACCGGCCGGGCGCAGAAACGCACCGGAACAGCCAGCCGAGCATCATCCGGTCAGCCCAAACCGGAATGCGCGCCTGTTGACCGGACAGGAAGGCGATGGCCGCACCGGTGCAGATGATGGCCGGGGTGTAATCGAGCGATTCGCGCAGATGCAGCCCGAGCTTCTCCTGCACTCCACCGCCAATGTTGACCATGACAAACCGAGGGCGCCGGGCAGCGAGGACGGCCACCAAGGCCGGATCAGCGAGGCGGCCCCCAGGATAATTCGGGGCGATGTAGGTGTCGGCAGACTCCACCGGAATCCCTTGTGAGTTCAACCAGGCCAGATTGGCCGCAGCGTCGGCCTCGGAGGGCATAATCCAAAACGTCCGGCCTCGTTCGCGAAACTCCGACACGGCCAGAAGGGCGCGCAGCAAACGCAGTCCAGAGATGCGCCCGACCAGCTCACCGCGGCGCAGCAGCCAGAGGAGTACCAGAAACCCGCTGTCCGTCAGGGCCACGTCGCTGCGCTCCAGCGCTTCGCGATACGGCACGTCTTGATCCAAGGTGGCCAGACCGGGCCCGGATGGCACCACAAAGAGTCCGCCGCGCAGGACCAGCCGCAGCAACCCCTCCGGCGCACCCACATAAAAACGGATGCCAAGGATCTGTTTGAAGTCGGGCTCCATGTGGGATGTTTCCAGTTGCTTGGGGTTCGCAAAAACCTCGCAAACCAAAAACCTGTAACCACTAATAGGCACTAATTTGCACTATTCCGATCCTCAGAATTAGTGTCCATTAGTGGTTAATAACTCCGTCCTCCGTTTTCTCTGCTTGCCGCGCCCTCTTGCCGCGCCTTGGCGCAGCGAAGGCGGGTTCTTGTTACTTGCTACTTGTCACTTGGCCGATGGCGGCCTCAGCTGCGCGCCAGAAATTTTGGGCGAACCGATCGGTGCCCCACTGGGCGATCCGTGCCGTGGACGCGTCGCCCATCCGCCGGACCCGTGCGGGGTCGTCCGCAAGGTGGTGCAACAACTCGGCGAGCTGTTGCGGCCGGGCCGGAGCAAAGCTCCAGCCGTTCACCCCTTCCTCCACCAAGTCCTCACAGCAACCGGCGGCGCTGGACACGAGCACCGGGCACCCCGCCGCCATCGCCTCGTTCACCACCAGCCCCCACTCCTCCTCCTTGCTGGGCAGGATGAAGGCCTCGGCGAGGGCGTAAAAACCAGGCAGCTCGTCCACCTGGCGGAATCCATGGAAATACACATCGGCGCCAACGACGGGCCTGCTCCCGAACGGACGCGGGCGCTGGCATTCCACGACCGTGAGGCCGCGGTCAAGACAGAGCCGCCGCAGGCTGTCCTCCAAAGGACCGCTGCCCACCAGGACCAAGGCGGGAAAGGGACCGGGAAAGATCCCCGCGCTCCCAGAAAATCGTTCTCCGACTCGTTCTCGGTCTCGTTCTCCTGCTCCTTCCGAATCTGACCTCTGACCTCTGACCTCTGACCTCTGGCCTCCGGCATCTGACCTCTGATCTCTGACCTCTGACCTCTGTTTCGCTTCCCGCGAGGCGAGCGCATAGGCCTCCACCAGCATGGCGAGGTTTTTCTTGGCCACCATGCGGCCGACGTTGAGAAAAAAACGGGCCGGCAGGCCGAGTTCGGCCCGCACCCGGTCCGCGTCGGCCCGAACCGCACGGCCACGGTCTTGAAAGTGGGTGTTGTCCACCGCGTCATAGCCTTGAAACAGCCTGTCCCCGGACAAACCGAGGCCTTCAAAATAGCGCACATGGGGGGTGCCACCCACGAAGCCGGCGTCAAAGGTCTGGATCAGGCGCCGCTTGACAGTCTGGAGCAGGCCGCGGGCCTTGGCGGTGCCGGCGTGGGACTCGTTCATCATCACGCAACGAGCCCCGGCCAGCTTGGCCGCGAGCAGGATGGCAAGAGAAGAGACCGGCCAATAACTCGGGACAAAAACGACCTGCACCTGTTGGGCGCGAAGCAGGGCGAGGAGTCGCACGTAAACGCGCGCGGAGGACACATCCTCCGTCGCGCAGCCGGGAAACAAGGTGAAAAAATCCTCCGGCACTGCGGCGTCGCGCCGCCAGGCGTAGGTGCTGGTGCCGCTGGCGATCTCGATGCCCAGCACCACGCCCGGCCCGTGTCCGCGCCGGGCTGCCGCCAGCCGGGCAAAATGATAGGGGCCGTATTGGGACCACACCAGCGCGACGCGGCCGCCCGACGGCGCATCCTCCAAACCCAGACGCCGGACGAGGGCCCGCGCCGGAGTCGTCGGGCGGGGCGGGTTCAGCAACTGGCGCATCTGCTCCCGCTTCCCCGCCCAAACATCCCGACCCGCGACCACCTCGTCCAGAGCCTCGAGCAGCTCGGGCAGGGTGCGGGTAAGAGGACCGGCCAAATAATCCTCGATGGGCTCGACCAATAAGCCGCGGGTGCGGCGGTAGACGTCAATATCGGGAAAGAAAAAGACGACTGGAGTGTCGGTCACCAGATTGTCCACGTAGATCGAGGACACGTCAGTGATCAACAGGTCCACGCCACCGAGCAGCTCATAGAGCCCCACCTCGGACCGCATGAAATCTGTCTCGTCAAAAATGAGGATATTGTCGCCAGCCTCATACTCGCGCCCATGATGAACCGACATCGGGTGGGGTTTGACGATAAGCATGACATTGTTGTGGGCGAGCCAGGCGCGGAGGGTGGAGGCCTCGTCCAAGGTGAGGCCGAGGACGGAATCGGTCTCGGTGCCGTCGTTGGTGATAAAACCAACGACCGACTGGCGGTAGGTGGGAAGAAAGAGGAACACTTTCTGCCGGGAACCCAGCGGGGAGAAAAACTTTTCCAAGACCGCACGGCTGGCGGCGGGCCCCTCGGCGTGGCGATTGATGAGCTCGTTGCGGGGTAAACCCAGCTCAATGATGCGTTCAGGGGAAAAGCCGCTGATTTGGGTCCAAATCTTGGTGAAAAAAGGCGAAGTGCTGAGGATATAGTCCGCATCCGGAACAACCGAATGGGGCACAGCCAGCCATGTCTTCTTGAAGGGCATGCCATGCTGAAGATTGACCACCACCCGGAGCCGCGAGCGATAACTGAAAAACAAGCCATGAGTGTAAAACAACCAACGGCAGCGCAGAAACGACCAGGCCCCGGAAAGGCTGAGCTTTTGTACCAAACGCACCCGACCGGACAGACCCAAGGCCGCAATCCGAGTGCGATGCACATTGGTCACTTTTTCCACCAACCAGACAATATCATGTCGACAGGACTGTGCCACCAAGGCAAAACAGAGCGCAATACCCTGGTCGTCGAGGTCGGGAAAGGAATGGATCACGATCCGATTCGCAGACTTTGGCACCAAGCCATCCACGCTCATCAAACCGAGTCGGAGAAGTGGTCTCCATATCCATGGGAATGGAGAAAGTTTATAACCGCGGTTGATCACGCTATTTTCGGCAGTGGGGCATGAGTTTGCTCTTAGTTCTTCGCTCTTGGCACTTAGTTCTTCGGTCTTAACTGGAAGGGGATCCCTCGACGGAGACCGACTGTAAATAAACGCCAAAATGAACCAAGTAACCGAATGCCCACAACCACGAACAAAGCAGCAAGAAACACGAACTGCAGCTAAACCCTTTTGCTAAGAAAAAATAAGCTCGCGCAATAGCACGCGGCGAGGATGCCGCAAAGAGCGGAAAAACCAACCATCAGAGAACCTCGTGAAATGATCAGGCTAAGAGCCGCGATTCCTGGAAGAAATACTGCTGATGCAAAACCCAAACCCGATGTGTCGCGCGGGCGCAATGGAGCCTCAGCCAATTGATCCACCCATATGCAGAAGCAACCATAAACAAATCCGATAATAATTACACCAACTATACCAAGATTAACAAATCCCTCAGCAGACAGCGGAGAAGAAAGATTAGTGTTGCTCAATGAGGCGGATATGCCGATATAATTACTGCCCAGTAATTCACCGGTTGACACAGGCTTATTTTCCCACATAGAGCGTGGCGCCCAAAACAGAAGGACACCGAACAATTGCCGTCCCCATGTAATTCCCTTGTCATTCACGAAGCTAACCGCGTAGGTTAACATCTCGAATGCATCAAAGTTTCCCCCAAAGACATATTGCTGATCGAATCTGAATTCTTTAAGCATCTGAACTAGTTCTGAAATAGAGGAAAGACCACGAAACTGGTACGCAATCGGACTTGCCGCAAAACCCGCGAATATGTAACTCATTACAAATGAGCTATTGCGACGAAGCACAGGGAATACCCCAAAGAGAATAGCCGTAACAGTAAATATGGAGTAAAATCGGGTAGTCGAAGTGGCAAGATTGGCGAGAATACCAAGCCCAAGCATAAGCCAGGCACAGAGCTTAACTCCCGGAGTCTCCCCCTCGCGCCGAGAGCCATACCACGCAAACAACCCCATGAAGAGCATCATGGGGCGCACAAATAAACCTACAATCAAAGCATACGACTTTTCCACAACGAATTCGGATTCAGCGCCACTGGCAATCAACCCTGCCGTGCCAATCAAATACAATAGCACCAGCATAAAAAACACCTGCGTTCCAAGCGCCAAAGCGATACGGCTCATCACAACTTCACGTTTAGCCCACCACTGGTAACAAGAGAAACGGACATTTTTAGGGCAAAATCGGTAGCCGACCAATGTCATGAGCATGCATACTTGGGTGCAAATCATGGCATAACGGATGTGGGGGATATCACTGTTCGACATAACGCCGAATGTCCATCGATTGGCACGAAATACAGTGAATGGGATTAGACCGAAGAAAATCAGGAAAAAGATGTATGTGAGCGTTAACATGGAATATCCGGTACGTCTCAGAGAATAACAGAATCCTAACCCTCCCCAGATGATGTTTACCCATGCGGTAAATATGATAAAAAAGTCGTCAGAGTCCCCGGTCGGGAAGGTCAACACCACCCACGTACTAATACCAAGAATGATTCCGAATGTCAGAATGTAATATAAGATTGCAGGGCCGGGGTCGATGTGTACAACCGGTCGACCATCCGGCCCTATATCGTAATTCTTGTAGGTTTGCGTGTTCATGTTCGTCTAAATATATGTTTTTAACGGCACCTTATGCTCGGTACCATCAGTTTATATTGCATTCTGTATTCTTGATTGAATCATCTATCAGTTGTCGTCTAGATATGTCACAACAAATGAGAGAGTTGAAACCAAATAGAAGTCGCTCTAATTGAATGCGTGGCGCACGTTCTGCGGTGAATTTTTGAGTGGGTAGATTACTATCCACCCTGATGCAGGTTTTACAACGCATCAACATGCCAATTCACCAGAATTTCAGTTAACTCGCTGTAGGACTTGACCGTGTTGGTGATATCATATTTGCCTAATACCCGCTCAAACCGCACCGGATTGGCTGCCAAGACATCGTCGAAAGTGGAAGCGTAGCTATCTTCTCCAGCCTCCGTGTAAAGGTTGACCCCCGGTAGAGAACGCGCGAATTGAAACGCCGCTATATCTGCACCCACGACAGTGATCCCTGAGGCCAATGCCTCAATAAATGCGACCGAAAACGCCTCCGATACTGAAGGCATTGTGTAAATGTCAGCTGCAGCCAGCAGATCATAGATGTCGGTTCTCGGAGCAAACAATTGTATATTGTCGCGTAATGGTGATTTCTGAATCGCATTTGTCAATTGAGCAACGTATTCATCATCCTCCCACAGTCCCACATACACTAGGCGACCGGAAAATTTACCACGCAATGCCAGCGACTCCAATGCGAGCAGTGTTTTAAGCTGTGCTTTCTCTGGATTTATTCTTCCAACTTGTAATACTACAGGTACAAAATCGTCATACAACTTGAAAACCGAATTTCGCACTTTCGATCTGTTTACAGAATGTCGACGAATTTCATCCATGGGAACACCATTGGGGATTGTAAGAGTCATCCCTTGATATTTGGTACGACGCATATAGTTGACCGCCGCTTCTGGCGCAACAGTGACTACCGCCGCCGGTACACGCAGTAGGTACTGCTCCGGCCATCGATAAATCCTATTTGCATAATCGTCCTGCGAAGCATCATGTAGAACAGATACCACTGGAATATTTGACCACCATGTTACCAGGCGGACATATAGACTGGGCAATACACTGTGGGCATAGATGATGGACGGCTTCAATGCTATAATATTTGTGAACAGCCACAGCAATCGGTTGAATCTCCTCATCACCCTTGGTGGTTGCACAAATTCGATGCCAATTTTCGTCATGGACTCTGCCAAATTCACGAATGAAGGCTCCATGGGAGCGCAAGCTAACACGGAAACGTTACATCCACTGCACTGTTGAGCACGGCTAAGATTGTAAACAAGCAGTTCCGCTCCTGAGAGTCGTGGAGTCAAGATAATATGATGTATTTTCAATTTTCTTTACGGCTTCATTTTACTGATTCCATTCTTGATGCGCAGGAAATGCATTTCGTACTGTGAATACAAAACTTGGGCGACTGCGGTTAGCCCAGGGAACCAAGACCGGACAGCAGACGTCCTTGCGCCACCAATACACTGAGTCCTGCGAGCAACGTTGTGCCAAGCATTGCACATACGACTTTTGGCCGTGTAAATGCACTATTAACCTCATCCCAACATAGAATTCCGCCAATTGCAAAGGCGTCGATCTGAGACCATGACGCGTTGTACACGAAGCACCCCTGCATAAATTGTACGTGATCCTGTGACCCACCCCACTCTATCGCCTGAGCCCAAAGCAAAGTACCAAATTGCAACATTGGTCCAAGAAAAAGCATGGTAATCAATATGTTCTTAACTGTTGCCTTCGACGCATACCATATTACAAATGGATATCCCAAATAGAACTGCCATTCCACCGACAAGCTCCAGGTATGATTATACATCCAAGAACCGACGTAAGACGGGGACATCCTGGCAAAATTCAGAGTGTATGTGTATAAATAGTATTGCTCGTGTAAAAACCCACCCGGCTTGCCCGTAATGTGATACATTACAAGGCATATCCCCACGAGTGCCAGATACAATGGGAGCAAGCGCAAACTACGGCGGACGATAAATTCCTTATAGTACGATTTCAGTGTATCATGCTTGCCTTTTTCCCGAAGAAGTATCCCCGTGATAAGGAACCCTGATAAGACATAAAATAACTGCACACCAACCCACCCGCAAGATACCAACGTACGCCAGTGAAACGCAATGACAGCTAGTGCAGCGAGCGCACGAAGTGAATCGAGATTCTTGTTATATGTCATGACCACAATACGTCATCCGCGTTGATCTGAACATTAAGTTACATCCAATCATGTTCAGCTGGTATTCCATTGTCCTTCGGTGACATGCGTAAGCTATTTTTCAATGACTAGTGATTCGCTGGCTGGGGCCATTTCCCGGTACACTGTTAATAGCGCTTTGGAATAGGCCGCGAACTCCCTTTCAGTTGCAATCTGACTGGCTCGTTGCCTGAATCCGGCGTCTTCACGCAGGGACTTGGCTGAAGCCAAGATAGATCGCACTCCGGTGCGAAGTGCAGCTTCGTCTCGAGCCGTATACACACAGCCAAGTTGAAGATCGGCGACAAGACGTCCCGTGACACTACTCATTGCAGCTAGAACAGGGCGGCCGGCTGCACAAGCGCGAGTAAACGTTCCGCTGGACACTTTGAACCAAGCGGGGTAGACACACGCAACGGCGTCACAAGCAAAGAAGTATTTGCTGACATCAGACTCAGATATATATCCTTCATCTATGCGAACAGTCCCGGCCGTTATGCCGAGCTGGAGTTGTTTCCGAAATTCCGACTGATTCAGATCTTGAGCCACCACCCCCGCTAGAAGCAAAAGATCTATGTTGGGTTGTGCAATCTCGAGAAACGCATCAAGCAAAGCATCGGCACCCTTTCTATGGCTGATGTCACCAAATAGCAGTAAAATGCGGCGTTCGATCGGCAAGTTCAATTGAAGCCGGGCATTATTTAAAGTGAAATATGGAAAATCAGCTGCTCGCCATGGATCAGGTACATAGCGAATGCATTTTTTGATTTGCGGCAGATATTTTCGTTCTGACGAGTAATTATCTGAGATAAGCAGCTTGGATACAAGGCCTCGTCGCAGCAACCACCACCAAAACCATTGCCGCAGCGGACGGTTTAAATTATTATACAAATAGTAGTTAGCAATGACAGGAATTCCCTTATGAGACACATACGGCGGTCGTAGCAGCCACTGTCGCGCCCGGCCATCAATAAATAAAACGTGTATTAGGTCCGCATGTTCCTTTCGTGCGAGATTTTGCAACGCCATATACTCATCTCCAACTTCACGGTGCACGTGGAGTCGAAAATCAATATTGCCTTCCTTGAGGACACTTTCAACATAGGAAAGCACTATTCCATGATGACCGGCTGTGTCTGGTTCATAAAGCAATACCTTCATGTATTTATGACATCGATCTGTTCTCTTTTGGAAAGCTTTGAGCGTATTCCGGCATGCAGTGAAGTAATTTTTGTTTGTTCGTAACCATTCTGCATTTCCCATATTCGGATATGGATGCTAAGGTAATAGTTTGCTCGCCATATTGAATTTATGATACCTGGCATGCCCTGCCAGATCGCTCCCCGCCAAAGCAGGCAACCCAGAAGATGCCGAAGGTATGTACAGGTCATTATCAGAAGATTGGTGCGTACCCCAGCCGAATGCTGCTGTCGTGCATCCGCATCGGCATACCTTGCATGCTTGAGCTCTGTGCTTGCACAGTCATCGTCGCGAAACGAAATGCGACAGAACTCTGGGAGCTTGGGTGGATAATATATATCTTCCTTTGACCCGGTGAATGGAAGTTCTGAATGTATTTTTCCAAGATTCAAGTCGATGGCACTCTTACGAAAGAAGGCGAACGCACCGGTATTGTTCACGAATGGGCGCCCGTAGCTGTTCACGGCGCGTCCATACGAGTACACCTGATTCCACACGGCTACCGCCTTGTAGTGTCCTTCCTTTGCAATCTTCTTATATAACTCCAGCAAACTTGGCGGGTAATATTGTCCGGCATACGCAATGAGAACGTAGTCAGTAGGAGCAGCCGTAAAGCGGACTTGGTAGCTTTCTGGATCGCCCCATCCCGGATTACGATGCATGACTATTCTATCAGTAAAGCGACGTGCTATCTCTACCGTACGGTCACTGCTAAAATTGTCAATTAAAACCACCGGAGCCCACCCTTGGAAATTGCGCATCGCTAGCTCCACACGATTTTCTTCGTTGTATGTCGACAGCAACACAGTGAAATATGGATGTGCGTTCAGCTCATTTTTCATGTTTATAATTATATACCGGCATCTTGTAAGCCATTACTTGTCCAGTATTCTCGCTTATAATCCACCAGCACCTATTTATGACGTTTATCAATATTCCATATTCGCGCCTTCAAGTCACTTGTTTCACTTGCAAACAGCGCTGGATTTAATATTTTTAAGATTAGAATGAATACGCCCATTGCGATCGCGGTCACACCAAGCAGCTTAGGAAGAAGAAGTATTCCGTAATTAGGAAATGTCAGTACGGTTGCACCCAGGGTGATCGCAACCGCAGTAACCGGTATCAGCCAGGCGGACCAAAGTTCGAATTCAGGCCATTCCTGTTTTACGAAAAATACTGCGGCGAGGCTCGCTAGCCATATTATTACGTTTACCCAAGCTGCACCTTGTAGTCCAAGCCATGTCGCCATCGGCCAGATCAAGATATACATGATCGCTACTGGAACCCACGATAGCATGCTCATCCAGCGAGCCTTCCCCATACCTGCGATCATTGGGCTCAGCGATGTTGATAACGCGCCGAAAGCCATATGCCCGATGGATATAATCTGTATTAGACCCACCGCTGGGCTCCATTTCTCGCCCATGATCCGTGGAAGACAGGGACTTAGTAGAAATATGGGAATATATATGAGTTTGTCCAGCACACCGCTGACATAGATGCATTTTCGGAGTACCCGTCCGGTTCTGGCCATATCTCCCTGCATTTTAGCATAATAGGGAAAAAGCACTCGGCTCTGGACTGTACCGATCAACATTAGCGGGATATATGCTATATACCCGGAGCGATCAAGCAGGCCAACTGCGGCGAGACCGAGCAACGGACCAATAATCATCGGTCCGGCGATTCCCCGGACCACCCCCATGATGGTGGCTGCATGGTAATGGAGCCCAAAGCCAACCGCCCGAGCCACATTTGCGTTCCATTTGGGACGGACCGGCTGATAGTTGAAACCGCTGTATTTGATTGCAAGCAGACAACCTATCAACCCCTTGATGGACAGCGCGATTATTATTGACCAAACTCCGGCGCCGGCCAACGCCAGCACAACCGATGACACCGAATACGCTATCGCTTCGGTGGTTTCGACCAACGCCACCTTCACCATGTTCAATTGCCTCTCCAATATTACAAAGCCCGCACCCCGAAACAACGAGGGAATTGTTGAGAGGGCGGCGCCCCAGAGGTAGATCAACAGTACCGGGCAGTGTCCTAAAAGCAATAAAACAGCGATTGCGACACTGTATGTCAGATGTATGATCGAATATACAAACAACTGATTTGATAGAAATAGATTTAGCATTTTCCCCTCATTTTCGACTTGCTGATTTTGTATGAGGTACACGTTCATCCCCCCATCCGCCAAGACACCGAGTAGTGACATAACCAAGGTGATTACCGAGAAAACTCCAAAATCTTCCGGCAATAATAGTTTGAGCAGCACTACGTTGGCTCCAAAGCCGAACATTGTCACCACCACCTGCCGCCCAAAATAGGCTATGGCCCCCTTGCTTACCTTGTGGGAGTCACTTTTGGAGTCCATTTGAAATATTTACCCGAGAAACTCTATCGTGGCCAGACCGGCCGAGTTATACTGGTCCACGGTGGCTCCAGCGACCAGGCGCAGACAGCGCCGGGTGATGTCGGTGCCGACGGGAAAATAGAGATCGCCAGCGGAAGCGTTGAAGCCGGCTTGGGCCGGGGTCGCGTGGACGCTCACTACAGTGGTGCCGCCATCCGTTGCGATGGTATAGTCGGCCGGCGCCCCCGAGGTGACTCCACCTGCTGGCGCGTAGATCCGGGCCGACACAATCACCGCATAGGCGGGCAGAATGATCTCCAGCCCCCCCCCGTGGGCCGGCAATTGATTGCGGGGATTCTTAAATGAGACCACCCGGCGACTGACCCCCTCGGGATTGGCCAGGGTCGTCCACGCATAGGTGACATCGTTGGCGTAGTCGCGGGTGTCGTTCCGGAGCCATTTCCAGTGCACCGTGCCATCGGTGATATGGTCCGTCTTTCCTCCCGGACCACCCCGCGCGGCGGAGATGCCGCCAGAAGTGGCTTGGTAGAGACTTAGCCCATTGACCCGCTGGTCGCCAACTTTGTAGTCGGTTCCCTCCACCCAATTCGGATAGAAGTTCAGCGGTGTACCCCCGCCCCGGCAGCCCCGAAGGATGATTGGGCGGTGGCCTGAATCGTTACCCACTCCCATGGTGGTCTGGAGGACAAACGCCGGGGTAGTGGTCGAAAATAGGTCGGACAACTGCGGCCACTCACAATTGAGAAAGGTGGCGCTTTTCTTGTCCCGGAAATCGTCGCTGGCGTGGCTAAACTCGATGGTGCCGATCATCGAGCAATTTTCAAAGAGCAGCAGAGCCCCCGGCACATTGGTGTCGGCAAAGGTGAAGGCCGGCGTGGTCGGCGCATAGCTGGTGGCCTGGGAGGCGAAATCGCAGTCGCGGATGGTGATGAAGCCCTGCGGCCATTCCGAGCGCATGACTTTGACCTTGTTCGTCTTCAGTTCAAAACGCGTGCCGGTAAGGACGAACGAGCAAACGCCAAAAGCGTGGGTGCCCCCAAGCAGTTTGAACAAAGTGCCATTCTGGAGGCCTGAGAAGTCACTGTTGGTGATGCGGATGGAGCCACCCTGATTGAACTCGCAGAAACAGTTGGGGTTGGGCGCGGTGGCCCAAAACTTCATGTTGTTGACCCAGAAATTGAGAAACTGGTCGCTGGTGGGGCCCGTGTTTCCACCGGGACCGATGTGAAGGAAGCAGCCCATTTCTCCGCTCACCTCACAATCGTCAAACCGCCACTCGGAGTTGTTGTCCGAGCCGAACAGATCGAAGCCCTGGCCCCAACTGCCCGTCCACTCGACCCGGTCAAAGGACCAGCGCTGCACCGCGTTGGCCACCGAGCTGGAACGCATGAAGGTGTTGAGCATGTTGTCGGAAGCAAAACCCAGTTCCTGCACCTGACAGTCGAGAAAAGCCGCGTTGTTAAGCAGGACGCCGGGCGTGGCGGGCTTGAAGAGGATCTGAGACTGACTCGGACCGTCGCCCAAAAGATGCAAGCCTCGCGCCTTGGTGACGTAGGTACCGGGTTGGAGCGCCTCCGCCGCGGTGACCAAGTAGGTGCCTGCGGGGAAATAGGCACTCCGAGTGATCACACGGTCGCCTCCCGCGGGGTCTTCCTGCACCGAAGCGCGGACCGCGGCCATAAGGTTGCGAACCGGAGCAGTGTCGTCGGCCCGTCCGTCGCCCTTGGCGCCAAACCAGCGAACCGAAAGAACCCCGGTCCCCAGCGCACGGACATACCGGCCGGTGGAGGGCTGATGCGGGGAGGCAAAGACCAGCCCATCATCGGCCATAGTGGTGCTACCGGCCATCCAGTGCAGTAACCCCTGCCCGCCGTCGCCCTCGGTGAAGTAGCCGAGCAAGTAGAGTTGTGCCCCATCGGCCAGGGAGGAAGGGTCGAGGACCCGAAGGGCGGCGACGTTGGCCACGATCCGAGCGCTCAGCATGCTGGGATCAGTGAGATTGGCTGGGTCGGGCGTCACGTTGGCAGACACTAAAGACAGTAGGGCTGAAGTTATTGGTGCTTAGTTCTTGGTTCTTGGTTGCTTATGCAGATGAGGGCGATGCCTCCTTTGCAGGTCTCCGCGTTGTTAAGCTGGGGCTGGGAACATCGAACGAAGAACCAAGCACCAAGAACTCAACACCCATCAATCACCTCAAGCATGCGTTGCACGACCTTGGACCAGGAGAAGTTCTCAAACACAAATCGCTGCCCCTCCCGTCCCATCGTTTCCAGCCGGCCAAGGTCTGACAAAGCCCTGACCAGAGCATTCGCGATGGCCGTGGCGTCAGGCTGGTCCACGAGGAAGCCATGGCGGCCGTTCTCGGTGATCTGACGCAATGCGCCCCGGTCAAGACCCAGGACCGGGGTGCGGCACCCCAACGCCTCCAAATACACGAGCCCCCACGGCTCCAGCATCGCAGGCATGGCGTAGAGCGAGGCCTGTTCAAACAACTTTTGCAACTCGGCAAACGGCAGGCCTGAGAACAGGGTGACTCCGGGCAGGTCGCGGACCCGCGGGGCCAGTTCAGGCCCGGCCACAAGCCAGAGCCGAAGCGAGGGCTCCTGGAGATGGGCCTGCGAAAAGGCTTGGAGCAACACTTCGCCGCCTTTTTCCGCGAAACGGTTCTTGGCCACAAAGAGGATCGTTTTGTCCCCATAGTTCTTGGGGCCGGAATAGGGGACGATTCCCCCAGGGCCCGAACCGACAACCGTAATCCGATTCGCCGAAACCTGATAATCCCCCAGCAGTGATTCCCGGGCATGATCACTGATGCAGAAAATGTGCTCCATCTGTTGATAAGTCGACCGTGCGGCTTCGTTGACCTGCTGCGGATAGGGATCCGCCAGTTCCGCCCGGTGCCATTGGGCCCAAGTGCCGTCAATCAGCAGAAATTGACGGACGGGGCGACCGATCGCGGGGAGTGGCAAATAACGGTCCCCCGCGAAATGGAGCACTTGGCTGACGCTTGAAGCACCGATCTGGCGGCTGATCTGCCGGCCATGGGCGCGCCGCAGAGATGGGCCATGCACAAATTGCCGGACCGCCAGTGGCCGGCCGTGGCGCAAGGCCATCAGGCCGGCACGTAGCTTCATGGCCACGCTGTCGTGCCTCAAGCCCCAGAACGCGGGGCCGAGGCGGTCGCGGGCCTTGAGCTCGCCGCAGACATTGGCGGGCGTCCTCGACCACACCTTGGGATCGAGTGGATTCTGCAGGCAGCAGACGCCGATGGACTGGTCCTTCATCTTAACTTAGATTCCGCAGGTGGGCATCTACCATCCAAGCACCAGGACCGTCCCCCCATCTCTCCCGCCAACTGCATCGCGGCCCCTATGCATTTG
This sequence comes from uncultured Opitutaceae bacterium, assembly GCA_903929355.1. Classification (GTDB taxonomy): domain Bacteria; phylum Verrucomicrobiota; class Verrucomicrobiia; order Opitutales; family Opitutaceae; genus CAIYUN01. The sequence goes on from CAIYUN010000072.1 coordinate 100,606, forward strand.
TCCATGTTGTAATATTCCCATTCCGCAAAGCGCCCGAGCAGCCAAAGCCCTCGCGCCTTGAGCGTCGCCTTTAGCTGGGCGATGGACTCACGGGTGTCGTGCTCCTGGATCACGTAGGCGTCAGCAACCGAATTGGTGGCGATCAGTTCCAAATTGCCCGGCAGCCGGTGGAGATCCCCGGCGATGGCGGCCCCGCTCTCCCCATACGCGAACTCCACCACACAGGTCATCCGACCGGTCCGGTTGTTCTCGGGACTGAACGCGCCGGTATAAATGATGCGGTTGGCTCGGTAACCAGCGTCCGGAACATAAAGCCAGGATATGGCCGTGGAATCGCAATGGCAAAACGCATTCGTGATCCCACGCGTGCGCAGGGCCTGCAGCCGCCCCAGTTCCGGCGGGGTGTCGCTGGCGCCGAGCATCCGGCCCAGTGCACGCACATCCCCGGTGTAAACCACCCGGTCGTAGGCGGTCGGCTCGTCATTGACCCGCCAGCATCCGTCGGCGGTCCGGATGAGCCGGCTGACCTCCGTCGATAGACGGAGGGACAACCCCGTGGCGAGCCGGTCGATGATGAACTGCGAGCCACCGTGCCGGGGATAGAAAAACTGGGAATGGACCATCCCCTTCTCGGCCTGGCGGAGGACGTTGGCGCGCAGAATGTCCGCAACGAGGGGCATGGGCAGTTTGCCCTCCAGCCAGCCAAGGGGAATGCTGGAGAGGTCGCACCGCCAGAGCTTGGCGTTGTAGGGGAAGAAATAGGCCTCGCAGAGGGTGGGACCGAAGGTTCCGAGCAGGAAATCGCGAAAGTTTGCGGGCGGCGTGCGGCCGGCGTCTTGCGCAATTGCAATGAGATCTTGCACCACGGCGGCGCATTGGGCCGGCGGCAGTTGGTAAAGGTGGTTCTCCAACGGATAGCCCACCTGCGAATTTCCCAGCAGGATGCGGGCGTTACGCGTCAGGTGGTGAAACTCCCCCTCGCGGTCAAAGTGTCGCCAGAACCAGGCTGACACGTCGGGTGACTGGGCATTAAAAACATGCCCGCCCAACAGGTGGTAGAGACCGGCGGGCAGCTCCTCACAGCGTATGAGCCCGCCAACATTGGAGTTTCTCTCATAAACCGTGACGTCGGCAACTTCCTTGAGCATCCGGGCCACGGAAATACCGGAGATTCCCCCCCCAATGACAGCGATTCGCATGTTAGACTTTACCGGTGGTCATGGGCTCGGTGCTTAGTTCTGCGTGCTTGGTTCTTGGTTGCTGAAACTGATGCGGCGGGGCCGCCCTCGCAGGACTCCGGCAAGACAAGCGATGTGCTGAGAACAAAGCACCAAGAACAGCGCCCGCCGCTGGCGGGCGGTCACAGCCCCCGCTGGTAAATCTGGCTCTTGAGCCGCTCATTTTGGGAATGGGGCGAGTCGATGCTGTCGATCATGACAGCCCCGTCCGCCCCCACCGTCTTGGTGATTTTGTGGCCGAATCGGCCGAGCATCAGCTCCCGGCAGGAGATCTGGCCCTTTTGCAGCGGGATCGCGAGGTAGATGTCGTCCTCGGTGAGGAGCTGCCCGGGCTGCAGCTCGCGGCGGGCGTAGACGCCGCGGATGTAGGTGTCGAGGTAGGCGGTCTCCTTGGCGAGCGGCAGCTTGCGCTCGGTGCGCGCCGTGCCGCAGAACTCCACCGCCTGGTGAAACGCCTTGAACCAACGATCCACCTGCTCGGGCAGGGAGGAGTAGGCCGCGACGGGCGCCCCATCGCTGTTGATGTCGATGTGCCGCTCGAAGGTGCGCGCGCCCTTGGCGTAGGCGATTTTGACCGAGCTGTCCCAATCACCGTGCTCGTGGCTCGACCAGCCGATGGTGTGGCCCGGATAGCGGTCACGCAGGAAATCCACCTGGTCGAGCTCGCACTCGGAGTCCTCGTGCGGATAGGCCGCCACGCAGTGGTTGAGCGCGAGGGGGATGTTGCGGTGCTCGAAGAAGGTGACCACGTCGTCCATGTCCTTGAGGGGCGTCGCGCCAAAGGAGATGATGCAGGGCCGGCGGGTGCTGGCGATTTTCTCCAGCAGCATCCAGTCGTTGGAGTCGGCGCTGGCAATCTTGATGATGGGCAGGTTGAACTCGACGCACCAGTCCACCGATTTCTCGTCGAAGGGCGTGGCCAGCGGGATGCAGCCGCTTTTTGTGATGGCCTCGACGAGGACGGCGTAGTCGGCCTTGCTCATGCGGGTGTCGAGCACGCGCTTGATGTAGCGGATGTCGGTGCGGTCACGGAAATCCTTGTGGACAAAGGTGTCGACGTCGCGGAACTGGAGCTTGATGGCGGCACGCACGTTGTTGAAGCGGACCACGCGGCTGTGCTCGCGCACAATCTCCAGGGCGCGGTCCAGCCGGCCCAGATGGTTGTTGGTCATCTCGAGGACGAAGAGGTTTTCAAAGATATCTCGTTTCATGGGTATTCTAATTGTTCTTAGTTCTTAGTTCTTAGTTCTTGGTTCTTGGTGATTGGCTTGTCGCGCCGTCTTGCCGCGCCATAGCGAAGCGGCGGCGGGAGCTTTAGCGAAGGCGGATGCTTGGTGCATGGAGTAGAGTTGTAAGCTTGAAGGTGAAGGTTGAAAGACGGCTCAACCAGCCTCCCACGCTCCCAGGGACCCTTCAACCGCTAAACCTTTCAACCCTTCAACCCCGCCCCCGTTAGGGGGCTAGCTCGTGGGCGATGAACTCCGTTACGGCCGGGACCAGTTCGCGCTCAAAATCCACCGGGCGCCGCTCCATCCGACCGGGGCCGCGGGTGAGGATGCAGTTCACGGACGTGCCGGTGTTTTTCTTGTCGTGCCGGATGGCCTCGAAAACCTGCGCCAACTCAGCCTTCCGGAGGGTCGCCCCAAATGGGTGGTGCCAGGGCGCGAGCTGCGCTTTCAGCTCCGTGTAGTGGGTGGCCGGGACCAAGCCCAGCCGGACCGACAGAAAGGTGGCCGTGAGCATGCCGAGGGTCACTCCGATGCCGTGCGGGATCCCATAATGGGTGGCGGACTCGTAGGCATGGCCGAAGGTGTGGCCGTAGTTGAGGAGGTTGCGGACACCGCGGTCGAACTCGTCGGTCTCAATGTAGGGCTGCTTGACCGCCAGCGATCGCCCCACCCACTTCTCCAGGATGGGCAGCTCCCCGTGGAACTGATCGAGGTCGGCCATGAGCTCGCGGTACCCGGCCTCCCCCGCGAGCAATTGCAGCTTGATGATCTCACCCATGCCCGAGCGAATCTCGTCGGGCGGCAGCGTGGCCAGCACGGTGGAGGTGAGCAGCACCCGGTGGGGCGGGTAGAAAGTGCCGAGCTGGTTCTTATACGGGCCGATGTTGATGGAGCTCTTGCTGCCGATGCAGCTGTCAGCCTGCGCGAGCAGGGTGGTCGGCACGAGCGTCCAACGCAGGCCGCGAAATAGCACGCTGGCCACAAAACAACCGATGTCCTGCAGCACCCCGCCACCGACGACCACGAGCTGGCCGTCGCGCTTGAGACCACGCTCGAGCAGTCCGAGGAAAACGGGGGTGAGCGCCTCGAAGGATTTGGCGGCCTCGGAGGCCTCGACCATCAGCAGCCGGGACTCCGGCACCACGGCGGCGAGCGCCGGCGCCTGCAGCGCGGCCAAACGCCGGTCCACCAGCCAGACCGCGCGTTCGCCCCCGACGACCGCCGCCAGCGCCGCGCCCAGGTCGGGATGAAACTCGACCGTGTAGTCGTGCGCGCGGCTTCGAATGGTCAAGGGAGGGGGCATCGGAGAGGAGTCAGGAGCCAGGAGTCAGGAGCCGGGAGGACAGTAATTGACCAAAAAAAGGCACCAAAGAACAAAAAACGAGACCCACGAGATCAGAGATAACAGCTCGGAACTTTGAACAGAAGGTAACCAAGGGAACGAAGGAAAGTGAGATGCTTGAAACAGGTAGGGGCGCCTCTCCGAGGCGTCCGCGGATGGCTCGGAGAGCCATCCCTACCAAAAACTGACGTCCATGCTCCCAGGTCAGAACAGACTGAACCAAGCACCAAGAACAACCCTGCCTCAGAGGCAGGTAAACCCTCCATCCACCACGATGGTCTGGCCGGTGAGATAGGTGTTGGCCTCGGAGACCAGGAAGGCGGCCGTCCGCGCGAGCTCGGCGGGCTGGGCCAGGCGGCGCAGGGGGATGGCACCGGCCAGGGCCGCGATGACCTCCGGCGGGTTGTTCTGCCGGGTGAGCGCGGTATCCACATAACCAGGCGCGAGGGAATTCACCAGGACGCCGGCCGGACCATACTCGACTGCCGCGCTGCGGGTGAGCGCGTTGAGGGCGGCCTTGGTCATCGAGTAGGCGGCGCGGCGCTCCTTGGTGACGAGGCTGAAAATGCTGCTGACATTGAGAATGCGCCCCCAGCCGCGCGCCGCCATGCCGGGCGCCAGGGCCTGGATTAGTCGTAGCGGGGCGGAGAGGTTGGTCTGCACCATCGCCGCCCAGCCGGCGGTCTCGATTTCGGGGAGCGCGCGGAGCACGTTGATGCCGGCATTGTTGACGAGGATATCGACGGCGAGGCCTGAATTGGCCGCCACCCAGGCCTCAATGGAGGCGGGGCTGGCCAGGTCGAGCTCGGACCGGGTGGGCGCAACGACGCGGCAGCCGGCAGAAGTCAGCTCGGCGGCGATGGCGGCACCGATGCCGCGCGCCCCGCCCGTCACGAGGGCGGTGCGCGGGGCGCTGGCGCGCGGTTCTTCGTTCTTGGTGCTTGGTGCTTGGTTCATGGGGCGCGGGGCGCGGTGCTTAGTTCTTGAATCCTAGTTCTTGGCTTATCGCGCCGGAGCTTCGGCGCGACAAACCAAGAACAGCTGGAGCCGTCACGGCTCCAGCAGCGGCACGATCATGTTTTCCCGCAGCTCTTCGCGGCTGAGGAAGGGCGCCATGTCCTCCAGAGGGGAGGTGACCATGCGGCCGTCGTCGAGCCGGCGCGAGGAGAGCTTGGGCGCGAACGCCTGCCGCAGGTCGAGCATGATCTCGCACAGCGCCGGGCCGGGCGCGGCCAGCGTGGCCGCGATCGCCGCCGCCAGCCCCGCATGGTCCGCGCACCGCTGGAACGGCAGCCCAAACGCCGCCGCCAGCCGCCCGAAGTCGGGAAAACTCAGGCCCGAGTCCGTCCCGCAACCAACGATGTTGTCGGCAAAAAAATTCTGCTGGGTCTGCCGGATGGAGTGGTAGCCCGAGTTGTTGAGGACAAAAATCTTCACCGGCAGGCCCCGACCGGCGATGGTCTGGAGCTCCTGGAGGTTCATCATGATGCTGCCGTCGCCGGCCAGACAGATGACCCGCGGCCGGTCGGGGCGGGCGATGGCGACCCCGACGGCAGCCGGGAGGTCGTAGCCCATCGAGGCGCAGCCGGAGTTGTGGAACAGGCGCTGGCCAGGCCGGATGGTCGCGGCCTGAAACGCCGTCACGCAGGCGGTGCCGTCGCCGCACACCACCAGCTCGTGGTCCTCCAACTGGGCAAACAACCGGTCCATGAAGCAATACGGGTTCACCTTGTCCTCCGACCGCCAGTACTCCGGCAGCACGACGGGATAACGCCGGACGCGCTCGCGGCACCAGGCCAGCCACCCCTCGTGCCGCGGCACCCAGCCGGCGGTCTGCGCCTGAAGCCGCGGGAGGAAATCACGCAGGTCGGCGTGCACCGGCAGGTCGATCTTCAGCGTGGGCTTCCGGAGCTCGGCGGCGTCCACATCCACCATGATCTTGAAGGCGTGGCGCGCGAAATTCTCCCAGTTGTAGCTGACCTGGCGGATATTGAGCCGGCAGCCGAGGATGAGCAGGAGGTCGGCGTTCTGGACGGTGAAGTTGCCCGCGCGGTTGCCGATGGAGCCGGGCCGGCCCGCGTAGGCCGGATGGTCGTCGGGCAGGAGATCGTTCGAGTTCCATGCCGGGGCCACCGGCACACCCAGACGGCCCGCCAGCTCCAGAAACGCGGCCTCCTGCCCGGCGAGCCGGAGGCCCGTGCCGGCATAGATGACCGGCCGCTCCGCCGTGCGGAGGCGCGCGACCACCGCCGCCACCGCCGCGTCGAGGTCGGTGGTCGCAAAGGCAATCGCGTCCTCGGCGGGATCGTAGGCGCGCAGCGCCGCCGGGTCGACCTTGGCGCCCTGCACATTGATGGGCACATCCAGCCAGACCGGCCCCGGCCGGCCGCTCCCGGCCAGGTGCAAAGCCCGCTCCAAATGGTAACGGATGGTCAAAGGATCCTGCACCAGCACCGCGTATTTCGTGACGCCCTCGACCATGCGCACAATGTCCACCTCCTGGTCGCCGAGCTGGCGGAGCGGGAGATGGGTGCTGCGCACGAGCGTCTCCCACTTGGACTGGCCGGAGATCACCACCATCCCCATCGAGTCGACGTACGCGCCATACACGCCGGTGATGGCATTGGTGGCGCCGGGACCGGTGGTGACATTGACCGCGGCCAGCCGGTTGGTGACGCGGAAATACCCCTCCGCCGCCATCGCGCAGGCCTGCTCGTGATGGCAGCAGACTGCGGTCAGATCCGGGCAGCGGCCAAAGGCATCGTTGAGATGCATGGCCCCGCCACCGGTGACCATGAACACATGGCGGATGCCATGTTGGGTCAATGTTTGGGCGATGTAATCAGCGACGCGGAGCATGTTCAATAAAGGCTGGGCAAAAACTTCAGCAGGTTGACACAGAGCGCACAGAGAGCGGACAAAGAGGTCACTGAGCAATCCACTTGGAAATTCAAACCCCGAGTATGTCCCTCTCACCCGGTGGGTGATTGCAAAATCTGTGATCGGTCAAGTGCCCTCTGCTCTGTGAACTCGGCTTTTATCTCTGTGAACACTGCCGGATTTAGGTTTAAGGGTTGAAGTGTTTCAATCGTTCAAGTCAGCCGGCGAGGACAGCCGGAGGAATGATACTTTGGCGAAAGGCGGTCCATGAAACCCGCCCCCGGGCCGAGGCGTCCCGCCAGCCATCAGCGCAAAGCATCGCCGCGACCGCCAGCATCAGCAGTGGATTCAGCACGATGCCGAGCAGAGAGGCATCCGCATAGCCGGAGTCCGTGACCACACCTGGGATGAAAATATACTTCTTGGGGACCAGCACGAGCGCCAGCGCGACGATGACAAGGAGATCGCGGGACCGGCAGCTCTTGAGGGTGATCAATCCACAAAGCGCCGGAATGAGGTGGATCATCTTGTAATCGGCGCCAGCGGGGGCGGAGACCACCATGAAGATCAGCAACAGGGCGGCCCGCCGCCAGAACTCCGTCTCCACGCAGGCCACATGAAAGGCCACATACGCCGCCAACCCAACCATGAAGAGCGAGTAAAGGGTCAGCCCGGCGGCATTGATCCGCGCCGAAACGCTCATAGTCGGCGGGGCGGCCCCGGAGGACTTGAGCCCGCTCGCCCCCGGCCTGCCTAGCAGCCGCTCCCCGCCGATCAGCGCCAACCGAACCGGACTCCACAAGCTCGCCGAACTGCTCATGCCTCCATCACTGTTTAGCTGCAGATCAGCATAGACCTGCGTGTCCTGTTTCATCAGACGGAGGTTTTCCACCATCGGCCGGCTGAAAAGAGCCAGACTCGCGACGGAAAGGATGAGACTGGCCGCCAACGCGACGATCAGATGAGGCCACTGGCCGCGCCGCACCAACAGCCCCAGGAACACCACCGGGTAAACCTTGAGGCAAATCGCCGGAACCAGACACGCGATGGCCATCCAAAACCATCCCCGTTCGTAGGCGGACAGAAAACCCAACAGGAGGATCAAGAGGCCAAATTCAACGTTTCCCCGGTCCACACAAAAGAGCACCGGATAGGCCAAAAAAACCAGCACGAAACCTCCGGCCCAGGCCCACCCACTTGCGACCACCCCGCGCAGTCTGGCCCACACCCAAGTGCCGAGGGCGAGCAGACAACCGCCAAAAAACAACGCCAGGGCGATCCTCATCCGCAAGCCTGCGAGCGGGTAGAACAAGACATAGGTGAAGGGGTAATAAACCTGCTGATGCACATAAGGATCGAGGTCGATGGTCGCATCCATGACCGAAGAAAAGTCGCTGTAGCGGGCGGCAGCCTTGAATAAAAATGTACTGTAGGGGTACCCGTGGTCGAAGACCAGCTTCTGTATCAGATGATAAACACCGGCCAAGACAAAGCCGCCCCCCACAATGGCGAGTGCCAGGCGGAGCTTTCGTTCCGGCGTCAGGGTACCAACAGGATTTGTCGCGGTCATCCTTGATTCAGCCATTGGTCAGGTGGTGACGCATTTTGACATGACACCTCAATGGTAGGGGCGGCTCTCCGAGCCGTCCGCGGACGCCACGGAGTGACGTCCCTACCCATAGACAACAAACTGCGTCACCACCGTTGGTCAAAGAAACCACTGAGACAAAATCTGAGTTCACAGAGCGATGCATCTGAAGGAGAGAGGCTTTATTCAGCGGGCGGGAGCTTTGCCCTCCTCCAAAGCCGCGCACCAGTCGAGCATGCGGGCGACCCCCGTCGCCTTGTCCACCCGCGGCTGCCAGCCGAGCAGGCGGCGCGCCTTGCGGGTATCGGCGACGAAGAAGCGCTGGTCGCTGTGACGCCACGGCAGGCGCTCGTAGGCCAGGCGCACCCCGGCCTGCTGCTCCAGCTGGGCCAAGAGCTCCAGGAGCGAGCTGCTGTTGGCGATGCCGCCGCCAATGTTGAAGGCCTGGCCCCGGCATGCCGCGATATGCTCCGCGGCGGCGAAATACGCGTCGACGGCGTCGTCCACATACAGGAGGTCGCGGACCTGTTTGCCGTCGCCGGAAATCGTGAACGGCTTCCGCCCGGGGTCGCGCCGGACCGCCGCCGCCTGCCCGCAAAACCATCCGACCCAGCCCTGGTCAAAGGTCGCGAACTGCCGCCCGCCGTAGATGGTGGAATGGCGGAAGACGACGGTGTTGAGCCCGAACACCCGGGCGTAATCGAGCATGTATTGGTCGGCCGCCCCCTTGGAGCAGCCGTAGGGCGTCTGGAAGTCGAGCGGCGCATCCTCCGCTACCCCTTCCGGATAACCGGGGGCGGTGTAGCGCCGGGCCTCCTCGCGGAGCGCCACACCGGCGAGCTCGCCATAGACCTTGTTGCTGGAGGCATAGACCACGGCGGCCGACGGGCAGAGGCGCCGCACGGCCTCGAGCAGGTTGAAGCTGCCGACCACGTTGGTCTCGAAATCGCGGCGGGGGTCGTTCATCGAGGTGGTCATGGCGACCTGGCCGGCGAGGTGAAAGATGACCGCGGGCCGGCCCGCCTCGACCACCGCCTCGATTTCCGCCGGATGGCGCACATCGGCCCGGACAAACTCGACCGGACCGAGCGTGCGCAGCCAGGCGAGGTTGGCCTCGGCCCCGGCGCGGAAGAGGTTGTCGCAGACGGTGACGCGGTCGCCCCGCTCCAGCAGGCGGGCCGCGACATTGCTCCCCACAAAACCGCAGCCGCCGGTGACCAGATAGTTGGTGCTCATGATGATGATTTTTGCGCGCGCCGCTTCAGGCGGTGCAGCCGCCAGAGGGTGGAAAGATAGCTCAGCGCAAACTTGATCATGTTGCGTTTGGTCTTGCCCGCCTTGCGCTTCTCAAAGGTGAAGGGGATCTCCTTGATCCGGTAGGCCGGGTGCGCGCAACAGAGTTTCACGAGGATCTCCTCGACAATGTCAAAATTCTCGCACTCCAGCGTGAGCGCACGCAGGTCATCGCCGCGGTACAGGCGGAAGCTGTTGGAGACATCGGCGCAGCGCAGCCCGAGGACCAGGCGGAACACCACGTTCACCGTCAGGCTGAGGAAAATCAGGATGGCCGGGTTCTCCGTGTGGCCGCCCGCGATGTAGCGCGACGCGATCACCAGATCGGCCCGCTCGCGCTCCGCCCAGAGATTGGCCACAAAGCCCGGGCCATGGGACCCGTCGGCATCCATCAGCACCACCCACTGGCCGCGCGAGGCCGCGAGCGCGGTGCGCACCGCATGGCTGTAGAGCGAACCGCCCACGCGCGGCAGGTAGCGCGCGCCCTGCCGCGCGCACACGGCCGGGGTGTCGTCGTGGGGCGTCTCGGTGTCCACCACCACGATCTCATAGGGTATGGCCAGGGCCGTGAGGGTTTCATGGAGCCGGGGAATCAGCCCGTCGAGGTTGGCGGCCTCCTCGTAAGCGGGCAGCGCGACGGTAAGCAGCGGGGCGGATGTGGGCGGGGTCATGAAAACTCCCTGGGTTCGCGCACGGCGAGGCCGGGGAAGGACTCCCGCGCCAGTTGCCAGACCGCATGGGCGAGGTTGTGCCGGGGCCGCCAGTCCAGCTCCCGGGCGGCCCGGCCGATGTCCGCCACCAGATGCAGGGGTTCAAACCGTCCCATGGGCCGACGGCCGAACTTGAGCGGCAGCTCCAGTCCGAGCTGGCCCAGCACGTCCTCGATCACGACGCGCAACGGCTCGTCCCGCCCGCCGCCGAGATTGTAGACCCGGGCCGCATGGTGGTCGCCATGCCCGGTCTCCAGCGCCCGCACGATGCCCGCCGCGACATCGCGGGCCGAACAGTGGTCGCGCACCTGCGTGCCCGCCGACAAGCCCAGCTCGCCCCCGTCCTGCGCGGCCCGCAGGATCTGGCTGAACAGCCGGGTGCGGTCGTCACCGAGTCCGGTGAAGGAAAACGGCCGCAGTACCGTGAGCGGCACGGCAAACTCGGCCGCCGCCGACCGCACCAACAGGTCGGCCGCCGCCTTGCTGGCCCCGTAGGGATGCAGCGTGTCGAGGGCGTCGTCCTCCGCCAGCGGCCGGCCCTGCGGCCGGTAGGCCAGGCCGGTGCTGACAAACACAAACTGGCAGCCCGGCATGGTCGCGGCGCACTCGCAGAGGTTCACGGTCAGATCGACGTTGAAGCGGATGAGCTCGAACCACTCGGTGCGGGGAAACGTCATCCCCGTCGCGGCGCAATGCACGATCGCCGTCGGGCGAAACTGGCTGATCATCGCCCCGACCTTCGGCCGGTCAAAGCTGTCCACCCGGGCCAGCTCCACCGCCGGGCCGGCGGCCACCTCCCGCGACTCGTGCCGCAGCAGCGCCAGCACGCGAAAATCCGGCCGGGCACCCACCAGCTCGAGAAAATTTCTCCCGAGGGCGCCGGAGGCGCCCGTCAGGACCACCCGGTGGGCCGTTGCAGGGATTGATTCCATCAGTTTATATTCCGTCGTGGGGCACAGAGGCCACAGGGTTAAAAGCCAGTTTCACAGAGAAGGTCCTCGGAATGGTTCTTGGTTCGTGGTGCTTGGTGCTTTGTTTTGCATCCGCCAACCACTCCCCCATTCGCTCCCGGTCATTGCTGGCCGCTGCAGCACCGTCCCATCCGTGTTCATCCGTGTTCATCCGTGGTTAAAACTCCGAGGTCTCCGTGCCCTCGGATTGGTTCCTCCGTGCGCTCCGTGTCACCCTGCGGGCTCTTGGGATCAGGGGAAGTTCAGCCGGTGTGCCAGCGGGCGGTGCGTCTCACGGCCTCGGCCAGCGGCACGGTCTCGCGCAGGCCCAGCTCGCGGGCGGCGCGGCCCACCTCGGGCACATAGCGCGCCGCCGGCCGGCCGGGGTCCGCCTCCCGGGCGATCCTCACCTCGAGACCCCCGCACACGGCGCCGACCGTCGCGGCGACTTCGGCGATCGTGTGGTCCTCGCCCGACCCCACATTGTAGGCGCGGCCCGGGGCGCCCCGGAAGAGAATCGTCCACAACCACACGGCGAGATCGGCGGCGTAGAGATAGGAGCGATGGGGCGTGCCGTCGCCCCCCACTTGAATCGGGCCGCCGGCCAGCGCGTCCCGGAGGAAGTTGCCGATGGCGAAGTGCGAGTCGAGTGGCAGGTGGGGTCCGACAAACGCAAAGCCGCGCGCGATTTTGAGTTCAAAGCCATGCGCCTGGGCGTGCAGCACCCCGAGATGCTCGGCCGCGCGTTTGCCCTCGCCATAGGCGGACGCCGGGAGGAGCGGATCGGGCGCACCGGAAAAATCCTCGGCCACATGGGACAGATCAGACGGCTGGCGGCCATAGACCGCACCGGAGCTGGTCAGCAGAAACTTTTCCGCCCCCGCCTGCGCCGCAAATTCGAGCACCCGGCGCGTGCCGGCCACAATGGTGTCAAACATCTCCAACGGAGCCTCATCGTTGAGCCGCGCGCTCGCCGCGGTCGCCGCGTGAATCAGGTAGGGAAACGTCCCGGCGGGAAACGCAAAGTCGCGGACATCGCCGCGGACAAACTCCACGCCGGCCCGGGCTGCGAGATGCGGGGCCGTCCGCGCAAAGGCCGCCGGGTCGCGGGTGAGGACGACGGCGCGCGCGCCCAGGCCGAGCGTCTCGTTGGCGTGGGCGAAGCTTTCCAACAGCCACCGCCCGAAAAAACCCGTGCCGCCGGTGATAAAAAACGACCGGCCGCGCGCCTCGGACCAAAGCTCACGGGTGCCCGCCAGCACCAGGTCGAGATCCGCCGCCGGGAGCGGCGGCCGGGCGGCGGCATCAACGGGTGCTATCATCGGCCGGCGCGGTCACGGACAAAGGCGTGGATCGTCTCCACCTCATAGTCGAGCATTGCGCCGGTGAGTCCTGGATAGGTGCCAAGGAAGAGCGCCCGGTGCATGATCTCGTCGGCCCCGGCGAGATCGCCGGCGACGCGGAAAGATTCGGGCCGGTCCTGCTTGAGCTGCACGAAGACCGGTTGGCGCAGCAGGTTGCCGCCAAAAAACATGCGGTTGCCGATTTTCTTCCCGTCCAGGTGCCGGGCCAGGTCGGTGTGCGAGAACGGCGCGGCGGGTTTCACCCGCAGCATGAAGCCGAACCAGGAGCAGTCGGTGCGGCAGCCGGTGGCGTCCCACTGGAAGTGGGACGCGGTTGAAGGGTTGAAAGGTTGAGGGGTTGAAGGGTTCCCGGAAGCCGATCCTTTCAACGATTCAACCTTTCCTCCCTTCAACTCCGCCTGGTTCACCCAGGCGGTGGCGTGCGTGGGCAGGCTGAAGTCAAAAAACTCCTCCAAGTCCGCGAGCCCGGCGCGCAGGGTCTCCCAGTTCTGTTTGCGCGCGTCCACAAAGGCCGGGAGCTTTTTCAACTGCTGCCGGCCGATGGCCGCCTGCGGGTCGAGGGGCTTGAGGTTGTAGCCGAGGTGGCTGTAGATGTATTTGTGGTCGTAGCCCCGGGGCAGCTCGCCGAGCTGCCAGTCGAAGCGCTTGTTGCAGGTGTTGTCCTTGCCGCTCGCGCACCAGCAGTCGCGGCCCCAGTCGCGAAAACTCTCGGCATAAGTCTTCAACGGCGGCCGGCGGACAATGTTGACCGCCCCGCCCTCGCCCATCGTGAGATGATGCGGTGGATAAAACGACTGCGTGGAGAGGTCCCCCCAGGTGCCCGTGAAACGGGTGATGCTGGCGCCATCGGACGGGATCCCGGGGGAGTTTTCCGTGAAACCGAGCGCGGCGGCACGCGCCACCGGCATCGAATAGGTGCAGCCGAGCGCGTCGCAGTTGTCCTCGATGAGCCAGAGGTCGTGCGCGCGGCAAAATTCCAGCACCGCGCCGAGGTCAAAGGGGTTACCCAGCGCGTGGGCGAGCATCACCGCCTTGGTTTTGCCGGGGGCGAAGGCCGCCTCGAGGCGGGCGACGGCGGCGTTGCCGGTGGCGGGATTGTTGTCAATGAACACCGGCACCGCACCGGACTGCACGATCGGCGCCACCGTGGTGGGAAAGCCGGCGGCCACCGTGATGACCTCGTCGCCGGGCCGGATGCGCCGGGCCGGGGGCAGTTTGTGGCTGGTGAGCGTGGCGAACGCGACGAGATTGGCGGAGGAACCGGAGTTGACCAGGAGGGAGTGCTTCACGCCAAGGTAGGCGGCGAGCTCCCGCTCAAACGCCTCGCCCTCGGGTCCGAGCGTGAGCCAGAAGTCGAGTGTCGCGCCGACGGCGGCCTCGACCTCGTCGGCGTTGAACACGCGGCCGGCGTAGGGCACGGTGGTCACGCCGGGCACAAACGGCGCGGTCTGATCCGCGCCGGGACGGTTGGCCTGGTGGGTGAGCGCGGAAAACTCGCGGGTCAGGCGCAGGATTTCGGCTTTGAGTTCGGCGGGGGATTTGCCCATGGGAAAAATGTCTCAGCCAGCCCAGGGCAGGCCGGCGGTGTGTGCGGCAGTGGTGTAATCGGCGATCTGTGCAGCCGTCAGCGCCCGGGCGGACCCGGGATCCGCCAAACCCTGCCGATACCATGCGACCGTGCGCGCGATCGTCGGCGCGAAGCCCCACACCGGCTGCCATTGCAGGAAGTGAAACGCCTTGTCGGTGGTGAGATTCAGGAGGCGGGCCTCGTGGACCGCCCGGGGGTCGCTCCGGTCCTCCCAGCGGCCGGGCCAGTGCTCGATCAGCTCCTGCACGAGCGCGGCCACGGTGCGGTTGGAGGTAAGCGCCGGGCCGAAGTTGAAGGCCGAGGTGTAGGCGGACGGCGGAAAATGAAACGCCGCCGGCCGGCCGGCCGAGAGGGCGGCCCCCAGCCAGAGGTAACCGCTCAGCGGCTCGAGAACATGCTGCCACGGCCGGGTCGCCGTCTTGTTGCGCACGGGGATGGTCTCGCCACGTTGGAGGGCGCGGATGCAGTCGGGCACAAGGCGGTCGGCCGCCCAGTCGCCGCCGCCGATGACGTTGCCTGCACGGGCCGAGGCAAGCCGGACTGGGGAGTCGGGCGTGGAAAAGAACGACCGGCGATACGCGGCAATCGCGATCTCGGCCGCGCCCTTGGAGGAGCTGTAGGGGTCGTGGCCGCCCAGCGGGTCCTCCTCGCGGTAGCTGTGGACCCACTCCTTGTTTTCGTAACACTTGTCGGTGGTGATGGCCACGACCGCGCAAGGGCGGCCCGCCAGCCGGACCGCCTCCAGCACGTTGACCGTGCCCAGGACGTTGGTCGCGTAGGTCTCGACCGGCTGTTCGTAGGACAACCGCACGAGCGATTGCGCGGCCAGATGGAAAATGAAATCCGGCCGCAACTCGTCCACCACGCGGCGCACGGTCGGAAGATCACGGATGTCGCCCTCCACATGGCGCAGCCGCCCGGCCAGCCCGAGCTGGTCGAACAGTGCCGGCGAGGTCGGCGGCGGGAGCGCGAGGCCCGTGACGTCCGCGCCCAGCGCGAGCAGCCATTCGGCCAGCCAGGCGCCCTTGAACCCGGTGTGGCCGGTCACCAAGACCCGCTTGCCGCGGTAAACTCCGCCGAAGACGGCGGAGGTTGAAGGGTTGAGGGGTTGATGGGTTGAGGGGAGCACTCGGAGGGTTGAAGGGTTGAAGGGTTGAGAGGTTGAAGGGGGAACTCGGAAGGTTGAGGGGTTGAGGTGTTGAGAGGTTGATGGGGGAACGGAGGGGAGGGTTGTTCTTGATTCTTGGTTCTTGGTTCTTCGTGCCTGGTTTTAGTCCATTCAACGTTTCAACCCTTCATCCGGCCGCCCCATCCTTTCAACCTTTCATCCCCTCATCCTTTCAACCGGCGGCGCTGGCCGCCGCTCACCAGACCTTCCAGGGGGCGCGGCCGTCGGCCCAGAGCTTGTTCAGATGCTGGCTCTCCTGATAGGTGTCCATCGGCTGCCAGAAACCCTCGTGCCGGTAGGCGTGCAGCTGGCCGTCGCGCACGAGGTCATCCATCGGCTTGCGCTCCAGCATCACCCCGGGATCGTCGGGCAGGTAGTCGAACAGCGCGTGATTGCAGACCATGTAGCCCCCGTTCACATAAGCGTCCTCAAACTGTGGCTTCTCGCTGAAGGTCTGGATGCGGCCGTTGTCCTCGATGCGCAGGGCGCCAAAGCGGCCGGCCGGATGCACTGCGGCGAGTGTGCAGACCTTCCCGGCGGCATGGTGCGCCGCAATGGTGGCGTTGATGTCGATGTCCGAAAGACCGTCGCCGTAGGTGAGCAGGAAGGGCTCCCCCTGCGGGACATAACGCCGGATCTGCCGGACGCGGAAGGCCGTCATGGATTCCTCGCCGGTGTCGGCCAGGGTCACGCTCCAGTCCTCCTCATGGTGGCGGTCATGAAACTGGACCGCGGGCTGGCGGCCCAGCAGCAGGGTCGTGTCACAGGTGTTCCACAGATAATTGCGGAAATACTCCTTGATCATCTCCCCCTTGTAGCCGAGGCAGAGAATGAACTCCTTATGCCCGTGATGGGCGTAGGTTTTCATGATGTGCCAGACGATGGGTCGGTTGCCGACCGGCACCATGGGCTTGGGACGGAACTCGGTTTCTTCGCGCAGGCGGGTGCCTTTGCCGCCGCAGAGAATGACAACTTTCATGGGGTGGGTTGGGGGAGTCGAGGGTTGGGTTGAACAGAGCAGGAAGGCCGCCGGATCCCGGGGGCGAAACCACCGCCTGCCGGCGGGAGCAAAGGGGATTCCCGGCCGGTTTGAAAGCTTCGCCCCGTCGCTTCCGGGGAAGAGGCGACGAGGAGGAGGAGAGGAGGATCGAAAAGCGCGGACCAACCGCGCGCAATCAACGCAGAAATTTGATGATCCAAGGCAGCAGGCCGCCCGCCTTGCGATGCCAGCCTTGCAGCTTGTCCAAGCGCCGGGCAAGCACCCGGCGGTCGGCCAGCGGAAGATTTTCCTCGCCCAACAGGCCGGTGGCGGTCTTGAGCTGCGCGGAACCGCGCACGAGCTGGGGCTCGAGCGTACCCCGCAGGAGCGCCGCCGCCAGCGGCCGGAGCTCGGTCGCCGCGACATACCCCTCGCGCCGTCCCGGGAAGTCACCCGCCACCACCACCGCCCCGATTTCCCGCAGCGCCCGCAGCCCCTGGCTGACCGAGCCCTTGCTCAGCCCCAAACGCGATTGAATCTCGTTGAAGCCCAGGGGCTGGGTCGAGGCGAACAGCAGCCCGTAAATTTCCCCATAGGACTTGGGCAGGCCCATCGCCTGGCCCAGGCCGACGAACACCCCCACGACCTCCGCCTGGAATGCCGAAAGGTCAACGGCGGCCTCGGCCGACCCCCGCCCGGCATCCGAAAACTCGGAGGCGGCGGTCGCGGACCGGGCGGAAAGAGGGACAGGCATCAGCCCAAATTGGAGCCCAGGCCCTGGGAGTTCAATAAAAAATGAACAGGAAATTTGGCCGGGCCACCCAGCCGATGGGGACGCGACGCCCCGGCCAACCCACATTCCTCTTTCCGTGCGGCGGGAAACCGCTTTTGTCGGGGTTGTGGATCCGCGCTCCTCCCTTCCCGAACCCCAAGGTCCGACCCCGCTGATGGTATTTCGCGGCGAGACCCGCATGCCCCGGCGCCTGCACCCGCTGGAAAAGGCGCTGCTCGTCGTTACGGCCACGCATCTGTGCTTTCTGCCCTGGGCCTTTGGCGGCATGACCAAGAACCCTTGGCCGGAGTGGGTGAGCCTGGGCCTCGCCCTCCTCGGCTTCGGCCTGGCCTTGGTCAACCGCCATTACACCGAGGTCCACGCGCGGGAAGGCGAGTTCGACCTGGTGATGTGGCCCAAGCTGGTGCGCTTCCCCATCTTCTGGCTGGGGCTGGTGCTGCTGACCTACATGGCCGTGCAGAACCTGAACCCCGCCCTGCTTTATGTGGGCGACGGCTCGCACTGGACCATTGTGAACATCGACCATGTCAGGTGGCTGCCCGCCGGACTGCAGGCGCCCTTTGGCGACATGAACGGGTGGCGGCTGATGCTGATCTATGCCTCACCCTGGCTCACCGTGTGCTCGTTGTGGGTGGGGATCACTCGGCGGTACACCCTGCTGGCACTCCTGGCAACGTTGACGGTCAACGGCGCGTTGCTGGCGCTCCTGGGCATCCTCGAAAAGGTGGCCCCCAACGGCAAAATCTTCTGGCTGGTCGCCAGCCCCAATGTGCATTTTGTCTCATCCTTTGTTTATAAGAATCACGCCGGGGCTTACTTCAACCTGATCCTGTCGGTCGGTTGCGGTCTGGTCTACTGGTATTTCAGCCGCAGCGAACGGCGGATGGAGCGCAGCAATCCGGCGCCCGTGTTCGCGTTTTGCGCCGTGCTGACCGGTCTCATCGTGCTGATGAGCTACGCCCGCATGGCCACCATTCTGCTGATGATCTACATCGCCGTGGCCGCCGTCGGCTTCCTCGTGCGGCAGATTCGCGCCGGTGCTGAAGGGCGTAATCCGATGGTGCTGTTGCTGCTCGGCGGAGTCCTGCTGCTGTTTGTCGGGGGTGGCGTCCTTTTTCTCGACCATGGCCAGTCGCTCCAATACATCGGACGGCTGTCAAGCACCGACCAGAACATGTCGGTCGAGGGACGCGAAGAGGCGGACAAGGCGACTTGGGAGATGGCGAAGGACAATCTGGTGACCGGTTGGGGCGCCGGCAGCTTTTACCATTATTTTCCGATGTATCAGCAGCGCTATCCGTTCATCTACAAGTTGCCGAATGGCAAAGGCAACTGGAACTGGGAATATGCCCACAACGACTTTCTCCAGATCCTGGCCGAGCTCGGGCTGGTCGGTGCAGTCGTTTTCCTGTCCGGGACCGCCTACTGGTGCTTCAAGCTCTTCCAGCATGACATCCACGCCCGGCCCCATGCCCTCCTCGTCGTTTTTGGGCTGGGGTTGCTCCTGCTCAACTCCTGGACCGACCTGCAGCTGTATTGCCCCGCCGTGCTGGTCACTTGGTGCGTCCTTTGGACCCTCACGGTCCGCTGGGTCGAGTTTGAAGACAGCCGCGTCCGCGACTGACGGATCCCGGGCGCAAATTCCACCAACCTGCGCCGATTTTAGTTGCGTGGGGCCGGCGCGACGGCTTGGTTTGCCCACCTGCGGGCCGGATGGTCGCGGAAAATACACATCGGGGTGTAGCTTAGCCTGGTAGAGCGCTACGTTCGGGACGTAGAGGTCGCGAGTTCGAATCTCGCCACCCCGACCAGTTTGGATTTGGAGTTTGCGCCTTTGGCCGCATCGGACGTTGTGGGCGGCAAACCTTTCTTCCCTTGCCCGACCAAGACCAAGTCCTCGCCGCCCTGCAAGGCCGCCTCAATCATACCTTCCACGATCCCGCACTCCTGGCGCGCGCGGTCACCCATCCGTCGTTTCTGGCGGACCATCCCGAGACCACGGAAAGCAACCAACGGCTGGAGTTTCTGGGTGACGCGGTGCTGCTGCTCATCCTCACGGATGAGTTGTTTCGGCTCTATCCCGCGGAGCGCGAGGGCGGGCTGAGCCAGCACCGCGCCGCGCTGCTGCGGGGTGGCTTTCTGGCGGGCTTGGCCCGTGAAATCGGCCTCGACGCCTGCCTGCGCCTGGGCGCGGGCGAGGACCGTGCCGGCGGCCGCAACCGCCCAGCCGCGCTGGAGGACGCGTTTGAGGCCCTGGTCGGCGCACTTTATCTCGACAGCGGCCTGGCCGACACGCGCCGCGTCGTGCTCGCGCTTTATGGCCCCCTTTCCGACCGCCTCACCGCGCTGGTCGGGGCCGAAAACCCCAAGGGCCGCCTCCAGGAGCTCGTGCAGCCCAAACACGGCAATGACGCGCTCCACTACGAGGTGGTGCGGGTTGGTGGCACCGCGCACGCGCGGGAGTTTGAGGTGGAGGTGCGCCTGCACGGTGCCACCCTCGGCCTGGGACGGGGCTCCTCCAAAAAGCTGGCGGAGGAGGCCGCCGCCCGCGCCGTGCTCGCCAGCGGGAATCCCGCCTAGCCCGGGGCGGAAGCCGCTTGCGCACTGCGGCCGGCGGGCGGCAGGAAACCTGCTTCACTGCGATTCCGCATGGCCACCTCCATCGATATCGCACCGCCTCCTCCGGCCCAAGGGGACACCACCCGGATCGCCCAGCTGGAGGCCGAGCTGGCGGGCATGAGCCGCGAGCTCACCCATCGGGTCGCGGTGCGGACCGAGGAGCTGCGCCAGGCCAACGAAAAGCTCTATCAGGAGATTCTCGACCACCGCAAATCCGGTCAGGCCCTCCGCGTGACCGAGCAAAAATATCGCGGCTTTTTTGAGCATGCGGTCGAAGGAGCCTACCAAAGCACCCCCGCCGGCACCTACCTGAGCATCAACCCCGCGCTCGCCCGGCTTTACGGCTACGCCACCGCCGCCGAGATGCAGGCGGCGGTCGCCAACATCGCCGAGGACATTTATGTGGATCCCACGATGCGCCAGCGGTTCAAGGAGATGATCGAACGCGACGGCGAGGTGCGAAATCTCGAATACCAGGTGCGCCGCCATGACGGCACCCATATCTGGATCTCCGAAAACGCGCGGGTCGCGCGCAGCCGGCGCGGCACCGTGCTGTATTACGAGGGCACCATCCAGGACATCACCCGCCGCAAGGAGGCCGAGGCGGCTGCGGCCCGGCTCGGCGAGCAACTGCTCCAGGCGCAGAAAATGGAGGCCATCGGCACGCTGGCCGGCGGGGTCGCGCACGACTTCAACAACATCCTCAGCGCGATCCTCGGCAATGCCGAGCTCGGATTGGACGACGTGTCCGCCGACTCGCCCGCGGCCCTGCATTTCAACGAGGTGATCAAGGCCGCCCGCCGCGCCCGGGAGCATGTCCGGCAGATCCTGGCCTTCAGCCGGCATCACGCGCCCGAGCGCGAGGCCGTCCGGGTGGGCGCAATCGTGCGCGAGGCGGTCGACCTGGTCCGCGCCACCATCCCCTCCACGATCGGCATCGAACGGGAGATTGTCGCCGAGCACGACCACGCGGTGGCCAACCCGGCGCAACTGCACCAAATCCTCGTCAACCTCTGCGCCAACGCCAGCCATGCGATGCACGGGCGCGAGGGCGTGCTGCGGGTCCGGCTGGAAAACGCCGCGCTCGGCCCGGGCGGCCGCCCACCCTTCGGCCGGCTGAAGCCCGGGGTCCATCTGAAACTCAGCGTGGCCGACACCGGCCACG
Source organism: uncultured Opitutaceae bacterium (assembly GCA_903929355.1). Lineage (GTDB taxonomy): Bacteria > Verrucomicrobiota > Verrucomicrobiia > Opitutales > Opitutaceae > CAIYUN01. The sequence continues at coordinate 121,512 of CAIYUN010000072.1, forward strand.
GCATCCCGCCGGAGGTGTTGCCGTGCATCTTTGACCCGTTCTTCACCACCAAACCCGTGGGCGAGGGCACCGGCCTGGGCCTCTCCGTCGTGCATGGCATTGTGCAGAACCACGGGGGCGAAATCCAGGTTGAGAGCTCTCCTGGCTCCGGCAGCACTTTCACCATCTGGCTGCCGGTGTCCGAGGCCATCGTTCCGCCCGCCCCCGCCCCGGTCGCCTGGTGCCACGGCCAGGGCCAGCGGATCCTGGTGGTGGACGACGAGGAGTCGTTGGTGCGGTTGCTGGAACACGGGCTGGAGCGCCTCGGCTACGTGGCCCGCGGCCACACCTCCAGCCGCGCCGCCCTCGCGGAGTTTCAGGCCGCGCCGGCCAATTTCGACCTCATCATCACCGACCACACCATGCCGAACCTGAACGGCGCGGATCTGGCCCTGGCCCTGCATGCGGTGCGCACCGACATTCCCATCATCCTTTGCTCCGGCTACACCGATGTGATCAACCGAAGCCAGGCCCGGGCGGCGGGTATCCGGCGGCTACTGTTCAAGCCCATGGACCTCGCCCAGCTTAGCCAGGTGATCCATGAGACGCTGCAGCCCCCCGGCGCCAACTCCACCCAACCATGGCCCGGATAATCCTGATTGAGGATGACGAGGCGCTCCGCCCCATGCTGGTCAAAATGATTGAACGGCTCGGACATGAGGTGCGGTCCGAGGCGGATGGCAAGGCCGGCCTCGGTCAGGTGCGCGTCTGGGAGCCCGACCTCGTGGTCACCGACATGATCATGCCCGGACAGGAGGGGGCGGAGACCATCTTCAGGCTGCGGCGGGAATTCCCCGGCGTCAAAATCATCGCCATGTCCGGCGGCGGCCGCCTCGGTGGCGCCGACTACCTGGCCCTCGCCAAAAAGCTGGGGGTTGCCACCACTCTCGCCAAGCCCTTCAGCCGTGACGAGTTTAAGATCGCGCTCGAGGTGGCGCTGGGAAACGCCAGCCAGCCTTAGGTGCAGGGGCCGGAGTACCCCGTCCATATTTGTTTGTCAGTTGCAATTAGAGGGCCCCTGCATAGGCTTTCCCTGCCCCATGAAACAGCTGATCCCACTCCTGATCTGCGTTCCACTCGGGCTGTGCGCAGCCACGCCTGACCCGGCAGGAACCGACTTTTTTGAGAAAAACATTCGTCCGCTGCTCACACAAAAATGCTATGAATGCCACTCGGGATCGCCGGCCACCTCGAAGGGCGGACTCTTGCTGGACACGAACGCGGGCGTGCTGGCCGGTGGCGACGACGGCCCGGTGATCGTCCCGGGAAAGCCCGACGCGAGCATGGTGATACGCGCCCTGGGCTATCAGGACGAGAGCCTGCAAATGCCCCCCAAAAGCGCCGGCGGCCGGCTCACCGACGCCCAAATCAGCCTGGTGCGCCAATGGATCGCGATGGGCGCGCCTGATCCCCGTGACGGCGCCGCCCACCGGCTCTCGGGCCTCACCGCCGAGGCGCGCGCCCACTGGTCATTTCAGCCGGTGGTGAAGCCCCCCCTCCCCGAGGTGCGCGACCGGTCATGGTGTCTGACCCCCGTGGATTTCTTCGTGCTGGCCAAACTGGAGTCCAACGGTCTGCGGCCGAGCCCGCCCGCAGACCCCGAGGTCCTGCTCCGCCGGATGTATTACGACATGCTCGGCCTGCCGCCAACCCTGGAGGAGATCAATGCCTTTGCCCACGACTACGACCTGGCCCTCCGGACGGAAAACTACGCCATCGCCGAGGGCAAGGTCCCGTATGGCGAGGGCCGCAAGGGCTTTTACCCGGCCCGGCGGGTGGTGCTCGAGAAATGGATCGACCAGCTCCTCGCCAGCCCGCACTACGGCGAACGCTGGGGCCGCCACTGGCTCGACACGGCACGCTACGCCGACACGACCGGCACCAACAATCAAAACGGCCGCAACCGCTTCGAGGGGCCCCGCTACGAGTATGCCTGGACCTACCGCGACTACGTCGTCGACGCGCTCAACCAGGACAAGCCCTACAATCAATTCGTGGTCGAACAGCTCGCCGCCGACCAGCTCCCCAACCTCAAGCCGCAGGACGGGCGGCTCGCCGCCCTCGGCTTCCTCACCGTCGGCAAACACTTTGACAATCCCAACGACCTCATCGACGAGCGGATCGACACCACCGCCAAGGCGTTTCTCGGCCTCACCGTGAGCTGCGCCCGCTGCCACGACCACAAGTTCGACCCGATCCCGACCGCCGACTATTACTCGTGGCACGGCATCTTCAACTCCGTCGAGGAGCCCATCGTGCGGCCGGAGCTCAAACTCGACGCCCCGGCCGCCGCGCAGGCCGATTACCGGAAAAGGCTCGCGGACCTCGAGGTCGCCAACCGGAAGGTTTACTACGATGAGGCGGCGACGCTCTACACCCAGATGCTGGCCGAACCGCGCCTGGTCGAGCACGGCTACATCGTCGCGTTTGGCGGCCAGTCGACCGAGGCGTTTGCCGCCCGGAAAAAGTACGGCTTGGAGGTGGAAAAAAACAACGCCAATGCGATGATCGCCAACGCGAACAACCACCCCGTTTTTGGCCCGTACAATGTCCTCGCGCGCCTGTTCCACGACCAACCCAACGACTTCGCGCGGCTCGCGCCCGCCGCCCTCAAGGCCGCGCTCGCCCGCCCCAGAGTCAGGACCAACCCCATCATCGCGCGCGAGCTGGCCGCGCTGGCCCCCGCGACGCTCGACGAGGTCGGGGTCGCCTACGCGCAGCTCTTCGCCCGTGGCCAGAAGGATTTTGCCGCCTACCTCGCCGCGCGCCGCGACTCCCGCCCGCTGGCCGTCGCGCCAGCCCGCCCCCCCGATGACGCCACCCAGGAGCTGTTCAACGCCCTCTGGCCCATCCCCGACGGCCGGGAAATCGCCACGGCCGAGCAGCAGATGGCCTATTTCACCAAGGTCCAGATGCCCAACAATGTCGCCAACCTGTTTGTCTTCGACAAGATCAACGAGCTCCGCCTCACCCACCCCGGCGCGCCCGGCTGCGCCATGGTCGTGACTGATCTGCCCACCCCGAAAAACTCGCCGGTGTTCATCCGCGGCGACCCCGCCAAGCGCGGCCCGGTCGAACCCCGGCATTTCCTCACCCTCCTCTCCTCCGGCCCGCCCGCGCCGTTCACCGACGGCAGCGGTCGGTCTGACCTCGCCCGGCTGATCGCCAGCCCGGACAACCCGCTCACCGCCCGCGTCGAGGTGAACCGCGTCTGGCAGGGCCATTTTGGCGAGGGCTTTGTCCGCACCCCGGACGATCTCGGCAACATGTCCGAACCGCCCAGCAACCAGGAGCTCCTGGATTTTCTCAGCGTCTGGTTCGTCGAAAACGGCTGGTCGTTGAAGAAACTTCACAAGCTCATCCTCCTCAGCAACGCCTACCAGCAGAGCTCCAACCCCGCGCTCAATCCCTTGGTGGCCGAGGGTGCCGCCATGACCACCGACCCGCGCGTGCTTGATCCCGACAACCGGATGCTCTGGCGCGCGCCCGTCCGCCGCCTCGATTTTGAGAGCATCCGCGACTCGCTCATCCTGCTGACCGGAAAAATGGATTCCACCATCGGCGGCAAGCCGGTCAACATCACCGACGAGCCCTACTCCTACCGCCGCAGCATCTATGGCTACATTGACCGGGCGCAGTTGAGCGACCTGCTCACCCAGTTCGACTTCCCCCCGCCGGACAATGCGAACAGCCGGCGCATCAGCACCATCGTGCCCCAGCAGGCCCTGTTCTTCCTCAACGGCGCGCTCACCGTGGACGTCGCCCGCCACCTTGTCGCCCGCCCTGAGGTCGGTCCCTACCTCTCCGACAACGACCGCCTGGCCGCCATTTACCGGATCCTGTTTCAACGCAAGCCCACCGCGGCCGAGACGAAGCTGGCGCTGGATTTTCTCGGCCAGGCCGCCTTGCTCGTGCCGAAGCCCGACCCTGCCGCCGCACGCCCGACCCCCCGGAGAGCCGCCGGGCCCGGCGCCGCCGATGGCACGATGATGATGTCCATGGTGGCCAACGGCCGGGCCGGCGGCGTCAGGAACACCGGGGCGGCCGTCCCCCGCACCCCGCTCACCCCCTGGGAGCTGCTCACCCAGGCCCTCCTGTTTTCCAACGAATTTGTTTACGTGAACTGAAACCACCCCACCGCCGCCCCGCCGCGGCCTCCCCGCCATGTCCCACGAAAACTGCTCCCACTGCCTGCCCACCCCGCTTTCGCGGATGGAGTTCCTTCGTCTCACTGGTCTCAGCCTCGGCTCCCTGGCGCTCGGCACCATGCTCCCGGAGGTCTTCGGCGCCACGGGGCCCGTGGCGGCGCCCGGCCAGCCCGCGCTCAATCTCCTGCCCCGCCAGCCGCCCCTGCCGGCCAGGGCCAAACACGTGATCCATATCTTCGCCGGCGGTGCGCCGTCGCATCTCGACACGTTTGACGCCAAGCCCGCGATGGGCGCGCTCGGCGGGAAAACCGCCAACGGTCTGAGCGGCGTCATCTGGCCCTCGCCTTTCAAGTTTGAGGCCTGCGGCCGGGGCGGCGTGCAGATCAGCGAAATCTTTCCCCATCTCCAGACGGTCGCCGACGAAATGTGCGTCGTTCGCTCGATGCATGCCGAGATTCCCGCCCACGGCCCCGCCGCCAAGCTGCTCCACACCGGCTCCGCCATCCTCACCAAGCCCTGCCTCGGCTCCTGGGTGCTTTACGGTCTTGGCACCGAAAGCGCCGACCTCCCCGGTTTCATCTCGCTCGGCGGTCCTCCCGAGGCGCGGCAGGCCGCGTTTCTCCCGGGCATCTACCAGGGGGCCCAGACCAACTTCAACGCCAACGCGCCGGTCAAAAAGGTTCTCCCCAACCTCACCAGTGAGTTCAGCAGCGCCGGCGAGCAGCGCGCCCAGCTCGACCTCGTTCACGCCCTCGACGAGCAGCACCAAAAAGAGGTCCAGTCTGACTCGCAGTTGGAGGCCCGCATCGGCTCCTTCGAACTGGCCTTCCGCATGCAGACCGCCGCCACCGACGCCTTTGACATCACCAAGGAAACCGCCGCCACCCGGTCCGCCTATGGCCCCGGCGACGTGGCGGCCCGACTCCTGTGCGCCCGCCGTCTCGTTGAGCGCGGGGTGCGCTTCGTGCAGGTCGATGCAGGCGGCTGGGATCACCACACCAACCTGGTGACCAGCATCCGTCGAACGGCCGCGGCGGTGGACCAGCCCGCGGCCGCCCTGATCGCCGACCTCAAGACGCGCGGCCTGCTCGACGAAACCCTGATCATCTGGGGTGGAGAGTTTGGCCGCACGGTCAACACCGCCGGCGGCATCACCGCCAACAGCGGCCGCGACCACTGGAGCAACGCCTTCTGTTGCTGGCTCGCCGGCGGCGGGGTGCGCGGCGGGCAAATGCACGGCGAGACCGATGACCTCGGCCGCGAGGTCGTCAAGGACGGGGTCCATATCCACGACCTCCATGCGACGATCCTGCGCCTGCTCGGCTTCGACCACACCAAGCTCACTTACCGCTACAATGGCCGCGACTTCCGTCTGACCGACAACTACGGCCAGATTGTCTCCTCCATCATCGCGTGAATAAACGGCATGAGCCGGTGCGAGGGGTGACACTAAGTCCGGTTTGATAGGTTGCACTTCCGGGCCTCCTGCCCTGGAAAAACCGAAGCCAAGGCGGACAGGTCGGGTTGCAAGAAACTGGTGAGATGCCCCCAGTGTGGGTCCCGGCGGTTTTATCCGTGTCGATCCGTGTGATCCGTGGTAAAACTCGTCCCCATCCATGCCTGCCGCTCCCGCCTCCATCCGCAGCCTGCATACCGGCGTCTGCCCGCCGGCCCGCGGCGCGGTCGTGGCCGAGTTGGTGCGAGCCACTCCCGCCCCGGTTTGGTTGGTCGTGGCGACCGACCGGAAACTCGCCGAACGGCTCGCCGAGGACATCGCGTTTTTCGCGGAGGCCGGCACGGGGACTGGGCTGGAAACACTCGTCTTTCCCGCTTCGGCCGCCGACAGCCGGGACATGCGCGAGGCCTTTGCCGCCTCCGCCGGCCGGATGAAGGTCCTCTCACGCTTGCGCGCCTTTTCCGCAAACTCCGCACTCCGCACTCCGCACTCCGCATTGGTCCTCGTCGCCACCCCCGAGGCGCTGCTTCAGCCCGTGCCCGCGCCCGAGGAACTCGCCACCCGTCAGCTCACGCTGACGCGGGGCCAGCCCCAACGGTTTGCCGGTCTGCTCGAAAGGCTCCGCGAACTCGACTACGATGCCGAGGCCGTCTGCGAGGCGCCCGGCCATTACGCGGTGCGGGGCGGCATCATTGATGTCTACCCCCTCACGGCGGGCCAGCCTTGCCGGCTCGATTTTTTTGGCGACACCATCGAGGAGATGCGTCTGTTCGACCCGGTCACCCAGCGTTCCGGCGCCACGATCGAGAGCATCACCCTCGACGCCTCGCCGCGCGTGCGCCTGGCCACGGCAGCGGGCCTCGCCGACTATCTGCCGCCCACCACCCGCCTCGTGCTCATCGAGCCGGCGGCGCTCGAGCAGGAGCCGGGCAGCCTCACCAGCGAGGGCCTGGCCGGCTTTTCCGCCCTGGCCGCAAAATGCGCCAACGTGACCGGAATCAGCGAGCTTGGAGAAGCGGCCACCTTCTTCGCGGGGAAGGATCTCACTGAAATCACCTGGGCCACCGAGAGTCTGGCCCACCACCGCCGCCACCCCGACCATGCGCTCATCGCCCAGGAGCGACTGCAGTTCGAGGAGGACGCGCGCCGGGAGTTTCTCCACCAACTGGCCGGCTGGAAAAAATCCGGCCATGCGATTGTCATCATCACCGCCCGGGAGGGCGAAGAGCGGCGCGCCCGGGAGATCCTCGCCGCCGACCCGGCGCTCAAGCACCTGTGCCCGCGTTACCTGCGCGGCGCACAGAACGAGGGCTTCCGGGTCGAATACCACGAGGGGGCGCGGTTGGAGGAAATGTGGGCGGGGTGCCCTCACCCCGCAGCCCGGGCCAAGCCGACGAGCGGCGCGTTAGGGACAACGCGCCCCACCTCGGTGGCCGGCGCTGCTTCCTCAGGCACCGGCGTGGTCGTCGTGACGGAGACGGAGATCTTCGGCCGCCAGCGTCCGCGGCAGGCGGCGGCCGGCGGTCAGCCCACCGCCCCGCCGCGGGCCCAGGTGGACCAGCTGCTCGATTTCTCGGAGCTCGCCGAGGGGGATTATGTCGTCCACCTCCAGCACGGCGTCGCGCTTTTCCGCGGCCTCACGAAACTCGAGGCCACCGACGGCGTGCGCGAGGTCATCTCGCTGGAGTTCGACGACCATGTCACCCTCCATGTGCCGCTGGCCGAGTCGCACCTCGTCTCGCGCTATGTCGGCCTGGGCAGGATCCGCCCGGCGCTTGGCCGGGTGGGCTCGGCCCGTTGGGAGAAAACCCGCGCCGCCGCCGAGCGCGCCACGCTCGACCTGGCCGCCGAACTGCTCCAGGTCCAGGCCGCGCGCGAGGCGCAGCCCGGCCACGCCTGCCCGGCCGACAACGACTGGCAGCGCGAGTTCGAGGCCTCGTTTCCCTTCGCCGAGACGCCCGATCAGCTCCGCGCGATCCAGGAGACCAAGGCCGACCTCGAGCGCACCCGCCCGATGGACCGCCTGATCTGCGGCGACGTGGGGTTTGGCAAGACGGAGGTCGCCATCCGCGCTGCGTTCAAGGTGGCGCAGGCTGGCCGCCAGGTGGCGGTGCTGGTGCCGACCACCGTGCTCGCCCAGCAGCATCTCAACACCTTCCGCGAACGGCTGGCCGGCTACCCCCTGGCGGTGGAGCTGATCAGCCGCTTCCGGACGCCGCGGGAGCAGAAAAAGATCCTCGCCGCAACCGCCGCCGGCCAGGTGGACATCCTCATCGGCACGCACCGGCTGCTCCAGCGCGACGTGGTCTTCCGCCACCTCGGCCTCGCGGTGGTGGACGAGGAGCAGCGTTTTGGCGTGAAGCACAAGGAGATGTTCAAGCGGCTGCGCGCGACCGTGGACGTGCTCTCCCTGAGCGCGACCCCGATCCCGCGCACGCTGTATTTCGCGCTCACCGGCGCGCGCGACCTGAGCGTGATCGAGACGCCGCCCGCCAACCGTCTCCCGATCCAGACCATCGTGAAAACCTACGACGAGCAGATCGTCGTGGACGCGGTCCGGCATGAGCTGCGCCGGGGCGGCCAGGTCTTTTACCTCCACAACCGGGTGCAGTCGATCGCGCGGGTGGCCGCACGGCTGCGCGAGCTGGTGCCCGGGGCGGGCATCGCCGTCGGCCACGGGCAGATGGGCGCGGACGAGCTCGAGCGGGTGATGACGGAGTTTGTCGCGGGCCAGTCCCAGGTCCTCGTCTGCACCACAATCATCGAGAGCGGCCTCGACATCCCGAACTGCAACACGCTCATCATCGAGGGGGCGGACCGGTTCGGGCTCTCACAGCTCTACCAACTGCGCGGGCGGGTCGGCCGCTTCAAGCACCAGGCTTACGCGTATTTGCTGCTCCACCGCGACACCCGCCTGCTCAACGTCGCCCGGGAGCGGCTCAACGCGCTGCGGGTGCACACTCAGCCCGGCGCGGGTTTCCGCATCGCAATGCGCGACCTGGAGCTGCGCGGCGCCGGCAATCTGCTCGGATCCGAGCAAAGCGGCCACATTGTGGGGGTGGGCTTCGAGCTCTATTGCCAGTTGCTCCGCCAAAGTGTCGCGCGGCTCAAGGGCGACCCGGGCGCCGCGCTCGTCCGTGCCGGGGTGAAGCTCGACTTCGTCCAGGTCGGCGGCGGCGAGGCCGGGGCCACCCCTCCCCGGGGGCATGGCCGCCACGAGGATGCCTACACGGTGCTGCGCGACGCCGAACATGCCGCCGGTGGCGCGGTGCCGGTGCGACCGATCGCCGCCCGCCTCCCCGCCTCCTATCTGGCGGAGACGCGGCTGCGCCTCGACTATTACCGCCGCCTGGCGCTGGCCGGCAGCCAGGAGGCGCTGCGGGGGATCGAGGCCGAGCTGCGCGACCGCTTCGGGGTGATCGGCGACGAGGTGCGCGCGCTCCTGCTGGTGACCGAAATCCGCATCCAGGCGGAACAAAAAGGCCTGCGGGCCGTCGAAACCGAGGGCAACCGTCTGAAATGCCTGCGCCACAGCGGCCGGCCAGACGACTGGGTCATGCCGGGCGCGCGTTTTCCAAGGTTGACCGCACCCGGTCCGCTCCTACGGTTGCGTGAGATCATCCGTTTCATCATCCATCTCCCCCCCGCCGCATGATTTTCCGCCTCCTCCGCGCCCCCGTTTTATTTGCCGCCGTGCTCGCGGTCCGCGCCTTCGCGGCCACCGGTCCGGCGGGCGGCGACCCGGGGGTGGCCCTTGACATCACGACCGCCCCCCCCGCCGCCCACCCACCCGCGATGGAAAGCGACTCGGTGATCGCCGTGGTCGAGGACCGCATCATCACCTTCGAGGATCTGCGCCGTGAAATCAGCCCGCGGCTGGAAGCGCTGTCACGCACCGCCCACAACGAGCAGGAATTCAACAAACTGCTGGGGGCGCTCGAGAGCGACCTGCTCAACGAGCTGATCAACCGCATTCTGATCGTGAAGGATTTCCAGAAGGACCCCAAACGCCACATCCCGTCGAGCTACATTGACAACGCCATCGCCGAGACCCTGCTGAACCCGCCCTTCGACGGCGACCGGGCAAAATATCTCTCCTATCTCCGCGAAAACGGGTGGACCGAGCGCGATTACCGCAAGAAGGTGGAGGAGGACATCATTTACAGCGTGATGCGGAACCAGCAGCACCGGAACGAGAGTGTCGTCAGCCCCGCCCGCATCGAGTCCTACTACCAGGAAAACCAAAGCAAGTTCTACCAGGAGGCGGCGGTGCACTGGCGGATGATCTCGTTCAACCGGGCGGACGGCGAGACCGACCCACAGCTGCTGGAACGTGCCCGCCCAGTGCTGGCACGGCTGCAGGCGGGCGAGAAATTCGATGCCCTCGCCCGCGAGGTCAGCCAGGATGCCATGCGGGCCAAGGGCGGCGACCAGGGCTGGCAGACCAAATCCAATCTCATCCCGGCGTTTGCCGACCCGCTTTTCAAGATGTCTCCTGGGCAGACCGCCGATCCGATTGTGACCCCTCCACCCGGGGGCTGCTACCTGGTCTTTCTCGAAGAACGCAAGGCCGCCGGCATCCAGTCGCTGCCCGACGTCAGCGGCGAGATCGAGAAAATCCTCGCGGCCCAGATGGCCCGCGAGGCGGAGAACCATTGGGTCCAGCGGCTCCGCGCCAATGCCTTTATCAGCGTGGCGCATGATTTTGTCACCGCCGACGACCCGGCCGATTCCGGCCGGCCCTAACCCCGGCTCAAAACGCGGTCGTCACCGGGAGCACACCTGTTGCCGACCTCACCTCCGCACCGGAGGACATCCGGTCTCCCTGACTTTTTCCCCGAATTAGCTCCCCACCCCATGAAGATCAAACCCACCGTTCAATTCCCCATTCTGCTCGTCGGCCTGATGCTGGCCGGCTGCGGCAAGAGCCCCGACGCCACCTCCGCTCCTGCGGCGGCCAAGCAGCTGACCATCGGCTTTGCCCAGGAAGGCGCCGAAAACGCCTGGCGGGCGGCCAACACCGCGTCCTTCAAGGCCGAGGCCGAGAAACGGGGCATTAACCTGAAGTTTTCGGAAGCCCAGGGCAAGGAGGAGAACCAGATCAGCGCCGTGAAGAGCTTTATCGCGCAGCATGTGGATGCGATCGTCATCGCCCCGGTGGTTGAAACCGGCTGGGAGCCCGTGCTCAAGGAAGCCCGGGACGCGAAAATCCCCGTTATTCTCTCCGACCGCTCGATCAAGGTGGACGACGACACCCTTTATGCGTGTTTCGTCGGCTCCGACTTCAAGAAGGAGGGGCAGATGGTGGCGGACTGGGTGGTCAAGCACACGGGCGGCAAGGGTCGCATCCTGGAATTGCTGGGCACGCCCGGCTCCGCCCCGGCCAACGACCGGCACAACTCGTTTGCGGATGCGATCAAAGGGACCAACCTGACGATCATTGACTCGCAGAGCGGCGATTTCAAACGAGACGGCGGCAAGGTGGTCATGGAGGCTTTCCTCAAAAAATACAAAAAGGGGGATTTCGACATCGTCTATTCACACAATGACGACATGGCGATTGGCGCCATCCAGGCCATCGAAGAGGCCGGCCTGAAGCCGGGCACGGACATCATGATTGTCTCAATTGACGGCCTGAAAGAGGCGGTGCAGGCGATTGTGGTCGGCAAGATCAACTGCGTGGTCGAGTGCAACCCGCTCGCGGGACCCGTGGTCTATGACGCGGTGGAAAAGGTGGTCGCTGGCCAGAAGGTGCCGCGCCTCAGCTACAACCCGGACGAGCTGTTCGACGCCACCAACGCCAAAGCCGCGGTGGCGAGCCGCCAGTATTGAGTGCCGCCGTCCGTCCCCCTGTGCGCGGGTTGCCCCCTGGACCTCGCAGCCTCGGCGAAGTAGTCTCACCCCGCTTTTAAGCCGGCATGACCGCCCCCCTGCTCACCCTTCGCGGCATCGGTAAAAAATTTCCCGGGGTCGTCGCGCTGGCGGGCGTGGACTTCACCGTCCGTGCCGGGGAGATCCACGCGTTGCTCGGGGAGAATGGCGCGGGCAAGTCCACCCTCATCAAGGTGCTCACCGGCGTGCATCCGGCCGATGAGGGGGAGATCCGCCTCGAGGGCGGATTGGTCCGGCCCGGCTCGCCCAAGGAGGCCGAACGGCTCGGCCTCAGCACCGTCTACCAGGAGGTCAACCTGATCCCGTCGCTGTCGGTGGCGGAGAACATCGGTCTGGGCCGCCAGCCGGGGAGATTCGGCCTGCTGAACTGGCCGGCACTCCGCCGCCACGCGCGCGCGGCGCTCGCGCGCCTGGAAATCACCTGCGACGTGGACGCCGAGCTCGGCCTGCTGCCCCTGGCCGTCCAGCAGATGGTCGCCATTGCGCGCGCGCTCGACCTGCGCGCGAAGCTGCTGGTGCTCGACGAGCCCACCGCCAGCCTCGACGAGAAAGAGGTGGAGGAGCTGTTCAAGATCATGCGGCAGTTGCGCGCCCAAGGGCTGGGCATTGTGTTCGTGACCCATTTTCTCGAGCAAGTGTATGCGGTCAGCGACCGGATCACCGTGCTCCGCAACGGCACCCTGGTGGGTGAGTTTGCCACCGCCGAGCTGCCCCGGCTCGCGCTGGTGGGAAAGATGCTCGGCCGCGAGCTGCCGGCCGCCCCGGGTCCGGCGGCGGGCGCCGGCGAGCCGGCCCGCGCGGCGCGGCCGGAGGCGGGTGGGCCGACCGCCCCCCTCCTCGAGGCCCGCCAAATCTCCCGGCGCGGCGCGCTGCATCCGTTCGATCTCACGCTCCGGCGTGGCGAGGTCACCGGGCTCGCCGGGCTGCTGGGCTCGGGCCGAACCGAGACTGCCCGGCTGCTTTTCGGGATTGATCGCGCCGACAGCGGCCGGATCAGCTTTGACGGCCATGAGCTCCGGCTTGGTTCAGTGCGCGCGGCGGTGCGGCACGGGCTGGCCTTTTGCTCGGAGGACCGCAAAATCGAGGGCATTCTCCCGAACCTTTCGGTGCGCGAAAACCTGATCCTGGCGTTGCAGGCCAAACGGGGTGCGTGGCGCACGCTGGCCCGCGCCGAGCAGGAGAAACTGTGCGACCACTACATCCGGGCTCTGCGCATCAAGACCCCGGGCCCGGAGACCCCGATCCGCAACCTGTCCGGCGGGAACCAGCAAAAGGTCCTCCTCGCCCGCTGGCTCGCCACGCAGCCCGTCTTGTTCATCCTCGACGAGCCGACGCGGGGCATCGACATCGGCGCCAAGGCGGAGATCGAGCAGCTGATCGCCCAGCTCCGCGCCGACGGCCTGGCCGTGCTGTTCATCTCCTCGGAAATCGAGGAGGTCGTGCGTGTCAGCACCCGGGTCGTGGTGTTGCGGGAGCGGCGCAAGGTCGCCGAGCTGACGGGCACGGCCATCGAGCTGCCCGGCCTCATGCGGGCGATGGCGGGGGGGCATCAGGACCATGGGTGAGCCGCGCCCACGTTTCTGGCGGCGCTCACCCGCGGTCTGGCCACTGGCCGGTCTGCTGCTGCTGCTGGCGGTCAACGTGGCCGACGGCCTCCGCGAGGGCCGAAATTTTCTCTCCGTCACCCTGCAGGACGGCCGGCTGGTCAGCCCGGTCATCGACATTGTAAAAAATGGCAGCTACGGCCTGGTCCTGGCCCTGGGGATGACGCTGGTGATCGCAACCGGCGGCATTGATTTGTCCGTCGGGACGGTGATGGCCGTGGCGGGGGGATGGGCCGCGCGGCTGTTGTTGGACGGTCACGGGGCCGCCACCGCCGTGATGGCGGCGCTCGCGGCCGCGCTGGCGTGCGGGCTCGTGAACGGCCTGCTGGTCGCCGGCGCCCGCATCCAACCCATCGTGGCGACCCTCGTGATGATGGTCGCCGGGCGTGGCCTCGCCCAGCTCCTCACGGGCGGCAAGGTGGTCCAGATTCCGCCCGGCGGGTTCCAATGGATGGGCCACGGCCTCATTGCCGGGCTGCCGGTGGCACCGCTCCTGGTGACGGCGCTCTATCTCGTCACCTGGGCCGGGCTGCGCCGCAGCGCGGCCGGCTTGTTTCTGGAGGCGGCGGGGGACAACCCGACTGCCAGCCGTTTTGCCGGTCTCGCCACCGGCCGGGTGCGCTGCCTGGCCTACGTGGGGTGCGGCGTGTGCGCGGGCCTCGCCGGCCTCATCAAGATCTCCGACATCGGTTCGGCGGACCCCTTTGGCATGGGGAGCACCATGGAACTCGACGCAATTTTTGCGGTGGTCGTCGGCGGCACCGCCCTCAGCGGCGGGCGCCTGTGCCTCTTGGGCTCCTTCTTCGGCGCGCTCCTCCTGCAGACGTTGACTGTCACGATGTTTTACCTCGGTGTGCCGTCGGCCGTGGCCCCGGTGCCCAAGGCGGTGGTCATCATCGCCGCGTGCCTGGCGCAGTCGGAAACGACGCGCCGCTGGTTCGCGCGCCTGAAACCGGGGAGGGCCGCATGAGCCCGCGGTGGAACGCCCGGCTGCCGCTGCTGGTGACGGCCACGATCCTGCTGCTGCTCTTCGGGGCGGCCGGCCTGATGTACCCGTATTTTTTCTCCACGGGTAATGCGGTCAACATCCTGACGGCGCAGTCCAGCGTGGGGATCATGGCCGTGGGCCTGACGTTGGTGATCTTCGCCGGCGGCATCGACCTGTCAGTCGGGGCGGTGGCAGGCTGCGCGACCATCCTGGTGGCAACCTTGGTGGAGCGCCACGGGGTCCATCCGGTGGTGGCGGCGGCGGCGGCCCTCGCGGCCGGCGCGACCTTTGGCGCGGGCATGGCGGTGCTCATTGAGCGGTTCCGGCAGCCGCCGTTTCTCATCACGCTGGCGGGCATGTTCCTCGCGCGCGGGTGTGCCTTCTGGATCAGCACCGAGAGCGTCGAGATCCGCCACCCGTTCCATCGGCAGTTGGTGGATTTCATGATGCAGCTGGGCCCGGTGGGCGTGCATCCGCTGCCCCTGCTGATCTTTGGGGCGGTCTTGCTGGCGGGGTATGTCCTCGCGCACCACACGCGGTTTGGCCGCAACCTGCTGGCCATCGGCGGCAGCGAGTCCTCGGCGCGGCTGATGGGCCTGCCGGTGAGCGCGACCAAGATCGCCGCCTACACCCTCTGCGGCCTGACCGCGGCGCTCGCCGGGGTGGTCAACACCTTCATCACCGGCTCCGGCAACTCAATCTATGGCACCGGCATGGAGCTGGACGCCATCGCAGCGGTGGTGATCGGCGGCACGCTGCTGACCGGCGGGCGCGGCCAGATGCCCGGCACGCTGTGCGGCGTGCTCATCCTCGGCACCATCAAGTCCGCCCTCGATTTTGACGGCCGCCTGGACGCCGCCTGGACGCGGATCATCATCGGCACGCTGCTGCTCGGTTTCATCCTGCTGCAACGCCTGCTCCTGCGGCGGCTGGAGCGGCGGTGAAAGCCTGCAGCCGAAAGCGGCTTACAGGAGCTGGGGCGGTGGGGCGTGCTGGTGGAAAAAATGTGACTGAGCATTTCCCCATCCCGGCTCCGAATCCCCTTCTGCGCCCGGCTGACCCTTGGCCTACCGGTGTGAGGCAGTTGCGCCTGGGGCCAAATATTGGTTGGGCCTGCATGAAAACCCGTCCTAGGCATCGTCAATACTCTTGGTCTCAACCACTTGTCCAGCATGCTGAGCAACTGCCTCACTTTCGCTCCGGAAATTAAAGATTCGACTAAGAAAACCACGCCCTGGGTGTCTAATAAGTATTTTGAACGATCATTTCCCGATGCCAAAGTGCCTTTCACGCCTGACCCGCCTCGCCACCAAACTCCGCCTTCCCATGAAAAACCCTCGCCATCGTGGTAGGTGTTCAGATCGCTTTCGCGCCATCATCGGCTTGATGGGTTTGCTCCCATTCGTCGCGCCGTCTGAGGGCCAGAATCTTGGGCAATCCGATACGCCGCTGTTCCCCCGCGTTTCGGATACGGTGGCGCAGGGAAGTGCCACGGTATTTATTGCCCAGATCGCCGCTGCGACCGGCATCAAGCTGGTGAAAATCCCCGCCGGCATGTTTTTGATGGGAAGCCCGCCGGACGAAGCCGGCCGTGCCGCCAATGAGGGTCCGCAAACCAAGGTGACCCTGACCAAAGTCTTTTTTCTTGGTGCCACTGATGTCACGCAGGCGCAGTGGACGGCGCTGATGGGAAACAACCCGAGCGTGTTCAAAGGTGACACCCAACCGGTTGAGCGAGTTTCATGGAGTGACGTGATGGGCTTCTGCGAGAAACTGAATGCGCGCGAGCGGGCCGCCGGCCGTTTGCCCGCCGGCTACGTTTACACCCTGCCGACCGAGGCACAGTGGGAGTATGCGTGTCGCGCCGGCACGTCCACCCCGCACGCCGGCGATCTCGATGCGCTGGCGTGGTATTCGCCGAATAGCGGCAACACGACCCATCCGGTGGCCACCAAACAACCCAATGCCTGGGGCCTTTATGACATGAATGGGAATGTCTCGCAGTGGTGTTTGGATCGCTTCGGGAGCTACCCGGGCGGTGCGGTGACGGATCCCGTCGGTCCGACATCTGGAAGCGCCCGCATCCTTCGCGGCGGTGGCTGGAATGGTGATTCGGCTGCCTGTCGTTCTGCCGCCCGGGTCAGCACAGCCCCAAACGTTCGCTACAACCGAGAGGGCTTCCGTCTCGCCCTTAGCCCTCAACCCGTGACTGCCGCAGCCGGCAACCCTGGTGGGGTGGATCAGCTAAACCCCTGATGTGGTGGCAGTAATTGGCAGGAGCTGACTGGTTTTGCCTTCGCGGATGCGCGTCCCAATCCGGGCCCAGCCTCCAGGGTTCAACCATCGAGCTTGCCCTATAGTCTCTTCCGGAGCACCTCGATCACCACATACCCGACGAGGGCCGTGACCAGGGCGATGGCGAAATTGGTGGCGGTGAAGATGTCCTGCAATGCCCATCCCAGACCTCGGATGGGACCTTGGCCCGAACCTTCGTACTCCCCCATCAGAAGATTCGAGTAATAGAGAAAAATGATGAACCCAACCTCGATCAGGGCGCGCCAGAACGGGGCCAGCTTCTGGGTTTTCTTTGGATCGGAAAATGGTTTTTCGGGCATAGTGGATGCGACCTCAGACCGACCACCGGTCGCCGGCGAGGGTGCGGCGGAAACATGGAGCTTAAGCCGCGCCAAGGGCAACGGCATTCAAGCAGGCCATCACCTGTTGGCGCTCAGAAGATGTGGACAAACAGCCCGGAGCGCAGTTTGGGCTCGAACCAGGTGCTCTTGGGCGGCATGATCTGACCGGCGTCGGCGATGTCCATGAGCTGGTCGAGCGTCACCGGATACATCGAGAACGCCACCCCACCCTGCGCGTCCACCCTTCGAACCAGCTCGCCCGGGCCGCGGATGCCGCCGACGAAATCAATCCGCTTGCTGGTGCGCGGGTCGTCCACCCCCAGCAGCGGCGCCAGCAGCTTGTCCTGCAGGATGCTCACATCGAGCCGCGCGACCGGGTCGGCCTTGGGATCGGCCGGGCAGCGCAGGCCATACCATTGGCCGCCGAGATACATGCTCACGCGACCCGTGGCGTCGGGTGAGGGCGCGACCCCCGTCTCCAGCCCGAACGTGGCCCGCACTTTTTCGAGGAAAGCCGCCGGCTCGAGGCCGTTGAGGCTGAAAACATGGCGGTTGTAGGGCAGGATCTTCAGCTCGCTGGCCGGGAACAGCACGCAGAGGAACCAGTTGTAGTCCTCGTCGCCCCGGTGGGCCGGATTGCGCTCGCGGCGCAGGCGCGCGACCCGGGCCGCGCTGGCCGCACGGTGGTGGCCGTCGGCGATGTAGGTCACCGGCACCTGGCCAAACGCCTGCGTCCACTCCGCGCCGCCCGGGATGCGCCAGACCGTGTGGCGGATGCCGTCGGGCGCGGTGAAATCGTGCTGCGGCGCGGTCTGCACGAGGCGCGCGACGAGGACGTTGACCGCCGGCTCGCCGCGGTAGGTCAGAAACACCGGACCGGTGCCGGCGCTCAGGGTGTCAATCAGACGCGTGCGGTCGTCCTCCTTGTCCTTGCGGGTCTTCTCGTGCTTCTTGATGAGGTTGGCGTCGTAATCCTCCACATGGCAGACGGCCACAAGACCGCGCTGGCGGTGTGCGCCCATCTGCTGCTGGTAGAGATAGAGGCACGGCTCCGTCTCCCGCACCAGCACGCCGTCGCGCTGGAGCTGGAGAAAATTCTCGCGGGCCCGGGCATAGACCGCGTCGCTGTAGGGGTTGGTGCCGGGTGGCAGGTCGATCTCGGCGCGGTCCACATGCAGCAGACTGCGGGGTTTGCCGACGACCAACGCGGCCGATTCGGCGGCGTCCACGACGTCGTAGGGCACACACGCCACCTCGGGCGCGAGCGCGGGCACGGGGACCAGACCTTGGAAAGCACGGATTCGCATGGAGGGAAGATTGGCCCACGAAACCCACGAAAACACACGAATATAATTATCGCTCCGAGCCAATTGATTCACCGACCGGTGGGCCCGGGCCGACGGCCGGTTCCGCCGGCCGCAAAAAAGCCCCCCGGCAGGCCGGAGGGCTGGAAATGAGGGCGCCCGGCGCGCTTACTTGGCCGCTTTGGCCGTGGTGCGCTTGAACTTGGTGGTGAACTTTTCCACGCGGCCAGCCGTGTCCACGAGGCGCTTCTCGCCGGTGTAGGCGGGATGCGAGTCCATGGTCACGTCGCGCAGGACGACATTGTATTCAACGCCGTCAATGGTCTCCTTGCGGGCGGAC